>QWPT01000032.1:18605-30034 GCA_003671075.1 Planctomycetota bacterium
CATGACCATGCCGATCACGATCATGCGGATCACGCGCCATGAGCAAGGAATTACCGATGAAAATCAAGGCCGAAGTCGTCATCGCCGAACTCAACCGCCTGCGGGGCGACATCGACAAGGACATGGGCGATCCCGAGTACTTCGCGTTGCATCACGCGCTTTGCTTCATCTCGTACAAGATGGGCGAGTTTCAGAAGTACCTCGACGAAGTGGTGAAGCCCGGCGAGCATCCGTGAGTTGACGCGGGCGCGGCAGGCCTAGCGCCGACGCGCGAGCACAACCACATCGTCGTAGGCGCCCTTGATGTGCGCGGTGGTCATGACCTCGAATCCGCAGGCGCGCAGTTGGCGCGTGAGTTCTTCGTCGCGGTATTCGTCGAGGTGGTACACGGGATCGTTGCGGTGACCGTAACGCCAGTTCGGAGTCGCCACCAACAGCACGCCGCCGGGAATGAGCACGCGCCGAATTTCGGCGAGGTCGCGCATCGGATTTCGAAGATGCTCAATCACATCGAGCAACATGGCGGCGCGGAAGGTTGCATCGGGAAAGGCAATGGATTGCGCGCTTCCTTGCATGCATTCAACGCGTTCGGAAAGTTCGGCGGCCGCGATGGCGACGCGCGCGCACGCGATTGCCTGCGGCTCGGGATCGATCGCAACCGCGTGCATTCCTTGCCGGGCGATCAGGCCAGCGAACAACGCGTCGCCTGCACCAACATCGATCACCCGCTGCGCGCCGGGCGGCGTGTTGGCCACCAGAAAGGAGGCGAGAGTGTCGGCGCGCCGTCGGTAGGCGTCGTGGGTTGCGTAGAGGTTCCAGTGGTAGGCGCCGCGCTCGTCGTATTTTTCGAAGGGAGCCGATGCGCCCCAAACTGCTGGATTCCAGCGCAATCCTGCCAGAGATGGATTGCTGGCGACGGCGTCGAGATCGCAGGCATCGGCGGCGAAGCCGAAGTGAGAGCGGAAGTGCGAGCTGGCGATTTGGTTGTTGAATCCCTGGGTTTCCATCAACGCGTCGCTTGCGTCGGTTTCGCAAATCGTTGCGGCTGCGACAGCGACAACGCGGCCCGCGCGCCGTCGGCGAATTTCCAGCGAAAGCGACAACATCGCCAACGCGCCGTAGCCCGCACGCGGATCGAGCAACGCTTCGCCGCGCGCGATCGCGAAAGCTTCGGCGTCGACGACCATCACGCCTGCGTCGATGGCATCAACTTCGCAATCAAACCGCTCGCCGTCGCGGGGCGCGCCTCGGCCATTGCGAAAAAATCCTTTGGGGTGGAGGACGAATACCCCATGCGCGGACACTCCATGCGCGGACACCCCATGCGCAGACACACCCTGCGCCGAGACTTTGTTGTCGTTGGGCGATCCGTCGGCGCGCAGTCTTCGTGATCCCGCCACGGCGAGCGCGTCGTGGTAGGTGAACGCGGCTTCGAGCGCCGGCGCCACCCGTCGGGCTTCAGCGGCGTGAAGGGTGAGATCCCAGACCAACACGCGTCCCGACGCCAACCGCTCGAATGTGGCGAAAGGCGCGGGGGGCGCGAGCGGATCCTCGGAGGCGTGCATGTCGGAGAATCGGCGCAATGGCGGGGAAGTCTGCACTCTCCACCCTACGGTCACGCGTGTATCCTTCGACCTCACGCCAGCGCGTCGCGACTGGCCGTAGCAAGGAAAGCACCAAAATGTCCGAAGCCCAATCCTCTCAAGAGAAGCCGACCTACAAGGACTCGCTCAACCTGCCCAAGACGGCGTTTGCCATGAAGGCGAACCTCGTGCAGGCCGAGCCGCAGTCGCTCAAGCGTTGGGAGGACGCGAAGCTGTTCAACCGCCTTCAGGTTGCGCGCGAAACCGCCGAGCCGTTCGTGTTTCACGACGGGCCGCCCTACGCCAACGGGCCGATTCACATTGGCCACATGCTCAACAAGGTGCTGAAGGACATGGTCGTGCGCGGCGCACTGATGGAGGGTCGGCGCGTGCGCTTCGTGCCGGGCTGGGACACGCACGGCTTGCCTATCGAGCACAAGGTCATGACCGAGCTGCATGAGAAGGGCAAGGCCGCCAAGCTTGACACGCTGACCCCTGAGCAGCGTCACATGGCGATTCGCCGCGAATGCGCGGCTTCGGCGACTAAGTTCATCGGTTTGCAGGCCGAGCAGATGAAGCGTCTGCTCACGCTCGCCGACTACGCCGATCCGTACTACACGCTCATGGCGCAGTACGAGGCGAAGACGCTCGAGGTCTTCGCCGATCTCATCGATCAGGGCGTGGTCATGCGCGCGCTCAAGCCCGTGCATTGGTCGATCGCCAACAAGACCGCGCTCGCCGAGGCGGAGCTTGAGTATGAGGACCGCGAGGATCTCTCGGTCTATGTTGACTTCGAGGCGAGCGATCGTGCCAAGGTCGCGGCGGCTTTCGGATTGATCACGGAATTGCCCGAGCAAACTGGCGATGCCAACGATGAGATCGACGAATCGCGATTTCTCGATGCCACTCCGAGTTTCATGATCTGGACCACGACGCCGTGGACGCTTCCGGCGAATCTCGCCATTGCCGTGCATGAGCGCGCGCGTTACGCGCTGGTGGAGATCGACGGCAGCACGACGATTTTGGCCAGCGAACTCGTCGACAAGGTTGCGAAGAAGGCGGGCGCAGAGAAGATCGTCGTGCGCGGCGAGTGCGACGGCATCGCGTTGATCGGACTGGAGTACAACCATCCGTTCTGCCCGCGCAAGGGTCGCATCGTCGGCGCCGACTATGTCACGCTCGAGGACGGCACCGGCCTGGTGCACACCGCTCCTGGCCACGGCGCTGATGACTATCGCACTGGTTTAAAGGAAGGCTTTCCTGCGTATTGCCCGGTGCGTGAGGACGGCACCTACGACGACACCGTTCCCGATTGGCTGCGCGGCAAGTCGATTTGGACTGCCAATGCCGAGGTCGCCGAGCGTCTGCGCGCGAGCGGCCACTTGTTCCATGACCACAAGTTCATGCACTCTTATCCGCATGACTGGCGATCGAAGACGCCGGTGATCTTCCGCGCCACTGAGCAGTGGTTCATCGGCGTGGACCTGCCGGTGAAGCGCGACGGCAAGAGTTTGCGTCAGCGCGCGCTTGCGGCGATCGAGAGCGAAGTGCAGTTCACCCCTGAGTGGGGACGCAATCGCATGCGCGGCATGCTTGAGTCGCGCCCGGACTGGTGCATCTCGCGCCAACGCTCGTGGGGTCTGCCGATTCCTGCGTTCAAGACGGCCGACGGCGCGACTTTCCTGACTTCGGCAAGCGTGCGCGCCATTGCCAAGCGCTTCGCCGAGAAGGGCAGCGATGCGTGGTTCCTCGAATCGCCCGAGCAGCTGCTCTCGCACTACGACCCTTCGAGCGATCCGCACGCGCCCAAGGGGCTCGATGTCGCGAGCCTCACCAAGTTGCAGGACATCTTTGATGTCTGGTTTGAGGCGGGAAGTTCGTGGAACTCGGTGTTGCGCGCCCGTGGCATCGGTTACCCCGCCGAGATGTATCTCGAGGGAAGCGATCAGCACCGCGGTTGGTTCCAGCTTTCGCTGCTGCCTGCGCTGGGTGCGACTGGCGTTGCGCCGTTCAAGCGTTTGGTTACTCACGGCTTCATCGTCGACAAGGAAGGTCGCAAGATGTCCAAGTCGATCGGCAACACCATCGATGTCGAAGCGCTGCTGAAGGAGCATGGCGCCGATGTTTGTCGCTGGTGGGTGGCGGGCGTGGACTACGAGAATGACATTCGCGCCGATGGTGAGTTTTTCAAGGTCGCCGGCGAGAGCTACCGCAAGGTGCGCAACACCATTCGATACCTGTTGTCGAACCTCGACGGCTTTGACGGCGCCGAGGCCGACACGATTCTGTCCGCGATTTCGCACACGGGCCTGGAGTCGTGGATGCTCGCGCAGGTTGCGGGAACGCAAGCAGTGGTGCGCGATGCGGTGCGACGCTGTTCGTTCCGCGAGGCGCAGCTGGCGATCTTCACCCTGTGCAACGAGACGCTTTCGGCGGTTTATTGCGCGGCAACCAAGGACCGCCTCTATTGCGACGCGCGCAATTCCACGCGCCGGCGTGCGACTCAGGCCGCGATGTACACCGCCTGCGACGCGCTCTGCCGCATGCTTGCCACGTTCCTGCCCCACACGGCCGACGAGGCTTTCCGCGCGCTGCGGGCCAGCGAAACCGAGTGCATCCACATGGAGCGTTACCGCACCTTGGCGTTCACCTGCGATCCGCGCTGGTCTGAGGTGCTGGCGTTGCGCGAGATCATCAAGGGCGAGCTCGAAAAGGCCAAGACGCGGGGCATCGAGAATCCGCTCGACGCGGGCGTGTTGTTGCCGGCCAGCCATCACCATCTCGAGGACTTCCTGCCCGACCTGCCCGACATGTTCGGCGTGTCGCGAGTGGTACTTGCGCGCGATCAGAGTTCGATTGAGATCGTCGATCTGCGCGGCGAACCCCGCTGCGATCGCAGTTGGAAACGCGATGCAACCGTGCGCACCCGCGCCGATGGCGGGATGCTCTCCGATCGCGACGCCCAGGCGGTGGGATTGGTCTGAGCGCGCGCCGAGAAGTTTGGCGGTCGGCAGTGTCCATCTGAAGTCCATCTGAAGTCCATCAGGAGAATCGGTGTCTCTCGCGTTTTTTTCTTGACAATGTCGCGTTCAGGCGCACAATGAAAATGCTCAGTAGTGAGCATGGGCGGAGATCTGCAACTGGTTGGATGAGCGCGATGGGAGTCGCCTTGGTACCGAACCATTTGTAATCAGTGCCTAGCTGTAAGGCCTGGCATTTCATCGAAAAGGGCGCTGAATCAGGCGGTTGATCATTCGATCACCACCAAAGGTTCAGGGCCCTTTGTCATTTGGAGTGCCTGACATTCTGATTGTGGCTTGGCTGCACAAGGCCAGGCCGCGGAAACGTGGAAATAGGTTTGGGCTCGCCATTGGCGGCCTGCAACGCTTGTGCGAGCCTCAACCGGATACCGCGGAAAAGTATCCGGTCGTTGCTTTTTTGGACCTCGACACGGCGCTGACTGTCCTTGATCGGCGTGGTCAAGTACATTTCAGAACGATGGTTCCAATGATCGATCTCCTGGCGTCCGTCCCGACCGCAACACTCGCATTCTTCGCGGGCGCTTTCGATCCGACGCTGGTGATTGCGGACTTGGGCTCCGATCTCGGGCGCACCTTTGGCCGCGTGCATGCGCTGGTCGTGCACTTCCCGCTTTCGCTCGGCCTGGTTGCCGTTGCCGCCGAGTGGTGGCGCACCCTGACCCGCCGCGAGGGTCTGTCGCCGCTGACGCTGCCGCTGCTGACAATCACCGCCATCGCCGCGGTCTTCGCTGCGGGAACGGGTTGGATCAACGCGTCGTTTGAATACGAGAACGACGGCGGCACAACCCTCCAGCTTCACCGTTGGATCGGACTGGCGAGCGCGGTCGCCTTCGTCGGGCTAGCGGTTTGGTGTCGGGTGATTTCGGCGCGGCTTGAGCTCGCGAGCGCGAAGAACGCCGTCACCATCGTCGACTTTCGTTGGACCGCCCTCGCAGCGGCGCTTGCCCTTGGAGTGGCTGGCCACTTCGGCGGCGAGCTCGTCCACGGCACGGGCTACACCACAGAGCTGCTCTTTCCTGCGGTGGCTAAGCCCGAGGAAGCGCCCAATGAGGCGGACGTAGCGGCGCTCACATCTGACGATCGCTACTTCCTTGAGAAGGTTCGCCCGATCTTGGAGGCGCATTGCCTTGAGTGCCACGGGCCGCGCAAGCAGAAGGGCGGTATGCGACTTGATTCGAAGGCGTGGCTCTTCAACGGCACGCAGGACAAATGGGCGGTGATTCCCGGCAAGAGCGCGGAGAGCCTGCTGGTACATCGAGTTGAACTCGAACGCATTGATCCCGACGCGATGCCGCCCGAGGGTGACGGCTTGAATGTCGACGAGCAAGCAGTGATTCGCAAGTGGATCGATGATGGCGCGGCGTATCCGGAGGTTCGCGCTGGTGGTGGCGGCGGTGGCGCTGCGGTTGGTGGCGCGGCCGTTGTGGAGATTGCTCCGGCGGTGCGTGCGAAGGCCGAGGCGGCGGCGAAGGCGCTCATCGCGCGCGGCGTATTGGTTCAGCCGGTTGCTGCCGACAGCCCGTTGTTCGATATCAACGCCAGCCGCGCCGAACCGGCGTTCTCCGATGCCGACGCCGCGCTCTTTGTCGATATCGCGCCAGTCGTTGCCAACCTCAACCTCGCCAAGTCGGCGATCACCGACGCGGGCATAGCTCAGTTGCGCGGCATGCGGTATCTCGAGCGCCTGCGCTTGGATTTCACAGCCGTTGGCGATGTGGGCTTGCAGGCGCTGGGCACGATGCCACGGCTTGAGTCGATCAATCTCGTGGGTTCGAAGGTCACGCCCGCGCTGGCGCAGTGGATCGCCAGTCAGCCGGCGCTGCGGCGCGTGTATGTTTGGCAGACCACACTCGACGATCCTGCTGCGACGAAGACCATGACCGCCGGTGGCAAGATCGAGATCATCGGCGCGGATCTCCCGTTGGCTCAGCCCAAAGGCCCGCCGATGCCTGAGGACGCGAAGCCTGACGCGCCCAAGGCCGAGGCGCCCAAAACTGAGGCGCCCAAGACCGAGACACCGAAGCCTGAGGATCCGAAGCCCACGCTTTGAGTTGTGGGTTTGAAGGCGGTGTTTGAAAACGCTGTTTGAAAAATGGGCCGTCCGCGGAAGTTGCAAGTGCGGTACGCTCAGCGGATGCTCACGAACGATACTCGTCGCGCCTTCATCCGCACCGCAGCAGGAATCGCCGCAGTTGCGCCGTTTTCCAATGCATTCGCTTCGGCTTTGCTTGCCGGAGATGTGACGACCGGCGAGGGCGATTTTAAGTATCGCGTGGAGCATGACTGGTTGACTGCGCCCGAGGGACTCGCGTGGGGCGACACCCATGGCGTTGCGCAGGACAAGGCCGGCAACATCTACATTTCGCACACCGTCGGCGGCGAGGCGAAGAAGGACGATGCGGTCTATGTCTTCACCAAGGACGGCAAGTTCATCCGCTCGATGATGCCGCAGATGAAGGGCGGCGGCCACGGTCTGGACACCCGCACTGAGGATGGAACTGAGTACCTCTATCACTGCGATGTGAATCACCGTCGCCTGATCAAGACCAAGCTTGACGGAACCGTTGTTTGGGAACACGGCGCGCCGGTCGAGGCCGAGTTCAACGGCGCCAAGTGCTACGCCAACGAGGGCGATTGGAACGCGACCAATGTTGCGTTCTCGCCCAACGGCGACATCTTTGTCGGTGACGGTTACGGCAAGAGTTTCGTGCACATCTACTCGAAGGATGGCGCGTACAAGCAGACCATTTGCGGCCCGGGCAGCGAGGCTGGACAGGTTTCGAGTCCGCACGGCCTGTGGTGGGACGATCGCATTGGCACGCTTGCGGTCGCCGATCGCGGCAACAACCGAATTCAGTACTTCGCCGAGACCTCCGCGGGCCAGCCGTGGAAGCATGTGTCGTTCGTCAAGGACGCGATGCGCCAGCCTTGCCACTTCAAGACCCGCGGCGACACGCTGCTGGTGCCCGATCTTTCGAGCGCGGTTGAGATTCTTGGCAAGGACAACAAGTCGCTCGCGATTCTTGGCGATGGTCACCCGACCAACCTCCGCGGCGTCGCGCGCAAGGACTTCATTCCCGGCAAGTTCGTTCACCCGCACTCGGCGACGTTCCTCGCGGACGGGTCGATCCTGGTGGTCGAATGGGTTCCGATCGGTCGCGTGACGCGCCTGGTCAAGGTGTGATGTCGCGCGCCGTGACGCTGCTGGCGGTACTCGTACTCTCGCCGCTCATCTGCGGCTGTGGCTACGGCGGACCAGGACCCGCGGATCGCGTTGCCGTCGCCGACATCGTCGGGCGATGGACAGGACTTGGCTGCATCGAAGGTGCCGAGAGAAGAGAGATCGAGCTGGTCCTTCGCGCGGACCGCGCGTATTTCTTCCGATGGCTTGACGATCGCGCGGACGGAACGCCCTCGTCCGGGACCTGGGGACTCGTCGGCTCGTCGATCGTGCTGACAGGCCGTGAGTGGGAGGGATACGCGTCGGTCTATCCCGTTGATGGGCAGACTCCGTCGGGTTTCCTGCTCTTCGGCGGCGTGAAGGACTGCTCGGACCCCGATCTGTACATGGTGCTTCGCTGGTTGCCGATCGAGCCGTCGGACAAGCGGTGAACAACGAGGGGTCGCGCTCGACAGCCAACACGTCGAATCAGTGGCGACCTCAGGGCGAGGCATCCGTGCGCAGGGGATCGCAGCCGATTGCGCCGATCATCCCAAGAACACGCCGGCGATTGCGCCCGTCATCCAGCAGGCCAGCGCGCCCGCGACCATTGCGCGCAGGCCGATCTTGGCGAAGTCGCTGCGTCGGCTCGGGGCCATCGCGCTGAGTCCGCCGATCTGGATGGCGATCGATGGCAAGTTGGCGAAGCCGCAGAGCGCGTAGGTCGCGATCGTTTCGGCGCGGGGCGAAATCGTCTGCGCCTTCACTTGCGCCGCGAGGTCGATGTAGGCGACGAACTCAGTTGCGATCACCTGCTGGCCCATGAGCGATCCGACCTTCTGCGCCTCGCCGCCCGCGCCCATCAGCCACGCGAGCGGTTGCAGCAGGGTGCCGAGGATGTTCTGAAACGACAGCACGGGGAGTCCCAGTTGCGCGCGCCACGAGGCGATCGGCAGCCAGCTGGCGTTGACTTCGCTGAGCGCCGCCAGCGGCCAGTTGAGCATCGCGATCAGCGCGACGAACGCGACCAGCATCGCCGCGACATTCAGCGCGAGCCGTAGTCCGTCGCTCGCGCCCTCAGCGGCGGCGTCCATCACATTGGAGGTGGTGCGCGGCATGGACTTGAGCGCGTCGATCGACTCGTCGGGATGGTCCTCGGTTTCGGGCAGCATGAGCTTGGCCATCACGATTCCCGCCGGCGCGCTCATCACGCTCGCGGTCATGAAGTGTTTGGCAACCTCGATGCGCGCGCCGTCGTCGTCGCCACCGATCAGCACGATGTAGGCGGCCATCACGCTGCCGGCGATGGTGGCGAATCCGCCGACCATGATGCACATGATTTGCGAGCGGGTCATGCTGGCGATGAACGGCTTCACGGTGAGCGGCGCTTCGGTCTGGCCAAGGAAGATGTTGGAAGCAGCGGAAAGTGCTTCCGCGCCGCTGATTCCCATCGCGCGGCGCAGGCCCGACGCGAGCACCGCGACCACGCGCTGCATCAGACCGATGTGGTAGAGCACCGACATGAGCGCGGCGAAGAAGATGATGATGGGAAGGACCTTGACCGCGAAGATGAATCCCCACGGGCCCGAGGCGTCGGCGGCGTTGCCGAAGATGAACTTGGTGCCTTCGTCGGCGAAGGAGATGACTTTGGTCACGCCCGCGGCGAAGGTGTCGAAGATCGCGACTACGGGCGGGAACTGGGTGAACAGATAGGCGATGGCGAATTGCACCGCGACGCCGACGACGATGGTGCGACGGTTGATGGCGCGGCGGTTGGTCGAGAGCAAGACGCCGAGGGCGAGGATGGTGAGGACGCCCAGAAGGCCAGTGAATTGCTGCCCAGGATATTGCTGCATGGTTGATCCTCTGTCGATCGAAACGGCGGCGGACGGTGCTCGATGCGGTGGAGCGTGATCAAGCGGCGCGCAGCATAGGGGTTCAAGGGTGGGGTATCCTTTGTCGATGGCGATCGCGGATCCCGTCATTCTTTCTTGGAGCGAGGCGAGCGCTGCGATTCTTGCGGCGGCGCGTGCACGCGGCCAACGCACGGTGATCGGCGTGACTGGCGCGGTTGCCGCGGGAAAGTCGACGCTGGCCCGCGCGCTCTCGCCGATCGTGGTGAGCACCGACCACTACCTGCCTGATTACGACGCAACGCCTGAGCACCTGCGCGATTTGCCGGAGTCGTCGGATCTTGCGCGGCTGGCGCGCGACCTCGCCGAGCTGCGCGCTGGTCGGGCGACCGACATTCCGCGCTGGAGTTTCGATACGCACTCGCGCGTGGGCGAACAGCGCATTGAGGCGCATGAGATCGTGGTGGTCGAAGGTTTGCACGCGTTGCATGCGGTGGCGCGGGCGCATGTTGACATCGCGGTGTTTGTTGATGCGCCGCGCGATGCGCGTTGGGCGCGGGCGGTCGCGCGCGAGAAGGCGGGGGATCGGCCGTGGCCGGTGGAGTATCTCGAGCACTTTTTTACGACGGTTGCGGAGCCGACGTTTGCGCGGCATGCGGGGGGGTACCGCGCTTGCGCCCATTTCGTCGTCGTGAACGACGGTGCCTGGCACCAACCTGGCACCAACCTGGCACCAACCAGGTGAACCAGGTTGGTGCCAGGTTCCTCTCTGCATCCACGCGTGCGACGGTTTTTCGCGTCGGATTGCGGATTGCCCGTGGTGCCGCGCACCAACCAGGCGAACCAGGTTGGTGCCAGGTTGGTGCCTGGTTGGTGCCAGGCACCGTTTGTGGCGTTAGCGACGGCTCGGGCGGAAGCAGCTCGGGCAGGTCGCAATAAATTCCTTCACACCGCCGACGATGATGCGCTCAGTGGTCGCGACCAGTCGTTCGCTATGCGTGCTCGGCGCGCCGCAGCGGTGGCACACGCCGTAAATCCGCGCGACCTCGCTCGCGCGCGGAATCAGCGCGTCGAACGGCGCAAACACATCGCCGAAGTGATCGATGTCGCAGCCCGCGACCGCAACGCGCGTACCGCGCGCGAGCAGCGCCTCGATGGGCGCGACGGCGTCGGATGCAAAGAAGTGGATCTCGTCGATGGCGATGAAGTCGCCCCGCGCGTCGACCCGCGCGTCGGCCCGCGCGTCGGCGAACTCACCGTCGATCTCACCGACAATCTCATCAAGCGTCGCGACCGGCCGCGCAGGCACGCGCACGCCAGTGTGCGTGACGATCTCGCTCTCGCCGTAGCGCGTGTCGCGCGCAGGCTTGACCACGAGCACGCGCTCGCCCGCGGCCTGCGCGAGCGCGATCCGCCGCTGCAGTTCGGTGGTCTTGCCCGCGAACATCGGACCGCAGATCACGAGAAGGGGCGCGCGCATGGGCGCAGGATACAGGGCTGCGCACCCGTGAGGCGCACGGCTAAAGCGCGCTCACTTGAAACGCGCTCACTTGAAACGAACGAGCTCGATCCGCGTGCCCGACTTCGCGCGGTGGCGGCGCACGCGGCCGGTCATCTCGAGGTTGTCGAGCGCCTTGCGCACCTGCGCGCGGCTCCCGCCCGACGCGCGCGCGAGCGCAAGCTCACTGTCGCCCGCGCCCTCGTCGAACGCGAGCGACGCGAGGATCGACGCACGTAGATCGCCCTTGAAGTCGGCGCGCAGCACGAAATCCGGGTGGCGCTTCATGATCCA
>QWPT01000033.1:0-12451 GCA_003671075.1 Planctomycetota bacterium
CGCTCACGCGCACCGCGATTCACGCGCACTATCTGAGTGATGTCTGCGCAGGTTTCGCGCTCGGCACCGCGTGCGCGCTGTTGACCTTCGAAATCTGGCGCGCAAAGTGGCCGGCGAGCGTGCCGGTTCAATCGACGAAATCTCTCGCGCCAAACAGTTAAATCACAATGCGCGCCCCGCACTCGCCGAGCTCGAACAAGTGCGCGTGCGCCGCGTCGAAAGTGAATCCAACCGCGTCGCCTTCGCGCATGCCCGCCGCGAGATCAGCGTCGATGCGCGCCACCATGCGACCCCACGCGCAGTCGAGCGCGAGGTCGGTGCGGTCGCCGAGAAGCTCGACGGCGGCGATGGTGGCCGCGATCGAACCAGCGGCGTTTCTGCTGACAATGCGCACGCGATCAGGACGCACGCCCAACGCGCACGAGCGAGCGGCGATCGTTGATGGAATCGGTGCATGCACGCCCTGTGCGCTGAAGACGCCATTCTCCAACCGGCCATCGACGAGATTCATCGACGGCGTGCCAATGAATCCAGCGACAAAGCGGTTGGCCGGACGCTCGTAACACTCTTGCGCACTGGCGTTCTGCATGACCTTGCCCGCATGCATGACCACGAGCCGGTCGGCAAGCGTCATCGCTTCCTCCTGGTCGTGCGTGACATACACGATCGTCGCGCGGAGCTTGCGGTGCAGCGTGCGCAGCTCGCTGCGGGTTTCGATGCGTAGTCGCGCGTCGAGATTCGACAACGGTTCGTCGAAGAGAAACACCTTGGGATCGCGGGCGATGGCTCGGCCAACGGCTACGCGCTGGCGTTGACCGCCCGACAGTTCGCGGGGATAGCGCGCAAGCAGTGGGTCAAGGCCGAGCGTGCGCGAAACTTCGGCAACACGCGCATCGATCCGCGCGCTTTCGGCGGCGCGCGCCGCGCCTCCACCGCTGATTGCCGCAACAAACGCACTGCGGTGCGTGCGGCGCGTTTCTAGGCCAAACGCCACATTCTGCGCGACGGTGAGGTGCGGATAGAGCGCATAGTTTTGAAACACAAACGCGATATCGCGGTCCTTCGCGGGCAGCTCATTCACGCGCTTGCCATCGATCTCAAGGACGCCTTCGCTGATTTCTTCGAGTCCAGCGATCATGCGCAGCGTCGTGCTCTTTCCGCATCCCGACGGGCCAACCAGCACGCAGAACTCGCCGTCGGCGATCAGGAGATCAACGGCCTCAACGGCGCGCACGCTGCCTTGTGCAGAATCCGCGTAAACCTTGCCGACCTTGGTGAGCTTCACATTTGCCATCGTGGTACCTCAGCCCTTCACCGCGCCGCGCGCAAGACCTTCGACGAAAGTCTTCTGTGCGGCGATGAAAAGCACAATGCAGGGAATCATGGTGAGCACCGAGAGCGCCATCAAAAGATGGACATCCTCAAGCCCGCCGTATTGGTTTTTGAATCCATTGAGCGCAACGGCGAGCGTCGCCGATTCATCGGAATGCAGGTAGATCAGCGGCCCAAGAAAATCGTTCCAAGTGCCAATGAAGGTGAACACCGCGCAGATCGCCGTCACTGGCCGACAGAGCGGCAAAATGATCCGCCACCAGATCGCGATGTGCCCAAGCCCGTCGATGCGCGCGGCCTCAACCAGCGACTCGGGGATCTGCGCGATGAACTGCCGGTACATGAAGATGAAGAACGCATTGCCGAAGAACGCCGGCACCACCAGCGGCATGATGGTGTCGATCCATCCAAACTGCCGGAAGAGCAGGAACAACGGAATCATCGTCACTTGCCCAGGCAGCATCATGGTGGCGAGCATGAGCAGAAACAGCGGATTACGCCCGCGAAATCGCAGTCGCGCAAAGGCGTAGCCAACGGCGCTCGACGAAAGCACGGTGCCGAGCACAATAAGCACCGTCACCACGATGGAGTTTGAGAGCGCGTCGACGAATCCCATCCACGGCCTGCTGCCAGTTTCGCGCACGGCATTGGCGTAGTTGGCGAATTGCGGATGCGGCGCAAACAGCGCAATTCCACCGCTTCCTGTGATCGCTGCCTCGGCGCGTTCAGGCGTCTCGAGGCTGACCACCGCCATCCACCACAGTGGAAACACGAACGCCGCCGTGCCGATGATGAGCACGAACCAGAGGAGGGCGTTGGCGAGTGGCGAGCGTTGCATGCTATTTTTGAAGCGATTCGTAGTACACCACTCGCGCGCTCGTGCGCAAGATGATGGCAGTGAACACCAGCACAATTGCAAGAAGGATCCACGCCATCGCGCTGGCATAGCCCATGTCGTACAACTCAAATGCCTTGTTGAACAAGTACAGCACATAGAAACGCGTCAGGTCGCCAGGCTCGCCGCCCGTCATCACAAACGCCTGTGTGAATACCTGGAACGACCCGATCACAGCCATAATCAGATTGAACAGAATGACTGGCGAGAGCATCGGCAGGGTCACGCGAAGAAATCGTCGCACCGGTCCGGCGCCGTCAATCTCCGCCGCTTCGTAAAGCTCGCGCGGAATCTGCTGCAAGCCCGCGAGGTACACCATCATCGATCCGCCGATCAGCCAGAAACTCATGATGGCAAACGCGGGCGGGCCAAACCACGCGGCGTCCTTGCCAAACCATTCTGGCCCAGGAATGCCAACGCATTCGAGGCCGCGGTTGATGAGTCCACCTTCGCTGTCGAAAATCCAGCGCCACAAGATCGATACGCCGACCCCAGCGAGAACGCTGGGCAGATACCAAGCGGCGCGGAAGAATGCGACGCCGCGAAACTTTTGCATCATGACCACCGCGGCCAGCAGCGCGAGCAATTGCCCGACCGGCACCGCGATCGCCGCGTAGTACGCAGTCACTTTCAACGCGGTGTGGAAGCGCCCATCACGCGCGACCAGTTGCGCGTAGTTGTCGACCCCGACCCAGTCTGCGCCGGAGAGCGGACCGATTCCCTTCCAATTGGTCAGCGAAAGAACCAGTGAGAGCAGGATCGGAAACGCCATAAAAAGCAGGAATCCCGCGACCCACGGCGAGGCGAACAGGAATCCCGCGCGCTCTTCGCTGCGTGCGTTGGCGGCGCGCGGACTTCGAAGGAACATCCAAGCGATCCCCGCGAGCACGAGGCCGATCAAGGCAACGCCGATGCTGGCGAACAGGCCCCAGTTCATCGGCTTCGGATTGATTCCACCAGGAACGAACTGCACATGCGCGTTCCACTTCTCATCGAACTGCTCGATCGCCTGCGGCATCGTAAGGTCGCCGGTCTTGAGTCCCTGATCCATGGTGGTGCCGAGGATCTGCTCAAAGGTCGGATCGGCGGGCCAGCCGATGACGACCGACTCGGGGATTGCGTCGAGAAATCCTTGGTTGTTTGCCGGTGGAAGCGTTGCGTCAAGAAACGCGTTACTTGCGGCAACCGACTTCATGGTGGGAATCGCAAGTCCGAGTCGGGCATTGGCGGCCTGACTCTTTGCGTTGGTCAACCACTTGACCAGTTTCCATGATTCCTCCGCGTGTTTCGTGTGTTTGGCGATCGACCAACTCACAGTGAGCACGCAGTTGGCCTCGGCGCTGCCACGCGGAAGCGGCGCGAAATCCCACTCAAATCCGCCTTGCTCCTTCGGCGGAATGTTGCGGTAACTCGGAACAACCCAGCGTCCAAACGGTCCGGCCATCGCAACTTTGCCGCCGAGAAACACGCTTGCGCCCGTGGCGATCTTGCTCTTGCCGCTGGTGAGAGTGTTCACTTCGTTGTGGCGCCATCCGCGCAGGCGCTCAAGCGCGGCGACGGCGTTTGGTTCGCCAACGCGAATCGTCTCTAACCCGTCGTCGATGGCCTCGCATCCTTCGCTGCGCAGAAATGTGCGCACCATCACTGGCCAAGTCACGAACTCGCTTCCAGTGATTCCAGGCAGTTTGCCCAGTGTTCTGGCCGCGCCGATGTAGTCGTCCCAGGTCCAGCCGTCGCTCGGAAAGGCAACGCCCGCTTGACGAAACAGATCCTTGTTGTAGTAGAAGCCGACGGTGGTGAAGTCTTTGGGAATTCCGTACAGAGTTCCCGCGCCCACGCGACGGCCGTCGAAGCGGAAGGCGTCGACGGTTTGCGGGTAGAACGCATCGAGGTCGAGCGTCTCTGCATCGCCGGCCTTGTGCGCTTCGCTTTCGCGCGCGACGAAATCGTCGATGGGTCGAAGCAGATCGAGGCTAGCGAAGTTGGCGACTCGCTCATAGCCAACATAAAACACATCGGGCGGCTCGCCCGCGGCCATCATCGTTTGCAACTTGGTGTAGAAGCTCCCGGCATCACCGGGATTCAGGCGCTTGACCTGCACGCCAGGATTCGCCTGCTCAAACTCGGCGAGCGAGTCCTCGACGATCTTGTCTTCCTCCTGCCCGCCTTCGCCCGACCAGTGCATCACCGTCAGTTCGATGTCGCCCGCCTTCAAGTTTCCTGCAGTTGCAGCGCGAAAGATCACACGCGCGAAGGCCGCGATCACGAGCAGCGCCGCGACGGCCGCGAGTCCTGTGCGCAGCAGGTTTCCTATCGTTCTCGAGGCTTTCGCGGGATCAGACAACATGGGCGGCGAGTATAAATGAACCATGCGGCGATTCAGCGTCTTCATGGTGCTTGCGTCTGTGATTCTTCACGGATGTGCGACGGGGTCGATGGAGACCGTGAGTCCGCCGTCGATCGAGCTCACGCCCGCGGGCGTGGGTCATTCGCGCATCACCTTCTCCTACAAGCCAGAACGCGCCGAAGCGGTGGTGTTTCTCGCGGGCGATTTCAATGGATGGAATCCGACGGTAACACCCATGGAGCGCATGGGCGACGGCGTGTGCCGTGCGAGCGTCGAGGTTGAAAATGCGCGCCACACCTACAAGTTCGTGGTCGACGGGCAGTGGATCGCCGATCCTGCAAACGCCGAACGCGAGCTCGATGGGCACGATGGATTCAACTCAGTCCTGTTGATCGGCGGCGATGCGGTGGTGGCGCAACCGGTGCGTAGTGTCGATGGATTTCACACTCCCGATTGGGCGAAAGATGCGATCTGGTACCAGATCATGCTCGACCGCTTTGCCAACGGCAATCCCAACAACGATCCGATCAACACCCGTCCGTGGAAGAGCGCTTGGCGCGAGATGAGTTGGTGGGAGACGCAGAACGGCGCGACATTCTGGCAGTTTGCCGTGTTTCATCGCCAATATGGTGGCGATCTTGACGGGCTGCGCGCACGAATTCCGTATCTCAAGAAGCTCGGTGTGAACGCGATCTACTTGAATCCCATGTTCGAATCGCCCAGCGCGCACAAGTACAACGCGGCGACCTATGTGCACATCGACGACAACTTCGGCACCATTCTCGACGGCGCCAGCGTCGATGGCGCCATCGCCGGAGCGAACGAGGATTTGCTCGATCCCGCGACATGGCGCTTCAACGCAAGCGATCGCGCGTTTCTTGCTGTGTTGGCGGAGCTGAAGTCGCAGGGATTGCGCGTGATTCTTGACGGCGTGTTCAATCATGTTGGTGATAGCCACGAGGCGTTCCTCGAGGTGAAGGCCAAGGGCTCGAAGTCGCGCTACGCCGATTGGTTTGTGCTTGAAAGCTTTGAGCCGTTCAAGTACCGCGGCTGGGCGGGATTCGGCGAATTGCCCGAGTTTCGCAAGGATTCCCAAGGCATCGCCAGCGCATCGGCGCAGAAGCACATCATCGACATCACCCGTCGCTGGATGGATCCCAACGGCGATGGCGATCCATCGGACGGCGTCGATGGATGGCGGCTCGATGTGCCCAACGAGATTCCCAAGGGTTTTTGGCGTGCATGGCGCACTTTGGTGAAGTCGATCAACCCCGACGCCTACATCGTTGGCGAAGTTTGGAATCGCGCCGACGCGTGGCTCGATGGGACGACCTTCGATGCGACGATGAACTATCCGTTTGCCGACGCGCTGCTCGCGTGGGTTGGTGATTCGAAGGCAAAAATCAGCGTCAGCCAACTCGATGCCCGTCTGGCCGCGTTGCGCACCGTGTATCCCGCCGAGGCGTCGTATGCGATGCAGAACCTCGTCGACAGTCACGACACCGATCGCTTGGTGTCCATGCTCGCGAATCCTGACCGCGGCTACGACCGCGCCAACAGCGAGCGCCCTGGATCGACCTACGACGGCGCGCGTCCCTCGGCGGAGGCCTACCGCAAGGCGCGCCTGATCGCGCTCGTGCAGATGTGTTGCGTGGGCGCGCCGATGATTTGGTACGGCGACGAAGTGGGCATGTGGGGTTCCGACGATCCGTTCTGCCGCAAGCCCATGATCTGGGCGGATCTTGGTGGATACGACGATCCGCAGGAACAGGTGGATTCTGCTCATTTTGCGCACTATGCAGCGGTGATCGCGCTGAGAAACGCGTTGCCCGCGCTGCGCCGAGGTTCGATGCGCACCCTCGTTGCCGACGACGCCAAGGATGTGTGGGTGTTCGAGCGGCGCCTAGGCGACGAGCGTGTGCTGGTTGCGTTGAACGCGTCGGGCACGACACAGAGCGTGCAGTTGCCGGCGGCGGAGTTCGACGGATGGACTTGGTCGATCGCGTTTGACGGCGATTGCGGCCCCAGCGTTGCGCGCTTCGACGCGTTGGCGCCGCACTCAGGACGCGTGCTGAAGGGCACACGCTAGCGCGCGACTGATGTATATCTGTGTGCATGCCGCAGCCCGCGACCCATCCCTTGCTCTCGACCCGCCGCGCCGGCGTGCTCATGCACATCACCAGCCTGCCTTCGCCGTTTGGTGCGGGCGACATCGGACCGGCCGCGTATCAGTTCGTCGACTGGCTCGCCGACGCTGGAATCAGCGTGTGGCAGATGCTTCCGATCGGCCCCGTTGGTTTCGGCGATAGCCCGTACTCGTCGCCGTCGAGCTTCGCCATCGAACCAACGCTGCTCTCGCTCGACCTACTCGTTGAGCAGGGATTGCTTGAGAAGTCCGACCTCAAAGTCCCCGCGAAGGAAGCGAAGCGCCTTGGCTCGGGCGACTGTGATTTCGCAGGAAATCGCGGGTTTCGCCTGCAGTGCTGCGCGAAGGCCGCCGCTGCGTTTGCGTCGAAGAACAACGGGCGCGCCAAGGGACTCAAGCAATTCACCGAGCGCACCGCGCATTGGTTGCCCGCCTGGCTCGACTTTGTGAGCGCGGGCAACGCAGCGGCGCGGCAGATGCACGCGTGGATTCAGTTCGAGCTCGACCGCCAGTGGGCCGCGTTGCGCAGCTACTGCGCCAAGAAGGGCGTCGCGCTCGTCGGCGATGTGCCGATCTTTGTGACCGCCGACAGCGCCGATGTGCGCGCGCATCCGGAACTCTTTCGCCTCAAGGCCGACGGCACGCCCGAAGTCCTCACCGGCGTTCCTCCTGACGGTTTCTCCGCCGATGGCCAGCTTTGGGGGCATCCGCACTACGCGTGGGACGCGCACATCAAGCAGAAATTCTCTTGGTGGACCTCGCGCATCACCTGCGCGTCCGAACGCTTCGATCTCGTGCGCATTGACCACTTCATCGGCTTCACCCGTGCCTACGAAGTCGCCGCTGGCTCAAAAAATGCGCGCAAAGGCGTGTGGCGTCCGGCACCTGGTCGCGCGTTGCTCACGGCGATGGCGAAGTCGTTTCCGTCGCTGCCCCTCATCGCCGAGGATCTCGGCGCGGTCACGCCCGAAGTCGAGGCGCTGCGTGACGACTTCGGCCTCGCCGGCATGCGCATCGTTCAAAACGCCTTCTGGAGCGGCAAATCTGGCGACATGCCGCACAATCATCCATTTCGAGCGGTTGTTTTTTCAGGCACGCACGACAACGAAACGGCCGCGCAGTGGTGGCAGGGGCGCGATGCGGCGCAGAAGGCGCGTTTCAAGGCCTATGCGGGCGAAGGCGCCGTTCATGAGGCGATGGCGCGCATTGTGATGGCGTCGCCCGCCGCACTCGCCGTGCTGCCGATGCAGGACATACTTGGGCTGGGCAAGGCGGGGCGAATGAATCTCCCCGGAACCGCGACCGGCAACTGGGCGTGGCGCATGGAGCCTGGGGCGGCGAACACGGCGCTCGCGACGAAAATCCGCGCACTTGTCGACGCAACTGGCCGCGGCTGATCGACTATCTTTGCGCGAATGGCCGCGAAGAAAATCAGCAAGCAGCCCGCTCCGAGCAAATCGGGCCCCATGCAATCGCGCGTGCAATCGCGCGTGCAATCGCCCGCGCAATCGCGCGTGAAGACGCCCGCGAAGTCGTCGGTCAAAACACCGGCGAAATCAAGCGCGAGTACACGCCGCACCGTCGTGCCCGCGCCGATCTCGTCGAGCGAGGCGCAGGCGCAGTTGCGTTCGCTTGCGATGAATCTCTGGTGGACCTGGAACGAAATCGCGCAGCGCCCATTCGCCGCACTCGATCCCGTCCTGTGGAACGCCAGCAAGCACTCGCCGCTTTCCGTGCTCGCATCTGCGGGACCGGCAACGCTCGCGGCCGCATGCGAGGAGCCGGGATTCCGCTTGGCGCTCGCTGACGCACGCGCCGCTCTTGCCGCCGAACTCGCCCGACAAACTTGGTGGGCGCAAGATTGCGCGAAGGCCAATCCGAACACCTGCGTCGCATACTTTTGCTCTGAATTCGCGCTGCACGAGAGCATTCAGCAGTATTCGGGCGGTCTCGGCGTTCTCGCCGGCGATCACCTGAAAAGCGCGAGCGATCTCGGCGTGCCGCTCGTCGGCGTCGGCCTCTACTACCGTCACGGCTACTACATCCAGCAGTTTGCCGACGACGGTGCGACCAAGGTCCTCTATCCCGTCTACGACCGCAACACGATGCCGATCAGCGACACCGGCATTGCCATCGAGTGTCCGATCGGCGGACGCAAGGTGAAGGCGCGCGTGCTGCGCATGGATGTCGGTCGCACGCGCGTTTTCTTGCTCGACGCGGATCTCGCCGAGAACGCGCCCGAAGATCGTCTTCTCACCGAAGGTCTCTACAAGGGCGAGCCCGAATTGCGCATGCGTCAGCAGGTGCTTCTGGGCGTCGGCGGCATGCTTGCGTTGCGCGCGCTCGGCATTGCGCCCTCAAAGATCCATCTCAACGAAGGCCACGCCGCGTTCGCCGCTATCGAAATGCTCGCGGAGTTTCGTGCATCAGGAATGGCGCATGCCGATGCGGTCAAGGCCGTGCGCGCGCGCACCGTCTTCACCACGCACACTCCCGTTGCCGCCGGCCACGATCGATACGGCGTTGACATGGTGTGCGCGGCGCTCGCGCAAACTCTCGCCAAGGGCGGCATCACCCACGGCGATTTCGAGGCGATTTCGCGGGAAAATCCTGCCGATGCGAAGGAGCCCGCCTGCATGACTGTCGTCTGCCTGCGGCTTGCCGACAAGGTCAACGGTGTAGCCAAGCTGCACGGCGAAGTCAGTCGCGCGATGTGGATGAAGGTCTATGGCGCGAAGAAGGCGAAGGATGTGCCGATCACTCATGTGACCAACGGCGTCCACATGTCTACTTGGATGGATCCGAGAGCGGTGCAGTTTTGGAAGTCCGAGTGCGGATTCGATGCCTGCGCTCCTACCCCGCGCAACCGCGGATGGAAGCGCGCGATCAACGCTGATCCGATCGCCTTCTGGGCGATGCGCGCGTCACTGCGCACATCGGTCGTTCGCTTTGCGCGCGAGCGCTTGGTGCGCGCGGCGCAGCGTCGAGGCGAAAGCCCTTCATCGATCGAAGAGTTCGCCAACATGCTCGATCCAACCGTGTTGACCATCGGCTTTGCCCGCCGATTTGCAACCTACAAGCGCGCACCGCTGGTCTTTACCGACATCGATCGCCTGGCCAAGATTGTCGGCGACGCCAAGCGCCCCGTTCAGTTCATCTTTGCGGGCAAGGCCCATCCGCGCGACATCGGCGGTCAGGAATACGCCAAGCAGGTCTTCGAGATGACGCGTCATCCGGCGTTGCGCGGCAAGGTCGTGCTCATCGAGGAGTACGACATGCAGGTTGGTCGCGCGCTCGTTTCGGGTTGCGATGTGTGGCTGAACAATCCGATTCGTCCGCACGAAGCCAGTGGAACAAGCGGGATGAAATCGCCGCCGCACGGTGGAATCAACTGTTCGATCCTGGACGGTTGGTGGCCCGAGGCCTTCGACTCAACCAATGGATGGGTGATCGGCAAGGCCGACGAAGGCGCCGCGAACGCTGCGTTTCAGGAGGCCGATGCGCACGGCGCCGGAGTCGCCCGTGACCTGCGCGATGTCGAAAGTCTCTACCAGTTGCTGGAAAAGCAGATGGTTGGAGAGTTCTACGATCGCGGCCGCGACGGACTTCCGCGCAAGTGGATCAAGCGCGCGCTGGCAAGCGCCGCGACGATCCCCGATTTCTTCTCGACCAACCGCATGGTGAGCGAGTACGCCACGCGCGCGTACGGAGCCTAATTGCGGGTCGTTTTATTGTCGGCCGTTCAGTTGCCGTCGAGCGCCTGAGTCAGGATCGTCGCACCCTGGGGCTTGGGCAACTTGTCCGAGAGAATCTCGCCGACCGTTGCATTCTCACCGTAGGTTTCACGGTTGATCTTGTTGTCGACGGTGAAGTACACGCCGCCGACAAGCAGTCCACCGAACAGACCCTTCGAGCGAATGTAGTAATAGCTCGACGGAACTGGCCCGCCCGCGTTCATCGGATCAGTCTTGGCGGGACCAGCAACGGCCGATGCCTCGGCAAGCGCGTACACGCCGTCGTCAAGGAAGTTGGCGACCTCGGTCTCGGTGTTCATAAAGATCACAATGTCACGCTTCTGTCCACCAACCTGCAGGCCGATGCTCGCGCCCGCGGTGTTGATCGCGATCGGCGCGCTCCAAGTCAGGCCGATCTTCTTCATGAAGATTCCCTCGCCGCCCGAACCGCCGACCAGCAGCGCCGCGTTGGTTTCACGCAGAATGGCGATGCCCTTGGCGTTGGCAAAAACCGTCGCGGGGATCACATGCTCGCTGATCTGAAAACCGCGGACAACGGTCAATGACTCGCCCATGCGCTCGCCGATGGTGGCGTTGCAAGCGGCGAGTGCAAGAAGGGGAAGGGCGAGGGCGATGCGGAGAATGCTGTTCATGGTTTCCTCGGATGCTGCGTCGATGAAATGAGGCGAGATTTGGGGTTCTTGGGAAGTGCGGCGCCGTCAGTCGATGATTCTTTTGATGTCGTCGAATTTTGCCGTTGCCTTTTTGAGATCAGCGGCGGACTGAATGCCTTCCATCGCCGCGCGCATGTCGCTCATGCGCAGCGCGATGACTTTGTTCATGAGCTTGACCACGATGAACGCGCAGAGGACAACGATGGTGAACTCCACGATGGAGTTGATGAACGCGCCGTACTTGATCGCGGCGGTCACCGTCTCGACGCCGTCCTTGGTCGTTGACTTCAAGACAATCTGCAAGGACTTGAAGTCGGTGCCGCCGATCACCACGCCTAACGGTGGCATGAGGATGTCGGCGACGATGCTGTTGACGACCTTGGTAAACGCGCCGCCCACCAGAATTCCAACCGCCATGTCGACGGCGTTGCCCTTGGCAGCGAATTGCTTGAGTTCTTCGATGAATCCCATTGGTGATTTCCGTTGCGCGGATTGCGCAGGCGGAAGATAGCGCGTTTGCCACCGATGTGGGCGATCAGAAGAGCAAGCGAAGTCCAGCCAGTAGCACGAACTCGAGTTTTGGCGCGCTCGTGAGTTCTTCGGAAAGCGGGATGCCGACGCCGAGTTCGATTGCGTAGTTGGGCGCTTCGATCAGGAGCCCTGGCGACAGCAACAACTCGTGTTCGCCGCCGACGGTCCACACTCCGTTCAACTCAGCAGTGAGGTACCACGCGGCCTCTCGGGTCTGCGCGTATTCCTCCGGGTGGATGCGAAAGGCGTAGCCGGCTTCGAGATTGAAGAAGTCGTCGCCCGAGTCGGTCAGAAAGATCGGCGAGGCAAGTCCGTCGCCGGTCACCGAGGTGTAGCGCGCCGAGAGATCGATGCCGTGGTGGCCCAAGATCGAGGAAAACACCGCGCCGATGCACGGATCAAGCGAGGCTTGCGCGAAGCCGTTGGTGGCGGTGGGCAACTCGGCGCCCGCGAAGACGGACACGCGGATGGTGTCGATGGCGTTGATGTCTTCGCGCAGAACTCGCAACTCAACCAGCAGATCCATGTCGCCAAGTCCAAACTCCCCATCGGTCGGACGCGGAGCGTTGAAAAAGCCTTGGAACAGCGGAATTTCCGCCGAGATCGAGAGGTCGCGCACGAGCCCGAATTCAAAGCGGATGTTCTCTTCCAGCAGGAACTGGTCGTCCTCGAAGCTGTAGGCCCGAACCTGAACGCGAGGAATCAACACCCCGGGCGAAGGCGCGGTCGCCGACGGCATATTGGGCATCTCCTGCCCATGAAGCGTTTCGGTGCATGCGAAGGTGCACGCGA
>QWPT01000033.1:12464-27158 GCA_003671075.1 Planctomycetota bacterium
GGTGCACGCGACGCTCCCCAGTAGCGCACAGCGCAGCTTCACTGGTCACCTTCGCGAATCTCAACGAGCGTAAAGCCCGAGTCCTCAATCGCGTTGGCGATCGCCATCTTGGACGGCGCGTTGTCGCTGTGGACATCGATGCGAACGAAGCCATTCTTCATGTCGACGGTCGGATGGGTGATGCCTTGGATGCGTGTGAGTTGCATTTCGACATTGGAAATACACTTGGGGCAGCTCATCCCGTGGACAACGAGGGTGTAACGACCGTCGGCGAGCGAGGTCGGCCCAGCGATGGCGGCGGGGGAGGAGTGCCCCGTCGTCTGACAGGAGGCGAGTGGCGCGAACAGGAGAATGAACGGAACAACGAAGCGTCGCGCGCGGAAAATTGCGCCGATGGGCGGGATAGTTGCGAGCATAGGAATCTCGATTAATTACTGGTGAATATTGACAAAAATGGCGACAGTCTTTCAACTGGCCATCAAGTCGTCCACCGCGAGATTTGCTCAAGCAATGCGCGCCCGAACACGCGCGCGACCAGCGGTCGTGACGAGATCGTTTGTGTGCAGGATGTTTGAGCCGGCTCGAGCAACAGCGTGGCAACGAGCGAAGGTAGGTGCAGGAAAATCGTTCGCTGCTCCCGCGAACTCGTCGGGGCAGCGGGCAACCGCTCAACGGGTCGTGTAGAACGCCCATCATTGACGCAAGGGCAGCTCTGCGCGCAGCAGCAACTCTCGCCGCAGCATCCGCTCTTGGTGGTTCCTGCCTCAGCTTGCCCGAATTGAAGCGCAGGTCCGACGGCCGTAAGTGGCGCCGAAACCAGCGAAACGATTGCGGCAAGCGCAAGGAGGATGGCGGAGAAGCGATGAAGCACGCAAGGCCGAGTATACGAATCATCCACTCAAAACTGAATCGAGATCTGCGTTTTCGAGCGACCAACCTGCGCGCGGCGCCGGATGCCAGTGCGGGATTGGATTGCCGCCGTCGAAGGATCGTTTGGCAAAGTCGTACGAGATCGGGCGTTGCGCGCGACCCGCAACCGTGCCCGTCAGCACGATCTCGTTGAGCACCGTCGAGCGCCCGAACGCGCACATCGGCCGATTGGTGGCGGTCGAGTCGCCCGAGCGCCACGCCGTGATCGCGTCGAGCCACTCGCGATGGTGACCGGGCGACGAGGCGATCTTGGTCACCACGGGCGCCGGCTCAGCGGCCAACGCGCCCGGCGTGATCAAGTACTCGCCGTAATTGGCCCACAGCCATCCCTTGGTTCCTTGGAACACCATGGTGAAACGGCCGTGGTAGTCGATCTTGTCCTTCGCGCCCAACTCCTCGGCAATGGGTGATTTGCGACCGTTGTCGAACCAGCGCAGCACCAGCGGATCAAGCCCATTTGCTTGCGGGATCGCCCAAGAAGCCTCTGTCCATTCCGGGCAGCCGACGCTGTCGACCTTGTCGACGGTTGCAAAGACCTCGACCTTGCCAAGGCGCGCGCGGTCAAGACCAAGCGCCCACACGGGCAGATCAAGCATGTGACAACCCATGTCGCCGAGCGTGCCCGTGCCGTAGTCCCAGTACTTGCGCCAGTTGGACGGCTGGATGTTGGCGATGTAAGGATCTTCCTGAGCCGGGCCAAGCCAGAGGTCGTAGTCGAGAGTCTTCGGCGGTTCGGTCACCGGGCCAGTCGGGCCGCAGCACCAGCCCTTGTTGATCCAGCAGTCGCAACTGGTCGGTCGGCCGATCGCGCCGCCCTGAATCAGCTCGACCACTCGGCGGTAATTATCCGTGGCATGGATCTGCGTTCCCATCTGAGTCGGCGTGCCCGCGGCGCGCGCGAGGTCAAGAATGCGACGCGACTCCTCGACGGTGTGGGTGAGAGGCTTCTCGCAGTACGCGGCAAGTCCCGCGCGCAGAGCGAGCGCAGTGGGAAACGCGTGGGTGTGATCAGGGGTCGAAACAAGGACGCCATCGAGCTTGAGCTTGCGGCGGTCGCGCAAAAGTTGGCGCAGGTCGGTGTACACAGCCGCGCTCGCGACGCGTTTTGAGCCTGATTCGCGTGCGCCCGCTTCAACATCACACAAGGCCACCACGCTGGCGCCCGCGCCAAGCAAGTCGCCGAGATTTTCACCACCGCGACCCGCGCAGCCGATGATTGCGATGCGCGGCCCAGTGGGCTCAGGCTTGATGACGGCAGGACCCTTCGCCGCATCCGTTTGCTTCGTTGCGCAGCCGACGGCGGCGCCGAGGAGCGTGGGCGCGGCGAGGACCGCGGGTACAACGGCGAGAAACTGACGGCGAGTTGTGTCGGTGCGCATCAAAGGAGTGTCGCGGCGATGTCGAATCAGCGCAAGGGCGATTGAGTGGTAGCGCACGCTTGGTGATAAACGGCACGGATCGGGCACGAGCCGAAGCAATGCGAGTAGGGCGCAATGCAGCGTAAATCAGGGCAATCCAGGGCAACGACACCGATCGAGACGCGATCGACCAACTCTTCAACGAAGGCCTCGCCAACCGCGCTTCACTTCGCGCACGAATTCGATTAGTTTGATTTTCTGGATGCCGTGGCGTTCGGATGGAAATTTCGGACGCAATGCAACTTGCGGCGTGGTTGCGATATAACATCGCTCCCTCATGCCAAAGAAATCAATCAACAAGTCTTCGGCGAACGGGAGTGTTCAAAAGAGTATTCGCAATACTGTTAGGAATTCCGCTCGGACGGCAGTTCGGACGGCAGTTCGGACCGCAGTTCGGACCCCCGTTCGGACGGCGAGGCAAAATAGTGTTTCGAAGTTCAAATCAGTGGCCGCAACATCTGCCCCGCGCCGCCCCTCGTTGACATCGCTCTCGACGAAGGCGTTGGCGGCGGAACTTCGGCGGCGTCGGTCACAACTGCCAAAGCTGATGAAGAAGGCGGCGAAACTGCAGGCGGCGTTGGCGAAGGTCATGGCGAGCATCGCGTCACTCGGTGGCGCGACGGGCGGACTTGATGTGCGGTCGGCGGCGGCATCCGTTTCTGCGCGCGCCAATTCCCTCGCCAATTCTCAAGCCATTTCTCGTGTTGGGGCGCGCGCAAAATCGTCGTCGTCATCCGCGCCCCGCCTTCGAAACGGACAACCAACTATCGGCGAGCATCTCGTTGAAATCCTTCGCGCGCGCGCGGAGGCGATGAGCCCGAATGAACTCGGGCCGATTCTTGGAAAGCGCCTTTCTCGCAAGATCACCGACAACTTCAGAGTCCAGATCAACCTGACGCTCGCCCGGCTTATGAAGCAGGGGCGTGTGAGCAAGCTTGGGCGCGCTCAATATGTCGCGAGGGGAGTAACCATTGCCAACATTGATTAGTTCAGCGGTCGCACGATTGCAGGCGTTCAGTATCGCGGCCAGTCTCGCAACCGTACTCACGACCGTACTCACGACCGTACTCACGACCGTACTCACGACCGTACTCACCTTGGGCGCCTGCACCCGACCTCTCGGCGATGCGTCGTTGCGTCCGCCGGGAAAGCCGATGAAGGTTCGCGATGAGCTTGTCATCCGGGATCTTTCGGTCTTTGAGTTCCAGACCGGCTATCCCAAGCGGTTTCTCGAGCAGCGGGTCGCGTTTAACGCCGCGTGTGATGCGTCGACGTATTCACCCGACGAAGGTGCGGCGGCCGACGCCAAGCTGTTGCAGAAGCTTTGCAGCGCCGCAGGAAGCCCAGAGCAATTCGCCTCCAGCCTTCAGGGTAATTTTGAGCTTGTGCAGGTTTCCGTAGAGGGCGCGGCTGTTCCCGCCAACGCGGGCATCATGACCGGCTACGCCACGCCCGAGGTCACCGTGCGCTTGAAGCCTGACGAACGCTATCGCTTTCCGATCTTCGGCGACCTGCGCGAGAAGCACCCCGAGTTGGTGAAGCTCTCGCGTCGCGAACTGATGGCGTCAGAGGAGGCGCGCCAAGCCGCAATCGCGTGGATCGACGATCCGCTGGCGTGGGCGCTGGTGGAAACCAACGGATCCGCGCGGCTGGTCATCGAAGAAAGTACCGCCAAAGACGGCAGAAAATCCAAGTCGGCCATCACCCGTGTTGCCACCAACGGTCGACCGTGGACGAGTATTGGGCGTTGGCTTGCCTATCGCGGTCTGCTCGACGGTGCGACCTATACATTCGCCGATGTGGCACAAGCGGCCGCGGCTCATCCCGACAAGACCGAGGAGGCGGCGCTCGACAACGAGCGCGTGGTGTACTTCGCCTTTGCCGCCGAGCGTAACTTTCCGCCGACTTACGGGCTGCCCGTCGGCAAACTCATGTCGGGCTACTCGTGCGCGGCCGACCAGTCGATTTATCCAGCAGGCTCAGTGCTGGTGATCGTCGAGCGCAGTGCGCAAACTCCCGCGGAGGGTGCTCCGCCACGCACGGCTCGCTTCGTGTTTGTGCAGGATGCCGGCGGCGCAATCGAAGGCCCCGGCCGCATCGACGCGTACTTTGGCGACGGTATCGATGCGTTGATCCGAGCGGGTCAGACGCGAACGCCGATCGATGTCTATCGAATGCGTTCGCGAAACTAATCAATCACCATATATGCACTCCGAACAAACTCCAACGCCAACTCCAACACGTTCGCTGTTTCTGTTGAGCTGCATGGGGTTGATCGTTGTTGCGCAGATGGTGCTCTGGTGGCGCGCGATGCATTGGTACCCCCAGCTTCCCGCGCGCTTCCCCACTCACTTCAACGCAAGTGGCACGCCTGACGGATGGGCCAACAAGGGACCGATGTGGTTCCTGCTGCCTGGAATGTCGCTGGCCATGGTCGCGCTGTTCGGAGGCATTGCGCTGTGGATAGGCGCGCTCGTGCGCAAGGCGCCGGCGCTGGTCAATGTTCCGCGCAAAAAGCTGTTTTTAAGGCTCTCCGAGCAAGGACGCATGGTGGTGGTCGCGCCAACGCGCATGTTGCTCGCGTGGATGATCGTGCTGATGACGGCGCTGTTCAGCTACATACTTGAAGGAACCGGCCGAGTAGCGGTGAATCTCGACGACACGCTTCCGATCTGGCCGGTGTTTGTGTTTCTCGGCCTGGTCTTCTCGACGCTGCCATTCTTCATGTTGGCGTTGATGAAGGCGGTCGATCGCGCCGCGCGTGATGAGGGAGTTGTATAGCTTCGTGATCGCGTGCGTTCACGCGTGCTTGCGTACGGCGCGCGTTGTGAGCGCGTTGGCCTGCGCTGCCTGTGCGCCAGTGAAGCGTTCGGTCACGGGGTCCCAGTTCAGTGGTTGGCCGATGTCGTAGCCGATGTTGCAGAGTTGGCAGATCGTTGCCGTGCGATGGCCGGTTTCCGCCGTGCAGATCGGGCTGCGTCCCTCACGGATGGCGCGCAGAAAATCGGCGATGTGCGAACTGTTGCGTGGCAGCGCGACTTCGTTCCCCCGCACGGGTTCGAGAATCTTCGGATCGTCAACCGCCTTCGGATCCTCGCCCAAGTAGGCTCGCACATGGCCGCGCGAACATTCGATGGTGCCTTCGCTGCCGATGAAGGTGCAATCGGTCGGGCCGCCGTGGATCATCTCGGTTTGATTGGCGTAGATGAAGCGGAGCCCGCTCTTCACGCTGTTGGTCGGCGTTCCTGTCGGCGGGATGATCGTGACCGGTCCCGACTCGTCCATGCCCAACGCCCACTGCGCAATGTCGAAGTGATGCGCGCCCATGTCGGCGAGTCCGCCGTTGGCGTATTCGCGATAGTTGCGCCACTTGGGGTAGTGGCCGTGCATACCGATCGGGCAGAGTTCGTGGTTGAAGGGCCGCATGGGCGCTTGCCCGAGCCAACCGTCCCAATCGATGTCGGCGGGGCACGATTCTGCGGGCAAATCGCATGCAACTGGCGACTCACCTACGCCGATGGTGATGCGTTTGATCTTGCCGATGCGGCCGTTGCGCACTGCCTCGGCGGCGCGGACAAAGTTGTAGTCAAACTCCGAGCGCTGCTGCGAACCGGTCTGAAAGCAGATCTGCGACTTGCGCGCCGCATCAGCAATCGCGCGTCCTTCGGCGATCGTGAGCGAGAGCGGCTTTTCGCAGTAAACATGCTTGCCCGCGAGCGCGGCGGCGATGGCGGGCTCGGCGTGCCAGTGGTCGGGGGTGGCGACGATCACCGCGTCGATGGCGGGATTGGCGATGATGTCGCGCCAAGACGCAACAACGCGACACACCTGCGCCTTGCGGCGCTCATTGACCAGGCGCGTTCCCTCGATCGCGCGCGCCGCAGCGACATCGGCCACCGCAATGATCTCGATACCGTCATCATCGAGGAAGCCACCGTGCAGTTCGTTGGCGCGCTTGCCGAAGCCGATGATCGCCAGTTGCATGCGGTCATTGGCGCCTTGGCCCCGCGGCGCTCGTGCTTGGCCCCGCGGCGCGCGTGCCAACGCGGGTGTGGCGCGACCGAGTGTTGCCAGTGCGGCGGCCGAAACGGCAGCAGTGCGGACGAAAGCGCGACGGGATGGATCGTGCAGCATCGGCGCAGCCTCGCAGGATGGCGTGCGGTGCGCAACCATCGAACCTCAGCAAAAAACAGCGCGCCCCGCGAGTAAATCGCGGGGCGCGGATGTGTGCCGTTGCAGGCGATCGTTGCGTCGTCAAACGTGGCAGTTAGCCCGGTCCCCAGTTGTTGAGCAGGATCGTCATGTCGTAACCGTTGATCACGCCGTCGCCGTTGAGGTCGCCGGCGGGCGGGTTCACCGCACCCCAGAAATTCAGCAGGGTGGTGAGATCGGCGCCGTTGATTTGACCATCGAGGTTCAAATCGCCGGTCGCGAGTTCGCAGGTATCAAGCAGGTTGTTGGCATTCTTATCCTCGGCTCCACCAGCGATTTCGTCGATGTCGCAGATGCCGTTGTTGTTGCAATCCTCGCCGAGGATGTTCGGCGAGATCGTTTCAATCGGTCCCACCGTGTTGTCGGGCTCGTTCATGCAGAAGAAGGAATCGCCGATGAGCGTGGTCGCACCCGTCAGCGTCCAGGTTCCGCCGCCCGAGGTTCCCGCGATGTTGAACTCGACATTGCACTGAGTGAACGCCACGGCCGCAGTGTTGTACAGCGCACCGCCCGCCCCGCTCGCGTGATTGTTGGTGAACACGCACTGATCGAATTGCGCGAAGCTTCCGTCGGTTGTCGCACCAGCCGCGAACACGCCGCCGCCTTGGCTTGCGGAGTTGTTGGTGATGGTGCAGCTTTGGAAGAGCGGATTGCTGGTGTAGCACGCGATGGCGCCACCGTTGCCGGTTGCGACATTGTCGCGGATGGTGCAGTCGATGAAGACCGGTGCCGAGAGCAGCAGCTTGATGCCTGCGCCCGACGATGCCGCGCCATGCTCGATGGTGAATCCACGGATCACCACTGCGCGTGGGCCAATTCCAGTCATCGAGATACAGGTTCCGCTGTTGGCGCCGTCGATGGAAGTGACGCCTCCGCCGTTCAGCGACTCGATGATGAGCCCACGACCGATCAGTTCAAAGGGAGCCCACGCGCCCGGTCCGACTCGGATGGTCGAGCCGTTCGGTGCCGCATCGATGGCCGCCTGAATGTTGGTGTAGCCGCTGCCGCCGACGATGAACTCGCCCGAGCAATCGTCGGGAATCCCGTTGGAGTTGAGGTCGCTCGAACTGCCGCTGGCCAGATCGCAGGTGTCAGGAAGCGCGTTGCCGTTGCAATCGATCGCGCTGCCCTGGGTGATTTCGCAGCTGTCGGGGAAGCCGTTGCCGTTGCAATCGGTTTCGCTGCCACGAGAGATGTCGCAGCTGTCCGGCGCGCCGTTGCCGTTGCAGTCAGTGACCGAACCTGCGGCGATTTCGCAACTGTCAAGTTGGTTGTTGTCATTGCAGTCGGCCGAAGTGCGCGAGAACACCAGCGTGTGCGCGCCGCCAGCGCTGATCAGTGCAATCGGCGGCAAGGCCGCAGGCACCGTCGATTGACCGAACGCATTCCAGCCCCAAGCCACCACGGTGCCGTCGCCCTTGAGCGCAACCGTGTGCTGGCTCGAACCTGCCGCGATGTCGACGACATTGTTGAGTCCTGGCGGAACATTCAGCTGGCCGAAGAGGTTCGCGCCCCAAACCACCACGGTCCCATCGGTGCGCAGGCCGACCGAGTGGTAGCAGCCCGCAGCAATGCCGCCGAGCGTTCCCACATTGTTCGGCACGATGGTCTGACCGAAGTTGTTGAGACCCCAGGCCGCCACGGAGCCGTCGGCGCGACGAGCCATGGTGTGGGCGCCACCGAGGGCGATTTCAACCACTGGCTCGACCGAACCTGGAACAGTGCACTGACCTTCGCTGTTGCGCCCCCAGAGTGCGATGCTTCCATCGCCGCGGCGCGCACCTGCGTGGCTTCCGCCCGCCGCAATCTCGACGACGCCCGCGAGCGAGGGCGGAACGACGAGTTGACCGTAGGCATTGTTGCCCCAGTTGTAAACGGTTCCATCGGTGCGCAGCACCATGTTGAAATCGCAACCAGCAGCGATACTTCGCGCCAATCCGACATCCGACGGCACCGAGCCTTGACCGAAGAAGTTGCCTCCCCAAGCGAGCAGCGTGCCGTCGGCAAGCAGCGCAAGGTTGTGATCGCAGCCGGCGCTGATTTCAACCGCGCGGGCGAGGTCGCCAGGGATGTTGGTTTGTCCAATTGGATCATCGCCCCAGGCAAAGCCCTGGCCGCGAATCTGGCAGGAGTCGGGGATTCCGTTGGAATCGCAGTCGGCTTCTGCGCCGCTGGCGATTTCGTCGGCGTCGCAAATTCCGTTGCCGTTGCAATCCTGGCTGAAGATGTTGCCGCCGAGATCGTTGACCGCGCCGGAGAAATTCGTAGGAGTGTTCAGACAGAAACGCGAGCCGATCACATCGAACGCGCGCGTGCCGTCGTGGGTGAACGCCGCGTCGGGCGCAGTGTTCGACTCAACGGTGCAGCCCGTGATCGCGAGCGCTTCGTTGGCCTGCGCGTACCAGAGCAGCGCGCCGCCGCCGACAGTCGCGCTGTTGCCTTGGAACACGCACTGCTCGAACGCACCACTGAAGGCGCGCGCATAGATCGCGCCGCCTTGCTCAGCGGAGTTGTCGAGGAAGGCGCAGTTGCGCACCGTCGCCGTGCAGCTTTCCAGCAGCAGTGCGCCGCCGACAAGCCCGTCGAACGCAGCAGTTCCTGTTGTTCCGTCGCGGAAGGTGAAGCCGTCGATGATGCTGCCGTTCGCAAGCGCGCCTCGCAGCGCCAGGATCGAACCGCTTGCACCGAAGCCAGCGCTCGTTCCAGAAATCGTCGTCACGCCTGCGCCGCCGAGCGAGATGAGGTTGATCAACTTCGAGTCAACCACGATCGGTCCGTGGTACGTACCTGGGGCAACAAGCACGGTCGCGCCACTCGGGGCCGCCGCCAGCGCGCTCTGAATCGTCGAGTAGCCCGTGCCGCCGACGATGTACTCGCCTGCGCAGCCGTCGGGAACTCCGTTGCCGTTGAGATCGGTCACCGTTCCCGCCGCGATATCGCAGGAGTCCGGCTTTCCGTTTGCGTTGCAGTCCGCAACCGCACCCGAGGCGATCTCGCACGAGTCGAGCTGGCCGTTTGCGTTGCAGTCCACCTCTTGGCCACTCAGGAGATCACACGAGTCGGGAATGCCGTTGCCGTTGCAGTCGGCGGTCGATCCATCGGCGATTTCGCAGGAGTCGATCGTGCCGTTGCCGTTGCAATCGGCGCTGCCGCGGGTGCGAATCATCGAGTGCGCGCCGCCCGCAGAAATGTCGGCGGCGTCGCCGATGGTCGCAGGAACGCTCGACTGTCCGAAGGCGTTCCAACCCCACGCCCTCACCGTGCCATCAGACAAGAGGGCGAGTGTGTGTTGGCCTGAACCCGCAGCGATCTTCACTACGCCAGTCAGGTCGATCGGAACAGATGTCTGACCAAACATGCTTGAACCCCAGGCCAAGACCGTTCCGTTGGCCCGAAGTCCAACCGAGTGGTAGCAGCCAGCGGCGATGGAGACGAGGTTGCCGACCGTGTTAGGAACCGTGCACTGTCCGAAGTTGTTGAGACCCCAGCAGAGAATCGATCCGTCGGAACGGCGCGCGATCGAGTGCGCGCCGCCGAGGGCCAGCTGCGCAGCGCTGCCCAGATCAGCGGGAGTATCGCACTGGCCTTCGATGTTACGACCCCATAGCGCGATGCTGCCATCAGCGCGGCGTGCGCCCGAGTGGTTCGCACCCGCGGCGATGTCGACAACGCCGACGAGGCTCGAAGGCGCATCGGTTTGGCCGAAGGCGTTGTAGCCCCACGCCCGCACAGTGCCGTCGGTGAGCAGCGCCATGTTGTGGTCGCAGCCCGCGACGATCTTGTTGATCGAGAGTCCGGTGACGGTTGCCGCTTGACCGAACGCGTTCGAGCCCCATCCAGTGACGGTGCCATCGGGCTTCAGTGCGATGCTGTGGCTGCAGCCTGCGGCAATCTGCGTTACTGCGACGACATTCGTCGGAACAGTGGTTGCGCCCGCAGTGCTGTCGCCCCAGGCTGTGACCGCGCCACCAATTTCGCAGGCGTCGGGGAATCCGTTGGAGTTGCAGTCACTTGCTGCGCCCGAGGCAATTTCATCGGAGTCGCAAATGCCGTTGTCGTTGCAGTCCTGACTGAGGGTGTTGCCGCCGAGATCGACGAAGTCGCCGACAATGTTCGACGGCGTGTTGAGGCAGAGACGGGTGTTGGAAAGGCTGAAGGCAACGGTGCCAGCAGCGCAGGAAATCGCTGCATCTCCAGCAGTGTTCGACTCGATGGTGCAGCCAGAGATCGTGGTGTCGAACCCAGAGATGCCGTTGAGCGAAATCGCGCCGCCGCGTCCGAGTGCGGAGTTCAAGACCATGGAGCAATCGGCGATGGTCGCCGCGCACGAAGGCTCGTCGGCGGCCTTGACGAGTTCAATCGCGCCGCCGGTGGAGCCTGCGTTGTTGTGCTCGAAGCTGCACGATTGCACCGCGCCCGAGAATGATCGGCCATAGATCGCGCCGCCAGCAGGGGCAGCATTGTCGGCGAAATTGCAGTTGCGCACGATGGCGTTGCAGCGCTCAAGGAGCAGCGCGCCGCCCACGCGCGTGCCGAACGCCGTCGTTCCGCTCACGCCGTGTTGGAAGTTGAATCCGTCGATCACCGTGCCGTCGGTTCCTGGACCACGAACGGTGACGATGGACGCACTGAGCCCAGTGCCCGAGAGAATCGTCGAGGAAGCGCCGCTGATGGATACGAGCGTGATGGCCTTCGCCTCGATCACGATCGGGCCGGTGTAGATGCCGGTGCCGACGCGAATCGTTGTGCCCGATGGCGCCGCCGCGATGGCCGCACCGATGTTGGCAAAGCCGCTACCGCCGACGACGAATTCGTTGGCGCACTCGTCGAGAATGCCGTTGCCGTTGAGGTCGGTCGATGCGCCGCTGGCGAGGTCGCACGAGTCGGGCAACTGGTTGGAGTTGCAATCGGTCGCGCTTCCCGAGGTGATATCACACACATCGAGAATGCCGTTGCCGTTGCAATCGGTTGCGCTACCCGCAGCGATGTCGCAAGTGTCGGGAAGCCCATTGCTGTTGCAATCACTCGCGCCCGCAGCGATTTCGCAGGAGTCGAGCACGCCACCGCCGTCGCAATCGGTCGCACTGCCGCTGGCGAGCTCGCATGAGTCGAGCACGCTGTTGGCATTGCAGTCCGGCGCGCCAGCTGCGAACTCGCAGCTATCGGGAACAAAGTTTCCGTTGCAGTCGGCCGCGCCCGCCGCGATGTCGCAGCGATCGATCACGCCGTTTGCGTTGCAGTCCACAGCGGTTCCCGCGGCGAACTCACACGAATCGATCTGCCCATTGCTATCGCAGTCGGCCGCGCCGCGCGAAACAACCAGCGTGTGCGTGCCACCGGCGGTCACCTGACCGACCGTGCGCAGGATGGTGGGAACCGTCGTTTGTCCGAAGGCATTCCAGCCCCAACAAGCAACGCTGCCATCGAGCTTGAGCGCGATGGTGTGTTGGCCCGAGCCCGCGGCGATGGCGACGACATTGGACAATCCCCCGGGGACGATGGTCTGGCCGAACATGTTCGAACCCCACGCCGAAACCGTGCCGTTGGTGCGCAGACCGATCGAGTGGTAGCAGCCCGCGGCGATCGCCGTGAGCGTGCCGACCGAGCCGGGAACATCGCACTGACCGAAGTTGTTGAGGCCCCAGCAGCGAACCGAGCCATCGGTGCGCAGCGCCATCGAGTGCGCGCCACCAAGGGCGATCGCCTTCACAGCGCCGACATCTGCGGGCACATCGCACGCACCGTCGAGGTTGCGGCCCCACATGACAATTGCGCCACTGGTACGCAGAGCCGCCGAGTGATTCGCACCCGCGGCAATCTGCGCGACAGCATTGAGCGATCCCGGCACATTGCACTGGCCGTAGGCGTTGTAGCCCCAGGCCATGACGGTGCCGTCAAGACGCAACGCAAGGTTGTGGTCGCAGCCAACGGAAATCGTGCGAACCTCGCCAATGCTCGGAGGAATCGTCGTTTGTCCGTAGGAGTTGTAGCCCCACGCGCGCATGGATCCGTCACTCAGGAGCGCAAGCGAGTGGCTGCAGCCTGCGAGAACCTGCACGGTTGGACCGAGGTCCGACGGTGGCGTCGCTTGATTGAGGCCGTTGTCGCCCCAGGCGGAAACGATGCCGCCAACTTCGCAGCTGTCGGGAATTCCGTTTGAATTGCAATCACTCTCGCTACCCGCCGCGATCTCATCGGCATCGCACTGGCCGTTGCCGTTGCAGTCATCGCCAAACGAGTTGCCGCCGAGGTCGACCACGGGGCCCACCACATTGGTGGGCGTGTTCATGCACAGCCGCGTGTTGAGCAGTTCGAAGGAGAGCGCTCCCGCGATGCGCGAAAGTGCAGCGTCTGCAGCGGTATTGGATTCGATGGTGCAGCCGAAGACGGGCAGATTGTCGCCCGATGACGCGTCCCAGGCGAGCGCGCCGCCGAGACCGATTGCGGAGTTGGTGCGGAACTGGCTGTTCTGCACAGTGATCGAGGTGAGCGGACCAGTGGGCGCGTTGACGATGAGCATGGCGCCGCCGTTGCGGCCGGCATGATTGGTCTCAAGAACATTGGCGCGGAAATTCGCCACGCCGCCGAAGCCGAGTTGGACCGCTCCCGCGTCATTCGTCGCCGTGTTGGAGATGAAGGAGCACTGCTCGATGATTCCAGAGAACGCGTTGCCGTAGATCGCGCCGCCGTTGAACGCCGAGTTGCCAGTGAAGATGCAGTCGCGAATGCTCGCGGTGGTTTCAGAAAGGAGCATCGCGCCGCCGACGCGAGCACCGCTCTCAAGCGAGCCCGCCGTTCCGTCGCGGAACTGGAATCCGCTGATCGTGCTGCCGATTGCCGCAGCGCCGCGGATGGTTAGGATCGAGGTCGAGAGACCTGCGCCCGAGATGGTGGTGTTGCTAGCGTTGCCGATGGCGATCAGCGTGAGTGACTTTCCTTCAAGAACGATCGGGCCGGCGTAGTTGCCCGGAGCCACGCGCACGGTTGCGCCGGTGGGCGCTGCCGCGATGGCGGATTGAACGCTGGCGTAGCCGCTGCCGCCGACGATGAACTCGCTGGTGCAGTTGTCAGGAATGCCGTTGCCGTCGAGATCGCTCACGCTGCCCGAGGCGATTTCGCAGGAGTCGAGCGCTTCGTTGCCGTTGCAGTCGGCGCCTTCGCCCGAGGCGAGGTCGCAGGAGTCGATCGTCCCATTTTGATCACAGTCAGCCGCGGCGCCGGTGGCGATTTCGCAGCTGTCGAGAATGATGTTTCCGTTGCAATCACTGCTTGCTGGAATTCCTGCGTACTTGAGTCCCAGCCGGATTCCGCCGTTCGCGCACTGCGTCGCGCTGACGGTTCCCGACGCGACGATGTTGACCCGCAGCGTGCCGTTGAAGGCAAGAGCGTTGAACGCAGCGACCGTGAACGACTTCACCGCATGGTCGGGCGTGGTGGGGCAGTCGTTGCCGTCGGTGACAAAGTAATATTCTTGCGGCCCGCCGTTGATCGACACCGCGATGAATTCGCTATCGAGATTGAGGTCGGCGATCGCATCAATGCTGAGCTCAACCGGCCCGCCATAGGCCTGGGGAAGCGCATTGAAGGTGTAGGCCACCGAGACGCCGTTGCCAAATGGCGCGAGCAGCGGGCTGTTGGCGTCGACCAAAACCGCGCCTTCGCAAATGTCGGGCACGAGATCGCCATCGCAATCCAAAAGTGCGCCTGACGCAAGTTCGCACACATCGCCGATGCTGTTGCTGTTGCAGTCAGCTTGGTTTGGGTTGGCGATAGTCGGGCAGTTGTCGCCGTTGACGAGCGAGTAGCCCAGCGGGCTGACGCACTGCGTGAGCGTTCCAGCGGAGGCGACTCCTAAGCCGTCACCATCGGTATCGCTGTACCAGACGGTGGCGGGGTTGATGGCTGGGTTGGTGTCGTTGCAGTCGATCGGGCTTGACAGGTAGCTGCGATAGCCAGCGTTGGTCGTGCCTGAGCAGTAAAGCGCCGACACAGTAGTCGAGTAGGTGTCGTTGTCCTGATCGCGGTAGAAATTGACTCTGTCGGCGGCGAGAGCATCGATTTCGGTTGCGTTGCCGTTGCAGTTGTTGTCAACGGTCGAGGTAGCGCAGAGTTCGGGAGCGCCGGGGTAGATCGC
>QWPT01000034.1 GCA_003671075.1 Planctomycetota bacterium
CGAAGTCGGCGCCCCTCGACTGGGATGTCGCGCTCTACTTCTCGATCTCCTCGATCACGACGGTTGGATTCGGCGACATCGTGGCGCGGTCGTCGTGGGCGCGCGCAGTGACAATGCTCGAGTCCGCAACGGGCGTGTTCATCACGGTCGTGTTCATCTCGCGGCTCGCGGCGGTCGGAGTGCCGAAGAACACGACGCAACATCGCGAGTAAACGGCCGCCTCTACAACTCTTTCAGTGCGGCGCGGCAGTACCACTTCACTGCGTCGCTCATCGATGGATCGAGCGCGTCGAGTTCGGCGTCGTTGCACCAGCGGATGTCGTGATGCTCCTCGCGGGCGAGCGTGGCGTGACCGGCCTTCACCCGCGCGAAGTAGATCATTCCGATGTGTTCGTGCGTTTCGCTGATGCGGTGGATGTCGAGGAATCGCGGGCCGATCAGCGCGCGCGTCCCCGGACCGGTCGTCGGCGGACGCTCGCCGATCAACTCGACGGCGAGGCCGCTTTCCTCGAGCGTCTCGCGTAGCGCGGCCTGCTCAGGATCCTCATCGAGCTCGATGTGTCCGCCGAGCGGAAGCCACTTGTCGAGCTTCTTGTGGTGGATCACTAGGACTTTTTTTTCGTGGACCACGAAGACGGCAACGGTGAAATCAATTTTTTCGTGAATGTGTGCCATAGGCGCGCGGGAGGCTAGCACACCTGCGCGCGCGACAAAGTCTCGCGCATGCACAGCGCGATGATCATGCCTGAGACGGGGCAAAGTAGAGGACAGGCATGTATCGCCGCGTGTCGCCCGTCTCGCCAGAGGTCTAGGACAGGCATGCAACTCAGAGAGAGTCTGGGACAGGCATTGATTCGCCTCTCAAGTCCTAACTCACACGTAAAAATGTAGCCGATTCAATCCACCCCGAATCTCCGACTAGATTCACGCCGTGACCACACGACGAAGCGACATAGTCGACGCCAGCAACCCTGGTGTCTATCACTGTGTCTCGCGTTGCGTTCGGCGGGAATCGTTGATCGATGACCCTGAGCGCCGCGAGTGGATTGTCGCTCGCCTCGATTTTCTCACGCGGTTCATGGCGATCGACGTCATCTCTTTCGCGGTGATGAGAAATCACATTCACCTGCTCCTAGCCATCCGGCCTGAAATCGTCGGATGCTGGTCAGACCGGGAGGTCGCTGAGCGCCGAATGGCCGTGCTGCCAAGAAAGCGAAAGCGCGGTCGGAATTCAGTGACCCCTGCCGGCGATCAATACGCGATCGAGCTCGCCGCCGTTCTCGCAAGCCCCAAATGTCTCGCGAATGCGCGTCGCGACCTGTCGAACCTTGGTTTTTTTCATCGACTTCTCAAAGAGCCCTGCGCGCGAATTTGGAACAAGGCCGACGGCGTGACTGGGCATTTTTGGGAGGGGCGTTTCAAATCACCGCGCGTGCTCGATGTGGAGGGCTTGATCCAGGTGGCGAACTACATCGAGCTGAATGAAGTGCATGCTTGTGCCGCAGTCTCGATCCCATCTAGCCTCTGGACGTCGGCGTCAACGCAATGGCGACGATTGTGCCTCGCGCTTCAAGAGTCGCTCGGAACAGTCGACATGGACACCACATCGATGGTGCTGCGTCTCAGGCAAATCCCGTGGGATCCGGTGTTCCCCTGCCGAACCACACCGCACGAACCTGCTCGCGAGGAGCTGGATGAGGCAAACGCAGCACCGCCGCAACTTCGATCGGTGTGTGCGGCGCTGGGACGGGATTGCTTCACGCCCTCTCTCGTCGAGTACCTCGAAGTCATGCACCACACCGGCGCGCGCGCTCGGCCTGACAAGCGAGGCTGCATCCTGGTTGATGAACCGCCGCCAATGGAGTCCGCGATGTTCGCCATGCTTCACGCCGTCGCGCCTGCGATGAACATCGACTCGTCAGCCGCTGCGGCGCATTTCGGAGAGCGCCTCACGGCGGCGATTGCGGCACTGATCACGGTTTCTCACCGGGATTTTGGATACGCGTGCATGCGGGGGACTTGCTACGGGAGCGCGGAGTCGATTCGGCGCGAGGCGGCGCGCCGCGGATGCCGATGGCTCTGGACCGGCCTCGTGCCACCAATGGCTGCGTAAAGAGTGCGCGTAGCGTGGATGCTGAATTGCGAATGAGCCTTCGGCGGTCGGCCCGACCATTAATGTGAAATGGGGCGGCTTGCTCAGGCAGCGACGTCGCCGCCCTGTGCGCGTGCGTGTGTGAGTGGCCCTTTGTGATAATGGCGAATCGAAAACCGAGCGGGCAACGCCTGTGAATTGCTGTTTTTTCTTTGACGTAAGTTGTAACCGACAGAGCAGGCACCAGTTGACGCGGTGACAACTTGCCTGTCCTAGATTTCCATGCCTGTCCCAGATCAGACCTCAGCCAAAGCAGGGGCCTGTGCTTGCCTGTCCTAGATTTCTCCCACTCGTTCTCATTCCGGAGTGAGATATGCTCCCTCCCACCCCACCCTCGGCGCATGATCGACTCACCCGACTCCACCCGCGGCACCGCCCCTGTCGTGACTCCAACGCCAAAGACCGCCCCATCGACAACCCCTCCTCCGATGTGGGTGACGGGCCTCCTCCTCGCCTCCCTCGCGGCAGTCGCCGGTCCGTGGTCTCGCCCCGACATCGCCCTCGTCTGTGGAATCGCCCTAGCGCTACTAGGAGTCTCCGCCTACGCGGAGGAGACCAAGAGCATCTCCAAGTGGCTCATCCAAGCCTGCGTCGTCATCCTCGGCTTGCGCCTAGACCTCAGCATGCTCGCCGGCTCCGCACTCGCGGGACTTGCGCTCGCCGTCGGCACCATCTTCGGCGCGATCGCCGTCGGCATGCTGCTCGGGCGGCTCCTGGGAACAGGCCGCGAAATCTCAACGCTCATCACATCCGGTACGGCAATTTGCGGCGGTTCCGCCATCGCGGCCGTCGGCACCTCGATCGGCGCAAGCGCATCAAGCATGGCCGTCGCCACCGGCGCAATCTTCCTTCTCAACGCTGTCGGCCTATGGACACTACCCGCCATCGGGCACGCGCTCGGCCTCAGCGATGTTCAGTTCGGACAATGGGCGGGAGTCGCGCTACACGACATCGCGTCAGTCGGCGGCGCGTCGAAGGAGTACGGCCCGACCGCGTTCGACACGGCGAATGTCGTGAAACTCACGCGCGTGATCTGGATCACGCCGATGGCCCTTCTCGCCGGACGTTTCCTCCACAGCGGCGGCGCCATCGGAGAAAAATCTCCCTTCCCATGGTTTGTCGTCGGGTTCTTGGCAGCGAGCGGGCTGCGCACGCTGTTTCCCCAGATCGAAAGCCAGAAGGCGCAACTCGCGTCGATCTCTGGAATCGGCTTCCAAATCGCACTCTTCCTCATCGGCCTCGGGCTCTCGCGCGATGCTCTGCGCAAGGTCGGATGGCGCGCGATCGTGCAAGCCACGCTGCTGTGGATCATCCTCGCGGGCTCATCGCTCGCCGTGATTCGTTCCATGCCCGCTTAAACATGGCCCGCTTAAACATGGCACGACTGAGTATGGCCCGCTTCAGCACGGCCACCTCAGCGCAACGGATTCACCCCTGAACAGCGCGCGGCGTCGTCCATCGCGCGTGCATGCGATCGCGCTGCGCGTCGCTCCAGTAGTGCGCGCACACCGGATCATCGAGCAGCGCGCGCACGGCGTCGGGCCTTCGGGCGATGGCCGCGCGAGCAACCTCGGCAATGACGCCACGCTCAGGGCCGAAACTCGCCGAGCTGTTCTTCGCGACCACCTGTAAAGTCGGACGACCGAGGAAATGCTGCAGCACCTCGCTCTTGCGTTCGTCACTCAGATCGGTGCGGAGTATCTGGATCCGCCACGGCCCGTGTTCGTACTCGCTCGCACCGCGCTCGACATCGAATGGACGCGAAAGCGGGTCCCAACCCAGGGCCGGCGCGGCGTCGTCGCGAATCCATCGGAGCATTAACTCCCTAGGAAACCCGCCGAAAATGATCGATTCGGCAAGATCGACCGCCTGCGCGAAACTGGCAGGAGCGTCGACCGCGCCAATCGATGTGAAGCGCGAATCGAAGTTCGCCGCGCTCAGCACGAAGATGCTGTGCGCGACAGCCCACGGGTCTCGAACCGGAATCACGAAGTCGGCGGGCCGTCGCGGCTCGATGATCCCAAGGCGTACCGCCCAGTCGCCGACATGGCAGCTGCGAGGAAGATTCGCACTCGCATCATGGAATCCCTGGCGCTGCGAAACCTCCGCGACCATGTTCTCGCGCGCAAGCATGTGCGCCTTCACCGACAAACCGAGACCGGCTCCGCGGATCGCATGGTGGATCGCCGTGCTCGCGGTGCGGTAGGCCGCGTAGGTCACTGCGGGTCGCCCGCCGCCGAACATCGGCAACGCCAGCCGCAATCGCTTGACGGCGTAGCGAGCCGCGAAACTCAGGTTGTTCGACACGAGCGATGGTGCAGCTGCGTTCACGCGCGCCAATCGTAACGCGGTTCGCGCGCATCGATCGACAACGCGCTCGTCAGCCGAGCAGCGCGGGCGTGAAACGAAACTCGCGCGCGTCGAACAAGCCTCGGTCGCTGAGCTTCAAGGCCGGAATCACCAACAGCGCCATGAAAGAAAGCGTCATGAATGGCGCCCGCAGCGGCGAACCCAGCCGCCTTGCCCTCTCGGTGAGCTGCTCGTACGCGGCCGCAACCTCTTCCGCAGGTCGATTGCTCATGAGTCCTGCGATCGGCAGCGCAAGCAGCGCAGTCTGAGAATCCAAGCCGCCCACCACCGCGAGTCCGCCACGGGCGGCGAACACCGCGTTGACCGCGCGCGCGATTGCCTCTCGGCTGGCCCCCACCGCGATCACCTGATGCGAGTCGTGAGCAACGCTGGTGGCGATCGCGCCTTCGCGCAAGGCGAATCCGCGAATAAACGCCAGCGCGGGCGGCGCGGCGTGGTAGCGATTGCACACCGCCAGCAGCAGCGTGTCCGACGCGGGATCAGGCTCAACCACGCCATCGCGCGGACGCAACTCAACGATCACCTCGTTGGTCACGAGTTGCCCGTCGATGGCTTCGATGGCGCGCACCGAGACCGTTGAATGCACGGAATCTGTATTTATAATGAAATCATCAGCGGTCACCGTCGCCTCGCGAAACAGGTTCGGCGTTGGCGCTGGCGCCCACTCGACGAGCGACTTTCCATCGCGCGCGACCATTGTTCCCGCGATGTAGGTCGCACGAACCCGAAAGTCGACGAGGTCGTCGACTACCACAAAATCCGCTGAATCTCCCACGCGAAGCAGGCCGGTGGCCAATCGATAGTGCAGCACCGGATGCAGGCACGCCGCGCGCAGCGTGTCGAAGAGGTCGACTCCGCGCGCGATGCAGCGTGCGACGATGCGGTTGATGTGTCCACGAATTAAATCGTCAGGATGCGCATCATCAGTTGAGAACATAACCCGATCTGGAAACTCCAACAGCAGCGGCCACAGCGCGTCAAGATTTCGCGCGGCGCTTCCTTCGCGCATCAAAATCCGCATTCCCAGCCGCGCCTTCTCCTGCGCCTCTTCGAGCGTGAAGCACTCGTGGTCGGTGGAAATGCCGGCGGCGGCGTAACGCTCGGCGGCGCTCCCGCGAAGCCCGGGCGCGTGACCGTCGATCGGCTTGCCCGCACGGCCAGCGGCACGGATCTTCGCGAGAACCTCGGCGTCGTCAGCGAGCACGCCCGGCCAATTCATCATCTCGGCGAGATAGCCCAACCTCGGATCGGCGAGCAGCCGCGCCACGCTCGAAGCATCGAGCACCGCGCCCGCAGTCTCGAACGAAGTCGCCGGCACGCAACTGGGAACGCCAAACGCGATCGGCATGCACGCCTTCGCCGCCTCGGCCAGCATGAACTCCACGCCGGCCTCGCCCAAAACATTGGCGATTTCATGCGGATCGCTGACCGTGGCAACGGTTCCGTGACGCACTGCAACGCGGGCAAACTCACGGGGCGCCAGCATGCTGCTTTCAACATGCACATGCGCATCGACGAATCCGGGCATGAGGTAGCCCGGCGCGAGGGCGGCGTCGGCGGCCAGCTCCGTGATCGACGATATTCGGCCGTCCTGAACGCAAAGCTCAGCGGGGAAGATCCGACGCTGGTGGACATCGACGAGTTGATATCGGAAGTGCATCACGAGCCCGAGTCTAACGGCAGCCGCCCTTGCCTCGCCTCGTTGCCTTTGCCCTTGCATTTGCCCTTGCGTTCGCGAACAAACTGTGCGCACAAACTGCCACCGTCGCCGCCGAGCGCGCTACCATCGTCCCCTCCCAGAAAGGAGCGCTTGGTGTCCCGGCCGAACATTTCACTCCCTCAGGTTCGTGGTTTCTTGGAAACAAAGCGACGCGACCGTTGGTGGATCCAACCGCTGGTTGTCCTCGCAGGCTTCCTTACCTTCGTCATCTATTCGACTTGGGCCGCGTTCCAAGGCGCGAACTACTTCACTGGCGGACCGAGTCAGCTCGGCGTGCAGCAATTGCTGTCGCCCTTCTATTCGCCCGTGATCTGGGATGCCGCGGGCGTTGAGTCCGGGCACGCTTGGATGGGACCGCAACCGCTCTGGTGGCCGGCGTGGATGATCTTCTCGCCAGCACTGCTGATCCTGCCGTTTCCCGGCCTGTTCCGCTTCACTTGCTACTACTACCGCGGCGCGTACTACAAGGCCTTCTGGGGCGACCCGGTGAGCTGCTCGGTCGGCGAGCCGAAGTTTCGTGGCGACAACTATCGTGGCGAGCAGAAGTTTCCGCTCGTGCTGCAGAATGTCCACCGCTACGCGCTCTACATCGCGATCTTGTTCATCTTCCTGCTCGGTTGGGACGCGTTCTGCTCCTACTGGAACCTCGGCGCTGACGGCAAGCATCACTTCGGCGTGAGCGTCGGAACGCTGGTGCTGACCATGAATGTCGTGCTCCTCGGCGGCTACACCTTCGGGTGCCATTGCTGGCGTCACCTCGTCGGCGGCAAGCATGACTGCATGTCGTGCAGCAAAGTGCGGCAAACCGCCTATTCACGCGTGAGTTGGCTCAATGAGCGCCACATGCTCTTCGCTTGGATGAGCCTGTTCTGGGTCGGTTTCTCCGATGTGTATGTGCGTCTCTGTGCATCAGGTGTCTGGACCGACTGGAGGATCCTCGGGTGAGTGCTCTTGATAAGTACATCGTGACTGAGCATGACGTCCTGATCATCGGTGCAGGCGGCGCGGGTCTGCGCGCGGCGGTGGAGTCGAGCGCCCATGGGGTGCGCACGGCCGTCATCTGCAAGTCGCTGCTGGGCAAAGCGCACACCGTGATGGCCGAGGGCGGCATGGCGGCGGCCATGGGCAATGTCGACGACCGCGACAGTTGGGAAGTCCACTTCGCAGACACCATGCGCGGCGGTGGCTACCTCAACAATCCCGTCATGGCCGAGCATCATGCGCGCGAGGCGCCGTCGCGCGTGCGCGAGCTCGAGTCTTGGGGCGCGGTGTTTGACCGCACCAAGGATGGCAAGATTCTTCAGCGGAACTTCGGCGGCCACCGCTATCCGCGCCTGGCCCATGTCGGCGACCGCACCGGTCTCGAGATGCTCCGCACCCTGCAGGACCACGGCATTCACCAGGGTCTCGATATCTACATGGAAATGACCGTCGCGGCGCTGCTGACCAGCGGCGGTCGCGTGGTCGGCGCCTACGGCTACGACCGTGAGCGTGGACGCATGCGGGTTTGGCGCGCGGGCGCAGTGGTGCTCGCGACGGGCGGCATCGGCAAGGCGTTTCGAATCACTAGCAATTCGTGGGAATACACTGGTGACGGACAGGCGCTGGCCTATGAGGTCGGCGCGGAACTTCAGGACATGGAGTTCGTCCAGTTCCATCCCACCGGAATGGTTTGGCCGCCGAGCGTGCGCGGAATCCTCGTCACCGAGGGCGTGCGCGGCGAGGGCGGCGTGCTTCGCAACAGCGAGGGCCGCCGCTTCATGTTCGACGACATTCCTGAGCTCTACCGCAACCAGGTGGCGAAGGACGAGGACGAGGGCTGGCGCTATGTCACCGGCGACAAGCACGCCCAGCGGCCGCCCGAGCTGCTCACCCGCGACCATATCGCCCGCTGTATCAACCGAGAAATCAAGGCTGGACGCGGCTCGCCCCACGGCGGCGTCTTCCTCGACATTGGCTGGATCAAGGAGCGCATGCCCAACGCGAGCGAGCACATCAAGAAGAAGCTTCCGAGCATGTACCACCAGTTCAAGGAGCTGGCGGGCGTCGACATCACCGCCGAGGCGATGGAAGTCGGTCCGACGACCCACTATGTGATGGGCGGAATCCGCGTCGACGGCAACACCCAGATGTGCAATATCCCCGGCCTCTTCGCTGCAGGCGAAGTTGCGGCGGGACTGCACGGATCCAACCGACTCGGCGGCAACTCGCTGTCCGACCTTCTGGTCTTTGGCCAGCGCGCGGGTGAACATGCGGCGAAGTTCGCCAAGAGCAACCCCGCCGCCGATGTCGATGTCGCCCAGCTCGAGCGCGAGACCGCGCGCGCGTTGGAGCCGTTTGATCGACCCAACGGCGAGAACCCTTACTCCATCCAGCACGACCTGCAGAATGTGATGCAGGACCTCGTGGGAATCGTGCGCACGCAAAGCGAAATGGAGCAGGCGCTCGATCGTATTGGCGGCCTCAACGCGCGCAGCGAGAAGACGGGCGTCGTGGGACACCGCGAGTTCAACCCGGGTTGGCACACCGCCATCGATCTGCGCAATCTGCTCACGGTTGCCGAGGCGGTGACCCGCGCGGCGCTCGACCGTAAGGAAAGCCGTGGCGCGCAGTTCCGCGACGATTTCCCAACTAAGAGCGATGAATGCTCGACCTTCAACACCGTGATCAGCAAGGGTGGCGACGGCGCAATGAAACTCGAGCGCAGGCCGATTTCCAAGATGCGACCCGAGCTCACCGCGATCATCGAGAAGAACAAGTGACAGACCGCGCAGGCCCGTATCAAACCGCAGGAACACCGAAAAAACTGGGCGTTTCGCAAGAATTCAGGAGTCGCTGACCATGGCTTCCCACACGGCAAATTCCACCGAGTCCGACACCCGCACCGTTGTCTTCCGCATCTGGCGCGGTGATGTGAACGGCGGGCAGTTCGTGGTCTATCCCGTCGAGGTGACCCAGGGCATGGTCGTGCTCGACTGTGTGCACAAGATCCAGGCCGAGCAGGCGCAAGACCTCGCCTGCCGCTGGAACTGCAAGGCCGGCAAGTGCGGCTCCTGCTCCGCGGAGATCAACGGCAAGCCGAGCCTCATGTGCATGACGCGCATGGACATGATGCCGGTGGGCGAGGAGATCATGGTGGAGCCGATGCAGGCGTTCCCGATCATCCGCGACCTCGTGACCGATGTCAGTTGGAACTTCGAGGTCAAGAAGAAGATCAAGCCGTTCAAGCCTCGCAAGCCCGACAACGCCGACGGTTCCTGGACGGTCTATCAGGCGGATGTCGAGCGCGCGCAGGAGTTCCGCAAGTGCATCGAGTGCTTCCTGTGCCAGGATGTCTGCCATGTGCTGCGCGACCACCACAAGCACGATGAGTTCATCGGGCCTCGGTCCATGGTGTTCACCGCCGCGCTGGAGATGAACCCGCTCGATACCGAGGATCGGCTGGCCGACCTGAAGAACCGCGACGGCATCGGCTACTGCAACATCACCAAATGCTGCACCAAGGTCTGCCCCGAGCACATCGCGATCACCGACAACGCCATCATCCCGCTCAAGGAACGCGTGGTCGACGAGTTCTATGACCCGATCACGCGGCTGTTCCGAATGTTCAGGCCGAAGTCCTGACCGAGGCCTGATCGCGGTCTGATCGCGGTCGGACCGAGAGCGGACCGAGAGCGAGCTGGTCGTGCAAACGAGGCGAAAGTTCTGCTAGGGTGCGGCAATGCGCTCTACTACTTCATTCGCTGTGATTCCTTTCCTCGCACTCATTGTCGGCTGCACGACCACCGCGCCGCGCACTATCGGTATCAAGCCCGCTGATGCGCGCTCTGAACTGGTCGACGGCAATCATCGTTTCCTTGCAGGCGGAATGAATGCACATTCCTGGCAGCAGGAGCGCATCGTCCATACTGGCGAATTCGGACAGTCGCCGTCGGTCGGAGTTCTCACCTGCGCCGATTCACGCACGCCTCCCGAACTGATCTTTGACCAAGGCGTGGGCGATCTCTTCGTCGTGCGCATCGCGGGCAACTTCGAGGATGTCGGCGCGACCGCGACCTTCGAGTACGGCTATAGCGCGCTGGGCATGCACACGATCCTCGTGCTCGGTCACACCAAGTGTGGCGCCGTCGGTGCAACTATTGGCGGATCCGTCCTTCCTGGAAATCTGCCCGTCATCACCAATGCGATTCGCCCCGCATTCACCGGACTCGCCAAGCCGACCAATGGCGCCGATGGCAAGCCTGATCTCACTCCCGCGTCGGAAGCGAATGTGCGTTGGCAGTCGAAGCAGATTCTTCTGCGCAGCGAGATCCTGCGGAAGGCGAAGGACGAAGGCAAGCTCACCATGCTGTGCGCGATGTACGACGTCGACACCGGCGTGGTCCGCTTTCTTGACTGATGACTCGACCGATCGCGGTACACACGGTTCCCCGACTCGGAATCCTCAAGGAAATCTCCAACTATGCAGCCCACCGCGACCAATCACCGTTTGAGCCACGGCGGTGAAGCGGTCAGGGGTCGCACTCCGTACTGGCGCGGCGCGTTGGTGATGGTTGCATTGATTGGCATCGCCGGCGGAGCATGGTTCGGCATCGACCGCGCGCTCGTCGACCGAAGTCCAATCGTGGTGGGGATTCTCCACTCGCAGACTGGACCGATGGCGGTCAGCGAAAAGTCCATGGTTGAGGCCGAAATTCTTGCCCTCGAGCAGATCAACAAGGCTGGCGGCCTGTTGGGTCGGCAAGTCAGTTGGGTGATTGCTGATGGAGCGTCGGATTGGCCGACCTTCGCCGTGCAGGCGGAGAAGTTGATCCGCGAGGACAAGGTGTGCGCGGTGATCGGCTGCTGGACGAGCGCGAGCCGCAAGAGCGTGCTTCCGATCTTCGAGGCCAACGACCACCTGCTCATCTACCCGATGGCCTACGAGGGCCTCGAGCAGTCGCCCAACATCATCTACACCGGCGCGGCGCCCAATCAGCAGATCACGCCCGCGGTGCAGTGGTGCCACGAAAAACTTGCTGCGCGGCGGTTCTTTCTCATCGGCAGCGACTATATCTGGCCGCACTGCGTCAACGCCATCATCAGCGACCAGCTCGCGGGGCTCGGAGCCGAGCGGGTGGGAGAGATGTACATCCCGTTTGGAAGCACGAATGTGGATAGCGCCGTGCGCGCGATCATCGCGGCGAAGCCCGATGTCGTCCTGAGTGCGGTCGTCGGCGACTCGGCGATCGCCTTTGCCAAAAAGCTGCGCGATGCGGGCGTTCGGCCCGACAAGACTCCGGTGCTGACCTTCGCCCTCGGCGAGAACGAGCTGCGGGGAATCACGCGGCAGGACATGGTGGGAAACTACGCGGCGTGGAACTACTTCCAGAGCGTTGACCGTCCAGAGAACCTGGCGTTTGTGAAGCAATTCAAGGCGCGCTTCGGCAGCGACCGCACGATCTCCGCGGTGATGGAGGCCTCGTACAACAGCGTACGACTGTGGGCGCAGGCGGTGACCGAAACGGGTAGTACCGATGTGAGGCAGGTTCGCTTTGCGTTGCGTCACCAGAGCCTCAACGCTCCCGAAGGCATCATCGCCATCGATCCAGAGACGCAGCACACCTGGGTGCCGGCGGCGATCGGCCGCATCCGCGCCGACGGGCAGTTCGACATCGTTTGGACGAGCGGAATCTCCGTGCGCCCCGTGCCATTCCCGCTCACGCGCACGCGCGAAGCGTGGGAAGCATTCGTCGAGGAACTGCACCAGCGCTGGGGCGGAAAGTGGGCCGCGCCCACTGGCTTGACCACTGAAGCCGCCACGCAAGGGACGGTGTCGCCATGAACGACAACACAAGTAGTTTCAGCTCTGGCGCAAGCCCCCACCGATCTACCTCTACAAAGCGCCGTCGCTCCATCGCGGTCCGACTCGTCTTCTGGTTTCTCGCCATCTCGCTGATTCCCTGCGCGATCCTCACCACGATCACCACCAACATCGCCTCGCGCTCGCTCGAGAATTCGATTCGCAACCGACTCGTGCAATTGGCCGCCGCCAAGGCCGACGAACTCGAGGTCTACGCTCTGCAATGCGTCGACGATGGCAACACCCTTGCCCAGAGTGGCGTGATCGTCGAGGCGATGACCAAGCTCTCCGCCAATGACCCCACCGTGGCCGATGCGATGCGCGTTGAACTCAGCGATGCCGCCAATGCCCTCGGATTCTCTCGACTGCTGCTGATCGACAACGCGGGCAAGGTGGTCTTCGCCCTCGCCGGATCCGTTTCGGCTGGATCCTCGGTCATGTCGGGCGAGCTTGCCAACACCGAACTCTCTGCGGGATTCGACCGCGCGCGCACGCTTCTGCAGTCGGAATTGAGCGGATTCCAGCCGTTCGGTTCCACCGGCGAGCCGCTGGCGTTCGTCACGAGTCCGATCTTGAAGAACGGCCGCGTGATCGGCGTGGTCGCGGGAGGCCTCGAGCCGGATCGCGTCTGGCGCATGATTTCCGACCTCACCGGTCTGGGTGAGACCGGCGAAATCGTGACCGGCGAGCGCCGCGGGCAAGACTTCGTGATCACCACCCCGTTGCGCAGCGCACCCGATGCGGCGTTTCGCCTGAAGATTCCGTGGACCCCCGGCAAGTCCATCGCCATTCAGCGCGCCACTGAGGGCGAACGAGGTTACGGAACCGCGTACGACTACCGAGGCGTCGAGGTTGTGGCCGCCTGGTGCTACCTCCCGAGCTTTCGCTGGGGCATGGCCGTCAAGCAGGACGCGAGCGAGGCCTTCGCGCTCATGTATTTCCAGCGCAATGCCATCATCGGACTCGCCGTCGTGCTCATCATCGCCGTGACGCTGACGGCGCTGGTGGTGGCGCGTTCGATCTCGCGACCGATCGGAGCCGCGGTGCGCATTGCCCGTCAAGTGGCCGAGGGCGACCTCCGTGCTGACTTGCGCGGCGACTTGGGCGGTGACTTGGGCGCGACCGCCAACGACGAGACCGGTGCGCTGCTGCAGGCGATCCAAACCATGAGCAACGACCTGCGCGGGCTCATCGGCCGCATCCAGGAATCGTCCTCGACGCTGATCGCAACTGCTAACGCGATGCAGGCCACCAGCACGGGTCAGCAGGAAGTCGTGGCCGACTTCGGCGCGTCGACCAGCGAAGCCGCCGCGGCGGTCAAGCAGATTTCCAGCACCAGCCATGAACTCGTCCGCACCATGAACGAGGTCAATGACATGGCTTCGCGCACGGGTGCGCGGGCCGAGGAAGGCCGGGTAAACCTCGACGGAATGGACACGACCATGCAGGAGCTCGCCAAGAGCACCGCATCGTTCGGCGCGAAATTGGCGACGATCAACGAGCGGGCTACGACGATCAACCGCGTCGTGGGCACGATGACAAAGGTCGCCAACCAGACCAACCTCCTTTCGCTCAACGCCGCCCTCGAGGCCGAGCGCGCCGGCGAGTACGGACTCGGGTTCCGGGTGGTCGCGCGCGAAATTTCGCGCCTGGCCGACCAAACCGCCGTCGCGGCGCTCGATATCGAGGCGATGGTCAAGGAAATGCAACTCAGCGTGAAGGCGGGCGTGATCGAGATGCAGAGCTTCTCCACGCAGGTCCACGACGGCGTGAGCAAGATCGGCGAAATCTCATCGAAGCTCGGCGAGATCATTTCGGCGGTCCAGGGGATTTCCGGCCGCTTCGGCCAGGTGACCGAAGGCATGCGCGCGCAGTCGCAGGGCGCTGAGCAGATTCGCGAGGCAATGACGCGGCTCTCCGATGGTGCCGAGCGCACGGCGGCGTCGCTGAGCGAGTTCAACAGCGCAACCTCCAAACTGCACAGCGCCGTCGGCGAACTCAGCGGCGAAGTTTCGCGGTTCACCGTCTAAGCGGCGTCTTGTTGGCCGTGCTTGTTGGCGGGCTTGTTGGCGGGCTTGTCGTGTAGTTGGTTCGGCTGCGAAGCCGATACAACTCTCCGCCGCCAGCCTCGGGCTAGTACGCTTTCCATTGCTGTATGAACGCACCCCTGCCAACCAACCGCTCTGAAACTGCCTTCGAGGACTTCAAACTACCCTTGCTGCGCGATGCGGCGATTGTCGAGGCCAACCGCTGCCTGTTCTGTCACGACGCGCCTTGCATCAAGGCGTGCCCGACGGCGATCGACATTCCGCAGTTCATTCGCAAGATCGCCACTGACAACATTCGCGGCTCGGCGAAGACGATCTTCGAGGCGAACATTCTGGGCATGAGCTGCGCGCGCGTTTGTCCGGTCGAAGTGCTGTGCGTCGGTTCGTGCGTCTACAACGATCTCGAGCAACCGCCGATCGCCATCGGCAGGCTTCAACGCTTCGCAACCGATGTTGCCTACGAGCAGGGATGGAAGTTCTTCCAAGCCGGTGCCGATACGGGCAAGCGGGTGGCACTGATCGGAGCTGGGCCAGCGAGTCTGGCTGCGGCCCACGAATTGCGCCGCTTCGGTCACGCCTGCACGATCTTTGAGAAGCGCACCACCGTCGGCGGCCTCAACAGCGCTGGCGTTGCGCCCTACAAGATGAAGGCCGACCGCGCGATGAACGAGGTCGACTGGATCCTGTCGATCGGCGGCATCGATGTGCGCACTGGCATCACCATCGGTGAGCACATCTCGCTGGCCGATCTTGAGCGTGACTTCGATGCGGTCTTCATCGGCGTCGGCCTCGGCGTCGACAGCACGCTTGGCGCACCGGGCGAGTCGCTCGAAGGCGTGCATGGCGCAGTCGAGTGGATCGAACGCATGAAACTCGGCATGCTCGACCTCTCCAAGATCGGGCGCGCCATGGTGATCGGCGGCGGAAACACCGCGCTCGATGCGGTGCGCGAACTGCGCGGACTCGGCGTTGCCAATGTGACGATGCTCTACCGCGGGCGACGCGAAGTCATGAGCGGATATGTCCACGAGCTCGCCGCCGCGCAGTCAGAAGGCGTGGCGGTTGAGTGGCAGTCGGTTGCCACGGCGTTCGCTGGCGAAGGCCGCGTACAGCGTGTTTCTTGCCTGCGACTCGACGACGCCAAGCGCCCGATCGCGGGCAGCGCGTTCACACTTGAAGCCGATCTCGTGCTGATGGCGATTGGACAGTCGAAGCTGAACGCGATGTTCGCTGGCTTTCATGGAGTCGAGTTCGACCACGGACAAATCCGCGTCAACCACCACGGTTTCACTGGCCGCAAGGGTTGGTACGCGGGCGGCGACTGCACCAACGACGGCAAGGAAGTCGTGAATGCCGCTGCCGAAGGCAAGCGTGCGGCGCACGCGATCGACGCCGTGCTCAGCGGAGCGCACCACCATGCCTAACCTACGACCAAGCCTCGCAACCAACACTGGCGGCATCGCGTCACCAAATCCATTCTGGTTAGCGAGCGCGCCGCCGGCCAACAGCGGCCGCCAGATTCAGCGCGCCTTCGAAGCGGGTTGGGGCGGCGCGGTGTGGAAGACGCTCGGAGTGCCGATCCAGAATGTGTCGAGTCGCTTCGGCGGACACACCATTCATGGCGTGCGCGGCGCGGGCTTCACCAACATCGAACTGATCACCGATCGATCGCTCGAAGTGAATCTGCGGGAAATCACCGAGACAAAGCGGCTGTTTCCAAAGAACCCCATCATCGTTTCGCTGATGGTTGAAACCGAGTCGCAGTGGCGAGAGATCATCGCGCAGTCGATTGACGCGGGCGCCGACGGGCTCGAGCTCAACTTTGGATGCCCGCACGGCATGTGTGAGCGCGGCATGGGCAGCGCGGTCGGACAGGAACCGGCGGTCAACGAGCGCATCACTGGTTGGGCGGTGAAGTACAGCACGGTTCCGGTGTTGGTCAAACTCACGCCCAATGTGAGCAACATCGTGCCGCACGGGCTCGCAGCCAAGCGCGGCGGCGCGCACGGTGTTTCGCTGATTAACACGATCAAGAGCATCGTTTCGGTCGATATCGATCGCTTCGTGCCCGAGCCGCGCGTTGCTACAAAGAGCACCAACGGCGGCTACTGCGGATCGGCGGTCAAGCCCATCGCGCTGCACATGGTCGCGTCGCTCGCGCGCGAGAAAGACTTCGGCCTGCCCATCAGCGGCATCGGCGGCGTGTCGAATTGGCGCGATGCGGTGGAGTTCATTCTTCTCGGCTCGAGCACGGTGCAGGTTTGCACTGAAGTCATGTTGCGCGGCTACGGCGTGGTCGAGGACATGATCGACGGCCTCGAGGAATACATGCGCACCCATGGCTTCACTTCGATTGCGCAGATGGTCGGCAAGGCGATCCCCAACTTCAGCGAGTGGGGAGACCTCGATCTCAACTACGAAACCGTTGCCAAGATTGACGCCGACAAATGCATCGGCTGCCAACTCTGCGTTGCCGCCTGCCACGACGGTGCGCACCAGTGCATTCACCCGCAGGAAAACACGCGGGTCCCGAGGATCGACGAGAGCGAATGCGTGGGCTGCAACCTCTGTCAGATTGTTTGTCCAGTGACCAACTGCATCGAGATGGTGCAGGTTTCCAACGGACACGCCCCAGCAAGTTGGAATGATTTCGCCACGCAGGGCGCGCCGCTACGGCCCAAAAAGGGCGCACATTAAATCTGTTGACCAGCCATTTCACCGAGAGAAACGCATATGAGCAATGAACGCAAGCACATCCGATGCGGACTGATCCAGTGCAGCAATCCGCTCAACGACGAGTCGCGATCGGTGAAGGACATTCAGAAGGCGATGGTCGACAAGCACATCGGCTTCATCGAGGATGCGGGCAAGAAGGGCGTGCAGATTCTCTGCCTGCAAGAGATCTTCAACGGTCCCTACTTCTGCCCGAGCCAGAATCCGCGTTGGTACGAGGCGGCCGAAAGTGTGCCGGGGCCGACCACTGATCACATCGCCAGCATTGCTAAGAAGTACGCGATGGTGGTGATCGTGCCCGTATACGAACGAGAAATGAGCGGTGTCTTCTACAACACCGCCGCGGTGTACGACGCCGATGGCAGTTACCTCGGCAAGTATCGCAAGCATCACATTCCCCAAGTGCAGCCGGGCTTCTTTGAGAAGTTCTTCTTCAAGCCTGGCAACGGCGGCTATCCCGTGTTTCAAACGCGCTACGCGAAGATCGGCGTGTACATCTGCTACGACCGCCACTTTCCCGAGGGCGCGCGCTGCCTTGGCCTGAACGGTGCGGAGATCGTGTTCAATCCGTCGGCCACCGTCGCGGGACTTTCGCAATACCTGTGGAAGATCGAACAGCCCGCGCATGCGGTGGCCAACGGTTACTACATGGGCTGCATCAACCGCGTAGGAACGGAGGCGCCGTGGAACATCGGAAAGTTCTACGGAACAAGCTACTTCGTGAATCCGCGCGGTGAAACCATCGCACAAGCGAGCGAAGACAACGACGAACTGCTTGTCAGCGATCTTGACATGAGCGTTGTCGATCAGGTTCGCAGCGTGTGGCAGTTCTACCGCGATCGCCGGCCTGAAACCTACGAACAAATGACGCAACAGTAAGGACGCACGACGATGGCCAATCACACTCTCATTCGCGGAGGAACCGTCGTGACGGCCGAGCGCTCCTGGCGCGCTGATGTGCTCGTGTGCGACGAGAGCATCGTGGCCGTCGGTCCATCGCTCGAGGCGCCCGTTGGCGCGCGCACCATCGACGCGGACGGCGCGCTGGTGATGCCGGGCGGAATCGATCCGCATGTGCACATGGAACTGCCGTTCATGGGCACGGTGAGCGTCGACGACTTTCTATCGGGAACCGCTTGCGCCGCAGCGGGCGGAACCACGATGGTCATCGACTTTGCGATTCCCGCGCCGCAGCAATCGCTGCTGGAAACCTACGCAATTTGGCGCGAGCGCGCGAAGAAGGCGACGGCGGACTACTCGTTTCATATGGCCATTACTTGGTGGTCGCCCGAAGTTGCCGAGCAGATGGCGGTGCTCACGCGCGAACACGGCATCAACAGCTTCAAGCATTTCATGGCATACAAAAATGCCATCATGGTCGACGATGCCACGCTGATTTCGAGCTTTGAGTGCGCGCGCGACCTCGGCGCGATTTGCATGGTGCACGCTGAAAATGGCGACTTGGTCTTGCGCATGCAGCAGGAGATCTTCGCGCGCGGCATCCACGGGCCCGAAGGCCATCCACTCTCGCGACCACCGATGGTCGAGGGCGAGGCGGCGAATCGCGCGTGCCAGATTGCGGGAATCATCGGCGTGCCGCTCTATGTCGTGCACACGAGTTGTCGGCAGGCGATGGAGGCCATCGCGCGCGCGAAGCTTGCGGGCCAGCGTGTGTACGGCGAATCGCTGGTGCAACATCTGGTGATCGACGATTCGGTCTATCGCAATCCCGATTGGCGCCAAAGCGCGCACCATGTCATGAGCCCGCCCTTCCGCGCACCCGAGCATCAGGCCGCGCTGTGGGGCGGACTGCAAGGCGGCACGATTGAAGTGATCGGCACCGACCACTGCACTTTCCGCACCGAGCAGAAAGCGATGGGCAACGGCGATTTTCGCAAGATTCCCAACGGAACTGGCGGACTGGAAGAGCGCATGAGCGTGCTGTGGCACCACGGCGTTCGCAGCGGTCGGCTGACGCCCAGCGCGTTCGTTGCCGCGACCAGCACCAACGCCGCGCGCATCTTCAACATCTATCCGAAGAAGGGCGCCATTGCGGTCGGCTCCGACGCTGACATCGTGGTGTGGGATCCCAACGCCACTCGCACGCTCAGCGCAAAGACCCATCACTCGCGCAACGACTTCAATATCTTCGAGGGCATGGAAGTGACTGGCGGTGCCGCCGTGACGATGAGTCGCGGAACAGTGCTTTGGCAAGGCGGAAATCTCACGCCGCGCCAAGGCCACGGCCGCTACATCAACCGCCCCTGCTTCGGCGACGCGACGCGCAGCCAGGCTATTCGCAATACCTTCACGGCGCCGACCGCCGTCGAGCGACAGGAGTTTGTTCCATGACCGCAGTGTTTTCACATGCCGCAATCAGCGCTTTTTCAGCCAAAAACGATGATTTCACTCCGTTCGCTTCGGCGCGCAACTGGATCGACGGCAAGTGGTGCGATCCGACAACCTCGCAGGCGGTGCAGGAAATCGTAAACCCCCGCTACGGCAAATCGATTGCGCAAGTGCGCATGGGCGGCGCCGACGATGTCGATCTTGCCGCGCAGTCAGCGGCGCGCGCGGCGCGATCCTGGGGCGAGTGGCCGATCCGCGAGCGCGCGCATGTGCTCTACCGCTTGCGCGAACTCATGATCAAAAACATCGATGAGTTGGCGTGGCTGGTGTCGCATGAGAACGGCAAGCTGTTCGGCGAGGCCAAGGCCGAAGTCGAGAAAGGCATTGAATGCGTTGAGTACGGTTGTTCGCTGCCGAACCTGGCGGCGGGAAACCAACTCGAGGTCAGTCGCGGCGTCGCCTGCGAAGTCGCGTACGCGCCGCTCGGTGTGGTTGCGGGCGTGACGCCGTTCAACTTCCCGTTCATGGTGCCGCTGTGGATGCTTCCGCAAGCGCTGGTCGGCGGAAATGCCTTCATTCTCAAGCCCAGCGAGCGCGTGCCGCTTTCGACGCTGCGGCTTGCCCAATTGCTCGGCGAAGCGGGACTCCCTGCCGGCGTGTTCAACATGGTTCAGGGCGGGCGTGATGTTGTCGAGGCGATCTGCGATCACCCGACCATCAAGGCTGTCGGTTTCGTTGGCAGCACCAAGGTGGCGAAACTCGTCTATGGCCGCGCGAGCGCGCACGGCAAGCGCGCGCTTTGTCTCGGCGGTGCGAAGAACCATCTCATCGTTGTGCCCGATGCCGACCTCGAGCTCACCGCAGAGAATGTCGTTGCTTCGTTCACTGGTTGCGCGGGACAGCGCTGCATGGCCGCGAGCGTGCTGCTTGGCGTTGGCGGCGTCGATCACATTCTCGATGCGGTTCGTGCGCGCGCTGCGAAGATCACCACTGGCAAGGACCTCGGCCCCGTGACCACGCAGGCTGCGCGTGATCGCATTACTGCTTACATCGACGCCGCCGAAACAGCGGGCGCGAAGATTGTGCTCGATGGGCGCAAGGCCGATGGTGGCGGTGGCGGTGGCGGCGGCGGATACTGGGTTGGCCCGACGATCATCGATCACTGCAGCGCGGAAATGGCTTGCGCGCGCGAGGAAATCTTCGGCCCCGTCTTGAGCATCGTGCGCGTGCCCAACATTGATGCTGCGATTGAGATCGAGAATGGCAGTCCGTATGGCAACGCCTGCAGCATCTACACCTCGAGCGGCGATGTGGCGCGGCGCGTGATGGAGCGCGTCGAGGCCGGCATGTGCGGCGTGAACATCGGCGTGCCCGTGCCGCGTGAACCGTTTGGTTTTGGCGGATGGAACGACTCGTGCTTCGGCCACGGCAATATCACTGGATGGGACGGCTATCGCTTCTGGACTCGCCAGCGCAAGATCACGAGTAAGTGGGCGCTGCAGCGCGACCAGAATTGGATGAGCTGAAACATGACAACCAAATCCAACATGTCCTCGCGCGAGATGATCGATGCGTGCATGCAGCACAGCCTCTTCTCCTGGAGCGCCACCGCCAAAGTCGATCCGATTCCGATCGCGCGCGCGCAAGGCATCTACCTTTACGGACCAGAGGGCCAACGCTGGATCGACTTCAATAGCCAGCTGATGAGCGTGAACATCGGGCACGGACATCCGAAGGTTGTGCAGGCGATTCAAGAACAAGCGGCGACGCTCGCGTATGCGTATCCGGGCATGGCCACGGAAATTCGCGCGCGACTGTCGTTGCGATTGGCTGAGTTGCTGCCTGGTGACCTCAATACATTTTTCTACACGCTGGGCGGCGCCGAGGCCAACGAGAACGCCATCAAGGCCGTGCGTATGTTCACCGGCCGGCACAAGATTCTCGTGCGCCATCGCAGCTACCACGGCGCGACCAATGGTGCGATCACGCTCACTGGCGATCCTCGGCGCTGGCCGACTGAGCCGGGCATGCCGGGTGTGATTCGCGTGATGGATCCAAAGCCCTACGAGTTCAGCTTTGGAAATACCGACGAGGAGATCGTCGCCAACAACCTGCGTTACCTCGAGGAAATCATTCAGTACGAGGGGCCGAAGAACATCGCTGCGATGTTCATCGAGACGGTGACGGGAACCAACGGCATTCTTCCGCCGCCCAAGGGCTACCTCAAGGGGCTCAAGGCGTTGCTGGAGAAGCACGGCATTCTGTTGGTGTGCGACGAAGTCATGTGCGGATGGGGCCGCACTGGCAAGCTCTTTGCCTTCGAACACGGCGACATCGTGCCTGATATCTGCACGATGGCGAAGGGCCTGACTTCGAGCTATCTCCCGCTGGGCGTGATGGCGGTGAGTGATCGCATCGCCAACCACTTCCGTGAGAATGTTTTTTGGGGCGGCCTGACCTACAACGCGCATCCGCTGTGCATGAGTTGCGCGCTGGCGGCGATCAATGTGATCATCGATGAGAAGCTCGTCGAGAACTCCGCGCGCATGGGCGAGGTCATGCGCGGACACATGGCGCGGCTTGCTGCCAAGCACCGCTGCGTGAAGGAACATCGCAACATCGGCCTCTTCGGCTGCATCGAACTTCGCAAGAACAGCGCTGGCGAGCGGCTGGTTCCGTATGCGGGATCGCATCCGGTGATGGCGAAACTCGGCAAATTCCTGCGCGAGAACGGGCTATTCACCGTGCTGCAATGGAGCATGGTGATGTGCAATCCGCCGCTCACGATCGATGAGCAGCAGATGGCGGAATCGTTTGACATCATCGACCGCGGGCTTGCGCTGGTCGACGAGGTTTTTGAGGGGGTTTTTGAGGGTTAAATCCAAGGCCAAGCTTGCGTGCGTCCATGCGTCCGTCAACGCGTGCGTGCGTCAACGCATGCGGTCGTGACGCGTTGGGCTGAACATCCAGTGGATGGTTCCCGCGACGATGACGCCGGTGAACCACGCGTACGGATAGATCGCGTCGAAGAAGTTGGGGTCGCCGGTGGTGATCTTCACCGTTTTCAGGAACCCGGGGACATTGGGCGCGACACCCACGACCAGCGCGATCATCGCGATCCAGTTCACGCCGGCGTAGCGGCCGCGCGGACGATAGAGATCAGGGACATCGAGCGTGCGTCGACGCAGCAGCCAGTAGTCGGCAATCATGATGCCGGCGATCGGTCCAAGCAGCGCCGAGTAGCCGACGAGCCACTCGAAGATGTATGCGTCGGCGCTGGCGAGCAACTTCCACGGCATGATGAGCACGCCGATCACACCGGTGATGATGCCGCCGGTTTTGAACGAGATGAGCCGCGGTGCGAGTTGGGCGAAGTCGTTGGCGGGGCTGATGACATTCGCCGCGATATTGGTGCTGATGGTCGCGACTGCAACGCCGAAGAGTGCGATCACCGCGACGATGGCGCGTGTTCCTGCGTCGCCAAGCAGCGGCGCGTCGAGGCCCGCTGGCGGAGTCGAGCTGGTGATCTGCGCGAGGACGACGACGGGATCCCAGAGCGCCTTCGGATCGGTGCCCTTGAGAATCGTTTCGGCGGCGCTGGTGATGACGACCGCCATCGCGCTGAACGCCACCATCGTGGTCGGCAGCCCGAGAATCTGTCCGAGCATCTGCTGCTTTTGACCGCGGCCGAAGCGGGTGAAATCGGGGATGTTGAGGCTGAGCGTTGCCCAGAATCCGATCATGCCTGTGACCGATGGAACGAAGACCTTCCAGAAGTCTGCCGTGGTGGCGAATGCCGACGGCCTGTCGAACATCGGGCCGATGCCGCCCGCGCGACCGACCAGCCACACCATCAGCCAAACACCCATGGCCAGGATCAACGGCGCCGACCAGTTCTCGAAGTGGCGGACCGCGTTCATTCCGATCAGCACGATGACAATGTTGATCGACCAGAAGATGGAGAAGGTGATGAGCGACGGAATGGTGAGACCCATGACCATCGCGCCGCTGCCGATTTCGCCAAACGCCGGCCAGACCGACATCAGGAAGGTGCGGACTGCTTCGCCGCCGATGTAGGTTTGGATGCCGAACCAGCCGCACGCCACGAGGGCGCGCAGGATCGCGGGGACATTGGCGCCGACGGTGCCGAAGCTGCTGCGCGCGAGCACGGGGAACGGGATGCCGTACTTCGTGCCCGGGTGGGCGTTGAGCAGGATGGGGATGAGCACGATGATGTTGCCCAGGCCGATGGTGATGAGCGCTTGCCACCAGCTCATGCCTACTGCGATCAGGCCGCCGGCGAGTAGGTAGGTCGGGATGCAGTGCGCCATCGCGATCCAGAGGGCGGCGAAGTTGTAGGTCGACCAGGTTCGGCGCGCGATGGGGGTCGGGGCTAGGTCACCGTTGAACAGCGGGCTGTCGGCGATGTCGGGGGGCAGTTCGGCGAGCGCTTCGCGGGTCAGCTGTGGGTCGTGCATATCTGTTCCTCGGGATCCGTCTTGAAGTGCGTCGGACTATTGCGATGGGATGGGTGAAATTTCGGAGTTGGGGATCGCGCGTTTTGAAATGTGGGACAGGCATGGACGCGATTGGCATGGCATGGACGCGATTCGATTTGGGACAGGCATGCACTCCGATCGATTTGGGACAGGCATGAATCTGGGACAGGCATGGAATCAGCTCCACATCGAAGCCCGCGACGCGGCGGGGCGCGACTAGCAAGCACGCTGGCGCTTCGAAACTCACCGCCGTCTGGGCGAACTCAACCATCCATGCCTGTCCCAAATCCATGCCTGTCCCAGATTCAGATCCATGCCTGTCCCAGATCCAAATCCATGCCTGTCCCAAATCAATCCCGCTAGAGTCCGCACATGGCCTCCCGCGAAACCCCAGCCGAGCAGATCGAACGACTCCTCCGCGTCAGCGATGCCCCCGGCGCCATCCGCGCCGCCAGCGCGCTCATCGCCAGCTCCCCCACCAGCTTCCTCGGTCGCCTCGGCCGCTGCCGCGCGCTGCTGATGATGGGACGCGTCATCGAAGCCGAGCGCGATCTCGCCGCAGCGCTCGCGGCGTCGCCAAAAGATGACCACGCCAACCTTTTGCGCGCGACCCTAGACAACCGCTACGGCCGCGCCGAAGAGGGAATCGCCCGCTTGCGCCCCATGGCTCTCGGCCGCGGGCCTCAGTCCGTCGAGGCCATGACAACCCTCATGGACATCCTGTTCCAAACCGGCAAGCGCGACGAGCTGCGCGAACTTGTCACCGCCGGCGGCGCCTGGACCAAGGACGCGCGCGCCGCGGTCCACATCGCGCGCGTGCAGTCGTTTGACGATCCGCTGGCGGCGGCCGAAAGCATGCGCGCCGTGCTGCGCGGCTCCTATCCGTTACAGCAGCGGCGGCTCGCGGGATTCGAGGCCGCCGGCCTTCTCGACAAGGCGGGCCAATTCCGCGACGCGTTCGACGCCGCGCGCGAGGCCCACGCGCTCACCGGCGGCGACTTCGACATCGAGGTCTTCATGCGTCCGATCGCCGAGCAAGCAGCGCGCGTTGAGAAAGGCGAGAACTGGATCGCGCCCACCGCCAAGCGCGCCCGCGAAGCCGGACTCGCGCCCGTGAAGGGCGTGGCGATCATGGTGGCGCTACCCCGCTCGGGCACCACGCTGCTCGAGCAGATGCTCGATCGCCATCCTCAAATCAGCGGCATCGGCGAGTACGACGGGCTGCGCGCCATCGCCGAAGACCTCGAAGCCAACCCAGGCTGGCCGCGCCGGCCCGAAACCATCCCGACCAAATTGCTCTGCGACCTGCAGGCGCTCTACCTCGAAGGCGCCGACCACATTCGCCGCCCAGGCGCAAGCTGGATCTTCGACAAGATCCTGCGAACCTGGCGCTCGCTGCCCGAGATCGCCGCGGTGCTTCCGGGCGCCGTGTGCATCAATGTCCACCGCGACCCGCGCGACATGGCAACCAGCATCTTCCTCTCCTACTTTGCGCCGGGGACGATGGGATGGACCCGCAGCCTTTCCTGGACGCGGCGCGTGATCGAAATGGAGCGACGCCTGATTCCGCGTGCGCTTGACCTACTGGAAATCCCGCACCAGCAAGTGATTTACGAAGATCTCGTCGAGGATCCCGCCAAGCACGCCCACCGTTGCCTGCGCCTGATGGGCCTCGAGATGGACGAGCGCGTGCTGAAGCCCGAGCACAACCCGCGCGCAACCGTCACGCTGTCGGCGCTGCAGGTGCGCAAGCCGATCAACCGCTCATCGATCGGCCGCTGGAAAAACTACGAGTGGGCGTTCGACTCGTCCTGGGACAAACTCGTGGCCGACCACGAAGCCATGCGCGACTGATTCGCCCGAAACTTGGCTCGCGCGAAAATTTGGCTCGCCCGAAAATATGGCGCGGCGCAAATCAACCAAGTCCGCCACCCACATCAACTCGCAGGTGCGGGCCTGGGTTCAGGCATGGGCGCAGGCGTAGGCACGGTCGCCGCAACCACGCCCGTGATCGACGGCGGCACAAGCCGCCCGGCCAACAGCAGCCGCACCGTGCCGACGATGAGCACCGCAATCGCCGCGTTCGCCACGATGAACAGCGCAACCGCGAGCCACTCCAACGGCGGCGACGCGATCCCGCGCTTGACCAACATGATCGCAACGCATGAGAGCCCAGTGACGCCGAAGCTGTACCCCCAGTACGACGCGGCGAACGGCTGCTCGGCCACCCAGCGCATCGCGCGCACGAGAATGAAGAACTGCAGCAGCGCATAGCCCGCCATCGCCTGCGCGAAGAGATCAGGCATCGGCGCCTCGGCCTTGACCCCGCCGGTGATGAACATGTATCCAACGCACGCGACCGCGGGCGGCGCGAGCATGATGCCCATCGTCGGACGCAGCGGCTTGGGCATCGACGCATGCACATGAAAGCGCAGCGTGAACACCGACTCAAGCGCGAGCCACGCGAACATGCCCGCGCCGAAGAACAGCGCGCCGAGCACGGGGAATCCCACATATGCGCCGACGAATGCGCTCACGAGGTTGCCCGCGACGGTGGGAAGGTAGAGCGCGGCGGTGACTTGCTCGACGGGCAGTTCGCCGCGCCACGCGCGTGCGGTGAACGCCGAGCCGTACCCGAGCTGCATGATCGATCCGATCACGAAGAGCGCGACCGCGCCGTCATGCGAGTAGCGCTCGAGCGCCACCGCGATCAGCATGGTCGACACACCAGTGAGCCCGATGAAGCAACGCTGAATCGGGTGGTAGAGCTCGGCGCGCGCCTCGGCACGCGCGAACAGCCACTTGTTGGCGTACGCGAGCATGAGCACGATCCACACCAGCGCCGCGACGGCCATCACCGCCTCGCTGATCCACGCGGGGAAGATCCACATCGGTTTGCCGGCCCAGAGCTTGTCACCCAGGCGCCAACAGTCGCCGAGGCCGACAAGTCCCAGCACCATGCCGAAGAAGGACGCGGGGATAGAACGCCATTTCGATGGATTCACAGTTACTCCT
>QWPT01000035.1:0-9656 GCA_003671075.1 Planctomycetota bacterium
CCGCCGTTGCGCTCGCCTCGACTTCAGCGGTCGCTGCCCCCGACAAATCCACGGCCACGCCCACAGCCACGCCCACGCCCACTGAAGGCGTCTCGCTGACCGTCTATTCGTCGGCTGATCCGGCGGGCTTCAATCCGCAGCAGTTCATTCAGCAGCAGAGGATGTCTGGGCAGGACAATGTGTGGGGCGTGCCGGGTTACGGCGTCGTCAAGGTGGTGCGCAGAGTTGCGGTGCCCAAGGGGCTTGGCGAACTGGCGTTTACCGATGTCGCCGCGTGGATTGATCCGACGACGGTGTCGTTCAACGACCTCGATGATGCGAAGACAACGGTGCTCGAGCAGAACTTTCAGTTCGACCTCGTGAGCCCGTCCAAGTTGATGGAGCGTTACCTCGGACGCAGCGTGACGCTGGCGGTGGCGATGGGCCAAAGCGTGTCGAATGTGACGGGCGAACTGCTGAGCGCCAATCAGGGGCAGCTCGTGCTTCGCACCTCGGACGGTCTTAAGATCGTGCCGATGCAGGGCGCGCAGGTGATGCTCGGCGAACTTCCTGGCGGCCTGCTCACCAAGCCGACGCTGGTGTGGAAGCTCGCGAGCGAAACTGGCGGCGATCACTTGGTTCGCACGACCTATCAAACCGCGGGCATGACTTGGCGCGCCGATTACAACATCGTTCTCGATGGCGCCGACAAGAAGGGCGACATCACTGGTTGGGTCACGCTGATGAATCTCTCGGGCGCGTCGTACAACGGCGCGGAGCTCAAGTTGGTCGCGGGCGATGTGCACAAGATTCAGGCGCAACCCGAGTACATGGCCAGGGGCGGCATGATGGCCGCTCCGCGCGCGCTGGCGATGGCCGATGCTGCGGGTTTCAGCGAGAAGGAATTCGCTGATTTCCACTTGTACACGCTGCCGCGCAAGACCGATGTTGCGCAGAACTCGACGCAGCAGATCGCGCTGTTCCCGCCGGTGAGCGGCTTCAAGGTGAAGAAGGAACTCGTGTTCGACTTCACGGGCGGCATGGGCGCGCCGGGCGCACCGATCCTCGACCGCGACTTTGTGATCGCGAGCAAGGCCAAGCCATCGATCATCGTCAGCTTCGAGAACAAGAAGGAGAACGCGCTCGGCATGCCGTTGCCCAAGGGCAAGATTCGCGTCTACAAAGAAGACTCGTCCGACGGAACGCTCGAGTTCATCGGCGAGGATCTGATCGATCACACTCCGCGCAACGAGACGGTGAAGATTCGCCTCGGTGAAGCGTTCGATGTGGTGGGCGAGCGCATGCGCAGCGACTTCACCATCGACAACGCCACCAAGCGCATGACCGAGACTTTCAAGATCGAGTTGCGTAATCAGAAGTCGACGGCGCAGCGGGTGCGCGTGATCGAGCGCCCGTATCGCTGGACCAATTGGCAGATCACTAAGAAGAACACCGAGTTTGAGAAGCTCGACTCGGGAACGATCGCCTTCGAGCTCGATGTTCCCAGCGAAGGCACCAAGACGATTGAGTACACCGTCGTTTACACGTGGTGAGATCCGACGGTGCCTCGCACGCGCTCGTGACGCGCTCGCATCATGCCGTGGCGTACCCACCAGTACGAGTCAGTGCCCCTCATGCGCTAGGCAATCCCTAGCAAACTGCTCACGCAGTCTTTACGGCGCCCTTCGACGACGCACATATTGATTCACGAACGTGCGGAGAGCCTAGGAGGCCCCATGTTCCATTCGAGTATTGCGTTCGGAGTCGCGTCGATCATCGCGACCGCAGCGTTTGCTGGTGATCCGTTCATCAGCATGTCCCATCTCGCCACGACACCGCGTGCTGGCTACGACGTCGGCGCTGCGGAGATTGTCGCGTTCGATCCCGGATCGCGCCGCGCGTTCGTCGTCAACGGCTTGACTGCTGCTATCGATATCTTTGACCTGACTGCGCCGAACGCGCCGGTTGCCGCTGGCTCCATCGCTGTGCTTCCGTACGGCGGTGGCGTCCAGAGCCTGGCGGTGAAGAACGGACTGCTTGTCGCCGCGATTTCCGCGGTGACGATCACGGATCCGGGCAAGGCCGTGTTCTTCCGAGCGGACGGCTCGTTCGTGGCGTCCGTGCAGGTTGGCGCACTGCCCGACATGGTCTGCTTCACGCCGGACGCAAGGCATGTGATCACCGCCAACGAGGGCGAGCCCAACGCGACTTACACGGTTGATCCCGAGGGAACCATCAGCGTGATTGACGTCAGCGGCAAGACCATCACCCAGGCGAACGTGACGACGATCGGATTCAACGGACTTCCAGCCGGCGTCATCGATCCGTCGATCGTTCCCTTTGGATTTGGCAGCCCGAACATCGGCCAAGACCTCGAGCCTGAGTATGTCGCCGTGAGCGCCGACAGCTTGACGGCTTGGATCACGCTCCAGGAGCACAGCGCGGTGGCGGTGGTCGACCTCGTCACCAAGTCGATCATCAGCGTCCGTCCGCTTGGCTACAAGGATCATGGCCGCGGCACGCCGAGCATCACCACCGCGACCCTGCAGAATCCCCCAGTCCTCGGCACCACCGCTGCGGGACAGGACATTCTGCTCGGCGGCTTCAGTGGCCTCTGGATCGACTCGGTCGATGCGACGACGGGCGTGATCAATCTCTGGGCGAACACCGATCGCGGTCCAAATCTCGAGCCGCTCAATGTCGACGCGGATGCGGCGCTCGAGCGTCCGTTCGCGCTGCCGGACTTTCAGCCGCGCATCTGCACCTTCACCTACAACCCAACGACGAATGCGCTCGCGCTTACGGGGCAGATCTTGCTTCGCAAGCCCGATGGCACGCCGATGACGGGCCTTCCCAACATCCACGCACTCGGTGCGGGCCTCGCCTACTCCGACGAGCAGCCGTGCGATCTCTTTGGTAACGCGCTTGCGCTTGATCCGCTCGGCGGCGACCTCGAGGGTCTCGTGCGCACCGCGGACGGCAACATCTGGATGTGCGATGAGTACCGTCCCGCGCTTTATAAGTTCGACGCGACCGGCCTCATGCTCTCGCGGTTCGTGCCCGTCGGGTCGAACTCGTACGGCGTGGACCTCGGCACCGAGGCGTTCCCCGCCGTGTACGCGCAACGGCGCGACAATCGCGGATTCGAGGCGATTGCTGCGTGGAACAGCGACATCTACTGCTTCGTGCAGAGCCCGCTCGACAATCCCGACGTCGCGAACGACGCGAATTCGAAGGCGTCGCGCCTCGTCCGCATTGCGAAGTTCAACGCGCTCACCAACGCGGTCGTGGCCGAGTATGTCTACCTGCTCGAGGGCGCAACCAGCGATAAGCTCGGCGACGCGTGCGCGTTCGCGCCTGGCAAGTTCCTCGTCATCGAGCGTGACAGCACCACTGGCTCGAGCTCGCTGAAGAAGATCTTCGAAGTCGACCTCGCAGGCGCGACCGACATCTCCACGCTCGCGCCTTCAGTGGTCGGCCCTGGTGGAACTCTCGAGCGGATGACTCCCGCGCAGCTCGCCGCGGCGGGCATCGTGCCAGTTTCGAAGTCCGTCTTCGTGGACATCGCGGCGACCGGCTACGCGAATTCCATTGACAAGGTCGAGGGCATCGCGATGCGCGACCCATCGACGGTCTTCATCATCAACGACAACGACTTCCGCATGCCGCTGACATTCAACATCGCAACGGGAACATTCCGCGCGAATCCAACTGCGATCGAGACCACGCTGGGAATGATTACCTTCTCAGGCAACGGACTCGACCCGAGCGATCAGAATGGTTCGAACTCGATCAGCGCATGGCCTGTGCAGGGCGCGTACATGCCCGATGCCATCACCTCGTTCAGCACCGCCGGTGCCAACTACTACATCACGGCCAACGAAGGCGACCAGCGCGTGTGGGGTCCATTCGACGACCAGACGACGGTGAGCGCGGTGACGCTCGATCCGCAGGTCTTCCCCGGCCGGACCTGGCTAAGGAATAACGCGCGCCTCGGCCGGCTTCAGATTCGCAAGAGCCTGGGCGATCTCGACGGCGACGGCGACTACGACCGGATCGTGTCGTACGGCGGCCGCAGCTTCACCATCTGGAACGCCGCGGGTCAGCGCGTGTGGGACTCGGGCGACTTCATCGAGCAGCACACCGCGACGGTGTATCCGAACAACTTCAACGCCAGCCACACCAACAACACGCGTGACAACCGCAGCCGCTCGAAGGGCCCCGAGCCCGAGGGCGTCACCACAGGAGTGATCGGTGGAAAGCGTTACATGTTCGGCCTGCTCGAGCGCATCGGCGGAATCATGGCGTGGTCGATCGACAGTCCTGGAGCGCCCGTGTTCCAGGGCTACATCAACATGCGCAACTTCGCGGCAGCAAACAACACCCCGGCCGCGGGAGACCTCGGGCCCGAGGGCATCCAGTTTGTGTCCGCGGCTGATTCGCCTAATGGCAGCCCGCTCATCCTGCTCGCCAACGAGATCAGTGGCACGCTCTCGATCTTCCAGGTTGATGTTGTCTGCAACACGCCGGGCGATCTGAACGGCGACTGCTCGGTGAACGGTAACGATCTTGCGCTGCTGCTCGGCAACTGGGGTGGTTCGGGCACTGGCGACATCAACAGTGACGGCTTCGTCGGAGCCGAGGACCTCTCCATCATGCTGAACAACTGGATCTGAGACGGCGATCCCCGACATTTGCCGCCCACGAACGCGCCTCCACTCCGACCATCGGATGGAGGCGCTTTCATTTGCTGGTGGTGTACGGCACATGCCGCGGGGTGCTCGGTACTGCTGCGCACGCCAGGCACCGATTCAGGATGCGCGCCAGAGCCGAACCAAATCCGCGATCGGCAGTGACTCGGGACGCGCGCTCGGATCGATGCCGTCGGGCCAGGATCGGTTGCGGCCGAGGATGGCGCCGAGTTGCTTGCGCCGCTTGGAGAACAGCGTGTGCACGAATGCGCCGAATGCGTCGGCCTCGCCGTGCGGGATCGCAGGAACGGCGCGCGGGCGGATCGCGATCATTGCGCTGGTCACTTCCGGCGGCGGCCAGAAGCAGCCCGACGAAAGCACGGCGACTTGCTCGACCTCGGCGAACGCTTGCACGATGATCGTGAGCGGCCCGTACTCGCCGCCGCCGGCCGACGCGCGCAATCGATCGCCGACCTCGCGTTGAATGGTGACGAACTGCCCGAGGCATTGCGGCGTCGATGCGCAAATCGCGATCACCGGGCTTGCCGCCTGATACGGCAAGTTTGCCACCAGCGTGAACGGCCTCCCCGCAAGGCGCGCGAGAGCATCAGCGTTGAGCGCGCGCTTGCCGTTGAGGCAATCGCCCTCGATGAGGGTGAAGCGCGGATTGGATGCGAAATGCTCGCGCAGGTGCTCGGAGAGATCGCGATCAAGCTCGATCGCCAGCAACTCGGCTCCGCGGGCCAGGATCTCCTCGCTCATCGTGCCCGTGCCAGGCCCGATCTCGACGACGAGCGAATGCTCGCCGATCCCGCTCGCATCAACCAACCGCTTCAGCAGATTGTGGTCGACGAGAAAGTTCTGGCCGAAGCGATGCTTTGGCGATAGGCCTCGCGCCGCGAGAATCGCCCGGATGTCCGACTGCGTTTGCACGGTCGCATCCTACAGGTTCCCGTTTGGCCCACGCTCATCCCCAACCATTGAGCAGCAGCGCAAGGTCCGACGCATTGACCACGCCGTCGGCGTTGATGTCGCCAACGCCCGCGCCGCCCCAGTTGTTGAGCAGCAGCGCAAGGTCCGACGCATTGACCACGCCGTCGCCGTTGAGATCGGCGGGATTGGCCGCCGAAAGCGCGATCACTGCGCTATCCATCGCCACCGGCGCGCTCTTGCCCGCGCCGACCCACGCGTTGTACGCCACGAGTCCGGTTCCATCGGTGGTGTTGGTATCGCGCAGGAACTCCATGTATTCCCGCGACGAAGTCTGGTAGTAGAGCGTGACCGTTGCCGAAACCGCGCCAGCAGGAGCGACGAACAGCGTGTCATCCCAGTATTGGCCATCGGCGTAGCTGTAGCCGACGGGCGCGCTACCGATCGATTGATACCCAGCGTTGGTGAAACCACGGGGCGGGATGCGGTTGTCGAAGTAGAACTTGTCAGCGATGGCGAGGTGGAAACCGATGCCGGCGGCGAGACCCGTCAGCTTGGCAATCGCCGGGCTGAGTCCCGTATCGGCGCGGTACACCTTGGTGTCGGCAGTCTCCAGCAGCGCAGATGTGTTGTCGTAGGCGCCGCGTTCGGCAACGACCTGATCCAGCGCGTTGGTGAACTTCACATTCAGCCACATCCGACGACCTTCGGGGTAACCGGTCGGGAGCTTGTGGCCGGTTTGGTTGGTCACGCGCACTTTCAGGCTGGAGCCAATCTGCGTCAGCGTCATGTCTGAGCCGTTCTGCAGCATCTGGATGGTGCGCGCAGCGGCCTGCTCGACCGCGGGCTGACCGAGGCCGATCTGATCGGCTTCTTCGGGGAGCATCGAGTTGCGGATCGCTTGAACGACCCAAGTGTTTGCGCCCGCGAAAGAGTGTTGCGGCATGTCGGGGCGCTCGAAGAACGGAGGTCCGTACTCGTAGAACCGACAACCGCCGGCGATCACCTTGGGCATGTGGCAGTCCTGGCAAGTCGACACCACGCCGTCAGCATCGTTGCCGCCGAAACGGTGGTCGGCAAAGGCAACGCCATTGACGAAGTCGCTCTGGAGCCACTCGCTGTAGGTGCGCTGCTCGGGGAACATGTCGGCGGGGTTCTGCGTCGGATGCGCCGCGCCGAGAGCATTGAGCTGGTACTGGCCGGTCTTGCGGTTCTTGGAGTAGATCGGGTTGCTGACATCGTGGCAGGTGCCGCAGAACTCGCTCATGCGGTGGAAGGGCGAGGTGATGAGCCGAGCCTCGGCGCCATGGAGGTTCTGCGGAACATCGTCGAAGGGACCGCGGCGCACCGAGGCGGGATCGATGACGAAGCGCGCGCCGCCTACGCCCGCGGGCAGGAGGCCTTCGGCGGCAAGCGCGCTGATGATGGGCTTGTCTGGGCTGGCCGGGTCGCCCGCGTAGGCGATGGCGCTGTTGGCGCCGAGCTCGGGGTTGACCACTCGGTGACAGAAGTTGCAGTTGATGCCGTCGAAATCGTCGCCCTGAAGGTCGGCGATGCTGCCGTTGGCGGAGTGGCCGGCGAGCCAGCCGCCGGGCGCGTGGCAACGGATGCAGGTTTCGCCGCCGATGTTGGCGTCTTGATTGGCGATGGCCACGGCGGCATGCCAGACCGGGTCGCGCGCGGATTGCGCCATGAGCGTGGCCGACCAGGTGTCGTACGGCGCGACTTGGTCGCCGTAGCCCGAGTGGCAGTAGGTGCAGCTGAGGCTGGTCTCAATCGCGGCGACGGCGATGCCGCTCGGATCGGGCTGGGTGCCGGGCTGGAAGAAGTCGGCGAGCGTGGTTGGCACCTTGGTTTGGCCGCCTCCACCACCACGCGCCATGACGGTTGCGACGGTGGCGCTCGCCGCGGCAATGGCAAGCGCGATGAGCGTCCCACGGGCAATGCGACCGGCGAGCGGGTTCGAGGGTCGGAGCGCGGGGTGATTGCTGGTCTGGTTCATCTCGTCTCGTCTCGTCTCGTCTCGTCTCGGCTCGTCTCGGCTCGGCTCGGCTCATGCTTTCAGCCAATGCTCGCGCCTCCGTGGCACGCGCCTAGCGGGGGGACTCCGCGTAGGCCTCATTTCTGAGCATCGGAATGTGTGATCGGCCTATTCAGGGCAAAGGTTCGCGGGTCGTCCCGAACCGTTCCCAAATTTCGAACTTTCGCCCGAGAACGACAAGGTAGGCGGCCGTCGCGCTTGAGCAATCGCGATTCAGAGGTTTCGTGAAGAAGTTCTCGATCAGGGCGTTGAGGCGTTGAGATCTGCAGCAGCAGGCGCGGTATCGGACGAGTGGCGCTACACTCGCGCGATGGCGTTCTTGGCGAGCATCAACGTAGTTTCGGCCGTAGTTTCGACCGCAGTTTTTGTCGCGATTTCGGCCGTGTCCGTGTCCCTTTGCGGTTGCGCAAGCGATCCGACTGGGCCGACATTTCTTGTCGTTCCCCACGATCAGTATGTGGCCGCGTTCGACGCCGCCGCTGAGGCTGCTCGGCAGGAGGGACTCGTGCCCGAGATCGCCGATCGCCAGTCGGGTCTGATCGGAACTGCGGCGCGAACGGCTGGCTCGGTCCTTGAGCCTTGGGACTGGCGTGATCTGACCGCGAGCGAAATCGTGTCTGGAACCTTTGCTTTCGAGCGCCGACGCGCTCACTTCGAGTTCGTCCCCGCTGGCTTCCACCCAATTGCTCCCGAAGGCACCGCGCCACTGGTGGGCCCGGCGCTTCCAGGTTCGGAGCGCGATGTCGGCGAGTCGGTGACTGCCGTCGCGGGCAACCTCGAGCTGCGAGTGTCGGTGTCGATCGAGCGTCAGTTTCGGCCGGGCTTCCAGTCCTCGCCTTACACGCGATCGCGCCTGAGCTATTCGACCGATGTCACAAACAAGGACGACGCCAACACATTGCGCGACCGTTCGAGTTGGACACCGATCGCGCGCGACGAGCGCCTTGAGCGCATCTTGATCGAGCGCATCACCGCACTGCTCACGCAATCCGCGGATCAATGAATCGATAGAGAACATCGACGGCGAGGTTGAAGACGACCATCATCGTCGAGTAAACCAAGACCACGCCCATGACCAGGGTGATGTCCTTGCCCAGCACGCCGTCGACGAAGTTTTGCCCGATTCCGGGCACTGCGAAGACTTTTTCAACCACGAACGATCCGGTGAGCGCGACCGCCGTTGCGGGGCCGAGGTAGGAAAGCACCGGCAGGAACGCATTTTTGAGCGCGTGCTTGAACGCAACTTTCCAGCGCGGCAAACCCTTGGCGCGCGCGGTGCGAATGTGGTCGGCGCCCATCTCCTCAATCATTCCAAAGCGAATGAGGCGCGAGATGTACGCGGCGAAGGGGAGCGAAAGCGTGAAGGCCGGCAGCAGGACATATTGCAGCCCGCCCCAGCCACCGACGGGAAACATGCCGAGTTTTACGGCGAAGAGCATGAGCAGCGCGCTGCCGATCACGAAGCTGGGCAGGCTGATTCCCGCGATCGCCAGCAACTGCGTGAACGCGTCGAGCGGCGATCCTGGGCGAAGTCCGCCGATGGTGCCGGCAACGATGCCGATGGCAACGGCGATGACCATTGCGGAAAGTCCGAGCGTCATCGACACGGGAAGTCCGGTGGCGATGATCTCGTTGACGCTCCAGTCGGGTTGTTTGAGCGAGGGGCCGAGGTCGAAGGGGCGATCATGTTTACCGAGCGCCCACGACACGCCTGAAGCCTTGCCGAGGTAGTCGAAGTAAAACGCAACAGGGTCGTCGAGCTTGTACTGCTTCTTCATCGCCTCGACGATTTCCGCAGGCGGGCGGCGGCCTTCGGTGTTTTCCAGCGGATTTCCCGGCACGCTCCAAGCCAGCACGAAGGTCAGCGTGTAGACCGCGAGCACGATGAAGGGCAGCTGCAGCAAGCGCCGCCCAATGAGGCTTGCAACCGAAGACGACGATTCGGACGAGGACGCGCTCATCGAACCGCAGGCTCCGCAGTCGACTTGGAGGAGATGTTGTTGCGCTGATCGCCA
>QWPT01000035.1:9791-11744 GCA_003671075.1 Planctomycetota bacterium
AGTCGCGACGGGTCGTACATGTAGACCGTGACATAGTTACAAAGCGGCATCAGCGGAATTTCCTCGGTAAACAGCCACTTTTCGACTTCGGCAAGCATGGCCAGCCGCGTCTTGGGATCGTGTTCGGCCGCGGCCGCATCCATGCGCGTTTCGAATTCCGGGTTCTCGTAGCCGCGGTCGTTGTTGCCGTTGCCCGCGCGTTGCAGATCGAGCCAAGTGGTCGGGTCGCCGTAATCGCCGTACCAACCGCCGCGCGCGATCATGAAGTTTCCCTTCTTGAGATCTTCCTTGTAAAGCTTGGAGTCCTTGCCGCGACATTCGGCGGCAACGCGCAATTCGCGCTTCCACATGTCGCGCATCGCTAACGCAAGGTTTTGGTAGCGCGGGCTTGCGGTCGAGTAGAGAATATCGACGGTGGGAAACTTTTCGCCCGCAGTGTTCTCCACGATGCCATCGCCATTACGGTCGTCGTAACCAGCGGCCTTCAACTCGGCACGCGCGCGCACGGGATCAAAGCCGATTCCTTCGACCAGCGGATAGTCGGGAATCGAACCAGGCGGAACCAGCGTGCTCGCCACTCGCTCGCCCAAACGGGTCACGCGATCGATGAGCTCCTGCTTGTTGACGGTCAGCGCGAAGGCGCGGCGCACGCGTGCATCGTGAAACGGGTTGGCGTTTCCGCCGGTCAGCGCGGTGCGGCAATTGAAGCTGAAGAAGTCGGTGCCGAAAGCGTCGAAGCCGCGCACATCGCGCCGCTCGCCCGGCGCCGGGACGGGAAGTCCGCCAACGATGTCGTCAGCAACGGCGCCATGTGCGAGACCAGCGTTGATTTCCGCGGAAAAACGCGCGAGATACGCCTTTCGCTCCGCAAGCATTTCGGTCTTGTACTCAGGGCCGAGATCAGTGAGCCAATCGCCGCCGCCCGATTGAAAGCTCAGCACGCCCGTGTTCGGGTTCTCGATGGTGCGGCATTCCACCGACTTGGCGATGACGCGACTTGGGGCCCAGTAGTACGGATTGGCCTCGAGGCGCATGTCGCGCTTGTAACGCCACACCGTTGGCACATAGGCGCCATTGGTCACGATGCGACCAGGCTTGGTCCAGTCGTGGCGCTGGATGAGTCTGCCGCTTGTGTTGTCGAAAGAAACGAACTGCTCGACGGTTGCCGGATGCACGGGCGCGAAGCAAGGAAACGCGCAAAGATCGAGGAAATAAGCCAATGGCGCGTCGAGATGCACGACGAGGGTGTTCGGGTCAGGCGTTTCGATGGCGACGTTCTTGGCGAAATCCGCCTCGGTCACGCGCCAAAGTTCTCGCGCATCGCGGTGATAGGTTTCGGGCGATTTGGCATACGCCGCCAACGCAGCCGTGCGGTTGTTGTAGAACGCGCGCGCGCCGCCGATGGCGAAGTAAAGCGCGGAGTAGTCGGCAGCGGTATCGGGCAAAATCGCGCGGCGCCACGCGTAGGCGAAGTCCGCGCTCGTCACGGGATCACCGTTGGACCACCTGGCATCCGAGCGCAGATGAAAGGTGTAGGTGCGCAGATCAGCGGAGATTTCCCACCGTTTTGCCACGCCTTCCACAACCGCACAGTCGCTGGCGCGCAGATTCACCAGCGTCTCGTAGATCACGCGCGCGCGGCGCAACTCATGTTGGTAACTCATGCGCTGCGGGTCGAGCGTGTAGCAGTCTGATCGCTCGATCAACACCAAGTCCGCAGGCGGCAGCGGTGAATCAAGCGACACCGCCGCGAACAGCGCAAGGACCAACAAGAGAATCGGGGCAAGCAATCGCACCCGCCAAGGATAGCGGTCGCACCCCATCCGCGATCACCACCCAAGCACCGCAACCGCGACCATCATCGAAGCACCAACCGCGATCACCACCGAAGCACCAACCGCGATCACCATCGAAGCACCAGAGGAAGCCGCCGCAGCGGCGCCCGCTCAAACA
>QWPT01000035.1:11788-14433 GCA_003671075.1 Planctomycetota bacterium
GGCGCCGCGCCGACGATCTCGTTCCAGCGCTTGGCTTCGGCTTCGAACTTCGGCTTGTCCTTGTTTTCCCAGGCGGGAGCCAGAAGGCGCTGGTCGCCGTCGGCCTTGGTTCCTGAGTAGGCCGCAGGGCGCTCGCCGCGGTCGATGAGGCGCAGAAGCACCTCGCAGGAATTCATGACTGATGCGTAACTGGCGGAAAGAGCAGGGGAATCGTGGGCGGAGGCCCACTGCGTGCTCGCGGCGGCAACAAGATCAGCCAGCGCGGGCGCGAGCGTCTTGGACACTATGGCGCGCTCGGTCTGCGGCATTTCCAGTAGATCGTTGCGAACGCCCACAAGCACGCGCTGCAGCGCCAACATGCGATTGTCGGCGGCGCTCGAGGCGCGGATCGACTTGGAAACCAGGGCGATCGCGTCGATCAGGTTTTTGCGGACGGCGCGGGCGCTCTCGGCGGGCAAATCCTTGCGGTGGGCGGCGCTGGCGATGGCGGTGAACTTCTGCTGAAGCGCAATGACATCGGTTTCGCCGGCGGTCGCGTCCTTCAGGCGGCGTGACACCGTCTCGTAGTAGCCGTTGCTCGCGTCGAGATCCTCGAAGGCGTCACTGATCAGGCTGGCGGCGGCGATGCGCTTGCCGGCCTCGGTCTCCGAGCCAGGAATCGTACGCTCAACCACTAGGTCGAGGCCTTCAGGGGTGCGGGTGAAGCGCAGGACCTGCATCGCGTTGATCGCGCGGCGAAGATCGCGGCTCTTCACGGTCGGGCCGAGCTCGGCGATGAGAGCGAGTGCGTAGGCCTTGCGGAAGATTGGCGTCGCGGCGGGGTCGCGCGCGGCAGTGACCAAGATCCAGCGCGATTCCTCGACGGCAGTGGCGTCGTTGCTGTCTTTCAGCGCGTCGACCCGCTTGGACAGGAAGGTGTCGAGGGTGCTCTTCTGCGCGGCGGTCAAGGGCGCGGTGGCGCCGAGGATGGCGCGATCAAGCGTCGACTGGGCAAAGGCGGTCGCGCTGACGCAGGCAGCAAGAAGGGCGGAGAACAGGGGTCGCGAAATCATGTCGTTTCTCGATCTCCGAAGCGCGGGCTTCTCGGATCTGGGTGGCTTCGGCGGGCAACCGCGGCGGGAAGGCGCAACAGCGCCCCCGGTCGACGACGGTCAGAGCCATGAACGCTAATCCAATGAGGGCTTACTGTCAACGAACCGAGGCGGCGGCGGCGGCGAAAGAACCGGCGGGCTTCTGCGCTAGCGTCCCTTGCGCCAGTGCCCGCCACCGTCGTTCGTCCCCTGGACGCCCCTGAGCCGATGAAGGAACCCCATGCGTCCACTGCGTCCGGTCCGATTTGCCGCGTCCTTCTCGCTTGCCTCCGTGCTGGCCTCCTCCCCTGGGGTCACCCTCCTTGGTGGCGACGGGAGCGCCTTCGCCGCTCAGTCCGAACAGGACGCGCCCGCAGCTCCTGCCGCGCCCCCCGCGGTCATCCCCGCGGTCATCCCCGCGGCCGTACCCGCGGCCGTACCCGCGCATAGCGCCCCCACGCCCGCCAGCTTGCAGGAACCAACCTCCGAGCTGCGCGAGATGGTGCGCGACCGACTTGCGCGCAGCCTCGCGGCTCGAGCGCGCGTAGTTCTGCAGCGCGAAGTCATCTTTCTTGGCGTGTTGCGCAATTCCCAGGTGCTCATGAAGTCTGCGCTCGAACTTGCGCCAGACAATCCATTCATCTGGCGGCTCGCGCTCGACCTCGCCGCCATGCTTGAGGATGGCGATGCGAGCGCCGACACCTGGTTCTCCGACGGGTTGGCCAAACTTTCCAAACTCGAACCCGACGACGAAGTCTTGCGATTGCGCCGCGTGATGGACGCAATCGACGAAAGGCAGACCGCAGAGGCGCGCGTCGAAGCCAGCAAGGCCATGCTCACGCCTGCCGCGATCGCTCAGCTCGGTCGGCGGGTTGCTGCGCGGGTGGCCTTCGACCTCGCTGCTCTTTCTCGCCGCACCGGCGATGGGCAGGCTTTCGAGAAGTACCTTCTCTTTGCGCTCGAGCTTGACCCGTTTTTCCCCGAGGCCACCGAGACGGCTGCCGGGTACTTCCGCATGAATGCGCCGACCGTGGTCGACGAAGTTCACGCCATGCGCGACGCCACACTCGCCAATCCTTCCCGCAGTACGGTTGCGCTCGGCCTCGCCGAACTTTGCTTGCAGCAAGGCGCTTACCGCGCGGCCGCCAGCATTCTCGATATCGCGTACCGAATGCAGCAAACCCGCGGCCCTGATGAGGATGTCGACGCGTTGCTGAGTGACTTTATCATCGCGCTGTGGGGCACTGGTCGTATCAACAACGCGTTCTCTTATGCGCGGCAGCGAACCGAACAACTCGATAACGCGCTGTTGCAGGAGATTGAGAAGCAGGGAATGGCCACTTCCGCGGCAGAGCGCGCGACTGTGCATCTTCCTCCCACTCCGACACTCGCGACCACAATCGCGGCGTTGTCGACGGCCGTTGACGCCAAGCCCAGTCCGATTGTGGTGGCGAACGCCGCCTTCGCTTTCGACACGATGATCGCTCAAGTCAAGAAGCGAAACTCTGCACCGCAGTTGGCCGCGAGCCTCGCGCTCGACTCTGCGTTCGTACAGCTTTGGCTTGGATGGTCGGT
>QWPT01000035.1:14496-26697 GCA_003671075.1 Planctomycetota bacterium
GAAGCCTGCCGACGAGTCGGTAAGCAAGCAATCCGCCGAGCAATCTGACAAGCAATCTGACAAGTCGGTCGAGAAGGCGCAGTCGTTGATCGCGGCCGCGGTGGCCTATGAGCCGTTGACCGACGAGACGCGCGCGCGCTTCGATGGTTGGATCGCGCTTCGAACGCGGGATGCCGCGAAAGCGAAGGCGATTCTTGCGCCGATTGCAGCCAACGATCTCGCGTCCAAGCTCGGCCTTGCGCTGGCTTGCGACGACCTCGGTGAAACGAAAGAAGCGGCGCGCCTTTTGCTTGAGATCGCTCGGGCAACGCCGTCGACGGCGGTCGGACTTTGGTCGCGCTCGCGGCTTTACCAACTGATCGGCGCCACGCCGGTGATCCTTCCGCAAGCCGAGGAGATCGAAACGGCGGCCGAACTTCCGCGTGGGTTTCTCAAGCTCATGAATGACGGCAGCGCGTCGATGCTGCTGCGAGTCACGCCTCGCGAGATCGAGGCGCGCCCGTGGGATCCGCTGATCTTCGACATCGAGCTCACCAATCGCAGCGCCTGGCCGCTTTCGATTGGACCAGACGGCCCGATCAAGGACAGCACCACGATCACGGCATCGCTCAATGTTCCCGGCGAAATGCCGCGCCCGCCGCAAATCGTTTTGGTATCGATTGATCAGAAGTTCGTCATCGATCCTGGTGAAACTCTGAAGATCCCCGTTGATATCTCCGTGACCGACGCCAGCGCTGCGCTGCGCGAAGATGCACTTTCCGGCGCGTTCATATCGCTGCATTCGATCATCAATTGGCGTACCACTTCGGTTGGATTCGAGCCATCGCCGTATGGAATCGAGGTCGAGTCGCCCGTGGTTCATGTGAGCGGCGAGCGGGTGACGCGCGAGTGGGTCGAACGCGTGCTGACGCAATTGCGCGACCTCAATCAGGTGCCCAATCCAGAAAACATCGCGTTGATCGCGAGTGCGATCGTTCGCAAGGCAGCCTTTCCCGCGCTGGTTCCCGCCGATGCGGGCGCGCTGCTCGATGAAGCTGGACCGTTGCTCGCGGACGCGGCGAAGCGGCTGTGGCCCGAAGCGCGCGCGTGGCTGATCTTTGCCTGTCCAAAGGGCAAGCGCATCGATGCAACCCCGGATTCGAAGGATCTGCTCGATATGGTGGCGCCTGGTGGTGGCGAGACTGCGGCGACGGTGCCGGAGCTCGAGGCGCTTGACGCAGTGTTGCGCGAAGACGAATCGCCGCTGGTCCGCGTTTCCTGGATCGCGGTGCGCACGCGCCGCCCCGAGGACCCCGTGCTCGTTCAATCACTTTCGTCGACCAATGCGTTGACGCGAGGGTTTGCCGAAGACTGCAAGCAGTGGATGATCGAGGCGCGCGACGAACGCGCCAAGCAGCTCAACCTCAAGAAGTAGTCCTCGATCCTGCATGGGTCGCGGGCAAGCGGCATGGCGACCGAACCGAACCCAACTTCACCGCGTTCCGCGTTTCGCTGGGAATCCGGTCGTGCGAAGATATGGCTGCGCATCGGTGGCCTCGGCTTTGGACTGGTCTGCTTTGCGGGCGCGATCTACACCGCCGTGGGCGAACGCGAAGGATTCGCCAAGGCGCTTGAGGCGCTGCGTGATCCGCCACCGATGGCCGTCGCACTGGTGCTCGCGTCGATCGCGGTCGGCGTGGTGCTTTCAGCGCTGCTCTTTCACTTGCTCATGCGCCGCTTCGGCAAGGTGCCGTTCTGGGAAATGCAGGCGCTGATCGCGGCAACGGCGTTCGCCAACTATCTGCCGCTCAAGCCTGGCTTCGTCGGCCGCGTGGCCTATCACCGCTTGCGCCACGACATTCGCGCCGCTCACACCGTGCGCACCATCTTCGAGGCGATCGCGCTGAGCGGTACGGTCGCATCGATGTTTCTGCTTGCGCTGCTGGGTTTCCGCGCTCTCGGCGTGGAGGGCGAGTGGGCGCTGCTTGCGCCGGCGGTGCTGGGAATCGGCATCCACTTCGCCAAAGTGCGCACGCTCGCGCAAGCACTGCTCGTGCGACAAGTCGAACTGGCGTTGTGGACGCTGCGCTATTGGGCGGTGTTTCAGCTGGTGGGCGCGCCGATCGATCTCGAAACCGCGATCGTGCTTGGCAGCGTGAGCGTCATCGCAACGCTTCTGCCGATCGTGTCCAACGGCCTCGGGATTCGCGAATGGGTGATCGGGTTGCTCGCGCCACTGATCTCGCACGCGCCAGTTTCAACGAGCCAAGCCATCGTGGCCGAGCTGGTCCATCGCGTGGCCGAGCTGGTGGTGATGACTCCGATCGGAGTGACCGCCATCATCGTCCTGGTTCGTCATAACCGTCGGCTTGCGCTTGAAGCGAAGCCGTGACGGCGCTGCACTGATGCGCGCATGAAACTCGGTGATCTGCGCGCGGCCCGCGTTAAATGGGCGCTTCAGTGCGTGCGCGCGCAAAGCTCTTCATGCCAGCTCGGCTCTTGAGGTTGTCAAGAACATTCATGAAGTTGATGTACGCGTCATACGGCGAGTCGTACGGCGAGAAGTACTTGTGAACATCGCCGTCCGACCAGTACTTGGTGCACATGTAGTACAGGTGGTCGCTGGTGGTGAGCTTGCGCCAATCCTCGAGGATGTACGGATCGCCCGCTTTTGCCCGCTCTTTGACCGCAGCTTCAAGCCCGTAGAGCTCCTTGGCGGCGCCGTCTTGAATCGGGTTCCCCAGCCACGCCGAAAGATCGCGCTCGCTGTCGGCCCACGAAACCCAGTTGGGAACGTCGTACTCACCGACTGGCTCGTAGCACTCGAGCAGTTGGCTTGGAGTGAGGAAATTGTTGTGCCCGTGGTTGGTGTCGTAGACCGCGGCAGGCAGCGCGTCGAGGAACTCGAAGATCCCCGTGTCGGCCCACTGGTGCTCGCCAAAGGTCTCGTAGTCCATGAACAGATTGCAGCAGTAGCCGTCGCCGTTGATTTGGTTGACCCAACCCGCGAATTTCTCGGCGGAAAGCGGCCATTCCTTCCATCCTCGGTTGGAGAAGCGAAAGGCAATGTCGTCGGACAAGCGATAGTTCTTCAGCAGCAACTTGATCGGTCGATCGGCGAGATCGCCCGTTCCTGGCGGCGTGTAGACATAGTTGGGCGAACGGAATCCGAGCAGGCGGTCGACGCCCTCGCAGATGATCGCGTTGTGCTGTCCGCGTCGAGCGATGTGCTCGGCGAGGGCGTTCGAATAGATGAGCTCGGTGTTGCGGAAGATCTTGGGCGTTACGCCGAAGACCTCCTGCATCTTGAGCTGGTGGCGGTCGACCTGCTCGTCAAACTCCGCGCGCGAAAACAGGAACGACAGTGAGTGATGGCTGGTTTCGCCGACGAGTTCGCACGCGCCGGTGTCAACGAGCTCCTTCAGCGTGTCAACAACATCGGGCGCCCACAGCAGCAATTGCTCGAGCGCGGTTCCAGTGATCGAGTACGAGCAGCGGAAGCGCTTGTCGTGCCTGCGCACGAGATCAAGCATCTTCCTCGTGGCGGGTCGATAGCACTTGTCCGCGACCTTGCGCATGATCTTCTCGTTCGCTTCGTTGTCGAAGTAGAACGGATCGTTGGAGAAGACCGAGTAGCGGCGCAGACGCCAGGGCTGATGAAGCTCGAAGTAAAAGCAGACGCTTGCCATCGGCGCAGAGTACCCGAGTCGGATTGCATTGGCACTCGCGCGGGGCTAGACGCCGTGATACGACCGGTACCAATCGACGAAGCGCGCGATGCCGGTTTCGACGGTGGTCGACGGTCGGTAACCCGTGTCCTGCTCAAGCGCCTCGACATCGGCCATCGTGTCGGGAACATCGCCCGGCTGCAGCGGAAGCAGGTTCATGGTCGCTTTGCGGCCGGTGCAGCGTTCGATGGCGGCGATGTAGTCGAGCAGCTCGACTGGGCGAGAATTGCCGATGTTGTAGACCCGCCACGGCGCGCTCGAACTGCCCGGGTCGGGATTCATCGGGTCAAACGCAGGGTTCGCCTTCGCGGGGCGGTCGAGGGTGCGGATGATTCCCTCGGCAATGTCGTCGATGTAGGTGAAGTCGCGGCGGTGCTTGCCGTGATTGAACACATCGATCGGCTTGCCTTCGAGGATGTTCTTGGTGAACAGGAACAGCGCCATGTCGGGACGACCCCACGGCCCGTAGACGGTGAAGAAGCGCAGGCCAGTAGTCGGAAGGTTGAAGAGGCTCGAATAGGTGTGCGCGAAAAGTTCGTTGGCCTTCTTGCTTGCCGCGTAAAGCGAAAGCGGATGGTCGACGCTGTCGCGCACCGAGAAGGGAAGCTTGGTGTTGCCGCCGTAGACGGAACTCGAACTCGCGTAGACGAGATGCGCGCACCCGTGATTGCGGCAGCCTTCGAGGATGTTCTGGAATCCCACGATGTTTGAATGCACATACGCGTGCGGGTTGGTGATCGAGTAGCGCACGCCCGCTTGCGCGGCCAGGTGTACAACGCGGCCAAAGCGATGCTTGGCGAAGAGCGACTCCATGCCGGCGCGGTCGGCGATGTCCATCTTCACGAAGGAAAATCCCGGCTTGCCGACGAGCCGCGCGAGCCGCGCTTCCTTGAGCTTGGGATCGTAGTAGTCGTTGAGGTCGTCGAGACCGACCACCGTTTCGCCGCGGTCGAGCAGGCGATGCGAGACATGCGAGCCAATGAAGCCAGCGGCGCCAGTGACGAGGACGGAAGGGGAGCCGAGCGAAGATTCCGACATAGGGTCGGGGATCGTATCGAACGGAATCACGCCAGTGCGCGCGTTCTGGCCAATGCGCGGGTGGCGGTGCGGATCACGCGGTCGACGGCGTCGAAGCTCATCGAAGAGCCGCTGGGAAGGCAAATTCCCTGTTCAAACAGCTGTTCACAGACGGGCGCGGCCGACGGATCGTGGGCGAACATGGGCGCGCCTTCGAAGAGCGGTTGCATGTGCATCGGCTTCCAGGCGGGGCGCGATTCGATGCGGTCGGCGGCGAGCGCGGCGATGAGTTCGTCGCGGGTGCAGCCAGCAAGCGCGGGATCCACGGTGAGCACGGTGAGCCAGCGGGTGGCGTGGCTCCACGATGGTTCGGGCATGAAGCGCACGCCGGGCATCGAGGCGAGCGCGGCCTGGTAGCGCGCGAAGATGGCGCGGCGGCGCGCGACGCGGTCGTCGATGGCGAGCAGCTGGCCGCGGCCGACGCCGGCGCAGATGTTCGACAGGCGATAGTTGAAGCCGGCGACCGAGTGCTCGTAGTGCGGCGCGGGGTCGCGCGCTTGAGTGGCGAGAAATCGCGCGCGTTCGCAATGGCGCGCGTCATGCGCCACGAGCATGCCGCCGCCCGAGGTGGTGATGATCTTGTTGCCGTTGAAGCTGAATGCGGCGATGGCGCCGAAAGTTCCGCAAGGCCGGCCGTGAGCGTGGGCACCGAGCGCCTCGGCGGCGTCCTCGAGAATGGGCACGCCGTGCTTGGCGCAGAGCGGCGCGATGGCTGCGTAATCGCAGCATTGTCCGTAGAGATCAACGGTGACGCAGGCGCGCGGCGTGCGACCTTCGCGTGCCAGCGCGTCGAGTGCGCGGGCGAGCGCGCGCGGCGACATGTTCCAGCTTTCCGGCTCGCTGTCGATGAAGATCGGATTGGCTCCGAGCTGGTGGATCGGATTCGCCGTCGCTACGAAAGTAAAGCTCGAGCAGAGGACGGCGTCGCCAGGCATCACGCCCAGAAGGATGAGCCCGAGGTGGATCGCGGCGGTGCCCGAACTGGTGGCGCATGCGCTGATGGAGCCGCCGAGATGTGCACACATTTCGCGTTCGAAGCCGTCAACATTCGGCCCGAGCGGCGCGATCCAATTGGTGCGGAACGCGTCCTCGACGAAGCGGCGCTCTTCGCCCGTGATGTGGGGCGGCGAAAGCAGGATCGGGGCGTCGTGGTCGTTGGTGTTCATGTTGCGCTCCGCGGAGAATCCGCCGTGGAAGCCGATCTATCGGCGATTTCGGCCTTTGGCATGCATCGGGTCAATGCCCCCAGCGCTCGCGCCAAGACTCAAACATCAGCAGGTTCCAAGCCTCGGCGCCGTTCGAGCTTGTGCGCGGGTCGAGCGTGCGCTTCCAAATCGCGCGCGCCGCGGTGGGGTCGACGAATCCCGATGCGCGCAGGCGATTCTCCGCCAGCAGCGCTTCACCCCAGTCGCGCAGCGGCCCGCGCAGCCATTGGGCCAGCGGCACGCCAAACCCCATTTTCGGACGGTCGAACAGCGCGCGCGGCACCCGTCGTTCAAGCACGCGCCGCAAGACCCACTTGCGCTCGCCGCCGCGCATCTTCATCGAGAGCGGCAAGCGAAAGGCAAGTTCGGCGAGATCGTGGTCGAGCAGCGGCTCGCGCGCCTCGAGCGATGCGGCCATGCTCGCGCGGTCGACCTTGACCAGAATGTCGTCGACGAGATAGCTGGCGATGTCGGCCTGCATCATGCGGGTTTCGAGGTCAACGCCGTGGATGAGCTGCGAAGGATCGGTCAGCGCCGTCGTCGGCGCGTGACCTCCGATCACGAGCGACGGTGCGTCGGCGATGGTGGCCACCAGGGCGAGATAGATCGTCCATGCGTCGCCGTGCTGCATGATTCCCGCGAGTTTGTGCGCACGATCGCCCGCTCGGTCGAAAGCGAAGCGCGCGGGCAGCACGCGCGCGAGCATGCGGCCGACGGAGTTGGCGAGGTGGCGCGGTGTTGCGCGAAGCAGCATCGCAACGGCGGTGCGTGCGGGCGCGGGAAGCATTTGCGTGCGGGCGGCGATCGCGCTGGTCCACGCGTAGCGGTAATAGCCGCCGAACAATTCGTCGCCGCCATCGCCCGAAAGCGCAACGGTCACGCTGCGTCGCGCGATGCGGCTCACAAGCAGCGTCGGAATTTGCGAACTGTCGGCGAAGGGCTCGTCCCAGATCTCCGCAAGTTGCGGGACGGTCGCGCGCGCCTCGTCGCCTGCAACATAGACCTCAGTGTGATCGGTGCCGAGATGGCGCGCGATGGCGCGTGCGTAGGGCGCCTCGTCGAGATTCTTTTGCTCGAAGCCGATGGTGAATGTCTTGATCGGTCGCGCCGATTGCGACTGCATCGCCGCCACCACCGCGCTCGAATCGATGCCGCCCGAAAGAAAGGCGCCGAGAGGAACATCGGACACCATGCGCAGCCGCACACTGTCGAGCAAGGCTTGATCGAGTGCGTTGGTTGCATCTTCGTCGTTGCCCTCGAACGGCGTCGCGCGCGCGCGCATGATCAGGTCGCGCGCGTTCCACCAGCAACGCTCGTCCACGCGCTTGGACGCGAGGTCAACGCAGAGCAAGTGACCAGGCCGCAGCTTGCGAACTTCCGGATGAATCGACAGCGGTCCCGGCACATAGCCGTGGCGCATGAACAGAGTGAGCGCGCCGCGGTCGACGGAAAGCCGCATCGGAGTGAGCGCGCGTAACGCCTTGATTTCGCTGGCAAACACCAGACTCGCACCCGCGGCCACCGAGAAGGATCCAGCAGGAACGGCGTGACCGCCCGTGCATCCGAAGTACATCGGCTTGACTCCGAAGCGATCGCGCGCCAGCCAAAGCGTGCGCGTCTGTCGATCGAGCGCCGCAATGGCGAACATGCCGGTGAAGCGCTCGAGCGCGCGCTCGACGCCCCATTCTTCGAACGCCGCGAGCATGGTTTCAGTGTCGCCATTTCCGCGAAATTGGTGCCCGCGCGGAGTCAGTTCGGTGCGAAGCAGCGCGTGGTTGTAGACCTCGCCGTTGAACGCGATCTCGAAGCGACCGCTGGCCGAGCGCATCGGCTGATGACCCGTCGGCGTGAGGTCAATGATGGAGAGCCGCCGAAACGCGAGGCCAGTCCGCGTGGGCGCGTCGTAGAAAATGCCCTCGTCATCGGGCCCGCGGTGAACGAGGCATCGTGCCATCGCGCCAAGTGCGGACGATGGATCGTCCACACAGGAAGCGAAGTCGACAAAGCCCGCGAGTCCGCACATGCCGCGAGAGTATCACAGGGGCGGTGCGTGGTCGGTACGGGGCAGGGCACAGATCGCAATCACGACCACCAGATGCGCGTAGGCGACATTCATCAGTTCCACGCACTCCGAGGAAGTGCAGAGAAGAATGAAGACGAGCGACGCGCACGCGCCCACAACAACGGCGCAGCTGCGGTTGGGGTTTCGCACGGCGTTACGGAAGGCACCGAGGAGAACCGCGATGATCATCGAGCAAAACAAAGTGAATCCGATGATGCCCGTTTCGGCCAGCGCCCGCAGGTAGCTCGAATGCGGATGAAGCGGCAGCGCTTCCGCCAGGGAAATCCCGCTGCGTTCGAGGAACGGCCTGGTGCCCGCGTACCCATCGACGAACCCAGTGAAGCTTCCCACGCCGCCGCCGATCACAGGATGCTGGAGAAACTCCGCGAAACCGGCTTTCCACCAGAACACGCGGAGGTGAATGGAGGAAAACCCAACATCGCCGCGCGATCCCGCCTGCGCGTCCGCCGCCGCCAAGCGCAGATAGCGCAGGAAATCCTCGCCCACGGCAACGAGCGCGATTGTGGCGAGCACGGCCAACACCAGCACCGTCCGCATCATCGAGCGTCGTGTTGCGTAGCCAAGGCGCACGAGCATGAACGAAAGCAGGATGAGCGCCGGGATGAAGGCGAGCGCGGGAAAGCGCGACGCGGCCAGCGTCATTCCCACGCCGCAGAGCATGATCACGGCGTAGAGCGCGACGCGTTCAATGCCGCGCGTTCCCATGAGCAGGGCCATCGAAAGCAGGATCGCGCTGCCGCCGTTGATGGCGGCAACTGCGGGAAGCGCCACCAATCCGGAAGGGCGCCATGACGCTCCGTGCGCAGGAAGCAGGACACCAAATTTCTGCGCGACCTGCACCGCGGCGTTGGTTGCGGCGGCGAGGACGAGCGCCCACGCGAGCGCGCGCGTGTGATCGAGCACGGGCCAGAGCGCGAGCACGCCGAGCAATAAACGCTGCCCGTTCAGAAGTCGCAGCGCATCCGAGCGTGGCGACCAGGTGGCGGAAAGTGCCGTCCATCCCACCCACGCCAGCGCGATCCACAGCGGCGTCCAACGCAAAAGTGGCGTGAATAGCGCAGGAAAAGTGAGCACGCGCACCAAGGTGATTGAAACGAGCACGATCGAAGCGACGCTGTTTGGTCCCTGGTCGAGCGGCGCGAAGAAGGCAAACAACAACGCCGCTGCCACATGAAGCACATGACCGTAGCGGTCGCGGGTGCGGATGTCGCGCAGGGTGTCGGCGATGTCGGGCTGCGCGGGCGGCGGCCACGCGCGCGGAACCGGCGTTGTGCGGTCGAGCCACGGGGAAAACGCTCGCATCATGCTCCGAGTGCTTCTGCGATGGTCGCATTTACGGCGCGCACATCGAAGCGCGATTCGGCGAGTGCGCGCGATGCGGCACCCATTTTTTCTCGGAGGCGCGCGTCGGTGGCGAACTTGAGGCAAGCCTCTGCGAGCGCGTTGGCGTCGCGCGGCGCCACCAGTGTTCCGTTGATTCCACGCTCGACGGTTTCGCGGCAGCCAGGCGCATCGGTGGTAACGATGGCGCGGCCAGTTGCGAGCGCTTCGAGCGTGCTCTTGGGTGTGCCCTCGCGGTACGAAGGCAGCACAAACACGCTGCAGCGTGCGAGTTCATCGCGTACATCGTCCAAGCGGCCCGCGTATTCGATCACGCCTTCGCGCACCCAAGCGTCGAGTTCTGCCACTGCGATTGCCGATGGATTTGCATCGATCCATCCAACCAAGCGAAATCGACAGTCGCTGCGTTTCTCGCGCACGATGCGGGCCGCCGCGACGAATTCGCGCACGCCCTTGTCGCCGAGCAGTCGCGCGACCATCAGGAACACCGGCACAGGAGGCGGAGGAACCTGGGGAAAGTGCAGGAGATCAACGCCCGACCCCGCGACCATCTTGATTGCGGGTCCGTGTGTTGGTTGGTTGTTGGATCTGCCGGCCACGCCAACTTCAGCGTCGATCACGGCCGCGCTGATCAGGCCGCGTCGCTCGAATTCGCGGCGATCTGCCTGGTTTTGAAAGAGCACCGTCGTTGCGTCGCGCATGGCGCCGCGGTAGAGCTTCGTTGCCAGCACGCGCAAAATGCGGGCCCGCAAGGTGTTTGCGGTGAATGCGTAGCCCAGACCGGTGATCATCGCTACTCGACGCGCAACGCCAGCAGCGCGCGCGGCGGGGATCGCATGGAAGACGGCTTTCGGATTTGCGGCGAACACGCCATCAGGCTTGATGTTGTTGAAGAGCGCGCCGAAATGCGCGCGCGTTGCCCGTTCACGCAGCGGATTCACGCCAGCGCGATCGAGCGGCGAGAACACGCACTCGGCGCCGAGCGCGCGGACCTCGGCCTCGACATCCTGCGCAGCACGCTCGATCGGCGTCGGCGTCGAGACGATCACGCGATGTCCACGCGCAACGAGCTCACGCACCAACGCGCCTCGAAACGCCACCACGGAGTCGCCGATTCCGTTGACGATGATGAAGCTGCGCGGAACCGCGTCCATAGGCGCACTGTACGCAAGATGGTGGAACGCTCGCTTGCAGTGGATTGCGCTCAGGCGTTCAGCGCGACCGGGGTGGGCGCCGCGCCGCCGAGAACCGTGCGGCTCAGGCTTGAGCTGAACACGCGCCGACCCGAATCGCGGCGCTCGCCGACGATTTCGCGGTACAGGTTCGCGTAGCGCGACGCCGTCGATTCGATCGAGAAATTCCTGCGGATCCGTTCACGCGCACCTTCGCCCACCAGCATGCGCGCAGTGGATCCCATTGCGCACATCGCAAGGATTTCAGCAGCCAGACGAGGGGCGTCGCCGCAGGGAATCACCCGGCCCGCGTCGCCGATCACATCGGCGGTATCGCCCGAGTCGGTGCCGATGACCGGCAGTCCGCACGCCATCGCTTCGCCCACCGCGTTGGGGCAGCCTTCGGTTGCGCTCGAGGAAACCAGAACATCAAGACCCGCCATCACCCTGGGCACATCGGGCCGTTCGCCGAGAAGGTGCAGGCGTCCCTTGAGTATTCCGCGCGCGGCGGTGCGGCAACGCTCGTGGGTATCGGTGCCGAGGCCAGCGCAAACAAAGACCAGTCGGCGATCCTGCGCCGCGGCGATTTCGGCGGCGCGAAAGAAGTTGGTGTGATCCTTGCTCGGATGCACGCGCGCAACGATCCCAACCGCGACATCGCCGTCGGTGAGTCCGACTTCAGCGCGAAATCGCGCGCGCGCAGCAGGATCGGGGCGAAAGCTCTCGACCTCGAATCCGTTGTGGATCACCAGACTGCGTCGGTTCAGGTAGCCGATGCGCGCGTGCTGCGCGCTGCTCACCCGCGAGTTGTTCACCAACGCATCGGCATGCGGCGCAAGCACGCGTCCCGAACGAATCACCGCTTGGGTGAGAAAGCGTTCCTTCGAAATATCGTAGAGCGACTGGCGAATGTTCCACACGATGCCGGTCCGGCGCGGCAGCCAAGGGCGGGCAAGGCTCGCGGCAACATTCGAGTGATACATCCATGACTGCACGATGTCGGGCCGAGCCTCGCGCAAGATCGTCACCAACCGCCGCAGCGCGCGCGGGCTCACTTCGCCGCGGCGAAGGTCGAGGCTCAGGACCTCAATGCCCATGTCGCGCACCAACTCGATGAGCGCGCCGTCGTTGACCAACGTCACCACTGTCGGCTCGAACTCCGAGCGATCCATCGCGCGCAGCAGCTTGACGAGCATCTGCTCGGCGCCGCCGATGGCGAGGGTGGTGATGAAGTGGGCGACGCGCAAGAGCAGTAGATCGGAGGGCGCGGAGCATAGACGCGCACGGCCCGCCGCTCAATGCGCCGAGCGGCGTTCGCGCAACCAAAGCTCAAGAATGAGCATTGGCCAGAGCCGATAAATTGAAAATTGCGCTGGATTGCGCTGTTCTTCAACGAACGCAGTCAATGCCGCGCCGTCGAGGTGATCGCGCAGCGCCGCGTCTTTCCCCAGTGATTCGTCGGCCAGACGCAACAGCGCCGCCTGCGACCAACACTTTGCCGGAAGGCCGAAGCCCATCTTTCGCCGCTCCATCCATGCCTGGGGCAGATACTCCATCGCGAGTTCCTTCAAGATCTGCTTGGTACCTGAAGGCGGTTGCCAGAGCAGCGCGTCGGG
>QWPT01000036.1 GCA_003671075.1 Planctomycetota bacterium
AAGGACGAAATCAAGAAGGACGAAATCAAGAAGGACGAAATCAAATCCGTCTTTGCGGATCTTGAGCTCGTCGATGCGTTCAAGCGCGTGCGTCGTGTGACCACGGTTCCGGGCAACGAGGACAACCTTGAGATCTCGCCCGCGGGCGATCGGCTTTACTTCACTGCGACCGAGGGAAAAGACGCGTCGTTGTTCTCGATCAAGTACGACGGCACTGAGCAGAAGAAGCTCGGCGCCAGCGTTGCGGTCGCGGGCATTTCGCTCAGCGGCGAGAAGCTCTTCGGAGTGAATGCGGGTCAGGCGCAAACCGTCAGCGCGTCTGGCGATGTGAAGGTCATCGAGATTTCGGCCACCAGCGAGATCGTGTTGGCCAAGCGCAACATGGAGAAGCTCGGCGAAGTTTCGCGCATCATGAATCGCAAGTTCTATGTCGATCCCGCCGAGAAGAAGCTCGATTGGCCCGCGCTGACCGCGCGTCACCGCGAGCTCGCCAGCCGCGCGCGCACCTCCGATGAGTTTGACTTCGTTGCCAACATGTTCGTCGGGCACCTTGACGCCTCGCATCTTGGCGTGCGTTCACCCGACTCGGCCGGCGGCACTCGTGGAAGCGCGGCGGCGAATCCCCGCGCGCAGGGGCGCCTCGGCGTGACCACCATCGCCACCGCTGCAGGTCGCGCCGTCATTGCCGTGCTGCCCGACTCGCCGGCGGCGTTGGCGAATCCGCGCATTGAAGTTGGTGACATCATCACCATGATCGACTTTGACTTGATCGATCCAGCGAAGCCGCTGGAGTCTGCGCTCATCGCTAAGAGCGGTCAAGAGGTCTTTGTTGCATTCACGCGCCCCGCGAATGATGGCGCCGCTGATGCGAAGGCCGTGGAACTTGGCGCGAAGGCTTTGGAACTTGGCGCGATCGTCGTGCCCATTTCTTCCGCCGCCGAACGGACGCTGCGCTATCAGGCCGAGACCACCGCCACTCGAGCGAAGGTCGCTGAGCTTTCTGGCGGTCGCATCGGTTACATCCACATTCAGAGCATGGATCAGGTGTCGCTCGACCGTTTCGAGCGCGATCTCTACGCATCTGCGCACGCCAAGGATGGACTCATCATCGATGTGCGCAACAACGGTGGTGGATCGACCGCGGATCGCCTGCTTTCGTCGATCGATGTTCGGACGCACGCGTTCGCCATCCCGCGCGAAGGCGATCGCACCCGCAAGTCGAGCTATCCACAAGACCGCTTGTACATTCAGCGCTACACCATGCCCATGGCGATGCTGTGCAACGAGAAGAGTTTTTCCAACGCCGAGATCATCGCGCACGCGTTCAAGACGCTCGGTCGCGGGCCGCTTGTTGGTCAGCAGACTGCGGGCGGTGTGATTTCGACGGGCTCTGATTCGCTGGTCGATGCGACCACGGTGCGTACACCGATGCGCGGCTGGTATGTCATTGGCGATGGACGCGACATGGAGGAGAACGGCGCGATGCCCGACTTCGTTGTGATGCAGACTCCCGAGGACGAAGCGAAGGCGCTCGACGCGCAGTTGGCGAAGGCGGTCGAGGAGCTGGTGAAGAAGTTGCCGAAGAAGCCGTGAGTTTCGCCGCGCGAGATTCACTCGTTGTCGGAGTCGTTGTCGGAGTCGGTGTCGGCGTCGTCGGCATCGATCGCGTCGTCGATGGATGAGCCGAGATCGTTCGGTTCACCGAGATCGCGCAACTTTCGACCGTTCTCGGCGATCGAGTCGTAGATAGACGCGAGCAGGCCAACGAGCGGAAACTTTCCTTGCAGCGGCGATGGTCCGAGGCGGCGCAGCAACGCGTGCGGCGCAAACGGCTCGGTTTCGCTGGGCATTTGGTCGATTTGCCGGCCCGGTCGCCAGAATGATTCGAGGCAACGCTCAAGCGGAAGCGCATCAGGAGCGATTTCAACCGCGGGTGGCGTCGAGTGCGCGCGCGCAACTCCACGCGTTGCGATTGCGCGCGCTTCCTGCAAGCGCTCGAGCAGGCGTTGGCCATCAAGCCCGCGCAGCGTGAACGCAAGCAGCGGATCGCCCGCGAGCCGCTCGAGCAGCAGCGCGGCAACGCAGGCCACATGCTTGCACGGAGCCGGCGAGTCGCAGGTGCAATTGCGGTGGACGGTCGCGGCGTCGACGGGAACGAGGTTCTTGCCGAGCGAGATAAACGGCTGCTCGACGAGCGTCGGCATTTCGCCGGCGAGAAGTTTCGCCGAGTACATCGCTTCGCGCGCCATGATTGAAACAACGCGATCCCAGTCGGCGGGCGCGAGCGCCTCAGCGGCGATGCGCACGGTGTACGGCCGCGGCTCGCGTCCCTGCACCGTCGCCTCCACGCCCGCAGGCGTGATTTGCAGCGATGCGGTCTGACCAGCGCGCGCGTAGTCGAGCCCCTCGGCCTTCGCTTCGGCGGTGATGCCGTTGAGCAGCAGGGTCAACCACGCTTCCGCGGGCCAAGCCAGCATTTCGATGCCCTCGCGTCGGCGCAGGCGAATGCCGTTCTTCAGCCGCCGCGGACCTTCTTGTCGGCGCATCGGGCGCGAGCCCTGGCCCATGTTGAAGGTGGAGCTGCGCACGAAGGTCGTCGTCGGCGTCAAGGCCGGCGGCGGCGTTACAGGATCAACCGGCTTTGGTTCGGATGATTCGAGTTCTTCGGGAAAGCTCATTCGTCGCCTCCCGTTCCATCGCGGCGCAGCGTGAGGAGTTCGCGCAATTGTCCGGTCGAGAGTTCAGTGAGCCACGATTCGCCAGCACCGATGATCTGTTGAGCGAGTTCGGTCTTCTGCTCGATCATTTGATCGATGCGCTCCTCGAGCGTGCCATCGCTGATCATCTTGTGCACATTGACGGTGCGATGCTGACCGATGCGGAACGCACGGTCGGTCGCCTGATTCTCAACCGCGGGATTCCACCAGCGATCGAAGTGGAACACATGGTTGGCCGCGGTGAGATTGAGACCAACGCCGCCTGCCTTGAGCGACAGCACGAAGATCGGGCACTGCGGATCGTTGGACTGGAAACGCTCGATGAGCGTTTCGCGCTTGGCCTGCGGAGTGCCGCCGTGAAGGAACAGCGCCTCGGTGTCGATCTCTTGGCGCAACATCGCCACCAGAAGATGGCCCATCTGCCGGTACTGGGTGAAGATCAGCGCGCGGTCGCCCGAGGCCACGACTTCCTCGAGCATTTCCATCAGTCGCAGCGACTTGCCTGAGCGCGCCGAAAGTTTTTCGCCCGCCTTGAGCGTTGGCAGCGGCAGAGAATCTTCGCGATCCGAGCCTTGGCGGAGGTAGTGCGCGGGGTGGTTGCAGATTTGCTTGAGCTTGACGAGCGCCGAGAGAACAAGGCCGCGGCGCTTGATGCCGTCGGCGTTGTCGACACGGTGCAGCATGTCGTTGACGACCGAGTCGTAGAGCTGCGCTTGCTCGGTGGTGAGCGGCACATGCTCGCGGGTTTCGATGAGCGGCGGAAGATCGCTGATGACGGTCGGGTCGGTCTTGAGGCGGCGAAGAACGAACGGCCGCACCAGGTTCTTCAGGCGCTCGGCCTGCCGACGATCCTTGTGGCGTTCGATCGGCGCGGCGAAGCGACGGCGGAACTCCGCTTGGGTGCCGAGATATCCCGGCGTGCAGAACTCGAGGATCGACCAGAGTTCGCTCAGGCGATTCTCGACGGGCGTACCAGTGAGCGCGATGCGGTGGCTGGTGCGCAGCGCGCGGATCGACGCGGTCTGCTTGGTCGGCGGATTCTTGATGTGCTGCGCCTCGTCGAGGGCAACTCGTCGCCAGTGGATGCGCTCGAGGCTGTCCTTGTCGCGCACAACCAGCGCGTAGGTCGTGACGACGATGTCGCTCGACAACGCGGTCTCAACGAACTTCTCGCCAATGGGTCGCTCGAGCCCGTGGTGCACATGGACGACCAACTCGGGAGCGAAGCGATGAAGCTCGCGGTTCCAGTTGCCGACAACCGACATCGGGCAAACCAACAGCGTCGGGCCGACGACCTTGCCTTCGGCCTTCTCGCGCTCATGCTGCAGAAGCGCGATGAGCTGCACGGTTTTACCGAGGCCCATGTCGTCGGCGAGGCAACCACCGAGTCCGAAGCGGTCAAGAAACGCGAGCCAGGAAAGGCCTTGCGCCTGATAGGGCCGCAGCGTTCCTTGGAAGAGTTTGGGCTGCTCGACCTTGACGAACTTCTCGTCGCCCTTGAAGCCGAGGAGATCGCTGACCCAACCTTGTGCGTCGAGTCCGAGGATCGGCAGGCCGGTGTCGGCGCCATCGAGTCCGTTGCCAAGGCGAATCGCCTGCATCACCGTCATCTGTCCGCCAGGATGCTCCTTGAGGAAGCGCACCGCGCCGTGGAGATCATCGGGTCGGATTTCGACCCACTGCCCATTGACGCGCAGAAGTGGCGAGCCTTGGGCGGCGAGTCGTTGGAAGGCTTCGATTGAAAGCGACTGATCGCCGAGGGCGATTTGCCACGAGTAGTTCACCAGGCTGTGCAGACCGAGATGGCTGCCTTCGCCATCGGCGCCCGCACCGCCGCCCGAAGGCAGCATGCCGTTGCCCGAGTCGACCAGCAGTCGTGCGCCGAGGCGGCTCGCGGCCTGACCCCACCAGCTCGGAGAGAGGACGACGAAACCGGACTCCATGAGAATCGGGCGGAAATCACGGAGAAATGCGTAGGCATCGACCGTCGAGAGCGTGACCTCGCACGGGGTCGACTCTTCGAGCGCGCGTTCAACGCGGGGCCAGATGCGTGCGGCGCGCGCGAGTTCGGCCAACAGCACATCGCCCGCAGGCTCGTTCTCGCCGCCGAAGCGCGCGAGCAATCCCTTGAGGCCGTCTTTGCCCTGCGCCCAAATCTGTTCGGCATCGATCACCACCGGCGGATCGTCGTTGGTGATGAGCTTGAAAGAGATCGTCCACTCGGCGTCGCGTCCAACCTCGTCGGCGGCCGCGAAGTCAGCGGGATCGGGCTCGTTGAGTTCGAAGGCGAGCTTGACGAAGCGCGACTCGCTGGCCGCATCGAGCGACGAAAGCCACTGGCGCGCGCCGCGCATGAGATGAGTGTCGGAGCTGCGCGTACCTTGCACGGTGTCGATCTTGCCGAGCAAGCCGCTGAGCCACGCAACATGCGGATCGGCGGTTGGGTCGCGGTCTTCGATGGCGTCGCTGTAGCTTTCGATGTCGAGCACGCGGCGCGCCTCGGCATCGACGAAACCGAGCAGTGCGGCCTCGATGATCGCCCACGGTTGCGAGCGGAACTCGTCATCGACGCAGCGTGCGCTTGCCGGGATCGCGCTGAGGAGCGCAGTCAGGCGTTGCGCGGGTGCGCCGTCGGCGAGCCACGGCTGCCAGATCGCGCGAAATCTTCCCGACTTCTCCTGAATGATCGACGGCACCACGCGCTGATCGGCGATGAGGTCGGCGGCCAGCGCAGCCAGTTCGCGCCAAAAGCGAATGTCGTGCCCAGCATGCACGCCGGCAGCGAGCGGTCGCTCTTCGTCGGCGGGCGTAAGCAGGAAGCGCAGCGCGGCGGGCGAGTCGATCGCGATTGCCGGCACATCGAAAGTCGAGAGATGGGCGATGGGCTCGTCGACTAGGCCGAGGGTGTTGGCGAGTCGGTCGCTGGGAAGCGCCGTGGTTCCGAGCACGGTGGTGGTGGCGGGCACCATGATGCGCAGCAGTGCCGGCTCGGCAGCAATGTCATCACCCGCGAGCAATCCAGCGCCAACAAGCGCCGCGCGCAGTCGAGTCGAGTCACAGGCAAACGAATGGACGGGGTTCACCGCCTCGCCCACCGCGGCGGCGGTGGGGTCGTCAACAAGCGCCGCATGCACAACCGCCAACGCGTGGCTGATCAGCGATGCATCTTCAGCCCACAAGTGGAGCCGTTCACGAGTCCAGACAGCATGTAGTACGAGCATGGGCAGGGAACGGTCGCGCAAAGGGACTCACAAGACTCGCGCGCGGCGGGTGGCCGCGACTGATTGCGCTGGGACTTGAACCCAGGACCTACGGCTTAAAAGGCCGCTGCTCTACCGACTGAGCTACGCAATCGCGAAGGGGAACAGTGTAAGCGAACCCCGCCCCAATAAACGGCAATTCGCGACGCGAAGCGGGGAACAGCTCCTTTCGTAATCCGCACAGATCGTCTCAATCGCACAGCCCGCGCCGCCGATAGCGCCCACAGCGGCCGCGCGCCGCAGGAGATTTTCATGTCTGTCCTGACGACTTTGCATCACCAACTTGAACGCAGCCATGCTCGTGGTCTGTCCACAATTGCGGCCGCGGGGACCTGCATCGCTTGTTTGATGAGCTCGGCGTTGATCGGGTGCACCGGCGTGAGCGCTGTGATTCCGCCGCGCACAACCGTTGGTGCTACCGCAACACCCGCTGACACCAAGGCGCCCCATTCGGGCGCGGAAGCCAACGCCACTTGGGACGACGAGGCAGGCGGCGCCACCGCCAGCGGCTGGGACACCATCCCGCTGACCAGGCGCGCGAAGGGAATGTCGGGCGCCAGCGCCGATGGTTCGATGACGAGCGCCAGCGCTCTTTCTGACGGCGGCGGCAATCTCTCTCAGGTGAGTTTCGCGACAGAAGGCGGCGATTACGCGCCTGATGTCGACAAGACGGGCACATTTATGGTGTATGCCTCGACGCAACACCGTCCAACTTTCGACATCTATCGCAAGTCGGTGGACGGTCGCACCGTGACGCAGCTGACGACCGATCCGAGCGACGACCTCATGCCGTCGATCGCGCCGGACGGGTCGAAGGTCGCCTTCGCCTCCAACCGCAACGGCAACTGGGACATTTATGTGATGCCCATCGGCGGCGGCGCGCCCACCCAGCTCACCGCCGACTCCGACGAGGAAGTTCAGCCGACCTGGGCTCCTGACGGCCGCCGCATTGCGTTTTCCCGTAAGAACGGCCGCACCAACACCTGGGAAATGTGGATCGTCGACACGCAGAACCCCGGCCTCCGCTCGTTTGTGTGCGAGGGGTTCCTGCCCCGTTGGTCGCCCGACGAGAAGAAGGATGTACTGCTCTTTCAGCGCGCTCGGCAGCGCGGATCGCGCCTGTACGGCGTCTGGACCATCGAACTGGTGCAGGGTGAAGGACTCGGTCCCACCGAAATCGTGAGCGCCAAGAATGCGGCGGTGCTTCAGCCCGGTTGGTCGCCCGACGGAACCAAGATTGTTTTTACGACGGTGGTGAACCCCGGCGGCGACGCCGAGTGGCCTGAGCAGTCGGACATCTGGATCATCAACGCCGATGGCACGAGCCGAATTGGCCTGACCAACGGTCGGTTTCGCAACATGCAGCCAACCTGGGGCGCCGATGGGCGCGTGTACTTCGTTTCCAACCGCGGTGGTATCGAAAACATCTGGTCGATGGCCGCCGATGGGGGGCAGAAGGCGGCAGGATCGGTGGAGTTCGCTGCAGAAACGCGGGAGAAGACGAAGAACTTCACTGCGACTGGATTCAAGGCTCCATCGAACAACGCGGCGCAGCGCATGCCGAGCGGCGCCTCAGTTGACGGCACGCCTGACTTGCTGCGCTCGGAAGATGGCGCTGGGAACCAGGACTGACGCAACCGCTCAACTGGCATGGCATTTGCGACCGATATCCCCACTATGGGACGGCACCTTCAACTCGCCAAACTCACCTTTCTCGCGGCCGCAGTGGTGTCCGCGCTTTTTGGCTGTCAGGCCAAGCTCACGCAGCCGACCGTCCTCAAGGCCCCTTACTTGACCGAACGCGTTTGGGCCGTCGTGCCCTTCGCCAACGAGTCGGGCGTTTCGGGCGTTGACGGATCGATGGTCGCCGACCGCTTCATTTCGGAAATCGAACAGGTGGACGGACTGCGCTGTTTGCCGCTGAATCGCACCCTTGCCGCGATGAAATCGTTGGGCATGACCGGCATTCGCGACTTGCAGCAGACTTCGACCCTCATGCGCACTTTGCAGGTCGACGGGTTGGTCCTGGGAACGGTGACTGATTGGGATCCCTACAAGCCGCTGCGCTTTGGCGCGGCCATCGAGGTGATCTCAGCGGCGGAGGGCGCCGATCGCAAGCCGATCGACCTCAAGGAACTCACGATGCCGACCGCCGATGGAACCAGCGCGGGTTCCGCGAAGCTCAAAGCGGAGGTTTCGCAGGGATCTCGCTTGTTTGATGCGCGAAACCACGAGACTTTGGACGAACTCGACCGCTATGCTCGAGGGCGTTTCGATCCGAATTCAGCGTTGGGGGCCCAGGCCTACGAAACGCGCATCGACCTCTTCATCCGATTTAGCGCCTATGTGCTGACCCGCGACCTGCTTGAGCAGGAGGCCGCCCGGCTCGGAGTCGCGCTTGAGGGTGGCAAAGCGGTTCGGCCACCGCAGTAGCGCCCCTCGTTGCTAGAGCGCATGGCAGGTTTTGCACCGAAGGCCGTGAAGGGCAAGACGAAGTTGCGAATGGTCCGAGAGTGAATTGCGAAGGGCTACGAAAAAAATCGTGAACTGAGATTGGTATCGGGTCGATAGCCAATCAAGCAAAGAGGAATGGGAGCCACTGAGGCACCCCATCGGGAACTTGAGTGACAGGTCGTGCCCGAAGGATGAATCAAGCGAGCGCAGGATCGAGTCGAGCACACTGTGGCGTCCAGGACGCCAGATCGAGGCAACAGCCATGAACGAGAATCTCCCAATCGTTGAACGCTTCCTGTCGTATCTCATCGACGAGCGCGCTTTTAGTCCGTACACCTCGCGGTGCTATGGATTGGACTTGCGCCAGTTCGTTGAGTTCCTGGAAGGCGACCTCAAAATCCGCTTAGACATGAAGCTGGAACAGTCGGCGCTCGATGCCGCGACGGCCAAGAAGCCGATCCCGACATCGATCTCCGCTTCCATCTTGTCTTGCGATGTGGAGCGCATCCGCGGCTTCCTCGCCAAGCTTTCCGAGCAGAACTATTCGCCGGCGACGATGGCGCGCAAGATCGCCACCCTTCGTAGCTTCCACAAGTGGTTGGAGAAGCGCGCCTTCACCACCACCAATCCGATGACGCTGATTCGCACGCCCAAGCAGGCTCGCCGTCTGCCCAAGGCGATCTCGGTGGACGAGGTCGAGCGGCTGCTTTCGGCTCCCGATGACACCGATCTCCTGGGAGCGCGTGATCGCGCGATCCTCGAGACGCTGTATTCCACTGGTATCCGTGTGAGCGAGGTCGTCGCCATCAACCGCGGCGACCTGAACGAAGCGAACGAGTGCATCGTGATCCGCGGCAAGGGCCGTCGCGAGCGCCTCGTTCCGCTGGGGGCGCACGCTCTCAAGAGCCTGCGTCACTATCTCGACATGCACGATGGCGAGATGCGCGCCGCGGGCCTTGCTTCGAGCCCGGACTCCGCGCTCTTCGTGAACAAGCATGGTTCAAGGCTTTCGAGCCGCTCGGTGCGCCGCAAGGTCGCCAAGTACCTGGTGAAGGTTGGTCTTGATCCTGACATCAGCCCCCACACCATTCGCCACAGCTTCGCAACGCATCTTCTGAACAACGGTGCGGATCTCCGCGCGGTGCAGGAGCTGCTCGGTCACCAGTCGCTGTCGTCGACTCAGGTGTACACGCATTTGGCGCAGAGCAAGATGCGCGCTGACTACGACAAGGCCCACCCGCGCGCTGAAGCGAGCTAAGGCCCACCCGCGCGCTGAAGCGAGCTAAGGCCCACCCGCGCGCTGAAGCGAGCTAAGGCCCACCCGCGCGCTGAAGCGAGCTAAGGCGAACAGCGCAAGCAAGTTTGAAATTCACAGGCCCCGCGAAAGCGGGGCCTGTTTCTTTCGCATGGTCGTTGTGTGCACGCGCCTCGATACTTTCCGAGACGCTCAGCCTCGTTGCCACGGCCAGGCCATGTGCGTTTCGCGTGTTGGGCAGTCGTCGCGCAGCTTTGCGAATCGCACGGTGTCGCGGACGATCTCGGGCGTGTAGGCGCCTTCGATGTCGGGGCAGGCGGAGGAGGCGCTGTCGCTGATGAAGACGATCGCGGTCCCTTCGAGCGACCATCGCCCCGTCGTCGCGGCGTCGGCGGCGTGCTCGATGCGGTAGACCCCGTTCTTCTCGACGGTGAGCTTGGTGTCGTCGAGTTCGCTGATCCATGATCCGATGAGCGCGGTGGCTCCGAGTTCGCTGACGCGTTTGGCCGATGGCGTGGATGCGCAGGCCGCGAGGACGAAGCACATGATCGTTGCGACGGGGAGGAAGTTGGAGCTGATGTTTTTCATGCGAGCCTATTGACGCGATGGGCGATCGCTTGTGCGCGGGTGACGCGCTCGAGGAGTTGCTCGCGCGTGGGAGCAACGATGTTCATGTGGGCGACCTTGCGGCCCGGTCGTGGCGTCTTTCCGTAGAACTGCGCGGAAGTCCCAGGAATTGCGAGGATTTCCTCGGTGGTGGCGACGCCGCCGATGAGGTTCACCATCGCTGCGTGTTCAGGCATTCCTGCGTCGCCGAGCGGAAGGCCCGCGACGGCGCGCATGTGGTTTTCGAACTGGCTGGTGCGCGCGCCGTGAATCGTCCAGTGTCCCGAGTTGTGGACGCGGGGCGCGACTTCGTTGGCGATCAAGGTTGCGTCGGCAACAAACATTTCCAGCGCGAGTGCTCCAACATGGTCGAGCGCCTCGAGCACGCGGCGCGCATGGGCAGTCGCGGCGGCGGCGAGTGCGTCGCTCACCCGGGCCGGCGCAATCGAGCGCAAGAGAATGCCTTGCGTGTGCAGGTTTTCGACGATCGGGTAGACCTCGGTCGATCCGTCGATCGCGCGGACGGCGATCACGGAGACTTCGAGATCGAAGGGCACGAACGCCTCGTAGATGCATGGCGCGCGTCGAAGCGCATTCCATGCGGGCGCGAGTTCAGCCGCGCTGCGCACGACGCGTTGTCCTTTGCCGTCGTAGCCGAGCGTGCGCGTTTTGAGGACTCCGTGAGGACCGACGGTTGCGAGCGCGATGTCGAGTTCGGCATCGGTTGCGATGGGCGCGAACGGCTGCACGGGCACGCCAGCGGCGCGCAGAAATTCCTTCTCGTGAATGCGGTCACAGGTGAGTTCGAGCGAAGCAACGCCAGGGCGAACTGGGCAAATGCCCGCAAGAAACGCCAGGCTTGCCGCTGGCACATTCTCAAACTCGAAGGTGATGGCGTCGACGCTCTCGGCGAAGCGCGCGAGTGCGTCGCGGTCATCCCACGCCGCGCAGACATGCCGGCCGGCAACGCGCGCGGGCGCATCGGTTGCGGGGTCGTAGAAGACGCACTCGATTCCGAGCGGAATCGCCGCGAGCCCGAGCATTTGCCCGAGCTGCCCGCCGCCGAGAACGCCGATCTTTGTGGCAGCGCTCACGCCTTCGCTGCTCCGGGAATTGGATTGGCCAGCACATCGGCGGTTTGTTTGGCGCGAAACGCGGCGAGGCGCGATGCGACGCCCGCGTCGAGATGCGACAGAATGCTGGCAGCCAATATCGCGGCGTTGATCGCGCCCGCGCGCCCGATCGCAAGCGTTGCAACGGGAATGCCCGCGGGCATCTGCACGATGGAAAGCAAGCTGTCGACGCCGTTCAGCACCTTCGACTCAACCGGAACACCCAAGACGGGAAGATCGGTCTTCGATGCGCACATGCCCGGAAGATGCGCTGCGCCGCCTGCGCCCGCGATGACGACCTTGAGTCCGCGTGCGCGCGCAGTGGACGCGTACTCAAACAGCAGGTCGGGCGTGCGGTGCGCCGACACCACGCGACATTCATGGGCGATGCCGAGAGTGGTCAGGGTTGACGCGGCGTGCTGCATCGTCTCCCAGTCGGACTGGGATCCCATGATGATTCCGACCGCGGGGGAGGAGTCGCTCGACATGGCGCGATAGTAATGGCGGGCGGCGTGCGCGGTTGGTGCTACCATCGCGGTTCTTCGCTGAAAAAGGAACCTCATGAGCGCGATTCGACTCAACGGCCAGTATGTCCTCCTCCGAGATGTCGAGAAGAAGGACTTCATGAACTTCGTGCACCTCTGCCTGCCGAGGGTCACGGCGGACGAGCCGATTCCGCATACTTTGGCCAACGCGGTGGCTGGTCTGCTTGCCGAGGGCAAGCCGCTCACTGATCCGATGGTGCAGGCGGGATTCCAATCTTGCGCGTCGCTCGGCATCAAGAACATGTGGACTGATGGCGCGGTTGCCAGCGTGACCGAAGAGGTCGCAACCGATGCGGCGCAGGGCCTGGAGACGGCGTTCGGCTTTGCGTCGATTCAGTCGGGCTTGGCGCTGTGCGCGGCGATGTGCAACGCGTTTCGCCGCAAATTGCAGGTCAATGACTCGGCGATCCCCGTGATTCGCCAGCCCAAGGAAATTCTGATGCAAGTCGCGCAGGGCGTCTCGGGCATGAAGAATGTGAACGAACCGATCTTTGTTGCTGCGGGGCGCGCGCTCGGCGGGCGCATGAAGGATGGCGTTGGTCCTGATGACCCGCACACCATGGCGCTGCTCTGCATGCTGTCCGACTTTGGCGCCACCGGCGTCCGCATCGATCTTGAGAAGAACATCCTGGGCTTTGCCCCGTTCAGCACCGCCAATGCCATGGCGAGCGCGATCTTGCAGGGGCTCGATGCCGAAAAGGTCGCCGAAGTCCGCAAGGCAATCGAGCGCACCAACGAGCAGTTCCGCAAGGTGATGGAACAGCAGGGCGCCACGCAGGGCGGACAACAACAGCAACAACAACAGCAGCAGCAAACGATCAGCATTCCCCGTGTGATGGGTACGCGTCGTCGTCGTTAAGCAGCAGCTGCGCAAAGGGTGCCGAGCATGTCGAAAAATTCGTTGAGCAAGATGTCCAGCATTCGCTGGTGGTTGGTTGGGTGCATCGGCGCGTGCGTGAGCACCTGCATCACCGCAACTGCATCGGCTTCGATGTCGGCGGCCACCAGTGTGTGGGATTCGCGCGGCGTGCTCCCGGGTTCGAGCGGAGGTTCGATATCGGAGTCGGCCGAGGTTCGGCTTGGACACGCCTTCGGGCAGTTTCTCGATTGGGCGACATGGGTCGAGGTGCTGGTGGCGACGGGGCTCGCGGTCGGGCTCGCCACGCTGTTGGCGTATCACCCGCGCGGAGGCAATCGGCGCGCTCGCGTTGAGGCGTTAGAGGAACGCAGGACGCTGGTGATCCTCGGGCTCGTGGGCGCAGTGGTGTCGTCGTTAGTGCTCATCGAGCCAGCGATGGCGTTGGTGGTCTTCGGCATCGGCGGACTGATTCGGTTTCGCACGCTGTTGGCGTCGCCGCAGCTCACTGGCCGAGCGATCCTCGTGGTCGTGGTCGGGCTTGCTGCTGGACTCGGGCAATTCGCCACGGCGATTGCAGTGGCGGGAATCGGTTGGACGGTGATTTGGTGGCTGCACGCGCATCGCTTCGTGCGCGTTCGGGTTCGGATTGGCGCCATTGCCGATCGCGAGCGATCAGAGACGCTCATCGGCGCAGCGCTCGGTCGCATGCATTGCCGTGTGAAATCTGTCGAGACCAATCGTGCTGGACGCGCGTTCACATTCACGGTCAAGGTTCCCGTGTCTGTTGCCGACGAGTTGCTCAGCAAGGGACTCGCGGCCACGCTCGTGTCGGAGATCGGCCCTGTTGATGTTGATATTCGCGATGAGTGAAGCCTGAATCTCGATTCACGCGTCGCCGGCGGCCTTCCACTGCTTGATGACCTTGGCCTTTCCATCAGCGTTGAGCGAACGGAATTGATTGGCGTCGGCGCTGCTGGCGAATCCGATGGCGGTGCCTTGGTAGACGAGGGCCGCGGCGTTGGCGTTGAGCGGTTCGCCGGTGATCGGGCAAGTCTTGTTGGCGATGCCCTTCTGCGCGAGCACCTGCTCACTGGCGAGGCGCGCGCGCTGCTTGGAGCTGAGCGAGGCAAACTGACGGGCGTTGTCGCGACCCTTGCAATAAACGGGATAGCTGTCGAAGTAAGCGGCCTCGTCTTGATCGGTCACGATCTCGGCGCTGACAGGGCAGGTCATCTCAACGAGGATGATCGGAGCAATGACATCGACGGTGACCGTCGTGGTCTTGACCGCGGGATTGCACGCGGGTGCCCCGAGGGCGAGTGCGGCGAAGGTGACGAGGATGGCGGGAGACCGAGTGTTCATGCGAGTGTTCGTGCGGAGGTTCGTGCGGAGGTTCATGCGAGTGTTCATGCGAGTGTTCATGTAGCGGCCTTGATGAAGGGACCGTGGAGGGTGGCTGAACTCACGGCGAATCTCAAGGCTCGCGAATGGGCGAAAGCCGAATATTCATATCGACTTTACGCAACGCTTGCGAGGAACCAGTGCTGTCTTTACAGAGCATGAGTCTCTAGGTAGGCTTGCGCGAATCACCGCGCTACAAATGCGCAATGGTTTAAGCCAACCGCCTCGATGCATGAGGCAGGAGCAAGAATGATGACTCCGACCTTCACGCCGACTTTCACGCCGACCTTCAGTCCGACGATGGTATTGGCCCTCCTCGCAGGAGCCACCACGCTTTCGGTTGCCGCGCCCGCAATTTCCGCAGGGGACATGAGCGACGATACTGCTCGGCAGATTGCTGAACTGCGTGCTTCCAACGAGGCGCTCGCCGCGAAGGTCACCAAGCTTGAGCAGGCGGCAGGCAGCGAGAACTGGCTCACTGAGGAGCGGGCCAGTGAGATTCGCTCCATCGTGAGCGATGTGCTTGCCGACGCGGCGACGCGCGACAGCCTCCAGGCGAGCGGCATGACCGGCGGTTGGAACAAGGACCAGGGCGGGTTCTTCCTCGCGTCCTCGAGCGGCGACTTCAAGTTGAACATCAAGGGCCAGATCCAGGTGCGCTGGGCGTACGACCATCGCGACAACACCGGGCTCGGCTCAACGGCGGCGAAGTCCGACGCGTGGGGTTTCGAGAACCGCCGCACCAAGTTGACCTTCGGTGGCTTTGTGGTGGATCCGAGCTGGAGCTACGAGTTGAAGGCGGTGTACAACCGCACGCCGACCTCGCTCACCAATGGTGACCAGACGCTCGCCAACGGAAACATCGTCGGTTCGGTCGAGGATATCTGGGTTCAGAAGGATTTCGGCAACGGCATCATGCTGCGCGCTGGCCAGTTCAAGACACCGTTCTTGCGCGAGGAGTTGGTGTCGAGCGCGACGCAGCTGGCCGCCGATCGGACGCTTGTGAGTGAAGTCTTCTCAACGAAGTTCGGACAAGGACTTCAGCTTGAGTTTGCTGGCCGCGCGGGCGATCAGTATCGCGGACTCTTTTATTACGGCGACGGCATGCGCGCCAACGCGACCAATGTTCCTACCAATAGCACCGCGAATTCCACTGGTTTTGCTGGCGCTTACACGACCGCCTTCAACTCGAACCTGACCAACTACGCCTTTGCGGGTCGGTTTGAGTTCCTCGGCGAGGGAAGTTGGAAGACGGTTCGTGATCTCAACAGCTATGTCGGCGACGACAAGGCTTGGGTCATTGGCGTGGGCGGTATGGCGCAGAGCCTGCGGCCGACCAATGAGGGTCCGGTGACGCCGGCCACCACCGACAATATGTGGGGCGCGACGGCCGATGCCACCGTGTATTTCGGCGGCGCGACGCTGTTTGCCTACGGCGTGTATCGCAATGTCGGCCTGACGGGCGATGTGGCGACTCGCGGCGGCGGCACTTCTGATTCGATGAATCAGTGGGGCGTGGTCGTGCAGGGCGGCCTGTTTGTGAGCACAGAGGTTGAGCTTTTCGCGCGCTACGAAGTTGGTAGCACCGACACCGATCAGTTCCGCACGGTTGAACCAGGCGTTGATCTTGATCAGGACAGCATTGTCACCATCGGCGTGAACTACTTCGTTGGCGGCCGAAAGGAACTCAAGTGGACCACGGACATCGGCTACGCGCTGGTTCCGGTGGGCGACTTCAACAGTTCGGGTTCGGACTGGCTCACCGATGGGTCGTCGACAACTGGCAACGGCTTCAGCGACGACGGTCAGTGGGTTCTGCGCACGCAGTTTCAGTTGCTCTTCTGAGCGACTGGCCGTTTGATGACATGGTCATGACATGTAAGTTTCCGCCGCCCGGCCTTGCGCTGGGCGGCGTTCTTTTGTGCGGGCACGCGCCGCGAGAGTGAGTGCTGATCGGCTAGTCTGCGCGCGTGCATGGAGGCGCGCATCATCATCATCCTGACGAGCAGGGCGACCGCGGCTCTGGCGCCGCGAAGCCTCATGGTCCGCTGACGCAGCTTGGTGCCTACGGCGAATTGGTTTGGCCGGCGATTGCGGGTATTGCGCTGCTGGTCGGCTATTTCGCGGCGAAGGGCGGCGCACAAAACGCGGGGTACGCGCTGTACGCGATTGCGTATTTTGTTGGCGGTTGGGAAGCCACCCGCGACGGCGTGAAGCAGTTGCTCCATCGTCGGCTCGACATCGACTTTCTTATGGTGGTGGCGGCGATTGGCGCGGCGCTGGTCGGCGAATTCGTCGAAGGCGCGCTGCTGCTGTTTCTGTTCTCGCTCGGGCATGGGCTCGAACACCTAGCGATGAGCCGCGCTCGCAGCGCAGTGACGGCGTTGGCGAAGATCGCGCCCAAGATGGCGCGTCTGCGCATGGCCGACGCGACCGAGCGCGAGGTCGCGGTTGAGCTGGTGGCGATCGACGATGTCATCGTCGTGCGTCCGGGCGAGCGGATCGCCGCCGACGGAGTGATTGCCGAGGGGCGCTCGGCGGTTGATCAGAGCCCGATCACGGGCGAAAGCATGCCTGTCGACAAGGAGCCCGGCGACGGAGTCTTCGCGGGAACGCTGAACGGCGACGGCGCGCTTGTTGTGCGAGTGACGCAGTTGGCGGGCGAATCGCTGGTGGCGAAGATGGTGCGGCTGGTTGCCGAAGCGCAGGCGTCGAAGTCGACGGCTGAACGTTCGGCGGAGCAGTTCACGCGCGTCTACGTTCCATGCGTGCTGGTGGCGACGGCGTTGGCGATCGTGGTGCCGCCGCTGGTGTTTCACAAGGATTGGGACCAGTCGTTCCTTCGCGCGATGAGCATGTTGATCGGCGCGTCGCCGTGCGCGCTGGCGATCTCGACGCCGGCCGCGGTTCTTGCCGGCCTCGCGCGCGCGGCGCGTGGCGGCGTGTTGGTGAAGGGCGGCGTGCATCTGGAGAATCTCGGGTTGCTGCGCTGGATTGCCGTCGACAAGACGGGCACGATCACGCGGGGGCGGCCCGAACTTTCGGCAATCACGCTGATGCCGGGAGTCAGCGAAGAGGAGCTCTTGCGTATCGCCGCCAGCGTCGAGAGCACATCGGATCATCCGATTGCGCGTGCGGTGGTTGGCGCGGCGCGCGCGCGCGGAATCGAGATTCCGCAGCCGAAGGATTCCATCGCGGTGAAGGGCAAGGGCGTCGAGGCGATGGTCGACGGCGTGCGCGCTGGCGTTGGCCGGGCGACGCTGTTCACGGCGCACGCGGACCTCGCTTGCGATCCGACTCTGGAGCGGATGGCCGAAGAGATTCAGGCGCGGGCGATGACGGCGATGTCGGTGGTGCACGGCCAGCGCGCGCTCGGCGCGATCGGCGTGAGCGATCGCGCGCGTGACGAAGCCAAGCAAGCGGTCGATGCGCTGCGCACGCTCGGTTGCGAAGTCGTGATGCTGACGGGCGACAACAGTGCGACGGCGCAGCGCATTGCCCAAGAGGTCGGGATCACGCGCGTGGAAGCGGGTCTGATGCCCGAGCAGAAGATCGGCTTTATCCGCGAGTTGGTTGCGAAGAGCGGCGCTGCAGGAATGGTGGGCGATGGCGTGAACGACGCGCCTGCGCTGGCGGCGGCGACGGTCGGTATTGCGATGGGCCATGGTGGAACCGATGTCGCGCTCGAGGCCGCTGATGTCGCGCTGATGTCCGACGACCTCACGAGGCTTCCGTTCGCGGTTGAACTCGGTCGCGCCACGCGCACGATGATCCGGCAGAATGTGATTTTCTCAATGACGGTGGTGGTCGGCCTGATCCCGCTGACGCTGTTCGGCTTGGTGCCGCTTTCGGTCGCGGTGATTTGCCACGAGGGCAGCACGGTGTTGGTTGCGCTGCACGGGCTGCGACTGCTTTCGCGGCGCGATCGATTTGCGCGCACGTCGATCTAGCTGAAGGGCGATCTAGCTGAAGGTCGAGTCGAGCCAACGCGCGAGGTTGAGCATCGGCCACGCGAGGCGCCAGTGCTGCATGGACTGCGTGCGCACTAGGGTGCGAGCGGCGGGCGAAAATACTTCTTGCGCGATCGGGCCGTCGATCCAATGGGTTTGCGCGGCGATCCACGACTCAAAGGGCAGCGGGAAGCTTGCCTTCGGTCGCGCAACAATTTCGGGCGGAAGCACATCGGCGAAGGCTCGACGCAGCACGCGCTTGGTGACGAGCGTGCCGGTGGCAGTGGCGATGCCGCCGCCGCCATCAGCGATGAGGTGCGCGCCGCCTGCGCGCATGGCCGCATCGAGCACGCGCACATCGGCGAAAGGCACGCGGCCCTCGACCGATCCGCGCATGAGCGAGAGGTTGAGCCGTTCGAGCAGGTTGACGAGATTCACTCGACGCTGCACGGCGAGGTGCGCGTCGATGGAGCTGAGGTCGCCGGCATCGCGGCAGGCGTCGAGAAGAAGTTCGCCGAGTGGGTCGTTGTCTCGATCGCCGCGGTGGTTGCCGAATTTCGCAACCGTTTCAGAGTTGAAGAGTTCGGGAACGAGGACGCGCGGAGCCCAGCCGAAAGCGGTGCGGTAGAAATCGGCGGCCGATTGCGGATCGTGTCCGTTGGTCGAATCGATCCACGCGAGCGTTGCTTCGAGGGGAGCGCCGTAGCCGCCGAAGAGTTCGTCGGCGCCTTCGCCCGTGAGCGCGGCTTTGGCGTGCGGACGAACGGCGTTGGAGAGCAGCGCGATCGCGACTTCGTTGGGGGTGGCGAGTGGGTGGCAGCCTTCGGTGATCAGGCGTTCCCACGCAACCACGAACTGCTCGCCGGAGATGAGGATCTCGTGGTGATCGGAGCCGAGCATGTGCGCAACGCGGCGGGCCATGAACAGATCCGAGTCGGGGCGCGCGGCATCGGTGTCAGAGCCTGCGGCGAAAGTCATGAGGTTTGAGTTGGACGCGCGCGCGATCGACGCGATGATCGTGCTGTCGATGCCGCCGGAAAGCAGCGTGCAAACAGGCGAATCAGCGGCAAGATGCGCTTCGACCGATTCAGTGACCGCCTCGCGCACCAGCCAAGCGGCGTCGTTGAGGGTGCACGATGTGGGCGCGAGCGAAGGAATTTCGCGTCCGCTCCACATGCAGCGCAGTCGATCGCCAGCGAGCGCGTAGCGACGAACTTCGCCCGCTTCAAGCGCGCTGAGTCCGCGGTAGAGCGTGCGCGCGCCGAAGGTTCGCCGTGGCATTTCGAGGAACGATGCGACCGACTCGAAGTCAGGCTCGAGGCGGAAGGACGGATGGGAGATGACGGCCCTGGCCTCGCTGGCGAAGGCGAGTTCGCACCCGCCGCCGGCGACGAGGATCTCGCTGTAAAACATCGGAACAATGCCGAGCGGATCGCGGGCGAGGACGAGTTCATCGCTGTCGACAAACCAGGCGGCGATGGCATACATGCCGCGCAGTGCGCGCAGGCCGTCGATGCCGCGCAGCGAAAGCAGAGTTGCCAGCGTTTCGGTGTCGGAGCGGGTGTGAAAGACGGCGCCCTCGGCGGCGAGCGCGCGGCGAATTTCAAGGTGGTTGTAGATCTGGCCGTTCCACGAGAGGATCACTCGCGGACTTGAGCCAGTGCTGCGAAATGGCTGGGCTCCGCCGACGGCATCGAGGAGCGCGAGTCGGCGGTGCGCGAGGGCGACATGGCCAGCGTGCATGCTTCCCGAGGCATCGGGGCCGCGATGGGCAAGCAAATCGCACATGGCGACGCATGCCTGTTCATCGAGCACGAGCTTGCGCCCGCGCGCGGTGGCGACTCCGAATACTCCGCACATTCAGCTGTCTCCGGTTCGACGCTTTCGATCAGCCCATCCATCACGCAGATGTGCGTGCCGACCATCGAGCGTCGGCGTTTGGCTATCGGCGATCAGGTTGGTCATGTGTAGGTGCGCTCGGGGATTCCCTCCAATCCGCGATGGATCTGCGCTGGTGGGGTTGCGATTGCACGGCGAGGCGGTGAGGATGCGCGGATGCATTCGATAATCACCACCGCCGTGCGCTCTTGTGTGGGCTTTGTTGCTTTCGGAGCCGTGTGCACCACCGCCTCCGGAACATGGGCTGCAGGATGGTCCTCGGACCGATCCGCGGCCATCGTCCTTGACACGCTCTTTCAGGATCATGCGGTGCTGCAGCGCGACCGTGTTGTGCCCGTGCGCGGAAGTGCGGCGCCGGGTGAGAAGATTTCGGTGGCGTTCGGTTCGATTCGTGTTGAAGCGGTAGCGGGAGCGGATGGGCGATTTAGTGTGGATCTGCCGCCGATGGCCGCGTCGCTTGAGCCGCGCGAACTGGTGGTGAGCGGTGCGTCGGGTGAGGCGCGCGCGAAGGACCTGCTGGTTGGCGAGGTTTGGTTCTGCTCAGGACAGTCGAACATGGAGTGGAAGATTGATGGATCCAACGAGGCTGATCGCGCCAAGGAGATGGCTGCGCGGTTGCCGATTCGCTCGTTCAAAGCGCCGCATGTGACTTCGAACATGCCCAAGTCTGCGGTCGAAGGTTCGTGGCGCGTTGCGACGGCGCAGACTGTTGGCGGATTTACCGCGGTCGGCTACTGGTTTGGCGTTGATCTTGCGCGCGCGTTCGACCTCGAGGTGCCGATTGGACTTGTCGACATTTCGTGGGGCGGCACCCGCATTGAGCCGTGGATTCCGCTGGACTGCATGGCGAAGTCGGACTTCAAGAATGCGGCTGATGGACTTGCCGCCAGCATCGCGCAGTTCCGTGCCATCAAGCCAGAGGACAAGGCGCAGGCGGTTGCGGCGGAGAACAAGCGGTATCTCGCGGCGCGCGGGCAATACTGGGACAAGGTCATCGGCGACGAGCTCAATGGGCGCGGCGCGTGGACCACGCCGGAGAAATCAACGGGATTTCCCGCAGAATGGGGCACAACCAAGCTGCCCGCCTTCTTCCCCGCCACTGATCCCGCGTTGGCCACCTTCGATGGATTCGTGTGGTACACCCGCGCATTCACGGTTCCTGCGGAGATGGCGTCGAAGCCGTGCATCCTCAAGTTGCCTGCGATCGACGATTGCGATCGCGTGCTCGTGGACGGCGTCGAAGTCGGCTCGACCATCGGCGACTGGAACACGCCGCGTTCGTATGCGCTGCCCAACGGGCTTGCTGCGGGCGAGCACCGCATGACCATCACGGTGCTTGACATGTCTGGTGAGGGCGGATTCGCGCAAGGCGCGATGCAACTTGTTGTTGATGGATCGAAGACGCCGATCGCGCTTGATGGAAACTGGAATTGGCGCAAGGGCGGCAAGGTTCCGGGCGTTGCGTTTCCGCGGGTGAACGACTTGAATCGGGAGCCGGGCACCGACGCTGGCGAACCTGCCGCGATCTACAACGCGATGATGGCGCCGTGCATCTCGTTCCCCGTGCGCGGAACGATTTGGTACCAGGGCGAGTCCAACGCGGGCGAGCACGACAACTACCGCAAGTTGCTGCCACTGCTGATGAACAGTTGGCGCGAGAAGTCGGGCAACCCTGATATGGCGTGGGGCATCGTGCAACTGGCGGGTTTCATGCCGTTTGCGGAGAACGAGCCGGCGCAGGGTGGTTGGGCGCTCTTGCGTGAGGCGCAGTTTCGCGGTGCGGCCGAAGCCAAGGGCGGCATGATCAGCGCAACCGACATCGGCGAGGCTGGCGACATTCATCCGAAGAAGAAGCGCGAGGTTGGCGATCGTTTGTCGGCGTGGGCGCGCAACACCGTGTATGGCGAGAAGGGCGTGCAGTGGAAGGGCCCCGAGCTTTCGAAGGCGTCGCGCAGCGGTGCGAAGGTCGTGTGCGAGTTTGACAACGCTGCTGGCCTTGGCGTGCGCGGCGATCGCGTGCTCGGCGGATTTGCCGTTGCGGGCGCGGACGGAAAGTTTGTGTGGGCGACGACGAAACTCGATGGCAACCAGGTCGTGCTCGAAGCTGCGGGCGTGGCCGATCCGGTCGAGGTCGCGTACGCGTGGCAGAACAATCCGCAGTGGGCGAACCTGGTGAACGGCGCGGGGCTGCCGGCGGTTCCGTTTCGCGTGAAAGTCGCGCAGTAATCGATTGATGCGCCGCCTCGCCGCCACAACTTCGCTTGCGATGGTCGTGGCGGCGATGGCGCGCGCGGATGGTGTGGATGTGGCGATTCCTGCGCAAATTAAGCCACTTCTCACCACGCACTGCGTGGGTTGCCACGAGGGTGCGCGTGCGAAGGGCGATGTCGATTTGGTGAAGGCGTTGCGTGACGAGCGCGTGGACGAGTCGGTGTTGCGCGCGTTGCGAAGGCGAATGGCCAAGCGCGACATGCCGCCCGCGACCGAGACGGATCGGCCGAGCGACGACGAGTATCGCGCGGCGATCGCGGCGATCGATGCGGTGTGCGCGCCGTTGTCGCGCGAGGTTCCCGCGGTGCGGCGGCTGAATCGCGCGCAGTACGCGGGCGCGGTGGTTGATGTGCTTGGTTGTTCGGCTGACTCCGTGATCGAGCTCTTGCCGCGCGACGACATCGGCGAAGGCTTTGACACGACGGCGTCAACACTCGGACTTCCACCGCTGCTTGTGGAGAAGTACTTCGATGCCGCGGAACGCATCGCCGACGATTGCGTTGCGCCCGCATCGTGGACGCAGCGACGGGTGATTTCGCCGGAGAAACTCGAGCGCAACGGGCAGGGCGGAACCTACGACGGCATCGCTTGGTTGGCGACGGTGGGCACGCTCACTGCGCGCTTTGAAGTGAAACATGCGGGGCGATATCGGGTGACGCTCGAGGCGGCGGGGCAATTTGCTGGCGATGAGAATCCGCGGCTCGAGGCGACTGCTGGCGGCCGACCGATCGCGAGTATCGGCGTGGGCGCGTCGGCGAGTGCGCCGCAAACGGTGATGGGCGAGGTTGATCTCGCGGTCGGCGCGCAGGCGGTGGTGGCGCGATTTACCAACGACTTCTGGAATCCCAACGAGCCGGATGTAAAGCGACGCGATCGAAATCTTGGCATCGGCCAGATCACCATCGAGGGTCCGCTCGGACCAGCCGCCGACACACCGTTTGAGTTGCGCGCGCGGGAGATTGCGGGCGTGGATCACGGCGACGACGGCGTGACGCAATTGCGCCGCGTGGCGGAGGTTGTTGGTGGCGAAATGTTTCGCCGCGCGCTGGAGAAGGGCGAGTCCGACGCGCTTGTTTCTGTTGCGCGAGAAGCCGCGGGCGCGCAGGCGGCGTTTGACGAGCAACTGCGCGCGTTGGTCACGGTGCTGCTGGTTGATCCGCGCTTTCTGTTGCGCATCGAGCGTGGGGCCGCGAACGCGAAGCCCGCGCGTCACCCGCTTACCGCCGATGAACTCGCCTCGCGGATCGCGTTTTTTCTGTGGTCGAGCGTGCCTGATGCGCAGTTGCGCGCTGCGGCCAGTGCGGGTGAACTTGCCGACGAAACCGGCCTGCGCGCGCAGATTCTTCGCATGCTTGCCGATCCACGCGCGGCATCGCTCTCGCGGCGATTTGCGACGCAGTGGCTCGGAATCGATGGGCTTGAGTTCAAGCAGGTCGATCCAAAGCTGTATCCCGCGATTGATACGGCGTTGCTGCTGTCGATGCGGCGCGAAACAGAGTTGCTGTTCGACGAGGTCGTACGCGGCGGCCGACCAGTGCGCGCGCTGATTGAATCGCGCACCACCCGCGTCGACGCGCGTCTTGCCGCGCACTACGACATGGCCGCGCACTCCGACATGGCCGCGCAGGCATCGGTGCTTGCCGGCGATGCGTGGGTGGAGCGCGCGATTGCCACGCAGCGCGGCAGCGGCGTGCTCGGTCATGCGAGCGTGCTGTTGGCGACCAGCAATCCAACGCGCACCAGTCCGGTGAAGCGCGGAAAGTGGGTGCTGCAAGCGCTTCTCGACGACGCGCCTCCGCCGCCGCCGCCAGGAGTTGCGCAATTGCCCGAAACGGCCGAGGCCAGGCATGGCCTCACCATCCGCGAGCTTATGGCGCAGCACCGCACCAACCCCGACTGCGCATCGTGCCATGTGCGGATGGACGCGATCGGATTGGCCTTCGAGGGCAGCGATGTCGACGGTCGGTTGCGCGCGGATGCCGATGACATCAGCAAGTTGCCCGACGGATCAGAGCTGCGCGGAGTGGCGGGAATAGCAGATGTTCTTGCGAAAAACCGCGCGTTTGAGCGCTCGCTCGCCCGCCAAGTTTTGGTCTACGCGCTTGGTCGCGGCACCGCCGACGCCGACGATCCGCTCATCGACGCGCTCGCCAACCGCCTAGCCGAGCGCGGCGATTTCTCTGCGCTCGTTGATGGAATCGTCCTTTCCGATGCGTTCCGCACCCGCGTCGACCGTTAGAGTGAACTCATGCGCGCGCCTCTCCTTCATCGTCGCACAGTTCTCCGAGGCGTCGGTGTCACCATCGCGCTGCCTTGGCTTGAGGCGATGATGCCGCGCGGAGCAATGAGTAGCGCGTGCGGCGCATCGAGTGCGTTGCCGCTCTCGTTGCCGCTTTCGTCACCTGAGAAAGTCACCCGTGTTGCGTACATGTTCTTTCCCAACGGCGTGAACACCGCGGCTTGGTTGCCCACCGTCGGCGCCGATGGTGCGTGGATCGCGTCGCCGACGCTGGCGCCGCTTGCTGCGTTTCAGAAGGACATCACCGTTTACACCGGTCTGCGCCACCGCAACGCCGAGGCCAATGGCGATGGCCCTGGCGATCACGCGCGCAGTGCCGCGTGCTTTCTTACTGGAGTGCAACCGCGCAAGACGGCCGGCGACGATATTCGCGCGGGTCGCTCGATTGATCAGGCGATTGCCGACGACTTTGAGCGCACGGGCCGCACCACGCGCCTGCGTTCGATTGAGCTCGGTAGTGAGCCGGCGATGGTGGCGGGCAACTGCGACTCGGGATATTCCTGCGCCTACAGCGCGAATATCTCATGGAAGTCGGAGAGCTTGCCCAACGGGAAAGAAACCGATCCGCGCGCGGCGTTCGAGCGGATCTTTGGGCGAAGCGGCGAGTCGCCTGCGCACATCGCCGCACGCATGCGCTCGCGACGATCGATTCTTGATGGCGCAGTGCGCGAGGCCAAGCGCTTGTTGAGCGAAGTGGGCGTTGGCGATCGCGCGCGCATCGACGAGTATCTCGATGGCGTGCGCGGACTCGAGCGTCGACTCGACCTCGATGCGCTGGCGCAGCTTGATCGCGACGACACGCTGCCTGATTTCGAAGGCGCTCCGCTCGACATGGCCCGTCGCGTGGATTTGCTCGGCGAGGTTCTTGCGCTGGCATTCAAGACCGACTCGACTCGGGTTGCCACGCTGATGATCGCCAACGAAGGGTCCAACCGCGCCTATCGCGAGATTGGCGTGAGCGACGGGCATCACGATGTTTCGCACCACGGAAACGCCGAGGACAAGCTGGCGCATTTTGCGGCGATCAATCGCTTTCACGCCGAGCGCTGCGCCGCGTTCCTGCGCGCGCTCGCCAACACGCGCGAGAACGGTGTGCCTCTGCTTGACTCGACGATCGTGCTGTACGGCGGCGCGATTGCCGACGGAAATCGGCACAACCACGACGATCTGCCCATCCTGGTGGCGGGTGGCGCCGCGCGCGGACTCAAAGGCGGCCGTCTTGAAGCGTGTGCGAAAGGCACGCCGCTGTGCAACCTCCATTTAGGAATCGCGCGCGCAGCCGGCGCGGAACTCGAATCGTTCGGCGACTCGACGGGCGTAGTTGCGGTGTGAGGCGGGCGCGCTTATTGCACGCATGTGCCGCGCACGCGTTAGGGGAGCGGACCCCAGCGGCCGAGGAGTAGCGCGAGGTCTGCGCCGCCGATAGCGCCATCGCCATTGAGATCGCCGAACGGCGGATTGGGAAAGCCCCACAGGCCGAGAAGGTCTGCGAGATCCGCCGCACTGATCTGCCCGTCGAGATTGAAATCGCCAAGCGCGATCTCGCACCCATCGAGGCGGCCGTCGGCGTCTTTGTCTTGCGCGCCGCTGGCGATTTCGCAACTGTCGAGGAGGCCGTTGTTGTTGCAGTCGGCGCCGGTTTGCGCGGCCTCGCAACTATCGAGCACGGCGTTGCTATTGCAATCGAGCGCAGGGTTCGCGGCGATCTCGCAGGCGTCGAGCGTGCCGTTGAGATTGCAATCCTTCGCGGGGTTCTGCGCGATTTCGTAGCTGTCGGGCAGCAGGTTCTGATTGCAGTCCAGTTGGCAACTGTCGGGCACACTGTTGGCGTCAACGTCGGCGCTGGTGCCCGAGGCGATGTCGCACGAGTCGGGGCGGCCGTTGGTGTTGCAATCAAGCGCGAGTCCCTGGGCGATCTCGTAGGAGTCGGGAAGTCCGTTGCCGTTGCAGTCGTACTCGCAGCTGTCTGGCCGGCCGTTTGAGTTGATATCGGTGGCGTAGCCGCTGGCGATA
>QWPT01000037.1:0-8343 GCA_003671075.1 Planctomycetota bacterium
TCAACCCTTCCGGAGCCGCTCGACCATCGCAAACAACCACTGCCCGATCGTGGGCAGCGTGCCGTTGAGCGTGGCTTTGCCCTTGGAGCGGAGGATTGGTTGCACATCGCGCACGGTGGGCCATTCGATCTCGATAGAGGCGATGCACTCGTCGAGGGCTGGAGCAGGAAGACTTGGCGCAGGCGAGGCTTGCGAATCCATCGCCTCCGCGCGCGTTGCGGGATATCCCGGCGCGCGCTTGGTGAGTTCCGCGGGCACGCCGCCCGGGCGTGCGGCAAATGCGAGGAGTTCGGCCTCAGACAGCGGAAACGCGTCGTTCGCATCGGCGTAGGCGAGCAGCGTCCACGCAACCTCGCGCAGGTGCGCATCGGCAAGGCGCGCATCGGCGCGCACGCTTCCCGTCACGCTCCACGCGATCCACGACATCCCCACCGCGGGCACGCCGAGGGCGATCACGACGATCCAGAAGAGTTTGGGTCCGCTCATCGTTCAAGGGTAGCGATTTCGCGCTCGTCACATCCGCGCGTTGGCTTGCCGAATGCGCTGACGCTTGCGGCGCGGATCGGCCTCGGGCACCGCCGACAGCAGCGCCTGCGTGTACTCGTGCTTGGGCGCGTTGATGATCTCGTCGCGCGTGCCTTCCTCGACGATCTTGCCGTTGTACATCACGGCGATGCGATCGCAGATGTGATGAATCACCGCCATATCGTGGGAAATGAAGAGGTAGGAGAGCCCCATCTCCTGCTGAAGATCGGCGAGCAGATTGAGGATCTGCGACTGGATCGAAACATCGAGCGCGCTGGTTGGCTCGTCGCACACGATCAGACGCGGATTCAAACTCAGCGCGCGGGCGATGCCGATGCGCTGCCGCTGTCCGCCGCTGAATTCGTGCGGATAGCGATCGGCGGCCTGCTTCCACAATCCGCACTTGACCAACAGTTCACCAACGCGCTCGCGCGTCTCGTCCTCAGACTTGGTGATGCCGTGAACCTCGAGCGGTTCGCTGATGATTCCGCCAACGCGCATGCGCGGATTGAGGCTGCCACCCGGATCCTGAAAGATGATCTGCATCTCGCGACGCAGTTTCCGCAGATCGAGCGCGCCGGCGGCGAGCACATCCTTGCCATCGAAGTGGACTTCGCCGCCAGAGTTGGGAATGAGCCGCAGAATCGTGCGGCCAACGGTCGTCTTTCCGCAGCCCGACTCGCCGACGAGTCCGAGCGTCTCGCCGCGTCGGACGAAAAAGCTCACATCGTCGACGGCCTTCACATTGCCAACGGTCCGCTGCAAGAGGCCGCGGCGAACGGGAAACCAGGTCTTGAGGTTCTTCACCTCGAGCAGGATCGGTTGGTCGGTTTTCGCGGTGGTCATAGCGGGACGGGTGATGCTACCCGCCCGCGCTCGAGAACGCAGCCGTCAGAAGGCCGGACAGGGCACGATGATCTGCGCCACCCGTCCGTCAGGAACGGTGATGGTGAGCGGGACATCGACGATGCTTGCCGACCGTCTGCGCCCGCGCGAAAGATCCATGCTCTCGATCGTGCGCGCGAAGCGGGTGTACAACTCGTCGACGCTGCCGATGGTCTGGTTGAAGACCGCGGTGATGACGCTGCCCTTGGGAATCTGTGCGGCGAGTTCGCTGTCCGGCGCGATCTCTTCGATGAGCACTCCTCGGCGGAAAGGCACGGCGAGCGCTGCGGCCCTCTCGTCGGTCGCGGTGGAAAATGACTTGATTCCTGCTGCCCCGAGCGCATTCGGAAGCCTCGGCGCAAGGCTGACGCTCGAATCGAGTTGCGCGAGCGTGGCGGTGAGCTCGAGGTGCACGCCGTCCTTGCTGTCATTCTTGCTGCCATCCTTGCCATCACCCAGCGCGCCGTCCTGCAGCCGCCAGATCTCAAATCGAACGCTCTCGCCAGGCTGGCGCGAACTCACGACCGCGCGCACGGCTCCGTCGCTGTTCACCTTCTGGCCATCAATGGTCAGAATGATGTCGCCGCCGCGAAACCCAGCCGCTTCAGCAGGCGAGCCCTTGGTGATCAGCGAGGCCATGGCGCCCTCTCCCTTGAAACGCTCGGCAATGTCGCTGTACGGAGTCGCGCCGAAACGCGCCGCCTCAAGCGTGACCACCTGAATCCCGAGGTAGCCCTTGCGAACTTCGCCGGTTTCAATGAGCTGCGTCACCGTCGACTCGATCATCGACATCGGAATCGCCAGACCGATGCCGGCGAACTGCGCCTGACCAACGGTGTTGCCTTGGTTGGTTGCGATCGCGGTGTTCATTGCGATCACGCGCCCGCGCACATCGGTGAGCGGTCCACCCGAGTTGCCCGGGTTGATGGCCGCGTCGGTTTGGATGAAGTTTTGATAGTCGATGTTGTCCAGCGCGGTGCTGCGACCGAGGCCCGACACGATTCCGGCGGACATCGAGAAACGGAAATCGAACGGCGAGCCGAAGGCGTACACCATGTCGCCCTGCTCGACCAACGCCGAATCGCCGCGCAATGAAGGCTGCACGCCGCCCGAGGCGACCTTGATGACCGCGATGTCGGTGCGAAGATCAAGACCAACGAGCTCGGCGTCGCGCAGCTCGCCATCGAAAAACTGCACCTGCAAACGCTCGGCGCCCTCGACGACATGCGCGTTGGTAACGATGTGACCGCTGTCATCCCAGATCCAGCCCGAACCGCTCGACGCGAACGGCGCAACGAATCCGCGGCGGCGCTGCAGATTCTGCGCGCTCACATGCACGACGCTCGGTTCGACGAGTCTGGCGATGGCGCGATTGGCGCGGTTGATCTGCTCGAGAATCGAATCGCGGCTCGCCTCACGACCGACCTGCGGCGCGCCTACGCCCTGCTTGCCCGAACTCGCGCTCGGCTGATCGCTCAGTGGATCGCGCGCTCCTTCAAGCGCGACTCGATCCTTCACCAGCGAATCGAGTCGCGCGTCCTGCCCGAGCACAAATGCCGCCTGCGCGATCTGCACCTTCCCCTGTTCATCATTCACGCGCCGCACCACCATCGGCGCCAACACCAAGGCCGCGCCTCCTGCGATCAGAACCGTAATACTCGGGCCGAAATATGGGAAGTTTTTCATGGGGTGACCGTTTGCTGTTGGCTTGCAGACCAGATTTCACGGAGACGCGCGCCGCCGCAGCGATTGTTTCTCTTACCCGTCGAGCCGGTTGCAGTTCGCACATCGCCTCGAATGATCTCAGTCGAATTGCAGGCCCAATCGATCAAGCCCGCCCGATCCTTCGGAAAAACTCTACCCGCTGTTCGTCGGCGAGCGTGTACGGATGGTCGCCCAAAGCGCCGGTCCGCACGCGATCCTTCCATGTATCGGCCATCTCGCCGAGCTCCTTGCCCATGCTCATGATTGGCAGGGCAAACGGTGGCTGTCGATCGGTGAGACCGAGCAGGTCGTGAGTTACGACCACCTGCCCGTGACAGGCCGAGCCCGCGCCGCAGCCGATGACCGGAACATTGGAGCGGCGGACGATTTCCTCCGTCACCTCGATGGGCGTCGCTTCAACCAGCAGCATGGCGGCGCCGGCGGCGAGCATCGCGTCGGCGTCAGCGATAATCTTCATCGCGTCATCGGCGGTCTTGCCAGCGGCGAGGTAGCCACCGACCTGCTTGGCATGCTGCGGACGCGAACCGATGTGGGCGACGACGGGAACCCCCGCGCGGGTCATCTTGGCGACCAACGACGCGAAAGAAGCGTCGACCTCGAGTTTGACCGTATCGGCGTTGCCTTCGATCATGAATCGCCCCGCGTTGCGGACGCCATCATCTTCGTTGGCTTGGTAGCTCATGAACGGCATGTCGGCCATGACCAAGCAACGCGGCGCGCCGCGCTTCACGGCGGCGGTGAGGGTGATCAGGAAATCAAGCGGCGCGTGCAGCGTGTTCGGGTAACCGAGGATGACTTCGGCCGCAGTGTCGCCAACAAGAAGGACAGGAACGCCCGCGCGTTCGAGCCAGCGCGCAGTGGTGGCGTCGTAGCAGGTGAGTGCGGCGAATGGCTTCTTTTCGCGCATCGCCCGTAGCAGCGTCCGAATCGTCACCGTCGCAATGGTCGGGTCCGCGCCTTGCCAAACCTCGCGCGCGTTGGCGTCAGGCTTCGCTTGGCTCGTGGCGTGGCGGATGGGCTGCATGGAGCGCCATCATAGGGAACCGATCCGCCAATCAGAACCGCCGCGAGCCGTTCGCCACGATGTTGTCGCGGCCGCAAACGATCCAGTCGGAGATCTCAACGGCCTCGGCAAAGCTCGCCCGCGCGGCCTCGAGGTCGTAGCACGGTGAGATAACCTGCCCGGCCCCGAGGTGTTCGACGCTGGCAACCGCATCGCCGGCAATGAGCGTGGTCGCGCTCACCGACGGCAGCAGCAGCCCGGTGAGTCCGGGCGTCACGCCGTACAGCGGAAACAGGTCAACGCCGGCAGCGATTCGGTCGGGGGCAGCAATGGTGCGTTGAATCACGGCAATTTCATGGCCAAGCGTCTTGGCAAGATCCTCGTCGTCGGCGCCGTGCGCTTCCTTGAGCGAGTTCACCAACTGCACGCCGATCGCCTCACGCTCAACCTCAGAGACAAGCCATTGCGCCTTCTCGAAAGCAAGAATCCCACGGCGGTGGATCGGATTCAGGCAAGTCAGGAACACATGGGTGATCTCGTCGGGCCCGATGCCCGCGCGCTCAAACAGCCGCGGAATGATCACCTGCGGCGGCAAGGACGGATCGACGAGGATCTTCGCGTTGCCGGCGACGATGAGCGAAGTAGTGGCATGGGCAGGCCGCACCGCGCCACGCTCACCCCAGTGAGGATTGGCGGCGAGAGCTCCGATGGAAATGATGCGAACGGTGGCGGACATGAAGACCTACTGAAGAAGACTGACTGACGAAATCAGCGTGACGATGCCCGTACAAGCGAAGCCCACGCGCGGCCGAGCCTACTCCAACAGACCATCGCGCGCGAGGCGGCCGATTGGATTCAGCGGATCGTTGCGCTTGGCGCGCAGAGCCTCGACAACCGCGGGCGGCACCAGGCTCGCAAGCGCATCGAGCGAGCCACCGAGCGCGGCAATCTGCTTGATCAGGCTCGAACTGGTGTAGGCGAAGCTCTCGCCGGTCACGATGAACGCCGTCTCGATGCCGGCGACCTGGCGGTTGGTGATCGCAAGTTGGCACTCGTTGGCGAGGTCGGTGATGTTGCGAATGCCGCGCACGATCGCGCACGCACCAACCGACTTCGCGTAATCCACCGTTAGCCCCGTGTAATGCTCCACCCGCAACGGCGCGCCAATCGGCTCATTCACCATCATCTCGGTAACAAGCTCGCGCGCGAGGTCCATGCGCTCCTCGAAAGAAAAGAGCGCCTCCTTGTTCGGGTTGCGGCCGATGGCCAGCACCACCTCATCGAACAGCCCGCGGCTGCGCCTCAAGATGTCGAGGTGCCCGTAGCTGATCGGGTCGAACGAACCGGTGTAGATAGCAAGGTGACGGGCCACCGGCGCATCCTAGGGCACGAACCCCCTGCCGCAATCCGCATAGACCGCGCGACTGGAACTCTTCCGCAACCGAAGCCGCGTAAGCGCTTGCTTGGAGCCCCGATGAATTCGATGGTTGTTGTATCGACGGTCGCGTAAGGGACTCCGCGACCCCCGATGACTTCGACTCCCGCTAGGTCGCCTAGCCGGTCTCGAATCTGGATCGGCCCTGAACCGGATCGCCTCCCCGGACAGGGTCTCCAAAATACTCCGAGACGGGGTGGCTGAGGAGCGCCCCGTCTCGTGTGCCCGTGAACACAGCCCCGCGCAATGCGCGGGGCTGTGCTTTTTGTTGCGACTGACGAATCAAGAACGAATACGCGAACCCCGCCGCTGCGCCTTGCCTCTACTGCATCCATGCCACGCCGCGCACTCGAAGCCAGGCGCGCAAAGGCGTCGGCTCCGAAGGAACAGGCGTTGCTCGATTTCACCAAAGCGGTGATGGCCAAGAACGGTTGCGTGAGCGACGCCGAGCTGGCGGCATTTCGGGCGGCGGGCTTCGACAACCGCTCAGAGGCGGGTGAACTTTCGCAAGCCCGCACCTTCGAGCAGCGTGCGGAAGTTCTCGCCGAAGACGAAGTTTTCCTCGGGAAACTCTGTTCCGGCGCGGTTTTGATCGAGATGGCTGAACATCAACTCGATGCGTCCCACCGGCGCCCAGGCATTGTCGACGAATGAGTATCGATCGACGATGCCGACCGTGCTCGCGCCCATGTCGTCCATGCGCTCGATGGTGGCGTCGTAGCGAAGCGTCTCGCCAGGATGAATATCGCGCTCGAAAGTTGCCGACGCGACCTTGGCCAACACGACCTTCTCGCGGAAGTCATGAACGCTGCCCACGAGAATGCCCGCGGTCTGCGCCATGCCTTCAAGGATCAGCGAACTGGGCATGACCGGGCACGGTGCCAACGCGCCCTCGGCGGCGAAATGCTGGTGGAGATGCTCCTCGGCGAGCGAGACATTCTTCACGGCAACAAGCCGCTTGCGCGGCTCGAATGCGATGACTCTGTCGATCCACATCCATCGCATGCGGGCGAAGCTCCCGATCGTCGAAAGAGCACAGGAATCAGCCGCAAACAGCGGCCGCGCGAACTAGGACGCCAGCTTGCGCTCGGTGAAGTCACACAGGCTCTTGACCGTGAAGTGGTTGGGCAACTTCGCAATCTGCGGGTCCTTCTCGAACTCGCTGACATCCACATGGGGAACCTTGGTCTTGAGCAGCGCGATGCCCTTGGCCGTGACCTTGCCACCTTCGACCAGCGACGGATCGGTCATCAGGTTCTCGGGAAACAGTTCGCCTTGGGCAATCTTGAACGGCTTCTCTGGCGTCGAGAACTTCTTCTCGAGGCGGAAGACGATGTCGAGATAGTCGATGCTCTCGGCGCCCAAATCGCTCTTCAGGGTCGCGGTTGGCACAACATCATCCTCATCGACGCCGAGGGCATCCACGAGAACATCACGCACATCGACTTCAATATCGGCTCGGCTCTTGGCCATCATGGTCTCCATCAGACTTCGGCTCCCATCGGACTACTCGCACCTTTTTGGTCGGGCGTTGCACCCACCGCTTGGTTACGAAGGGGGCGCAGTATAAGGCGACCAGAGACCGCTGTCTCCACGGTGGCGTCTACTCCTACAAGTCCCTTCTGCACAGTACCTTGCGCCTTAAAAACGAAGGAGCCGTCCTCCTTCATCTTCTCCAAAGAAACCTCAACGCGCAGCGTCTCCCCTGGGCGGACGAAGCTTCCGTAGCGAAGCGCTTTGACCTCGCCGAGCACCATGCGGGCGAGCCCGCGCTTCTCGAGGACGGCGCGCGCGGCTTGGGTGAGCGCCTCGATCATGAACACGCCGGGCAGCACGGGGAATCCAGGAAAGTGATCCTGCAAATACTCCTCCGCCGCGGTCACATTCTTGATCGCGACCGCTGAGGTGTCGGTGAGTTCGAGGAACTGGTCGACCAACTTGAAGTGCATCGTGGAAAGGTACCACGCGGACACGGCGGCGGGCGGCGGCGAGAACTGTGCAGTTTCCCCGTCGCAAGCCGATATCGACGCCATGTCAAAGCCCGCTCGGAACGCCTCGGCGCGCACTCGCGCGTCGGAGGATGATACGGATGTCACCTCTCCCTTCCTCGGCAACGGACTCGCGTGGCTTCGTGCCGCTTGGGTGCTCGCCGCAGGTGGCCTCGCCATCGTGGCCCTCGCACTTGCGAGTTTTAACTCGGCGGATCCGCCGACCACCGCCGTTGCGATCCCCAACAGCCCGCCACTCAATCTCTGCGGCAAGTTCGGCGCTGCGATAGCTCATCGCGCCTACGAACTCTTCGGCATCGGTGTGTGGATGCCCATTTGCTACATCGGCACCCTGCTCGCGTTCTTCGCGGTCGGACGACCGATGACCCATCCATTCGTGCGGCTCATCGGCGCGTGCGTGATGATGGTCGCCGTCGGCGGTCTGCACAACGAGTGGTTCCCCTCCATTGGTCCGGTCACGGGCTACCAAGCGGGCATCGTTCCCATGTCGCTGTCGCTTGAATTGCACGAGCACTTCGGTGTCGGCGCGTCGCTGCTCTTTCTGATGATGCTTGGCGTGGGCGCAATCGTGATGGCGGACACCATCGTTGCGATGCTGCCTGCCGCGCTGGCCAACTCGTTCGAGTTCCTCTCCCCGATCTGGAAGACCGACTGGTCGAGCGCGACCGCATCACTGCGCGAGCGCTTCAGCTCGATCTTCCCGCAACCAGCCCTGGCAACACCAACGCGTACCCCGCGTGCGCGCCGAACGGCTGCGGCGG
>QWPT01000037.1:8621-26551 GCA_003671075.1 Planctomycetota bacterium
TCGGGCTACCAGTTCCCCGCGATCGAACTGCTCGAAGCGCCCGAGGGCAACTACTCGTTGCGCATGGAAGCGTTCGTTCAGGAGCAAGCCGTGGCCTTGACCAAGGCGCTCAAGACCTACGGCCTCAACGGCGAAATCAAGGAAATGGAGTGCGGTCCCGTCGTCACCGTTTACTCGGTGGAGCTCGAGCAAGGCACCCGCGTTTCCAGGCTCGAGACCATCGCCAAGGATGTCGCGCGCGCGCTCACGGTGCAGAATGTCCGCATCATTCCCAACATGCTGGGAAAGACCACGGTCGGCATCGAGGTCCCCAACAAGCAGAAGGAAAAGGTCCGACTGAAGGAACTCATGTCGAGCGGCCACGCCAACGGCATGATGCTTCCGATGTTCATGGGCAAGGATTCGGCCGGCGACCCGCTCGTCCTCGATCTCGCCAAGATGCCGCACATGCTCATCGCCGGTACCACCGGATCGGGCAAGTCGGTGTGCATGAACACGATCATCATGAGCTTCCTCTATACGAAGCGCCCCGATGAACTCAAGCTCGTGCTCGTTGACCCGAAGATGGTTGAAATGGCGATGTTCGCCGATATTCCGCACCTTGCTTGCCCGGTGGTAACCGAGATGTCCAAGGCCGCGGCGATCCTCGAGTGGGCCGTCACCAAGATGGACGAGCGTTACGAGCTGCTCAAGGAAGCGGGCGTGCGTGACATCAAGTCGTTCAACGAACTCGGCGAAGATGCGCTGCGCGAGATCATGCAGCCCGCCGACGACAACGATTGGGCTTTGATCCCGAAGAAACTTCCCTACATGGTCTTCGTGATCGACGAGCTCGCCGATCTCATGATGACCAACAAGGATGTCGAGCAGTCGATCGTGCGTATCGCCCAGAAGGCGCGCGCCGTTGGCATCCACCTGATCCTCGCGACTCAGCGTCCGCAAGCGACGGTCGTGACCGGACTCATCAAGTCAAACATGCCTTGCCGCGTGGCCTTCAAGGTCGCGTCGGGAACCGACAGTCGCATCGTGCTCGACCAGAAGGGCGCGGAGCTCCTGCTCGGCCAGGGCGACATGCTGGTCGTGACTCCGAGCCAGACTGAAGCGCGCCGCTGCCAGGGAACGCTGGTTGACGACAAGGAAGCGCGCGGCGTGGTGAAGTTCCTCAAGAGCGTTGCCGTGCAGAATTTCGAGCGACAGTTGCTCACGATTCGCTCGATGAGTTCCGGCACGGGCGAAAGCTCTGGCGACGGCGAAAGCGGCGCAAATGGCGGCATGACTGGAGCCAAGGAAGACCCACTCTTCGACAAGGCCGTCGAGATCATCATCGAGTCAGGCCGCGGAAGCGTGTCACTCTTGCAACGACGCATGGCCATCGGCTACGGGCGCGCCTCGCGGCTGGTTGACCTCATGGGTCAAGCGGGAATCCTCAGCGAACACAAGGGTTCGCAGGCGCGCGATGTTGTGGTCACGCTCGAGGAATGGCATCGCATGAAGCAGATCCGCGATGAAACCGAACGCTCCAACACTGTCTTCGAGCGCCTTCCCGACAACTCCGACGAAGGCAGCGAGGGTTTGCGCTTTCATGATGAAGACGATGACCGCTAAACGCGCGACCTGACTTCGCACACGCACCAACAGTTCGCGGCCCGCGCTCATGCGCGGGCCGCGTTGTTTGATGGTCGCCGTTACACTCGACACATGGCGGAATTCTTTCCTTCTCAACCCGATGAAATCTGGCCTGAGGGCGCGACCCGCGCGTCCAACGAACCTGAATTGGTCCTGCGTCGCTGCTTAGAAACCGCGCTCGCCGACAAGCCATGGCTCGTCATCCAGAACCTGCTCGTGCAAGCGCCCGATCGGGTGGGTTGCCGCGAAATCGACTTCTTGGTGGTCGACCCCGAGCGCGGCATGATCGTCATCGAGGTCAAGGGCGGCGACTATCGCTACACCGCTGAACACGGTTGGTACCGCCAGGTCGACGATGAGAAGCGCATCGACAAGGCCGGAGCGGTCAAGCAGTGCCACTCGGCGATGTACCACTTGGTGAAGTTCATCTCGACGAAGATCTTCCATGATCCATCCCGACCGCCGTATCTGCATGGATGGTTGGTGGCGCTCGTCGACGCTGAAGTGCAACAAAAATCGCTTGCGCCCGAAGCGCAAGGACATGTCATCGACGCCAAGCATTGCCGCGATCCGATCCGGCTTGCCGCCGACATCGAAGACTTGTTTGCCGCGCTGCAGCTGAACTTTTCGAATGTCACCTGCGGCGAAGATTCGTGCATGGGCCGTATCGCGCGCGAGATCCTGCTGCCGACGATGAAGACGCGGTTTGCCGTGCGCGACGAAATCCGCAACGCGCAGATCGTCGAGAGCGAAATGATGCGCCCGGTTCGACTGATCATGGACGCGGCGCACGACATGGATCGCCTCCTGGTGCGCGGCTATCCGGGCACGGGAAAAACCTACGCATCGCTCTACCGAGCTAGCCGTGATCTCGCCGCGGGTCGGCGCACGCTGATGCTGTGCTTCAATGTGCCGCTGGCGGCGTCGCTGACGGCGCAGCTGGGCGCGCGGCCAGTGCGCGCAAACACGGCGCCTGAGGAAATCCGCGCGCGACAGTGCGTGAGCGCGCGCATCTACGCGCTAGCTGAATTGGCGGCACGAAACGCCGAGCCGAGCATCGTGCTTCCGCCGACCGAAAGTGGGCAGGATTACTACGACGCGCTGCTCGATGCGCTGGAGAAGTCCGCGCGCGCAGGGATGTTCGGAAAGTTCGACTCGATCGTTGTTGATGAGGGGCAAGACTTCTCTCCCGCCATGTTGCGCGCGCTCGATGCGCTTGCTGGCGATTGCACGCGCATCGCTTTCCTGCACGATCCCAACCAAGCGCTCTATGTGTCGGCGACCGACGAGGAGTTGCAGAGGCGCTACGGTCAGCCGCTGGTGCTGCGAGAAAACCTGCGCAACTCCGCCACAATCACTCGGTTTCTCTGTTCGCTCGACCCAGTGCGCTTCGGCGATCTCGCCACGCCTCCTTCGGTTCGCGCTGGTCAACCCGTCGTTGTCATCGAGTATGCCCATGGCGATACCGTCGGCCAACTCGCCGCCATCGAGCGCATCATCCGCCACCTCGTTGATGCCGAAGGCGTGCGCCATGAGGACATCGCGATCCTTTCGCCTTTCACCTTCGCTCGGAGCGCATTGGCAGGAATCGATTCGATCGCGGGAATTCCCTTGGTTTCGGTGGAAGCTGCCGCCAAGCGCGCGCCCGACGATGCGCCTTGCCTGCGCTACGACACGCTGCACCGCTTCAAGGGGCTCGAGGCGCCAGTGGTGATTCTGCATGATGTTTCGGGCAGCGGAAAAAATGTCGCGTTCGAGGCAATCCTGACCGCTTGCAGCCGAGCGCAGCACGCGCTCTATGTTCTGCGCTCGTCGAACTACGCCGGAAGCACGCCGCTGCCTGTGCAGGGCGAACTACCCTTGTGAACTTTCTCCTTTGACCATCGACCATTTGAAGAATGGACCACGGAGTCACCATGATCGACAAACTTTGGATCTCGCGCGGCCTCGACGCCGCTATCGAAATGGCAGAAAAGGGCTGGCGCGAAGGTGGTATTCCCATCGGAAGCTCGCTGCTCGACGCGCGCGGCAATGTCGTTGCCGCCGGACACAACCAGCGCGTGCAGTCGGGCGATCCCACCGCGCACGCTGAGGTCGACTGCATTCGCCGCGCTGGCCGCAGGCGCGACTGGCCTTCGCTCACGCTCGTGTCCACACTGTCGCCCTGCTGCATGTGCTCGGGCACGGCGATCCTCTTCAAGATTCCGCGGGTGGTGATCGGCGAAAACCGAACATTCATGGGCGCGGAGGACTGGATGCGCGCCAACGGTGCCGAGTTGGTCGTCGTTGATGATCCGCGCTGCGTTGCGCTGATGGAGCGCATGAAGCGCGAGAAGCCCGACCTGTGGGCCGAGGACATCGGCGAGTGAATCGCCCCGAGATCAACTCGATGACTCGTGCGCGGCCGATCATTCTGGTCACCGCATTCGAGCCGTTCGGCGCAAGTCCGGTGAATCCGACGATGGCGATCCTGCGCGCGCTGCGAGAAATGCCTTGCGCGTTCGGTTCGCGCGCGTATGTAACGCTCCCAGTGGTGACGGGCGTGGACGCGGGCAGCGCGTGGGCTGCCATCGCCGCGCTGCTCGATGAAATCGCGCCCGATGCCGTCGTCGCGCTCGGTGAAAGCGCGATTGCTGATCGGCTTTGCTTCGAGCGCATCGCGGTGAATTTGCGCGATGCGCGCATCGCCGACAACGCAGGCGTGCAATTGATCGACGCAACGGTGATCGACAACGCGCCCGCTGCGTACTTCGCCACGCTGCCGCTGCGCGAGATGTTGGCGGCGAGCGAAACGGTGGGAGTTCCGGCGCAGTTCTCACTGAGCGCAGGCGCTTTCCTCTGCAACGAACTGATGTTTCGCCTGCTTGATCGCGACGAGCCGCGCGTGAGCGGATTCATTCATGTGCCGCAGCTTCCCGAGCAAGCGTCGCACCGCGGCGGCCCTTCGATGGATGCGGTCCGATGTACACGCGGAGTGCACGCCGCCATCGAAATTCTCGCGGCACGATTAGCAACGGGAGTGCTCGCATGATTGCCGGTCGCGCAAATCCGCTCGTGCTTGTTACGGGCGGCGCGGGTTTCATCGGCTCGCATCTTTGCGAAGCGCTGCTCGCACGCGGCGCGCGCGTGCGCGTGCTCGACGACTTCAGCACGGGCCGCTGGGAAAATCTCGCGCGCATCCGCAGCGACATCGAAGTGATCGAAGGCGGCCTCGAGTCCGCGCCGGCGGTGGAACGCGCGGTTGCAGGAGTTGATTCGATCGCGCACCTTGCGGCACGATCGTCGGTTGTCGAAAGTATCGGAGCGCGCGAACTCTATTGGCGCGTGAATGTCGAGGGCACGGCAACGCTGTTCGCGGCGGCCGCAGCAGCGCGCGCGCGCAGAGTCGTGTTCGCCGCGAGTTCGAGTGCTTACGGCGACCGGGCCCCAACTCATGATCAGGCGCATGATCAGGCCCACGATGTTCCGCAAGACGAATCCATGCAGCCGCACCCCGCTTCGCCCTACGCCGCGAGCAAGGTCGAAGGCGAGCGGCTGGTGCGCGCGCTCGCGCAGACGGGCGGCGTCGACGCCATCGCGCTGCGCTTCTTCAATGTCTACGGTTTGAGGCAGGATCCCAACAGCGCCTACGCCGCCGTGATCCCGCGCTTCATGACGCGAGTGGCCGAGGGCAAGCCGGTGACGGTGTTCAGCGATGGGCTGCAAACAAGGGATTTCGTGCATGTTTCCGACACGGCGCGCGCAGTGATCGCCGCGCTTGATGCCAAGCATGTCCTCGGCGGCGTGATCGCCAATGTCGGAACTGGCCAGGCCACCACCGTCACTGAGTTGGTCAGGCTTGTCGGGGCGGTGCTTGGAAAGCCAGCGATGGTTGAGTACCAGCCTGCGCGCGAAGGCGAAGTGCGCCACAGCGTGGCGGCAACCGAGCGCGCCGCCCAACTCATCGGATTCCGCGCAAACATATCGCTCGAATCAGGCCTGCGCACGATGGTGTGACGGACCATTCGAGCTACCGTGCGCAGTATTGCTCGCGATACTGCGCGCGCGTTCGAACAATCGCACGGCGGTCACCGCGCAGATCCTGACCAAGCACAATTGATCCTCGACGGGGATCAAAGGAGTCCCGCATGGGCTGCATCCTTCACCTCATTCGCCTTCCCATTGCAATCCTCGCTGGCGCCATCGTTACGGCGATCCTCGTGACCGCGGGCCTTGCGGTCACGCTGTCGGCGCTGGGCGTCGGTGGTTGCTTCGCTGGTCCGGCCTGGACCGTCTCCGACAACTTCGGCTCGATCTCGCTGGCAATCGTGCTCGTTGCGAGCGTTGCCGGAGGATTCGCCGCACGAAGCATCAGCGGCTTGTCGGTTGGATTGCTCGTTCTCATTCTCATCTTCCTGAGCCTTATGTCGTGGGGAGAAATTCCGTTCGGACAAGCTGCATCGTCGCAATTCGCCGATCGACCCGATCCTCGCCCCGATCAGCTGGGCGTGTTCGATCTCATGCGATGGTGCGAGCGACCATCGTGGCTGCGTTGGGCGCTCACACTCGCTGCCCTCGTTGGCATCTTGATCGGAGGGTCGTTGGGCAAACCACGCTCATCGAAACCACAACGATCACACGCGGCGAAGTAGGCCGACAAGCCGCGCGCCTTCGGGTCATGCGCACGAAATCAGCTGCAGATATGACGAACGCCCGCCGAAAATTCGGCGGGCGTTCGATTGTGGTCTTTGGTAATCCTGCGTCGGCGCAAATCGCCGAGCATCACTCACGCGCGAAATGCGCTCTTGAACGCGCCCACCGCCACCTTGAAGTCGTCCTCGATGCCCTTGAAGGACTTCGATGCAACGAGCTTGGCGCGGAGTTCGGCCTTCTGGGTGCGGAAGTATTCGAGCATGCCGGTTTCGAACTTCGACACCGCAACAATCGGAACATCATCGAGGAAGCCGCGCGATGCGGCAAAGATCGAGATGCACTGATCGATGACATCGAACGGACGGAACTGGCCCTGCTTGAGGAGTTCGACCATGCGCGCGCCGCGGTCAAGCTGGCGCTTGGAAGCGGTGTCGAGATCGGTGCCCAACTGCGCGAACGCCTCGAGCTCGCGGTAGGCCGCAAGATCAAGACGCAGCGAGCCTGCAACCTGCTTCATCGCCGAAATCTGCGCATTTCCACCCACGCGCGACACCGAGATGCCGACGTTGATGGCCGGACGAATACCCGCCGAGAAAAGCTCGGGCTGCAGGTAGATCTGGCCGTCGGTGATGGAAATCACATTGGTCGGGATGTACGCCGAAACATCGCCTTCCTGCGTCTCGATGATCGGGAGCGCAGTGAGCGAACCGCCGCCGTTCTCGTTGGAGAGCTTGGTGGCGCGCTCGAGGAGACGGGAGTGCAGATAGAACACGTCGCCGGGATACGCCTCGCGTCCGGGCGGACGGCGCAGAAGAAGCGAGAGTTCGCGGTAGGCAACGGCCTGCTTGGACAAGTCGTCGTACACGCAGAGGACATGCTTGGGGGTCTTGCCCTGCTTGCCCTGCCACATGAAATACTCGCCCATCGCGCAGCCCGAATAGGGCGCGATGTACTGCAGCGGCGCGGCGCTCGATGCACCGGCGTTCACGATGATCGTGTACTCCAGCGCGCCGTTTTTACGGAGAGTCTCGACGACGCCCGCAACGGTCGAATCCTTCTGGCCGACGGCGACATAGATGCAGACGACTGCTTCGGGCGTGCCCCAGTACTGCTTCTGATTGATGATCGCGTCGATGCAGACGGCGGTCTTGCCGGTCTTGCGGTCGCCGATGACCAGCTCGCGCTGACCACGACCCACGGGAACCATCGAGTCAACGGCCTTGATGCCAAACTGCAACGGCTCCTTCACCGGCTGACGCGCGGCGATGCCGGGGGCGACGATGTCGACCTTCTGGCGGCCGGATGCGTTGATGGCGGGGCCACCGTCGATGGGATTGCCCAGCGGATCAACCACGCGGCCGAGCAGCTCGGGACCAACGGGAACCTCGAGGAGATTGCCGGTCGCGCGGGCGGTGTCGCCTTCGCGGATCGAGGTCGCGTCGCCGTAGAGAACGCAGCCGACGGTGTCGAGCTCAAGGTTCATGACCTGGCCCATCACGCGTCCAGCCGAACCCTGGAACTCGATGAGCTCACCGGCCATCGCCTTGGAGAGGCCGTAGACGCGCGCAATGCCGTCACCGACCTCGACCACTTGGCCGACTTCAGAGATCTCGAGCTTGCCCGAGTACTGCTCGATTTCCTGGCGGATGACTGTCGTAATCTCGTCGCTCTTGATCTTCACGGATGTGTCCTCGTGTTTGTCGGCTCGGGTGCGGGGCGAATGCCCTGCGGTAGCTGAAGTTGGTTCGTGTGGAGTTGGGACTTAGGCGAGGAAGTCACCGACGCGCGAACGGATCTTGACCGTGCCGCGGTTGGAAACGACCTCACGCATATTGCGGAGTTGGGTGGCGACGGAGCCGTCGATCAGCTGGTCGCCGATGCGAAGCTTGACGCCGCCGATCATGCTGGCATCGCTGTACTGGTGCAGAACGGCGTCTTTGGCGAACGCCTCCTTGACGCGCGCCTTGACGGTTGCGATCACCTCATCGCTGGCCTTGCCGTCAACGGTGTACATGTCGACTTCGATGCGACCGAGACGCTCTTGCATGAGCGAGTCGAACGCGTCGGAGACATCAGCAATCCGGCTGGCGCGGCCATGATTGGCGAGCACCATGATGAAGCGGAAGACGAGGTCGCTCACGCGGCCCTTGACGATCTTCTCGAGCGTGGCCTTGCGCTGGTCGCTGCCGACGATCGGAGTCTTCAGAAACTCTGCGAACTTCTTGTCGGCGCGGATGATCTCGGCGAGATCGCGCAGTTCGCTCGAGCACGCTTCGGCAACGGCGTTTCCACCCATCTTGTCGCAGACCTCAAGGAGGCTCTGCGCGTAGACGATGGCGATTTCGTCGATGTTCTTGGTTGCTGCCATGGGAAGACCTCGATCGAATCAGTTGCGGGCGCGAGAAAGTTCAGCGAGGCTCTCGGTGACGAGGCGCGACTGGTCGCCCGCGCTCACTTCGCGGCGGAGAATCTTGGAGGCCATCGTGGTGGCGAGCGCGACGGCGTGATCGTTGAGCTCCTTGACGGCGCCCTCCTTGGCAGCCTGAATGTCGGCGACAGCGCGCGCCTTCATGTCGGCGAGATCGGCGTCGTTTTTGGCGCGCAGTTCGTCGCCAACCTTGCGCGCGATCGCCTGTGCTTCGGCGATGGTTCGCGTCGCTTCGTCCTGAGCCTGGCGCAGCTTCTCTTCAAACTTCTTCTGCGCGCTTTCTGCACCTTGGCGCGCCTTCTCGGCGGCGTCGATTTCATTGCGGATCTTGGTGTAGCGCTCGTCCAGCCCAGAGCTGATCTTTGGCCAGACCAACTTCGCGCAAAGCACGAGGAACACGAGGAACACGACGAGTGCCGTCGTGAAACCGATGAGATCGGGGGAAAGCGGATTGGCTGCGAGAATCGCGGTCATGGAGTGCATTCCTGTCTGGCGGGGCCGCCTCGTTCGAGAGGCGGAGAAAGGCGTGCGCGGAGTTTCCCCCGCGCGCGCCGTGTTGTGCTGCATCTGAATCCCTCTGCGAATTTCCCGATTGGGACTTCGCAAGAGAGACCGGATAAATCAGAGGACGACGAGCAGGCTGAGGACGACGGCGAACAGCGCGACGCCTTCGATGAGCGCGGCGGTGAGGATCATCTGAGTCTGAATCGTCGATGCCATTTCGGGCTGACGAGCGGTCGCCTCAACGGCGCTTCCGCCGATGCGGCCGATGCCGGCGCCAGCACCGATGACCGCCAGGCCAGCGCCGATTGCGGCGAGACCAGCAGCCATGGGCTTGCCCGCAGCAGCAGCGGCTTCGCCATCAGCACCAAAGGCAGGCGCGGCGACAAAGGCGGCGAGGACGGCGAACGGAACGATCTTGGTGAACTGCTTGCTGAACTTGCTCATTTCGAACTGTGCTCCAATAAAGGTGTTGGTCTTGTGTCGGACGCTGTGGGACGCGCCGGTTGAAGGATCGGAATCATTCAGCCGGGCCTCCCACAGGCCCGGATTTTTGCTCGTTAGTGTGCGGCCTGCACCTTGACCGCGGCGCTTGCGTGCGACCCGGCGTGCGCCCCGGCGTGCGCGCCATGACCATCGCCATGACCATCGCCATGACCGCCATGACCGTCATGACCGTCATGCGCATGGTCACCGTGATGACTCATCATTCCGATGAACACCGCGGTTAGGAACATAAACACAAATGCCTGCAGGAAGGCGACGAAGAGTTCGAGAAAGCTGATCGCCAAGGCGAACGCGGCCGAGACGATACCGATCGGAGCCGCCAGGCCCCAACCACCAGCCTTGAACGCCATGCCAGTGAACATGAAGATCGTTGCCAACAGGGTGTGACCCGCAAGCATGTTGGCGAAGAGACGAATCGCTAGCGCGCTTGGCTTAATGATCAGGCCGAGGACCTCGACGATGAAGATGATCGGAACAACCAGCAGCAGTCCCTTGGGACCAGTGAGCAGTTCCTTGCCGCCGCACATGTGCTCGAACAAGCCCTTCACGCCGAGGTCGCGGAACGCCTGAAACATAATGGCGGCGAAGGAAACGAACGCGAGCCCCGCGGTGACTGAGATCGACGCGGTTGCTGCACCGCCGAAGAAGACCGCCGACGCGGCACCGTGCTCTGCCCCGAGCTCTGCGCCATGATGACCGTCGCCCATCATCTTGTGCATCAACTCCTGCGCGTCACCGAAGGGAACGAACCCAAAGAGGTTCAGCGTCAGGACGAAGAAGAAGAGCGAGAGAAGGAACGGGAGATAGAAGTTCGCCGTGTCTTTGCCGAGCAGCGGGTAAAGGACGCCATCGCGTAGACCCTGCACGATGACTTCGATGAGTTGCGCGATACGGCCCTTGGTCAGGTACCGGCCGGTGCCTGCGGAGGCGGGGCCAGTTGCGATGCTGCGCGACGCCATGAACAACACCGCGAAAGCAACGATTCCTGCGCTCACCACCGAGACAACGCTGAGCATGAGGTTCGGGATGCCAAGCGGGCCGCCGAGCGCGGAGGGCTTGTCGAGCACATGATCAAGCGGGTTTCCACCTGAAGCGAGAGTGCTGGCCAGCGTTTGCAAAGCAAGCGCCGGCAAGCCTTCAATCATCGGAGCAAGTTGAATGGAGATGCTCATGTTCGGTTCTGCGTCTGAACTGCCGCGAGCGAAGATCGCTCGTGAAATCTGTCACGAAGTCGAAGGAATGATCGAGTTTGGACGCTCGCTCTGCCTCAGCACACGCCTACCTCAACGAGCCTCACGCCTTAGACGGGATGCTCGCCGACGCACGCCCCTGCATCGATTTGAACATGGTCGCGATGTCTGCGACCAGGATCAAAAGGTAGCCCGTTGCCGCTCCGATCAGGAGCGGTTGAGCCTTCACAGGGAGGGCAAAGTATAACGAGAGTGCCAGCAACGGTGTGCCAAGGAAGCGCACGACCGTCGATGCAAGGTAGACCGTCATCAAGGCGTCCACTCCGCGTTGAGTGGTCGCAAGGAAGGCCCCGGCGAATATGCCAAGGGCGTGGCCGACCGATGCGGCGGCAAGTCCGAGAACAACAGCCTGATAGGTCGCCGGGTCGAGTTCGGCGCCCACCTTGACCATGGTCGCGACGATCAGGAGCACCACCGTCGAGATCGCCGTTGCGGCGAGTAAACGAAAAGTGGGAAAGTCTGCGGGCGCAGAAGCACGTGCAGCAGCTGGAGAGTCGGTCATGATTCGCCTCCCGCGCGCTTGTCGGTGGGTGGTTCCATATGTTCTGGCTTGGATTTGGGGGCGGATCGGGAGGCGGGCGGCGCAACTCGGATCGGTAGCGATGGCCGCGGCTGCGCCTGAAGCCGCATGGCCACGCGCACGATCGTCCACATCGCAACGATCACGCCGCCGATCGAGCCGACCACCACCCAGCGACCTTTGGTGTCGAGCATGTAGTCGACGCCGATGCCGATGAGCACACCAGCCACGACCTCGCTCACCATCTGCGTGCCGAGTCCGATGAGCGACGCATCCGCGGCACCGAACGAGGCCGGACGGCGCGGGCTTGAGCCGGAGCCGGTCGGTTCTGAAGAGGAAGGTTCACTTTCGTGCGCCACCCGCACACCGTACCATCTCGACCCCATGGCGATCCGCGACGAAGATGTCATCGATGTGACCCCCACCCGCCTCACCCGAGGTGAGAGTTTGATGCTGCCCAGCATCTTCAAGGGTCTCGGCACCACGCTCCGCCATTGCTTCGAGAACATCGGGCGCGGCGGATCGAACAAGAAAAATATCTGGGTGCTGCAGTACCCCGAGCAGAAGCGCGACGACCGCCCCGTCGAAGAGGGTGGTCAGTACCGCCCGTATTTCCGCGGCGTGCACCGCCTGAACAAGGACGAGGACGGTCGCGTCCGCTGCGTCGCTTGCTTCATGTGCGCGACGGCGTGCCCGGCCAACTGCATCCACATCGTCGCCGATGAATCCCCTTGGGCCGATCGCGAGAAGTATCCCAAGCAGTTCGACATCGACGAATTGCGCTGTATTTACTGCGGAATGTGCGAGGAAGCCTGCCCGGTCGACGCGATCGAGCTCACGCCGCACTACGAAGTGACTGGTCTTTCGCGCCAAGAGCTGATCTTCGACAAGACCAAGCTCCTCCAGGTGTACGACGAGACCATCGGCGAAAAGCCCATGTGATTGGTGTGCCTCGTGTGATCCACCTGATCCACGCGATGCGACGCATGGCTCTCGATGACGCACAATTTGGCCGCGCTATTTCTTCTTGCGCAGCGCGTCGAAGATCGATCCCGCCGCTTCAATGATCGCGCCTGGATTATTCTTCAGCGTGTCGCCGACATCAGGCAGCTTGACCTTGGTGGTGAGCTTCACCGGCTTGCCTGAGGGATCGAACAGCGGACCACTCATCTCGATGCCCACGGCCAGGCTCTTCACCAACTCGGGGCTGGCGGCGTTGAGTGCGTCGAACAAGCCGCGCGCATCCTTCGACCAATTTGCCGCGTCGGAAAGCGGTATCGCAGTGACGATCGAGTTTGCGCGCATCGGCTTGGCGGCAAGATCGATGTCGCCAGAGAAGACCAACGAGTTGCGCCAACCGCCTTGCGCGGTCTTTCCTGCGCGCAACGCAAAGTCGCGGTAGGTCATCCGCCCCTTGACGACCGTTGCCCGCAGCGGGTCGAGATAAGCTTCGAATCCGTCGGTGCGACCAGCGCTGGCGAGCGTGAGCAAGTTGGTCACTACGCCTGAATTGACGAGCTTGACCTCGCCGGTTTCGAGGTTGAACGCCGCATCGAACTTGCTCTTGTCGCCGTCAAGCGGCCATGAAAGGCTGCTGAGCGCAAACTTCGCGGGAGCACCAGTGGTGATGTCTGCGAACACGGGATTGATCGACGCGAGGAGTTGTTCGCGCACGGCCGGCGAAAGAGCGAAGGTCGCGGTCATCGGCTTGTCTTGCCCGCTCAAGAGCGCACCGTTGGCGATGCTGAGCGCGGGCGCGTCGAGCGTGGCGAAGGCGCAGGAGAGTTTGACGGCGAGCGCTCCGGCGGTGGCGCTCAGACCGCGCGCGTCAACCTGCGCATCGATGGCGTCGCCGAGATAGCGTCCGACAGCGCCACCGGTTCCCGCCAGCACGTCGATGGTGGCGGCGGGAAACTTCGTGGCGCGAATGGTGGCGTCGATGGTTGGATTCGCTGGCTGAATCGCCTTGTTTTCAGCGGTTTGCGCGAGCGCGCCCCGAATGTGCGCATCGACTTCAAGCGAGCCCGCCGCGGCAGAGGCGTCTTTGGAATTGATGCGCAGCACGATCTCGTCGGCCAGGCGCACGCTCTTGATGCTGAGCGCGAGCGCGCCGGTCGACAGCGTGTTGTGTTTGCCCGAAGCGTCGACCGAGTCGATGGAAACCGCAGAAAGCGAGCCCGTTGCGTCGATCGCGCCTCCGGCAATCTGCGGCTTCATCGCCGCATCGAGCGCAACGGCGGCGCTGGCGATGTTGAGCGCAATCGAGACCGGCGCAGTCACGCGGCGCGTCGGATCCTTCGCAAGTCCGGCGAGTTTGGCGAAAGTCTCGGCGGCGATTTCGGCCGACAGCACGCCACTGAGCTTGGCGAGGCGCACGCCAGCAGGCTGCGCCGCTTCGATTTGCGCAACGGTCAGATCGATCTTGCCGTGAGTGCGCGGGAAATCGAGCGTGATGGTTCCGCTCGGCTCGCCGCGTTCAGCGAAGGCGATGCGCAGAGATCCCGCTCCGCCGAGAACGCCTGAATACGCGCCGGCCTCAAGTCCGAAGCTCGGCTCAAAGCGCGCGAGATCAAAGTTGGTGAGCGCGAGCGTGCCTTCGGTTCCACCAAACAACTTGGCTTCGAGGGGCTTCTTCCAGCTGACTGCGAAGTCGAGATCGCCCGCGCTTCCCCCGCCGCCGAGCGTGGCCTTGCCGTTGACGGTGGCGCGCTCCTCGGCAAACGCATAGCTCGCGGTGGCGTCGAGTTTGGCGATGCCCAACGGCGCCACGATTCCCGGCGCACGGCGCACGCGCAAACCCTCGACCACGGCGCGCAACGCCAAATCGCCCGCGGGAACCCATGTCTGAACGACCGCCGCATCAGACTTGCGCGCGAGCGAAAGCATGGGCACGCGGAGCGAAATCTTCGCGCCCGGCTCCAGCTCGGTCTTGTCGCCGAGGTCGAGCGAGGCCAACGCTTCTGCGCTCAAAGTGGCGTCGATGGCGAGGTTGGTCGCCGACATCGCGTCGCTGCCGTAAGAGAGCGCGCCCGATGCGTCGATCGCGTTGGCGTCGAGATTGAAGTCGGCGAGAACGGCTCCGCGTTCGGTGCGGTTGCGCAGGTTCAACTCCATTGGACCGCTGCCGAGCATGCCGATGTATTTCGCGGCGGCCGGCGCAACGCGCGCGATAAACGATGGATCAAGTCCCTTGATCGCGATGGATCCGTTGAGCCCGAGCGCGGAGAGATTGAGTCCGCCCGCAGCGAATGCGTCGGCAGGAAACGGGCCGAATCGCTGATCGACGCGCACACCAGCTCCATCGACCTTCGCGCCCAGCGCCATCGTGCCCGGCTTACCGCCGCGAGGCATAACGACATCGATGCTGAGATCATTGACCGCCGCAGTCGCACCCGCGCCCTCCACCGCAAGCGCGCCGGAAAGTTCGACGCGCGCGCGACCGAGTACTGCTCGGATTCCGCTGAAATCCTCGCTCGGAATGTAGGCAAACTCGGGCACCATCAACTTCACCACCGCCTCTTTGGCGCGCACGGCAACGGCACCGCTGCTGATGCGCTCGACAAACGCGGGGTCAAGCCGCGCGCTCAGATCGAGCACGCCCGTGGTCAACGCGCGCGAGGCGAGATCGATGTCGCCCGACGCGGAAAGCTCGGTGTTTCCAGCAACGCCGTAAGTTGCCTTCGCCGCGATGACGGCGTGCGCGATGGCGCTGCCCATGTCCTTCACGATCGAGAGCTTCATGGATTCGGCGCGCACTCGCAACGGATCGCTACCGCTGCGAAACTCCAGCGCCTTGGCCAGTTCGACTTCGTAGGCTCCGCTGAAGGAACGCAACGCGTCGTCGCCCTTCTTCCACACCAACTGCTCACCGCGCAGCGCGATTTCCAGCGTGGTCGCGTCGAGCAGACCCAACGCCTGCAGCAACTCTGGACGAACCGATGCGCGCGCTTCGACCGAACCGCCCTCGACGCTTGATCCGTCGGCTGCAACCGCGCCGTCGAAAGTAAACTGGATTTGCTTGGAAGCAAGCCCGATGCGCGCCCGATCGCCCTTCTGCTTCACAACGGTGAGATCAGCGGTGTCGCCGATGTCCTTGGCGAAGTCGATGCGGGTGCCCGCGGCGATTTCCGGCGCAAATGGCTGCAATGCTGCCATGGGAATGCCGCGCGCCTCGATGGTCGCCGAAACGGCGGCGGGATCGAGGATGAACTTTCCTTCGCCATCGAATGGCGCGCCGATTGCAACATCGACCTTGACCGTTGCCTCGGAACTGCCGGCAACGCGCGCAACGATGTCGGCCTTCAGCGCGATGTCGCCTTGCGCGGACTTCGATGCGTCGATGCGGAGCGTGCTGCAGGAAAGTTCGCCCGCTGCGGTCGGCCAAGAAAGCTTGCTCGCGCCAATCAGCGCTTTTCCCGTGGTTTTAGCGACATCGAGCCCGCCAGTGTCGCTGAAGGCGAGCGTTGCGTCGGCGTCGATTGAGAGTTCGCCATCGCGACCAGCCGCGCGCGTGGCCGCGTCAATGGCGATCGTCGCCACGCTGCCGGCAAGCGTGATCTCGCCGCCGATGTCGTTCAGCGCGTACACGGCGCCGTCGGGCCCAGTGGCGGTGAAATCAATGTCGGCCAGTTCGACGCGAAGCTTGCGCGTTCCCAGCGGCGACGCGCTCGATGAGTCTGATGCGCTGCTTGCGGCAGTCGCTGGTTTGTCGGTCGATGATGTCCCGGCGCCTTCGGCCGGTTTCGCCAGTTGGGCGAGGCCGATGCGACCTTCGGCGTCGAATGCGGTCTCGGCGCTGCCGCCGATCTTCAGCGTCACATCGCTCCCGCTGGCAAGGGCAAGAAGTCCCTGCGCAACCTCGAGCGAAACATCGACCTTGCCCACGCCCGCACCACCGTCGACGGCGAGTCCCTCAACCCGTTGCGGGGAAAACCACGCGAGATGAATACCCTTCAACGCCACCGACCCATTCACCCGCGCGCCGATCTCGCGCTCGACCACATCGCGCGCGTAGCCCGACAGCAGCGTGGGCGCGAGCAGCGCAAACAGCAGGAGAACCGCCAGAAACGATGACAACGCGATAAGGATCTTCTTGCGACGCATAGTGAAGCCGATGGTGAAATGGACGAACGAGACAGTATCAGCGACGCCGAGAGTCGTTGCGGAAAGCGATCACATTCCCGTGCCGATCAGTCGATCGCAAGCGCGGCCGATCCGCGCGCGGGCACCAGACGCAGCATGCGGTCGAGCGCGAGTTTCGCCAACCGCTTCGCATCGGCGTGCACCGAGACGCGATTGACGACCTTGCCCGCAGCAAGTTGATCGAGGCACCATGCCATGTGCGCTTGGTCGATGCGATACATCGTGGTGCAAAGACACTGGCATTCGCTGAGAATGCACACATTCACGCCGCGGTTTGCCGCACTGATGGCAAGGCGATTGACCAAGTGCACTTCGGTTCCCACCGCCCAATTGCTGCCGGGAACAGCACTGCCGATGGTGTCGATGATGTACTCGGTTGAACCCGCGAGGTCAGCGACATCGACGACTTCCTGTGCGCATTCGGGATGCACGATCACGGTGCGGCGCTCCTTGCGCGCCGCGGCAACATGCTCGGGGCGGAACAACTTGTGCACGCTGCAATGACCCGCCCAAAGAAGCACTTTCGCGTTACAGATCTGCGCGGGCTTGAGTCCGCCACTTTCTAGTTTCGGATTCCACAACGCTGTCTCGGCAATGCCGCCGTTCTTCGCGGCCGCGTCGACCTCGGTGATGAAACCGTGGGATTTCGCAGTGTTTCGTCCGAGATGCTGGTCGGGAAGAAAGAGGATCTTGACCGTCTCGCCCTTGGCCAACGGAATGTCGCCGCCATGCAGCGCCCACTCGAACACGCGCTTGGCGTTGGAGCTGGTGCAGCAGGCGCCGCCGTGCTGACCGACGAACGCCTTGATGGCCGCCGTCGAGTTCACATAGGTGATCGGAATCACGCGCTGCTTCTTTGCGCCGATTGCCGCGTGAATCGCTTGCCACGCGTCGACGGTGTCCTCGTATCCCGCCATGTCCGCCATCGAGCAGCCGGCGGAAAGGTCGGGAAGAATCACATCGACATCGTCGGAGGTCAGGATGTCCGCCGTTTCGGCCATGAAGTGCACGCCGCAAAAGACGATGAACTTTGCGCCGCGCTTGGGCGCCTCCGCCGCAGCGAGCTGCGAAAGCTTCAGGCTGTCGCCAATGAAATCGGCGTGACGGATGACTTCGTTCTGCTGGTAGTGATGCCCGAGAATCAGCAGTTTCGAGCCGAGTTCGGCCTTACGCGCGGTGATCACGAGAGCGAGTTCGTCCTCACTCGCCTTGAGATAGCGTTCTGGAAGTGACGGCTGCCAAAGCATGGTCGCAGTCTACGCTGCCGGGCGGTCGGCCGTGGCGGCGCCGCTCAGTCTTCGTCGTCGCCGTAGAGCGGTTCGTA
>QWPT01000038.1:0-3291 GCA_003671075.1 Planctomycetota bacterium
TCACCAGTTCTGTCGATGGAATCGGCGAGGCGGAATTGGAGCGATTTGCCGAGTTTCGGCAGCGTTGCGCGCTTCCGATCAGGCTCGTTGAAGGAAACCGCGTTCGCGGCGTGCGCACGCTTCCCGCTGAATGGTGCATCGATCGCGTTGGCGTGCGCTTTGCCCTCGGCGGATTTCGATTTGAGTACGAGCCGCCCACGGCAGCGGCAGTGAGCTGGACTATCAGCGGGTCGTGTTCACCAGCGTATGCCGTTGATAAGGGAAATCGCAGCATCAATGTGCCCGCGTTCGTGGTCGACCACACGACGAAGACGGTCGTGCTGCCCGCCTTTTCCAAGTTTATGCGTGGTGTGCGCTGCCAACCACGCACTGGCATCGATGTCTACGCAATTGCCGACAGCACGGTCGTCGGCCCGATGGGAGGCGCTGAATGTTCCTGAAAGACATTTCGCGACCTGTTGCGCTTGGCCTGGTGTTCGTCACATCGTTCATCGTTGCGGTGCTACTGCTCCCGATATCTCTTGGGCTGGCCTTCAGTGCGTCTTACGGTTTGCCGAGCAACCCTAACCTTGCGGAGGCGTACTGGGGATATCTCGTTTCACTCGCGACTTGGAGTTGGCCGTTTGATCAGATCGTCATCATCGGGATTGTTGTCCCTGCATCGGTTTGGGCCATTTTGACGGTGGCGTTCCTTGCACCAATCACGGGGCGGGTGCGGTTGCTGCAGCATGGACGGTCGCTCCGATCGAGCGTGGCGGTGGCGGTGCTGATGGGGTCCGTCATTTGCGGACTGATCATGGGTGCGCTTTTCGAAGGTGTGTTGGCGCTGATGACTTCGACGGAAGAGGAATTCCACGGGCTGCAGCGATTGTCGTCCAGCGTTGGATCGATCGCAGTGATCGGCGCATGGATAGTGGGCGGTGCATTGTGGGCGATCTTTCTGCGTCGCGCAGGCAGTTCGCGCAATCCGGCGGGTCTCGATTTGCTGCTGCGGCGAATTCTCGCGGGAACCGCCGTCGAACTCGTGCTCGGCCTGCCGATCGCGCTCCTGATTCGACGTCGAGAGGATTGCGTCTGCGGCACGATGACTTTCTTCAATTTTATGTTCGGCACCGCGGCGTTGCTGTGGATCTGCGGTCCGTGGAGCGTGCTCTTTCTGACCCGCAAAGCCCGAGCAAATTGGTCGCGCACGGCGTGCGCCTTCTGCGGGTATCCCCGACGCAGCGGAGGTTCAGAGTGCAGCGAGTGCGGTCAGGCCTTCGCGGCCATCGACACGGCTGACTGAGTGCGCGCTTCCCTGCGGGTTTCGGTTTGCAGCACGACCATGGTGGCGTATCGCCCGCTGGTCGCGATCAACTCTTCGTGGGTGCCGCGCTCAACGACCTTTCCGTCTTCCATCACCAAGATGAGGTCGGCCTCGCGGATCGTCGAGAGTCGGTGGGCGATGACGAAGCTCGTTCGCCCGCGCAAGATTTCGCCCAGCGCAGCTTGGATGTGCCGTTCGCTTTCGGTGTCGAGATTGCTGGTGGCCTCATCGAGAATGAGAATGCGGGGATCGGCAAGCACCGCGCGTGCAAGCGCAAGCCGCTGTCGCTCTCCTCCCGAAAGTTTCACGCCGCGTTCGCCGATGCGGGTGTCGTACTTTCCATCGAGCTTCTCGATGAACACATCAGCGCGCGCGATGCGTGCGGCGCGTTTGACATCGTCGTCGCTTGCGCCCGGTCGCGCGTAGGCGATGTTCTCGCGGATGGTTCCGTCGAACAGAAACACATCTTGCTCGACGATTCCCAGCAGGCGGCGAAATGACGCGAGATCGATATCGCGCAAATCATTGCCATCGAGCGTGATCGCGCCCGACGATGGATCATGAAAGCGCGCGACCAAGTTCGAGAGCGTGGTCTTTCCCGCGCCCGAGTGACCGACCAACGCAACCATGGTGCCGGCGGGTGCGTCGAAGGAAACATTGTCGAGCACGACTCGCCCCGATCCGGCGTACTGAAACGAAACGCCTTCAAAGCGAATGTCGCCGCGCACCGAAGCGGGCGCGGGCCGAAGAACGCCGCGCGCAGAGGTGTCGGCGAATTCGTCGTTTTCTCCCAGCAAATCAAGCGTTCGGTCGAGGCTTGCCAAACCAGTCTGCAAACTGGTCGCGGTGTTGGCCAAGACTTCGAGCGGCCCGAGCAGCAGCGTGACATAGGTGAGGAACATCACCAGGTCGCCGGCGGTGAGGCGGCCGTTGACCACCTGCATTCCGCCGTACCAGAGCAACGCCGCGGTGGCAGCAGGAATGAAGACTTCCCAGGCGATTTCGACGCCGCGCGACCACCACCAAACGAGGATCTCGGTGCGTGCCTGCAAGTTTGTTCCGCGGGCAAAGCGCAACGCCTCTGCGTCTTCACGCGCGAAGCCGCGCACCACGCGAATGCCGCTAAAACTTTCGGCGGCGTGACCGTCGATCTCGTCGCGCAACTTTTTGAGATCGCGATAAATCGGGCGAATGCGGCCAATCCAAGTGCGATGGCTGAACCAGACCATCGGCAGCAACACCACTGCGCCAACAAGCAGACGCCAATCGGTCCAGGCCAAGATCGCAAGGCTGCCGAGCAGTTGGATGATGGCGCGGAACGGGTTGTAGAGAAGACCGAAGAGCAGTTCGCCGGCGGCGCCCGCGTCCTCGCGAATGAGCGTGGCAACGCCGCCCGCCTTCAGTTCGTGAACACGAGCGAGCGGAAGATGAATCGCCTTTGCGAAGGCGCGACGACGCAGCGCGACCTGCAGGCGCTTGGCAACAACGGTCGCACGATTGCGGCCGATGACGCCGATGGAAACCTTGACCATGATGGTCGCAAGTGTGAGCCCGGCGACAACTGCGAGCAATGCACTGCGATTGGTCACATCGATCCACGAGGGAATGATGCGCGCTAAAAGCGGCGGAATTGGCTCACTGGCGAACACGCTGTCGATGGCGATCTTGATTCCCGCTGGCGGGATGAGCGCGAGCAAGGTTGCCAAGCCCAGTGAGGTGAAGGCAACGACGAGCGAGGGCCGGTAGGGCCGAAGCATCGCGATATAGGCGCGAAACAGCGCAGCGAACGAGCGAGTCATCGCCGCCTTGGGGCGACCGCGGGCATCGACTTTTTTGCCACCCGCGCGTCGGGCGAGTTCTTCGCGGTACCGATTCATTCGGCTGCGGCTCGAGCCTTCACGGGGCGCGGTGTCATGCTTGATCACACTCATGCTTGGTTCCTGTTGGCGTTTGGATCGACGGGCAGTCCCAACTTGACCAGCCCC
>QWPT01000038.1:3334-25654 GCA_003671075.1 Planctomycetota bacterium
CAGAGGTTCCGTCCTCGTTCATCAGCCGGCGATTGCGAATATGTTCGTTGCCCAGCTGTCCGCAGGCCGCCATCACATTGCGTCCCTTGGTTCCTCGGCGTTTTGTGAATTGGCCGTTGGTCACAGCGCGCGCAACAAAGCGATCGACATCCGATTCCTCGGGCGCAGGCCACGGTGAATTTCGCCGAGGGTTGTAGGGGATCACATTGAGCGAGCAGCGAACTTCGCGCAGAAACGCGCAGACTTCGTCGCAGTGCTCGTCGGCATCGTTCACACCAGGGATCAGCACATACTCCACGCAGAACGCAGCTTTGGAGAAACGAGGAAACGCAAGCAGTGCGTCCTTCAGGCGCGCCATTGGCCACGCTTTGTTGACCGGCATGATGGCGCTGCGGATCTCATCGTTGGGCGCGTTGAGCGAAAGCGCTAGATTCAGTCGGTGAAATCCAGTTTCGCGCACCAGTTGTCCGATTTTTTCGATCCCGTCGGGATTGCCAACCGTCGACACTGAAATGTTCGACGCCGGGACCATTGCACCGTCGTGGTCGACGAGCACGCGAATCGCTTGGATCACCTCGTCGATGTTGTCGGTCGGCTCGCCCATTCCCATGAAGACGATGTTCTTGATCGCATTGCCGCTCGCGCGTTGCACCCGATGCGTGCCCGCCCACCATTGATGAACGATCTGGTCGGCGCGCAGATTCTTGAGCAGGCCCATTTGAGCGGTCTCGCAAAACCTGCAACCCATCGAGCAGCCGATCTGGCTAGAAACGCAAAGGGTCGTTGTGGTTCCGGACGCGCGCGGCATCGGAATGAGCACGCTCTCGGTCTCGAGGCCGTTCCATCCTGGATCAACGAGGCGCAAAACGAATTTCGAAGTTTCGCCCTCAACGAGGGTCGCGGTGACGGGGTAGTCGGTGAACAGGCAGTTCGAAGCGGTCCGCGCGTTGGATTTCGCATCGGTCTCATCCGCCGTGGTCATCCAGGAAGCGGGAACGACGCCGTCTCGGAACAGCGCCTTGTATTGATCGCGCGCCGCAAATGCGCTGCCACCGCGGGCACGCGCGGCCTCGACGAACTGCGCGCTGGTGAGCCCGAGCGGACGGATGGGTTGACCAGAGTCCTGCGCCATTCCGCAAGCCTAGCAGAGCGCGCCGATCGCGCCGTAGCAGAGCGGATTTGCACGGTCAAAGTGCTAAAAAGTCGGCGCGCGGAAAGCAATCGCGGTACCGCGTGCCTTTGTATCATCCGCATCCCGCGCAACAGGCGCGATCTGCGAGACACCTTTCATGCACCTAAAGCGCGACGAAGACCATCATCACGGACCGCCCGTCATCCCGATTACATTTTTGCTCGAGGATGCTGAGTCACTGACGAGCACCGCGCAGAAGGAGTGGCATGTGCTCGGCGGCGAGCACGAGTCGATTCTTGAAATCGCACTCGACAACGGCATCAACATCGAGCATGCCTGCGGCGGAGTTTGCGCCTGCTCCACTTGCCACATCTATCTCGAGCAGGGCTCCGAACAGTTCAACAGCGCTACGGAGGCCGAGGAGGATCGTGTCGAAGAAGCGCCAGGAATCAAGCGCAGCTCGCGTCTTGCCTGTCAATGCGAGCTGAAGGATCTCGGCGAAGGAAAGCGCACGCCGATCGTCATTCGCGTTCCATCGTGGAACCGCAACGCTGTGAAGGAGATCCCGCACTGAGTGCGGGCGCGCGATGCACTGGCTCGATGTACAGGAAATTGCCGAAGCTCTGGTCGATGCGCATCCCGAGATCGATCCTGGGTTGATCGCATTTCCGCGCCTTCGAGCGTTGGTCAGCGCGTTGCCTGGATTCGCCGAGCAGCCTGGCCATCCGTGCAACGAAAGAATTCTCGAGGCGATTCAACAGGCGTGGATTGACGAGCGCGACTAGCGACGCGTGAGAGTTCAATTCGTGCGCGCTCAGTTTCTGCCCGATTACTGCTCGATTTCTGATCATCCTCTGCTCATCCTCTGCCCATCCTCTGCTCATGCCCGGCTCATCACCGGTTCATCGGACGGACAACTGCCATGAACGAACCTGACTCCATCGAGCCGACGCGACGCAACTTTCTCGGCGCGGTTGCGGTTGGTGCGGTTTCAGCGGCGTTGCCAGTTTCAGTTGATCCTCGCGCGCAGAAGGAATCCACCACGCCCGTGCCTGCGCCCGCAAGTGTTCGATCCGCGCCGCGCTATCACGCCGCTGCGATTCAGACGGCGTTTGCCAATCCGCGCACCCGCGCCGAAATTCCGTCGCGCGTCGCCCGCATGATTGCCATGGCCGAGCAGACCGTTGCCGGCTACGGGCCGTTCTTCGATGTGCGACTGGTGGTGTTCCCTGAGTTCGCCCACGCGGCGCCATGCTATTTCACAACCGCCGAACTCGACGAGCATTTGGCCGTCGAGATTCCCAACGACCACACCGACGCATATCAACGATTCTCCCGCAAAACAGGCTGCTTTGTTCAGACTGGCAGTTTCATCGAGCGCGATCCCAAGTATCCCGGCGCGCTGTTCAACACAACTTGTCTGATTGGCCCTGACGGGATTCTCTCCAAGTATCGCAAGGTGAATCCGTGGATCCCGTGGGAAGTGCACGCGAGTCCGCACGATATTGCTGGCTACACCGAGAATCCGTTTCCCGTTGCCGACACCGAGATCGGCAAGCTCGGCTGCGCGATCTGCTACGACTGGCTTTTTCCCGAGTCGATTCGCCAGTTGGCCTTCAACGGAGCCGAGGTGCTGATTCGCATCAGCGCGTACATGGATCCGTGGGGCGCGACTGCTCCGATGGATTGGTGGACCACGATCAACCGCGCGCGGGCGATTGAGAACACGGCGTTCGTGGTTGCGTGCAATCAGGGCGCATCGTTCGAGGGATATCCGCCGTTTTCCTGGCCGGGTGGCTCGATGGGCGTTGACTTCGATGGGCGCATTCTCGCGCAGGCTGACCCGGGCGCGGGCGAGAAGGTGGTGGTGGTTCCCATCGATCTCGGCGCTTTGCGCGAGGCCCGGGAGCGACGACGCGGACATGACATGCGAGCGCATTACCGCGCGGAGATTCACCCCTACGCCTCGATTCCGCGCTTCCCCCGCGCAGGTGCGACGCCGATCACGATTGAGTCCAACGATGCGCGCATCGCCGCGGCGAAGCGCGCGCTTGATTGAGTCGCGTATCCTGCGTCCATGTTCGCATCGAAGAAGATCGCGTCTGCGCTCGCCGCCACTTTCCTGCTTTCGCCGCTGATTTCCTGCGGAGGCAACGCATCGGAATCTGATCAGGCCGCGAACACGGGAACGCATGCACCATCTGATGCGCCATCTGATGCGCCATCTGATGCGCCAGTTCATGCGCCGCTCAACGCGCTTAAGAATGGTCTCGACAATCCGCAGACTGTTCAAGCGATGAACCGCGCCGTCGGCCTCATGGGTCAGTTCGAATTTTCCGCTGCAGCTGAGGCGTTTGATCAGATCATCCGTCAGGCCAATCCGCCGTCGAACGCGCCAGCAGAGGCGATTCTCGATCGTGCCATCGCGATTCTCAATCAGTCGCGCGACGGTGCGCAGGACGATGCCATCGAGCAACTGCGTGCGTTCCTCTCTACCAATCCGTCCAAGGAACTCGCTCTTCGCGCGCGCTACGCCATCGGACTCTGCGAGCTCTATCTCGGACACCCGAGCGCGGCCGCGCCGAACTTCGCCGAAGTTTCCGCGGCTCATCCCAACGACGCCTACGCGCAGTACTTTGTCGCACAAGCGCTCGAGCAGTCGGGCGAAGTTGCCAAGGCGCTCCCTGCCTATGTGCGCGCCGCGGAACTCGATCCGTACTTGAAGAGCGCGCAGTTAGGAATTCAACGCTGTGCGCGCAAATCCGGCGACGACGCGCGCGCCGAACGCGCGCTTGAATCGTTTGAGAAGTTGGCGCAGAACCCGCGCGCGCACAACGCCGAGTTCAAGTACACCCGAATGGGCGACATGGGCCTAGCTGTGCTTCCCGCTGTTCCAACGCGCGCGCTCCCGAAACCGAAGAGCGGCGCATTCTTCGCGCAACCGCAGGAAATGCAGCTTGATCAGCCGCTTGAGTTCCCGTGGTCCAACGATGTTGCGCAACACGCGGCGTCGGTGGATCTTAATGGCGATGGCTTGCTCGACCTCGTTCTTGTGCGCGCGGTGATGCGGCCGAACGCGGCGGGGACGATGGATGCGAGCACGCTCGTGCTTCTTGCCACAAAAAATCACGCGTTTCACCCTGAACCCGATCACGCAATCGCGCGGCTCGCGGGCGCGTTGGTGAATTCCATTCTGTTCGGCGACATCGATGGCGACGGCCGCGTCGACGCGTACATCTGCCGAACTGGGCGCAATCTCTTTCTGCTCCAAAACGAGCACGGCGACTTTTACGACGCAACTGAACGGTGGAATGCGGCGGGCCCAAGTGGAAGTTGCAGCGATGGCGCACTGGCCGACCTCGATCACGACGGTGATCTTGATCTGCTGCTGCTGTATCGCGATGCGCCAATCGAACTGCTCGCCAACACAGGAAACGCTTCGTTTCGAGCCATTGGCGAACAGTCTGGCCTTGCAGCCGAGCAGCATGCGCCGATTTCGGTTGTTGTGGGCGATTTCGATTACGACCGCGATGCAGACATTCTCATTCTGAATCAGGTTCCGCCGCACCAGTTGTTTCTCAACGACCGTCTTTGGAAATGGACTCCGGGAACTGCGCCCGGTATCTCCGCCGATCAACTGCTCGACATGGCTTCGTCAGCGGCGATTGTTGAGATCGCCGATCTTCCGTTGCGCCGCGCGGTGTTCGCCTCCGCTGGATATCTGCGATTGGCGAACCGAGTCGCACCGATGAAGGTCAATCGCGCCGTCGAAGTCGGCGCGTGCGACATCACTGGAGACGGGCAGACCGACCTGATGGTCTTCGGCATGGATTACATCGCCATGCATGACGAATCCGGCCGTTTGGTGCAGGAATTCGCAGTTCCTCCGCTGGCGTTTCGCACCCAGTTGGTCACGCTCGATCCGACTCGAGGCGCCCATCTCATCACGCTGCGCAACGGAGCGTCGCCGCTTCTTTGGGAGCCCGGTCCCGCGCGCGGCTCATTTGCAGCGATTTCGTTCAGCGGTCGTATTGATCCATCGCAGTCGATGCGCTCCAACATCAGCGGCATCGGAACCGCCTACGCGGCACGCATCGGTACGCAATGGGCGGGAGGAGAGATGTTTCGGCTGCAAACGGGAAGGAGCCAATCGCTCGCGCCCGTGTCGGTTGGCATCGGCGCAGCGTCCCAAATCGATCTGCTCGAAGTCGACTGGTCGGACGGCGTTCTGCAAAGTGAACTTGATCTGACTGCGGGCGCAACACACGCGCTCGTGGAGACGCAGCGGCAGATCTCGTCGTGTCCCGTGCTTTTTGCCTGGAACGGCAGCGAGCAACGCTTCGTTACCGATCTGCTCGGCGTGGCCGGCTTGGGTTTTCTGTTGGAACCCGGCGTGTATAGCGATCCGCGACCCGTGGAGTCGTTTGTGATGCCGATCGACGCGCTTGTTGCCAAGCCCGACGGAACGCTTTCGATATCGATTGGCGAGCCGATGGAGGAAAGCTGCATGCTCGATGGCGTGCGATTGCGCGCGATCGACCTGCCGAAGGGTTGGGACATTGCACCCGACGAACGCATGGCGATCGGTGGGGCGGCGCCGACCAGTGAGTTGGTCGCTTGGAGAAACGCGTGGCTTCCACAGGGGATCCCCGCACTTGCACAAGTTGATTTGCTGGCGAGCGACATCGGCCAAGTCGACGAGCGCTTCATCGGTCGACTCGAGGGCGAGCAAGTGATCGAGCTCGAATTTGCCACCGCCATTGATGCCATCGCCGACCCGTGGCTGGTGATCGACGGTTGGATCGAGTACCCGTACTGCCAGACGATGTTTGCGGCGTGGCAGGCCGGTGCGAAGTACAGGGCGCCGAACCTCGAGGCGCGCGCGGCCGATGGATCGTGGAAGGAAGTCGTCGGAGAATGGGGTTATCCCGCGGGAATGCCGCGTCGTATGGCGTTGCCGATCCCGAGGTCTGCGCTTCCCGCGGGCACGACGGCGTTGTGCATGCGCACCAACATGGAGATCTACTTCGACAGCGTGCGCCTCGTTGCGCGCGAACCTCTGCCCACGCAGCCGCTTGAACTTCCGCTCGCGCGCGCAACGCTCTCCTCACCTGGCTTTGCGGCGCGCACCACCGGTCCGCAGCGCCAGCCGTTTTATGACCACGCCAACGCCCGTCCTCTGTGGGATTGCCGATTCCAACGCGGCCTATACACCGAGTTTGGAAATGTGGCCGAACTCCTTGCCCGCGCCGACGGTGCGCCAGTGGTGTTCGGACCCGGCGAGGAAATCTCCATTGAATTCGGCTCTGCCGCGCAAAGTCCGCCGTCGGACACAACGCGCCGTTACTGGCTTGAGGTGCGTGGTTGGTGCAAGGACATGGACCTGTTCACCCGCGATGGCGAAACCATCGAGCCGATGCCCGGCTCGCCCGTCGACGCGGCGGCCACCGAGTTGCTCAGAAAGTCGCGCATCCGACCCGCGGGCGGGCGTTGATCCGCCGCTAGACTCTCGGGCGTGGCGCAATTTCGTCCAGCTGTTGGTCCTCGACTCAAGTGGCTTCTTGCCGTGGTGTTTGCGCTTTTTGCGCTGCTCACGGTGAACAGCGTGTATCTCGCTTCGATCACCTTTCTTGAGTGGCGCGGCGGGCAGACGCTGCAGAACCAGTTCTATCTTTGGAACTTTCTCGCGCATCTCGTGCTTGGTTTCGCCATCGTGGTGCCGACCATCGTCTTCGGCGCGTTGCACTGGCGCAATGTTTCGAAGCGTCCGAATCCACGGGCGATCGCGGCGGGCATTGCGACATTTATTGCGGCGATCGCGCTGCTGGCCACGGGCATCGCACTCACGCGCGTCGAGTTTGCTGGAACGACCATCGGCGTTCGCGAACCTGCTTTGCGCGAAACCGTTTACTGGTTGCATGTGGTCGCGCCGTTCGCGGCCTCGTGGCTCTTTGTTGTGCATCGGCTCTCTGGCCGCAGGATTCGCTGGAAGGTCGGTGTGCGTTGGGCCGCCGTCGCCGTAGTTGTTGCGCTTGGCGCGACGGCGCTTCATCTGTTCGCGCCAGCCGCCAGCGAGAAGGTTCCGCAAGATGGCGCGCGTTACTTCGAGCCCTCGCTGGCAAAAACTGCGACGGGGGGATTCATATCGGCGAGCTCGTTGATGGCGAATTCGTACTGCCTCGAGTGCCACCGCGATGTGGTCAATTCATGGTCGCACTCGGCGCATTCCGCGAGTTCCTTCAACAATCCTCTCTACACCGCCAGCGTGCGCGAAACTCGACTGAAGGCTTTCGCGCGCGAACACAGCGTTCAAGACGCGCGCTTCTGCGCGGGATGCCACGATCCAGTTCCATTCTTCTCCGGTAGCTTTGAGGATCCGAAGTGGGACGATCCCGCGTACGACGTTGCCGCCGATCCGCTCGGTCGTGCAAGCATCACCTGCACCGTGTGTCACGGCATCGTCTCCATCGATAGTCCGCGCGGCAACGGCGATTACACGATTGAGGAGAGCCCGAACTATCCGCTTGCGTCCAGCGATTCGCCGCTGCTTTCTTGGGCCTCGAACCAACTGGTGAAGGCGAAGCCCGCGTTTCACAAGCGCACCTTTCTCAAGGATTCTGTGCATCGCTCCAATGAGTTCTGCGGTGCGTGCCACAAGGTGTTCTTGCCCGAGACGCTCAATGATTACAAGTGGCTTCGTGGGCAAGATCACTATGGTTCGTTTCTCTTGTCCGGCCGCAGCGGTCATGGCGCGCTCGGCTGGTACTACCCCGAGAAGGCGGCGACGAAGTGCAACGATTGTCACATGGGTGCAATGGCGAGCAGCGACTTTGCTGCGCGCGACCGTGATGGAAGCGGCGTCACAACTATCCTTTCTCACGCGTTTCCCAGCGCAAATACCGCGTTGGCGTCGTTGGGCGTGTTGCCCGATCCGGCCGTGGTCAACGCAGGCCACGCAGCGTTCAACCAGCGAACGCTGCGGGTTGATCTGTTCGCTGTTCGCGTCGGTGGCGCGATCGACGGCGAGCTGCGCGTCATTGGTGGCGAACTTCCAGTGCTTGATGCGGGCGTGACTTACCTCATCGAGGTTGTTGTTCGCACGCTTGACATCGGCCACGAATTCACGCAGGGAACCGCGGATTCAAACGAAGCCTGGCTGTTTGCCCGCGCGCGCTGTGACGGCGCCACCATTGGCGTCACTGGCGGACTCGACGGCGAAGGCGCGCTCGATCCCTGGTCGAAGGTGTTCAACGCCTTCGTGATCGACCGCAACGGAAACCGCATTGATCGTCGCAATCCTCAGGACATATTCCTGGCGCTCTACAACAATCAGATCCCGCCAGGCGCGGGCGATGTCACCCATCTTCGTCTTGCGGTGCCCGTTGATGCGCACGCACCGATCGAAGTTGAAACCGAAGTGCGGTACCGGAAGTTCGACGCGACCTACATGAAGTATGTCTACGGCGCCGCGCGCGTCAACGACCTTCCGGTGATGGTGCTCGCGCGCGATGCGGTGACGCTGCCGGTACGAGCGAAGGACGGCAGCGTTTATGGCCTGATTTCACGGGTTTCCTCGACTATTCCTCCGTGGCAGCGTTGGCAGGACTACGGCATCGGTCTGTTGCGCGAGGGCGATCGCGGCACGGGTCGCGGTGCGTTGCGCCAAGCCGATGAGGCGTTCACCCGCGTCGAAGATCTGCAGCCCGCGGCGGGATCATTGGCGCGCGCGCGTGTGGCCATCAAGGAAGGTCGTCTCGACGATGCGTCCATGCTGCTTGCCAAGGCCGCGTCGGCTGAGCCTGCGAGTCCGTGGTCGGTCGTGTACTTCACCGCGCTCGTTGATAAGCAGAACGGAAATTTCACCAAGGCTCTCGAGGGATTCCGTCGTGTGCTTGCCACTGATTTTGCGGGCGCGCGCGAACGCGGCTTTGACTTTGCGATTGACACGCGCGTGCTCAACGAGTTCACCGAGACGCTTCTCGAGGCGTCGCAACTGGCGCGCGCCGATGCAAGCAGCCTCGAACTTTTGCGCGAAGCGAAGAGCGCTGCGGAGCGATCGCTGAAGGTTGATCCCGAGCAAGCGCAGGCTTGGTGGCTGATGAATCGAGTTTGCGAAGCGCTCAGTGACCCGGTGGGCGCTGAGTCGGCGCGAACCAATCACGCGAAGTACAAGCCTGATGAGAACGCGCGCGACAACGCGGTGCGCCTTGCGCGACAACAGTATCCGTGGGCCGACCATGCGGCCGAAGCAACAGTTTTTTACGACATGCAACGGACTGGCGGTTTTACAGGCGATTTGCTGCCTGGAACTCGCCTTGATGTGGCCAAACCGTCAGGCGCGGTCGCTGTGCCCAGTGTGCAGTGATGTGTTCGATGATGCGTTCGATGATGCGCTCGGTTGATCCCGCACACGCAGCCGCCAACGCATGGTGAATTCCTCGCCTGGCGCGATCACGGTCGCGCATCCATCGGTGAGTGCGGAGGTCGGTGCGGCCATCGGTTCAAGCGAGATGAATGGCGCACGGGCAGGCAGGGGAATCGGCGAGAAGATCTGCATCCACTGGCAACCCTCGTTGAAGCAGAGATCGAGTTCACGGTGTCCGTCGCGCATCGTTGCGAGGATTTCTGCCTGATCCGACGACGACTCGACAAGTTGAAACAGCGCGTCATCTCCGCCGCCCACGCCCATTTCGCTTTCGACGCTTACACCGTCCATCGTCAGCGGAATCTCGGGAACGCCGCTCGACAACAAGGCGACGCGCCTGCGATTTGGAACCGTCACGCGCGCGCTCGCTGCATCGTCCACGCGAAAGTACGGATGCCAGCCGAACGCGATCGGCACTGCTTCTGCTCGATCGGCGCGAACCGTTGTTGTCACCTCAAGCGTGGCCCGTTCGGCGTCGCCGCCCAGCCGCCAATGCACCTCGAGGGTGTGGGCAAACGGGAAGGCCGCGAACAGCGCAGGTTCCGCCGCCCAATCGATGCTGGCGGTGGCGCTTGCACCGTCGGCGGCAACAGTGACTTTCCAACGCGACCAACGCAGCAGCAGCCCGTGCATCGGCAGACCGGTTCCATCGCGCTTGAGGCCCGGCACCCCGGAAAGATCGACTTTGCGCCCGCGAACCGTAAAAGTGTTGGCGCGCAGACGGTTGGCGTACGGGTAAAGCAGGGGAATTCCACCGGTTCGCTCCGCCACGAGAAACTCCTCGATCGGCGCAGGCAGGGCCAGAATCTCGCTTGCGCCAACCGTCCAACTGGTGGCGACGCACCCGTAGCTCGGCTCGAGGCGAAGGATGCTGCGCGAATCGGGGTGGCGGAGGAGGAGCGGGGCGTCCATGGCGAGAGCGTATCGCGCCAAGTTTGCGGTTGGGCCGACTTGCCTGACTCTATGGCCGCGCGCCATGCGAACATGATCACCATGTCTCGCACCGCGCCCGCATCGAACGCCGCCCCGACCGCATCCGCGACGGGGAAGCCATCGCCGTCCATCAACAACCTCGCCGACTTGCGCAATTCCGGTTGGAGGTCGCGCAGCGTTAAGGAAGAGTTGCGCGCCAACTTCACCCGAGCGCTGGCCCACCCTTCATCCGCGCGTTCGTCGAGCGAGTATCCGCCGGTGTCCAACGCGCCGCTCTTTCCCGGCATTCTCGGCTACGACGACACCGTGCTGCCCGAGATCGCCAACGCCGTGCTCGCCGGTCACGACATGCTCTTTCTCGGCGAGAAAGGGCAGGGCAAGAGCAAGCTCATGCGCCTGCTTCCCGCGTTTCTTGACGAGTGGGTTCCGTACCTCGACATCGCGGGCTCGCCGGTGCACGAGGATCCCGAGGCGCCGATCACCCGCGCGGGCCGCGACTTTCTCGCGGCCAATCCGCCCGAGAGCGTGCGCATCGCCTGGTGGCACCGCAGCGAACGTTATGCCGAACGCCTTGCGCCTGGAACAAAGTTCGCCGATGTGATCGGTGAGATCGATCCTGCGAAGTTGATGTCAGGCACCAGCATGTCCGCCGAGGACGCGTTGCATTTTGGCCTGATTCCCCGTCAACACCGCGGCATCTTCGCCATGAACGAACTGCCCGACCTCGACGAACTGGTGCAGGTCGGTCTCTTCAATATTCTCGAAGAGCGCGATGTGCAGATTCGCGGATATCCCGTGCGTTTTTCCCTCGATTTGCTCGTGCTCTTCAGCGCCAATCCCAGCACCTACAACCGCTCGGGCAAGGTCATCCCTCAGCTCAAGGATCGCATCGGCTCCACCATCGTCACCCATTATCCGCGCGCGCGTGACCTGGGCATCTCCATCATGAAGCAGGAGGCGGGAGTGGATCTCGGCGGCGAGTTTCCCGTGCTGGTTCCGCCGTTCATGGAGGAGATCATCGAGGAAATTTCGCGAGTGGCGCGGACTTCGCGTTATGTCGACCACGCCAGTGGCGTGAGCGCGCGTTTCTCCATCGCCAATTTCCGCACCACCGTTGCCAACGCGCGCCGCCGCGGCATTGCCCTCGGCGAAAAACCGTCGGTCGCCCGCATCAGCGATCTCGCGCATCTCAAGGCCAGCGCGATCGGCAAACTTGAACTCGACCTCATGGGCTCGCACCAGATGACCGAGGACCAGGCGATCGACGCGATTGTTTCGGAGGCGATCGCCAATGTTTTTGGCGAGTATGTTGACGCGCACGGACTCAGCGAAATTGCCGATGTTTTTGCCAAAGGCGTGCGTGTCGAGGTCGGCGACATGCTGGCGTCGGCGCACTACGCGCAATCGCTCAAGTCAGTTCCCGAGGCATGGAACAAGGCGTTTGAAGTGAATGCATCGGAGAACGCCGCAGTGCGCGCAAGTTGCGTTGAGTTCATGCTCGCGGGATTGTGGGCGACTCAACGAATTTCTCGCAGCGAGAAGCATGGCCGAGTGTCCTACGAGGTGCGCCCGTCGTGAATCGTGGTTCAGGCAACGATCCCAGCGATGCGCCGCGCGTGCTCGGCGGGGTCGTCCACACCTACCTTGGTTACGACCCGCTTGAGTTTCCTCCGCCCAACAGTCCGCGCGGCGGTGAAGCGGGCGATGCGATGCTCGAGCACATGCTCATGTACGGCACCAGGCGCAAGTTCACCGATCGCGAACTGGCCAATGCGATTCGGCTTGATCCGTCGCAAATCCGCGGACTCGGTCCGAGTCTCGACGCGATCAAGGCAATGCTCGAGGAGAAAAAGCGCAGGATCCTCGAGCAATACGAGACTTCGCGCGCGCAGACGCTGGCCAACGCCGGATATGTCGATGCGGTCCAGCGCGTCGAGGTTCCTGAAGCAATCGCGGCGCGACTTACGCCCGCGCTGCAACTCGGCCAACTCGCCGACATCGAGCGCATTCAGCGCCGCGTTCCCGACGCCACGCCGCTCGCGCACGATCTCATGCGCGCAATCGCCCGCCTGCGCGAGCGCTACTCCATCGAGCAGCTTGCGTCGAAGTATCCATTCACCGGCCGCGAGGCGATGGATGTTGCTAAGGCGATCGCCGTCAAGGACGAACTCGCGCAAATCGATCGTCTGCTCAAGCAGATCGAAGATGCCCTCAAAAACGCCAAGCCCGCGCTCATCGACATGGACGCGCTGCGCGAACATGCCAGCGAGGAGCAGATGGCGGATCTCGATCGTCTGCAGCGCCAAGTGGACGAGTTGCTGCGCAAGATGGCGCAAGAAGCGGGGCTCGAGCGTTCGGCCGATGGATATCGAGCCTCGGCGCGCGCGCTGCGAACCTACCAAAAACGCCTGCTGTCGCTGATCTTCGCCGAGCTTGCCGATGCGCGCCGCGGTCGTCACGACGGCATCACCACCAACGACGGCTCCGTCGAACTTCCGTCCACCCGCGCCTACGAATTCGGTGATTCACCGGCGAATCTCGATGTTCCGCAGTCGATCCTCAACGCCGTTGCCCGCACCGGCCAGCCGCGTCCATCGAGCGAGGATCTCGTTGTTCACCGCACTCGGCGCACGCCCAAGTGTGCAACGGCTCTTGTGCTCGATATGTCGGGTTCGATGCGTCACGGCGGCCAGTACATCGCCTGCAAGAAGATGGCCCTCGCGCTCGACGGGCTCATCCGCAGCGAGTATCCCGGCGATTTCCTGCAGGCAATTGAGATGTACACGCTTGCTCGATTGCGCCGTCCCGGTGAGATCATCGAGATGCTGCCCAAAATGGTTTCGATCAACGATCCTGTCGTGCGTCTGCGCGCCGACATGTCCGACCCTGCGATCACCGAGAGTGATCTGCCCTTGCACTTCACCAATATCCAGCGCGCGCTGCAGCTTGCCCGCCAAGTGCTTTGCGCGCAGGACACGCCCAATCGCCAGGTCTTTCTGATTACCGACGGCCTTCCGACCGCGCATTTCGAGGGCGGCGATCTCTACATGCTCTACCCGCCCGACGCGCGCACCGAGAGCGAGACCATGCGCGAGGCGATGCGTTGCAAGCAGGAGGGGATCGTGATCAATGTCTTCCTGCTGCCAAGTTGGTCGCAATCCGAAGAGGACATTCGCTTTGCCCATCGCATGGCCGAGACGACGGGCGGTCGCGTGCTCTTTGCTGGCGGCGAGGAGCTCGATCGTTTCGTGGTGTGGGACTATGTGAAGATGCGGCGCACGATCATCGGGTGAACCGACCGATACACTCCGCGCCGTGACCGCCGATCCGAACCTCCCGTCCGATGAACTCGGTGACGACCGCATGGTTTCCCGCGGATTCTGGCGTTCGAGTGCCGCGATCGCGTTGGTCGTTGTTGGAGTCGTGGCTTTCACGCTGTGGCCAGTGAAGTCGACGATCGTTCCTGGTTCGGGCGCACCCGCCACCGCGCCCGCCCAACCGCCTTCGGCATCGATCGTCGCGCCCAAGGGCACGGCCTTTCGCGATGTGGCCGCGGTGGCTGGCGTTGATTTCAAGCATGAATCAGGCGCTCGTGGCAACAAACTTCTTCCCGAGTGCCTCGGCGGCGGCGTGGCCATCGTCGATCTCAACTGCGATGATCGGCTGGACCTCGTGTTCACTCAAGGCCAGCCGCTTGAACCCAAGCCTGGCGATGCTGCGGCGGGATCAGGCGGCATTCGCATTTACCTCAACGCCACCACGCTGGGCGGCCCGCTCGCGTTCACGCGGCTTTCTGGCGACGAGTCGCTCGCGGCCAACAGTTACGCCAACGGTCTTGCCATTGGTGACATCGATGGCAACGGCAGGGCGGACATCTACATTGCCTGTGTTGGCCAGGATCGACTGCTGCTGAACATGGGAGATGCGCGCACAACGCCGACATTCGTTGAGGCGAAGGTTCCGACGGAGAATCAGTGGGGCACATCGGCGGGCATGATCGACGCCGACGGTGACGGCGATTTGGACATCGTTGTTGCCAACTATGTCCAGTGGTCGCCCACGATTGATCGCGCGGTGAACTATCAACTCGACGGTATTGGCCGCGCCTATGGCCCGCCGACCGGCTTTGCGGGCGCGTCGTTGACGCTGTTGGTGAACGACGGCGCAACGCTGCGCGAGGTGATCGAATCGCCGGAGCAGCAGTCGGGAATTGCGGTGAAAAACCCCGTGACCGGCGAGCCGTACGCCAAGGCGCTCGGCCTTGCCTTCGTCGACGCCGACCGCGATGGCCGCATCGACATTCTCGTGGCCAACGATAAGACGCCGAAGTTTCTGCTGCGCAATCTTGGGCCGTCCCCTGCGGGCGCGCCGCGTTTCGCCGACATCGGCGTCGCCACCGGTTTCGCGTTTGACCGCGATGGAAGCGCGACGGGCGCAATGGGCATCGACATCGCCTGGCCGCGCAACAACGCCGAACTCGCCGTCGCCATCGGCAATTTCGCCAACGAGCCCAACTCGCTCTACTTCAGCGCCGGCCCGAAACTTGCGGGCAATCTCCCGTTCAAACTTGTGCTCAGCGACGAATCGCTCGGCCAAGGCTACGGCGCTCCCACTCGGCGCTTCCTCACCTTCGGAGCGATCTTTGTCGATGTCGATCTTGATGGCGACGAGGATCTCGTGCAGGCCAACGGGCATCTCGAGCCGGACATCGCGCGCATTCAGCCCAGTCAGACTTACGCGCAGCGCGGCCAGCTCTTCATCAATCGTGGTGGCGACAGCGTTCCGCTCTTCATCGAGGCGCCTGAAGTTTCCATCGGCGATCTCGCGCGGCCGTGCGTTGGTCGCGCGCTGGGCGCAGGAGATCTCGACGGCGACGGCGACTCCGATCTCGTGCTCGTTGAGCTCAATGGGCCTGCGCGGATTCTTCTGAACGAGCAGTCGAGCGCGAACCATTGGATCGCGCTCGCGCTTGATTCTGGACTTGCGAGGTTCGGCAGCGAAATCGAAGTTACCGCGGTGATCAACGGCGCCAGCGTCACGCAGCGTCGGGTGCTTTCACCAACGCGCAGCTATCTGACGCAGTGCGAGCCGTGGGCGCGTTTCGGTCTTGGCGACGCGTCGCAGGTGGATCGCGTGGTCGTGCGTCTTCCCGACGGTCGTGTCATGGAGTCTGGGCCGATGGCGGTGAACCAGCAAAAAGAAATCCGCACCGTTCAGAACGGCGCGGAGTAAAGCCAGTCAAAGCCAGTCAAAGACTGTCAAACACTGTCANNNACTGTCAAACACTGTCACGGGGCTTTCGAGAATTACAGCTTTCGCGTCTTCTCGAACTTCGCCTTGTCAGCTCGGAGCGCGCGCTCGGCCTTCGCGTCGTCCTTCAGGCCGGCCTTCACTTCAGCCTTCAGGTCAGCCTTCACGCGATCGGAATCCGCCTTCTCCAACTTCGCCGCCTTGGCCTTCTCTTCAGGCCGGTTGAACGAAGCGAGAAACAGAATGCGCGCGCAGGACTTGCACTGAATGACCGAATCGGAGTTCGATGAGAGTCGGGCGTAAGTTTCGAACGGCACTTCGATGTTGCATTCACCGCAGGCGAACTCGCGGTGGCGCAGGTCAACGATCGTCACTTCGGCCATGGTCTGGCCTTCGGTGAGATCCGCCACCCGATCAAAGAGCATGCGGTCGCGCTCGGGAATCAGGTCGGCCGCGCGGGTTCGCTCGTTCTCGAGCTCCGCAAGGCGTTCGCCGACATCCGACATGCACTCGGCGAGCTTGCCCTTGGCAACTTCGCGAATCTTCAGGCGCTCGGCGATGGTCGCGGTGTGAACCTCAACGCGCTTGGCGGTTTCCTCAACGCGCTGCATCTCATCGACGGCGCGCTTGACGATCTCATCCTTGCGGGTCTCGAGGACCTTCATCTCGTTGAGGATCGCCTTGTACTGCTTGTCGTTGGTTGAGGTATTCAACTCGTTGCGCAGCTTCTCCACGCGCTCGCTGGCCGTGGTCTGCTCGAGTTCGAGCCCGTGCACGGAAGCTTGCAGTTGTCGGGATTGCGTGGCAAGCTCGACCTTCTGCTTCTCCAGCAGCGTGAGCAGTTTTTCCTGCGCTTCAAGATAGATTTTGGCCTGCCCAACCCGGCTGCTGAGGGCACGGACTTGGCTGTCGACTCGGTGAAGTGTCAGAAGATTGTCAAGAAGCGCCATAGGAGGGTCGAATGATAACAGGAAAGCGCGGCGCAATTTTAGGGAAATCGAACTGCTTCACGCGCTCACGCCGGGACCGCGATCCGCAGCAGCCAGTAGACGACGGGGCCGGCAAACAACGGACTGTCCAAGACATCGAGAACGCCGCCCATCCCGGGCAGCAGGTTTCCCGAGTCCTTGAGTCCTGAATCGCGCTTGAACGAACTCTCGGCGAGGTCGCCAGCCTGGCCAATCACCGCGACCAGGGCGCCGCCGATCGCGCCGATCCACCACGGGATCCGATCCGCGCCCGAAGCGTGTGTCGATGCGTAGTGCGCGAGTCCCGCGCCCAGCAGCGTCGCCGTGAGCACGCCGCCCGCCAATCCTTCCCAGGTCTTCTTGGGCGAAAGCCACGGGATCATCTTGTGTCGTCCGATCGCGCGGCCGGTGAAATACGCCCCGATGTCGCACGACTTGGTCACGAGGATCGCGCCCACCAGCATCCACGGCGAATGTTCGAGCCGCACGAGCATCCAGAAACCCAGCAGCACGCCGCCGTACACGCCCGCCAGCAGCGTGCCACCGGCAAGCATGAGCGATCCCTTGGGGTCGCGCGTGTGGGCCATGCGCAGCAACGCAACCACCAGCATGAGTGTGAGCGCAGTCGCCACGGCGCCCGCGACGCCGACATTGGTCGCAAACATCGTGCTGCCCATGACTCCCAACAAGCCCAGCAACGCGGCGAGTGCGCTCGCGGTGGGGCTGGCCGGCAATCCGGCGCCGCGCAAAAACGCCGTGATTTCGCGGGCGATCAACACGGAAAGTACCGCGGCGAATCCGAGCAGTACCACGCCAGGAGGAAGCCCCCACGCGGTGGCTTGCGCATCCATGCCCGCGTCGAGCCACACCACACCGAGCACGAGGGCGATGAGCAGAGGGCCAGTGATGAGTCGTTGCCAGAGCATGTGACGCCTCGCAGTTGAGTTAGTACTTGGGCATGCCGCGGTCGATGTCCTGCGCCCAGAGGTGAATGCCGCCCGCGAGACTGGTCACATTGGTGAATCCCGCCGCGCGCAGGATGTAGGTCGCCGTCAAACTGCGCCGCCCGTGGTGGCAGTTCACCACGATTCGTCGACCGAGGTCATCGTTGAGTTCGGCCTTGAGCTCGTCAAGTCGCTGATCGATTTCCTGCAACGGAAGCAGTCGCGCGCCCTCGATGCGGCAAATATCCCACTCGGATTGCGTGCGAACATCAAGAACCACCGTCGGGGGTTGCCTCTTCGGATCACCCTCCGAATGGCCAGTCGCGAGCTCGGCGCGCCGAAGCGCGTCGAGCTCGCGCGGTGTCGTCTCGTCTGCGGCGCGATAGGGGTAACCGGCAGGAAGTCCATGCGCGTCGAAGGTGCTCATCGTTGCTTTACTCCATCGGCGATCGCTTTACGCGATCCAACCGTTGCTGGCCAAAGTGGCGACAGTCGCGTTGGCGCGTGCATCATTGCCGAGCACCTTCACCATCGCAGCCTTCGATGTCTTGCCGTTCTTGGCAAGTTCGCTCATCGCGCGCGTCATGAGCGCCTGCTCGTTGGTTGCATCGTTCACGCGCTTCTGAGCCGCAGCATTCCACTCGCCGCCCACGCGAATTTCCGCGCGCTGCGCAGACGCTGAACTCATCTGTGCACTCGTCCCGCCCGCAAGCGCAACCGTCCAGATCGTTCCGTTCTTCGAAGGAGTGATCGACTCAATGCGCGTAGAAGACTTCTTTGCAGCCTTTTTCTTCACGGCCGACTTCTTCACAGTCGTCTTCTTCACAGCGGTCTTCTTCACAGCGGTCTTCTTCACAGCCGACTTCTTCACAGCCGACTTCTTCACAGCCGACTTCTTCACAGCGGTCTTCTTCGCAGCCGTCTTCTTCGCAGCCGTCTTCTTCACGGCGGTCTTCTTCACAGCTTTCTTCTTGCTTGCCATATTCAGATATGCCTTTCGTTCGGCCTCGTGTTGCAGGCGGATTCTCCGACGGTGTTGAACAAGCGCAGCGGGGGACATTCCGCGCGCGATAGACGCTTTGTCACTCCATGTCGTCGAGGTAGGCCTCGATCTCGCTTGCCGCCTTGTGATCGCCCACGGCGCGTGCGCGCACGAGGCCAGTGCGCAGCGATTGTGCCGCTTCCGCGCGTCGACCCGCCTGTTCGAGCGACTTCGCCTTGTGGAAAAAGGCGTAGCACTCCTTGGGATCAACTTCGATGGCGCGGTCGTAGAACGCGGCGGCCTCGTCGAACCGGCCGAGTTTGTGCAGCTCCTGCGCGGCGCCGTAAAGAAGAAACCCGTCGTTCGGTTCTGCCTCGAGCAGAGATCTCAGCTTGGAAAGTCGTTGGGAATCGGTGTTCATCGGCGGCGCAGGCAAAGCCCATCGGTGGGGAGGACGGATACTCTACCGCCCATGGCGTCCTTCGGTCAGCGGTTCATTTTCTCCCTTCTCGCCGCAGCTTCGGCCGCGCTCCTCTTCTGCCCTGGATGCGAGACCGCGCCCGCAGGAACGCCCGTCTATGACGAGGCCGATGAGGCGCTTTCCAAGGTTCCGCGCACCATGCGGGTGACCAGTTCGTTTGGCGGCGCGCACCGAACGCTGCAGATCGTTGAAAGCGTCTGGTATCAGGCGTTCGCCAACCGAGTCATGCTGCTCGATGCGCAAAGCGGCACGCTCATCAGCGATGTCGAACTCGCCCCGCGCGGAACCACTGGTCCCGTCATTGACATCATGATTCGCGGCCACAAGCTGTTTGCGGTGCTCGAGGACGACGCGGTGGTCGAGCTCGATGTTTCCCAAGTGCGATTGCCTGTGTTTGTCGCGCGATGGGGCAGGCCCGAACTCGGCCTTGCGCCGCGTCGGCTCTCGCTGATTGGCGAGGAAATCTTTGTGTCGGGCGATGGTGGCGTGGTGAAGTTGTCCGATGCGGCCGCCGAGGGAACATCGAAAGACGAAGAAGGCAAGCCGATCCCGCCCACACCGCCCGCGCGTCAACTCGATGGCATGGTGGTGGGAAGCATCGTCGATGCCGAGGGCGGACCGGTCGGTTGCGTTGGACGGCGCATCCTGCGGCTTGCCGATGCAAACTACCTCGGAGCCGCGAGCATGCTCATTCCGATTGCAAGCGAATTCGGCGGCGGCTTCGGTTTCGTGCTTCAGGCAAAGGAGTCGGCGGAGGTCGGTCTGCTCGGAACGAATTTTCGTGAGCGCTCATCAAGCGCCGTGCGCGGAGTCGTGCAATCGATCAGGATTCATGACGAACGCTTCTTCGCCGTGACCGAAACTGAAATCGTTACTTGGAAACTCGAGGCGACGCCTGGAAGCGCAACTACTTCCCATGGCGAAGGAATTCAGCTCGGTGCGCTGATTGCGGCGCCAGTGCGCGGCGCGCTTGATGTCGGCAAGGTCAAGCGCAATCGCTTCGCCGTGGCCGGTACTTTCGGTCGCGCGCTCTACCGATATCTGCCCGAAGGCGACAAGCCCGGCGACACTTTCTACTGGACCGAGCGCATGCCTGGTCGGCTCGATGTTTCGGTGACCGATCGTCGCCGCGTACTCGCCGGCGGAGGACGCGAGGGCGTGTGGATGTATCTCATCGGCGATAAAGCCGAGCTTTCCGAGCGCGACATCGTGTCGCCCGATTCGCAGAATGCAACCGCTGAGGTGTCTTGGGGCTCCGCGTCATGCGATGAGGTGCGCCAAGAGGTCATCTTCCACATCGGCGACCGCGCGCTGAGCTACCGTCCGTCGCGCATGGGATTGGTGTCGACGCTGACCGAGGCCGACGGCAAAATTTGGATTGGCCACGATCATGGCGTGGATGTGATCGGCTTCGACGCGGGAACCGGCGAGATCGTGGCCGAGGATCGCATCGTGCTGGCGGGACCGATGGTGGCGCTCTATCCCAATCGAGTCGGCGGCGGCGTGACCTATGTGGCGCGCTTCGATGGATTCGGCTTGATTCGGCCTATCTCGGTCGATGCGCCGCCGATCTTGACTCCCGGAACCGTGCGTGGTTACTGGGGTCCAGCAGCGCCGATTGTGGTCAAGCCCGCCAACGCGAAGCCCAAGGGTGGAAAATAGCTTTGAAAAACCAGCACAACCGCAGGGGAGCAACACGATGAGCGATGGACATGTGCGCGCACAAGTGCTGGTGGTCGACGACGAGCGTGATCACGCCGAGGCAATGGCCGAGGCGCTGCGCAAGCCTGGGCATGTTTGCACGATCGTGCATTCGCGCGCGGCGGCGAAAGACGAGCTCCTGCACGGGCATTTCGATGTGATCGTGACCGACCTGGTGATGGAGACCGAGACCGCTGGTCTTGATGTGCTCGCGCTCGCCCGCGCCGAGCAGCCTCACGCCGAAACCATCATGGTCACCGCTCACGGCGATATTCCCACCGCCAAGCGCGCGCTGCAAGGCGGCGCGTACGACTTCATCGAGAAACCCGTTGACTTGGTGGTGTTGCGCAACATCGTGCATCGCGCCGCCGAGACGGTGATGCTGCGCAGTCAGAACGAATCGCTCAAAGGGCAGGTCGACGCGGCCTTTGGTTTCGAGGGAATCATCGGCGAAAGTGCAGCGATGCGCGCGGTGGCGCAGATGGTTCGCCAGCTCGCACCGAGCACGCTTCCTGTGCTGGTCACTGGTGAATCGGGCACGGGCAAGGAGCTTGTTGCCAGCGCGATTCACAAACTTTCCAAGCGCGCGTCGCGTCGCTACCTCACCTTCAACGCGGCGGGTCAGGCGGAGAGCCTGCTCGAGGATCAACTCTTCGGTCATGTGCGCGGCGCGTTTACCGGCGCCGACAAGGATCGCGAGGGCGTGTTTGAGTACGCCGACAAAGGCACGGTCTTTCTCGATGAAATCGGTGATATGCCGCTGGCGATGCAGCCGAAGTTGCTGCGCGTTCTTGAAACCGGCGACATCGTTCGTCTCGGCGCCAACGACTCGAAGAAGATCGATGTGCGTCTGGTCAGCGCAACCAACCGCGACCTCAAGAAGATGGCGGCGGACGGCCAGTTTCGCGAGGATCTCTATTTCCGCCTCAAAGGTGCCGAGATCCACATCCCGCCGTTGCGCGAGCGACGCGAGGATATTCCGCTGTTGGTGAGTCACGCGATCAGCAAGTACTCGGCCGATCTTGGTCGAGTCCGCCCAACCATCACGCAGCCCGCGCTCATGCGCTTGGTCGCCTATGACTGGCCCGGCAATGTGCGCGAGATCTTCCAACTCATGCATCGCATGGTGGTGATGGCGCAGGGCGACAGCATCGATGTGCGCGACATTCCCAACGAGATCCGTTCGGGCGATGACAACGGCGAGAATCATGCGCAGACGCGCGCGGGTCTCGCGGGTGTCGGGCTCGACAAACTCGAGAAGGAAGCGATCCGCCAAACGCTGGCCATGACCGCGGGAAATCGCGAGCAGGCCGCGCAGATGCTCGGCATCGGCGAGCGCACGCTGTATCGAAAACTCAGGGAATACGGGCTGCGCTAACGATTGCCGGCGGCGGCGATGCGGTAGATTGCGCTGATGTCCGTTGACCATTTTCCAACCACGCAGCGCACTTGGCTTGTGGCGCAGCTCGGCGACGGCGAGGTCGGTCTCGGCGTAGCGCGCGCG
>QWPT01000039.1:0-18326 GCA_003671075.1 Planctomycetota bacterium
TCGGCCCAGACAACGGCCTCGCGCCGTCGGCGGCTTGGCTCTGCGCGAATACCTCGCAGTGGAACATCGGCACCGTCGATCCATTCGCTGGCGTTGACTCGCCTGGCGCCGCGAACCCGACTTGCGTTCCGCAGGGCTTGGTCATCAACGAAATCCGCATTGACCAGACCGGTACCGATCTCGATGAGTACTTCGAGATCAAGGGCGCCCCGGGTCAGTCGCTCACGGGCTACCACTATGTTGTCATCGGCGATGGATCCACCGCCGCTACCCGAAACGGCGTGCTTGAGTATGTCCGCTCGCTCGATGGCTTCGTGCTTGGAGCCGACGGCTTGGCGCTCTTCGCCCAGTACGCGACTCTGCCGAACGCCCAAGGCACCGTCGACTATGTTCTCACCCCGTTGAATGCGACGGGATTCTTCGAGAACAGCGACAACGTGACCCACATGCTCGTGCAAGGTTTCACCGGAACCGTGAATCAGGACATCGATACCAACGACGATGGCGTGCTTGACCTCACTCCGTGGGCCAGCATCGCCGACGCCGTGGCGTTGGTTGAGAATCTCACTGTTCCACCTGCGGCCGGCGACGAGTACTCGTACGCCCTGACCGGCGTGCGCATCGGGCCGGATGGCACCTTTGCGCCTGGACAGATTTACCGCTGCACCCCAAATGGAACTTGGTCGATTGGCGCGTTCGATCCGACGGCGGCCAACGCGGCCGACTCGCCGAGCGATCCGAACGCTGCCTGCACGGCCTGCGGCCCAGGCGCTGGCAACTGCCACGCGGTCCACGCCACCCCGGGCTGCCTCGACACGACCTGCTGCAACTCGGTCTGCGTCGCGGATCCTACCTGCTGTGTTACCGACTGGGATCAGCTCTGCGTCGACAATGCTCGCACCTTCTGCCTCGGCGCCGGTTTGCCGCCGGTCCTTGCGTTCAATGAGATCCGGGCTGACGACCAGACCACCACCGATGTCAACGAGTACATCGAAATCACCGGCACCCCGGGCTTGAGCCTGAACGGCGTCACCATCCTCGTGATTGGCGACGGCGTCAGCCCCAACGGCAATGTCGAAGCGATCATCTCGCTCAACGGCGCGGCAATTCCAAAGGACGGCATCTTCCTTGTCGCCGAGTCCACCTTCACGCTTGGCATTCCTGATGCCGTGCGCTCGATGAACCTCGAGAACGGCGACTCGGTCACATACCTGCTGGTGTGGAACTACACGGGTCTTTTGAACAACGATGTTGATACCAACGACGACTGCACCATTGACGCACCGACTTGGGATGCGATTATCGATAGCGTTGGGCTCGTCTCGGGCGACAATCGCTGCGTCTACTCGGTCCAAACCGCTGGTCCGGGCTATTCGGGCTTTCCGCCACAGATCGTGAAGTGCGCGGATGGAACTTGGGGCGTCGGCCGCTTGGACACTACCGCCGTCGACGGGTTCGGAACTCCGGGCTCCGCGAATGTCGGCTGCCCGCTGCCAAATCCCTGTGGAAATCCTGCGGCAGGTAGCTGCTATCAGGTCCACACCACTCCGGGCTGCGCCGATGCGGCCTGCTGCAACACCGTCTGCGTTATCGATGTCACCTGCTGCGAAGCGGCATGGGATGCAACCTGCTCCGACGCCGCCGAGCTGCAGTGCTTCGTGCCAGTCAACCCTCCTTCGGTCATCATCAGCGAGTTCCGCATCGACCAGCCAGGCGTTGACAACGACGAGTACTTCGAGCTCTACGGCGCGCCCAACACGCTGCTGAACGGTCTCACTTACATCGTCATCGGCGACGGCACCGGTGGTTCGGGCGTGATCGAGTCAGCGACGGCGCTGACTGGAAATCGCACCGCGGCGGACGGCTTCTTCCTCTGCGCGCATGCGGCGTTCACCATCGCTCCGACGGAAGTCAACCTCGTCAATGCTTCGTTCGTGTTTGAGAACGACGACAATGTCACCCACATGGTCGTCTTCAGGTTCACGGGCACGCTTCAGCAGGATCTCGACACCAACGACGACGGCGTCCTCGACATTACGCCTTGGACCTCGATCGTCAACTCGGTTGCGGTCGTGCGTGACGCAACCGTACCGCCGCCGGTGGGAATCGAGTGGGTCTACAGCACCAAGATTGTCGGACCCGATGTGTCGGGAACGACTCCAGTGTCGCCGCGCCAGGTGGCCTACTGCCCGAGCACGCAGACCTCAGTCATCGGTCCGACCGACTTTGTGCTCAATCCTGGCTTCGACACTCCCGGCAACGGCAACACCGGTTGCGTTTACACGCCTCCATGTCCCGCAGACTTTGACCAAAACGGTGTCGTGGGATCGTCGGACCTCGCGGCGCTGCTCAACGCCTGGGGCGGCCCCGATCCAGTGATCGACCTTGATGGAAGCGGCGCGGTTGGGTCACCTGACCTCGCGGCTCTCCTCAATGCCTGGGGAACTTGCCAGTAAGGTCATCGGAAAGTCATGGAACTTCACGCCGGCGGGCTTCGGCCCGCCGGCGTTGTTTTTCAGCGAGACACGGATGTTGTCGCGCATCGCGCGTATAACACCGTGAATGCTTTCCATCGCGCATGCTCTTTCGCAGTTTGGGATGTCGATGCTCCTGGCGCTCGATGGGCTCGGTCGATTCGCTTCCTTCAGCCTCTACGCTTTGCGCATCGCCATCTTGGAGCCGCGCAGTTGGCTGCGCTGGCGACAGATCGGCCCGCAGCTCTACTCGGTTGGCGCTGCGAGCGTCTTGGTGGTGGCGATCACTGGCGCGTTCATCGGCATGATCCTCGCCCTCGAAGGCTACGACCAGTTTGCCGCGCTCGGCCAACAGGAGCAGATGGGCGGCGTGATTAACTCTGCCGTCACCAAGCAGATCGGCCCAGTGCTCGCGGCGGTCATGCTCGCTGGTCGGGTTGGTGGATCGCTCGCCGCCGAATTGGGATCGATGCGCGTGACCGAGCAACTCGACGCGATGCGGGCGATGGCCGCCGATCCAGTGCGCACGCTGGTGGTGCCGCGCGTGGTGGCATGCGTGGTCATGACGCCCCTGCTGACGATCTACTCCGACTTCGTGGGCTCGCTGGGCGCGTGGCTCATCGTCACCGGCTACCACGGTGTGACCAACGCCGACTACTGGCACTACACCGCGCAGTTCGTCTCCGCGTGGGATCCCATGACTGGCGTTGCCAAGAGCGTCGCCTTTGGTTTGGCGATCGGTCTCATCAGTTGCTACAAAGGATTTCATTGCGAGGGCGGCGCCAGCGGCGTCGGGCGCGCGGCCACCGATAGCTTTGTGGCAAGCTTCCTCACCATCATCATGCTCAACCTCGTCCTTGCGCAGTTTCTCGGATCGGTGCAGCACCTCCTTGATCCCGCGAGTATGAAGACGCTGATCTCGTAGCCATGGGTGCGATCACCCCGCCCGTCCACCGAACGCTCCAAGGTGACTCCATGAAACGACGGACCTTCCTCGCAATTCCTGTCCTGAGTGTGGCGGCGATGCTTGCGCCAGTTTCAATCGCGGCCGTTTCAGTCGCGACCGGTGCATTGCCGCAGACGGCGGCGAATCGCCCGGTGCTACTTCGAACACGGCCGAAACTCTCGGAGATTCGCCTTGAAGTCGAGTTGTTCCAGCAGGCCTCTCTCGACGGGCGTTCGGGAACAGTCACGCTGAACGGAAACACTCCTCAGTCGACCAATGTGAACACGACTCCGACTTACCAAGCGGCGGGAGTCTCGCTCGGCGTTCCCGTGTTAGTTCGCACGAGCTGGTGCGACACCGATTTCACCAAGTATGTCGCACGCGCCACCGTCGATGGTCTCGACGCGGCAACCGATCCCAGCAAGATTTTCACGCGGATGCCAGGCACCGCTGAGGCAACCCTGAAGTACGAGGTTCCATTTCCTCGAGGCGCGGCCGAGAGCCTGCTGCTGCGAACGACCTATCAAGTGCAGCGATGGGAACTCGATGTCGACGAGCGCGCTGCGGCAACGGCGACTTGGCCACGGGAATGGCCGAGCGGCGTGGATCGATTTCTCAAGCAGGAAGCCGGCATCGATCCAACCATCAAGGCGCTGCAGGCGGTTGCGGAAGGCGCAACGCCGGGCGGATCTCGATCGGTGTCTCCATTCGTGGCGGCACGCAACACCGTGGTTGCCATCTCCAAGGGTTGGAAGTTCGCCAACAGCGGCACGAGCATCTATGGCCAGAAGGGCGCGTTGCGCGGCATCAACTTTACCGACAGCGGAATCTGGGGCATCGAAGCGGGCGGAGGAACGCCCGTCGAACTTGCCGCCACCTGCGTCGCCGGTGTGCGTTCACTGGGCATCCCGTCTCGAGTGGTGTATTGCCTGACCCAGCGCGGGCGCGCGAGGGATCGCGACTCAAAGGGCGCGGCGGCTGAGTTCCGCTTCGTGTGCGAGTTTTTCCTACCGAACATCGGATGGATTCCGTTTGATCCGATGATCGTGCGCCAGAACGCCGCGACCACGCAGGCTACTGGCATGGTGAAGGGTTTCGCGAATGTGGAAGATCTCGTCACAACGCTGCCGCTTGCGTTTCGCACCGTTGCGGATGGTTACGAGAAGGCCGATCGTTACGCGCTGTGGGGTTGGAAGGGAAATGTAACGGTGAACGCGGATCGCGCCGTCAGCCGCATCGGCTTCGACGCGTCGGGTCGCGGTAACGGAAAAATTCCGCAGATGCCCGCGCCGGTCAGCGATGAAACGCCGTGATGCAGGCTTGCATCATGAGTCACTCATGCAGGCTTGCATGATGAGACCATGGTGCAGGCTTGCATGATGAGTGCATGATGCACCGCGCATGATCATGCCAAGCATTCCTACTTTGCAGCCTTCGCCGCCCTCGCGGGCACGCGCCGTCAGTTGCAGCTTGGATTTTGCGCAAGCGCTTTGGTCGAGCGCGATTGAATTGCATGATAAAGATCATGAACAACTCAATGCACTTCCCCGTCGGAAGCGAAGGATCGGAAGAGCACGCGGAACTTCTCCGCGAGGCTCGTGAGCTCAAGCAAGAGTCGGATTGCCCTTGGATATCGTCGGATCCGCAGTTGCTCGCCGCCGCTGCCGCCGAACGCGTGCGCGTCAAGCAGCGCGACGGATTGGAAAGTTCACCGCAGCAACCATCTGACGACGCGCAGATCGAGCAGGAGTTCCTGCGGACGATGCGAGGAGAGGCCTGAGGGCTGGTGGTTCATCAGCCATGAATAGGCCATGAACAGGCCATGATCAGGCCATGATCAGGCCATGAACAGGCCATGATCAGGCCATGAACAGGCCATGCATCGTGAATGCATCCGCAATGCAGGCTAGAAGGGCCATGAACAGGCCATGCATCGTGAATGCATCCGCAATCCAGGCTAGAAGCGCTTGATCAGCGCTTCGGCGAACTCGAGCGTGCCGAGCGTGCCGCCGAGGTCGCGGGTGGTGGCCGATTCGGCAAGCGCGCGGTCGTAGGCGTTGCGGATGCGCGTCGCGCACTCGCGAAATCGCGGGTCGCCGCGCTGGGTCGAAAGCCAGTTCAGCATCATCACGCCTGACATGATGAGCGCGAGCGGATTGGCGATGCCCTTGCCGGCGATGTCGGGAGCGGAACCGTGCACCGCCTCAAAGACAGCGCCCTTCTCGCCGATGTTCGATCCCGGCGTCACGCCGAGACCGCCCACGAGGCCCGCACAGAGATCGCTCATGATGTCGCCGTAGAGATTCTCAGCAAGAATCACATCGAAGCGCGTCGGATCCTGCACCATCTTCATGCAGGCGGCGTCGATGATCACTTCTTCGTATTCGATGTCTTGGTAGCTGGCATCATGCACCTCGCGCGCGCACCGAATGAAGAGACCATCGGTCAGCTTCATGATGTTCGCCTTATGGAACACGCTGAGCTTCTTGCGTCCGCGCTCGCGGCAGTAGCGAAACGCGTAGTCGGCGATGCGGCGCGATGCCGAATCAGTTGCAACCTTGATGCTGGTGCAGACGCCCTTGGCGATTTCGTTCTCGATGCCCGCGTAGAGCCCTTCGGTGTTCTCGCGCACGATCACGAGGTCGACATTGTCGTAGCGGCTCTTGACTCCCGCCATCGATCGGATCGGACGAACCGCGGCGTAGAGGTCGAGCGACTTGCGAAGAAGCACATTGACCGAGCGAAAGCCAGTTCCGATGGGCGTAGTGCACGGGCCTTTCAGTGCGATCCCATACTCGGAGATAAGGTCGAGCGTTGATTGTGGAAGCAGTTGCTTCTCACCGGCTGCGAGCGCTGCCTCGCCAGCGTGGCGCACCGTCCAACGAATGTCCGCGCCTGAGGCGTCGATGACTCGCTGGGCTGCTACGGCGACTTCTGGACCGATTCCATCACCGGGAATGAGAACGACATTGGTGGACATGCTTCGACTTCGGTTCGAGGTCAGTGATTGATTGAGTACGGGCTCTCAATTGAGCCGTAGAGGATAGCGAGAAAAGAACGGATGGCGCCCAAAGGCGCCATCCGTGATTCTTCGTTGATTGTCTTTCGGCTATTCAGATCGAGCGCTTCAGGGCTCGATCTTTTCGCCACCCACAACCACCGTCTTGGCGGGGATCGTGAGCTTGTCACCAACAGCAAGATCATTAGGCTTGATCTTCGGGTTCGCCTTGGCAATCGCCTGGTACAGCGAGGAATCGCCGTAGTACTTCTTGGCAATCGACGAGAGAGTTTCGCCCGCGACAACGATGTGAGTTCCAGTAGTCGTGGACTTCGTTGCCAACGCGCCAGCAGCAGCAGGCTTGTTCGCCGTGTTTGATGCGGTGGTTCCTGCCGAGGTTGCTGACTTGCTACCGGTCTTGGTAGTCGACGCGATTGCGCCATCGGCGGACGGGGTTGCGCTTGGGATGCGCAGCTTGGTGCCGATCTTCATGCGTGTTGGATCGACGGTCGGGTTTGCCTTGCTGATCGCATCAGCCTTCTTGGTCGAGCCGAGAAGAGCCATCGCGATAGAGCCAAACGTGTCGCCCTTCTTGATGATGTAGGTGGACTCTGCGCCAGCTTGCATGCCGCGCGCCTCGGGGAGGCCGTTCCCAGTGCTGTTGCCAGTGCCGTTCCCAGTGCTGTTGCCAGTGCTATTGCCGGTGCTGTTGCCAGTGCTGTTGCCTGTGCCAGTACCCGTGCCATTCACAGCGACGGTCGGACGACCGTTGCTAAACGGCTTGCCAAATCCAGACGAGGTGGTCCCGTCCGTGGATGTAGGAGCAGTGGTATTCGAATTCGCCGCGCCGACAGCGCCAGCTGGAGCAGTCGTGGTGGTTGGCGCGAGCCCTGTTCCCGTTGGCGTGCCCGGAACAACAGGGTTGGTCGAACCTGTTGGGTTCGCTCCATTGTTCGGGTTCAACCCAGACGGCTGATTGGCCGCGTTGAGTTGACGCTGGCGCTCCGCGAGCACATCCAGACCGCCGGTGGTCGCGCCGCCGGTGGTGGTACCGGTGGTGGTACCGGTGGAGGCACCGGTTGTGGTTCCGGTGGTCGTACCGTTGGTGGTTGTTGCGCCACCTGCTGCGGTCCCGACACCGAGGCCCGCGGGCGGAAGTGTCGAAGGCCTAGTGAAGGTGGACCCGTCACTCGGAGTCTTGCTGTTGGCAGACTTCGAGGATTGGGGCGCTGGCACGAAGGCGTAATACAGGCCTGCGGCAGCGAGGAGAACAACGAGAACGATTGCGGCGATCTTGGTACCGGTCGGCATAGGAGCTCGATTTTTTGTGGGGGCGACGGTATCGCAAGTGCGAACGAGTCTCGTGCTCCGGCATCCGTTCCGGCGAAGACTCGTGGAATGTGCTGAGAAAGTACTGAGACAGTACTGAGAAAGGACTGAAAAATCAGGCAGGCTGAAGGACAGGAGTGACTGGTGCTATTGCAGCCTTCGCACGCTCGAGCTCTTCTTCCTTGCGACTATACACGAGCGGTGCTGCGATTGCCACCGAACTAAATGTACCGGCGATGAGTCCGATGAGGAACGTGTAAGCGAAGGGACGAATTCCCGTTCCGCCGAGTGCGATGAGCACGATCGCAGTGGCGAAGGTGCTACCACCAGTGAGGATGGTTCGACTGAAGGTTTGATTGATGGAGAGGTTCACAGTGTCGCGACTAATCCATGTGCGCTTGCCGCGATTCTCGCGGATGCGGTCGAGGATGACGACGGTGTCGTTCAGCGAGTAACCAATGATGGTGAGCAGACCGGCGACGACATTGAGGTCGATGCGGTACTCCTCGATGTACAACGATGGCCCGAAGCCCGTTGATGCCAGCGGGATGGAGATGGCGAGGAAGCCGAGGCAGACGATGACATTGAATGCGACGCCGATCACTGTTGCGGTTGAGAAGCGGAAGCTACCGAACCGAATCCAGATGTACGCCACCATTCCAATGAAGCTGAGGACGACCGCGACCACTGCCGTAGCGGCGAGGTTGTCGGCGACGACTGGCGAGAAGCTGGAGACTTGATCGAGGCTTGCCTGCTGCGTGAGCGCGTCACGAACCAGTGACCACTCGACGGCCGCTAGGTCGCGGTCCCAAATGTCCAGTTCAATATCGAAGCCGTTGATATCGGGATCGCTGACCAGAACGGCAACCGAGCGATTGAGCCCCGACGGATTCGAAGCATCGACGGGGTCGAGTCCAACGACCTTGGTCTTGCGACCAGCGGTGGTCGACCAGTCGGGCTGAGACCGCATGCGCTGAATGCGCTCGGCCACATCTGCTGTTGTGACAGGTGTTTCAATGCCTTCAATGATGACGGCTACGCCGCCGCGGAACTCACCGACGGGGTCGCCCGACGCCTGCGGGAAGCCGATGGAGGTGCCGATGAGTGCCTTCTCCAAAGGCTTGGTGACGGCGGTGTGGTTGACCGATGTCGAGTTCTTGAATGCCAGCGGCATTCGCACATCGAGCTGCCCAGCGAGGCCCTTGGCGACCGCGGTGACGATGTCACGCGAGATGCGGGTTTCGTCGAAACCGTCCGGCACTGGCGACGGGTTGCCGACGCGAACCTGGAACTTCGAAGCAAGGCCGTCAGCGGTTGGCTCGCCGACGGTGAGGACATTGGCGGTCTTCAGCTGGGCAACGACGATGTCGTCCCCCGCATCGGCGCCGAGTTTACGAATCTGGTCTTCCATGGCAAGTCGGGTGATACCCAGCCGCCCGTCGACCGCCACCGTCTCGCCCGCACGCGCCATGCGTGTGGAAAGGGTCATCGAGTTTCCGCCGCGGAACTCGGTTTCATACATGTCGTTGCCGCGCATGAAGAACGCGCCGGCGGACAGAACGGCGAGAACGGCACTGAAGCCGAAGAGCGCAGGCCGCAGACTGATCCAGTCGACACGCGGCAACAGCGCGCGAGAAATCGCGGGCACGACGGTCGGCAGCATCGGCAGCCGCTTCATACCTGCGCCGAGCAGCACGCTAAACATCGCACGGGTCACCCAGATGCCGGTGAAGAGCGTCGTGATGACACCGATGGACATGGTGAGGGCGAAGCCCTTGACCTCGGTTGCGCCGACCTTGTAGAGAACGACGCAGGCGATGAGGTTGGTGACGTTGCCGTCGACGATGGCGCTGAGCGCGCGCCTGTACGCGACATCGATGGCCTGCTTGAGCGGATTGCCCAAGTCAAGTTCTTCGCGAATGCGCTCGTAAATAAGCACGTTCGCGTCGACTGCCATTGCGACCGAGAGCGCAACGCCCGCGAGTCCTGGCAGCGTGAAGGTGCCGTCGATGAGCGCCATGATGCCGAAGATCATCAGGGTGTTGACCGCGAGAGCGATGTCGGCGACCAGTCCCGCGAGGAAGTAGTACGCGAGCATCACCACGCAAGTGATGGCGACCGAGATGATGGTGGCTTCGAGACCCTTCTCGAGGTTGTCGGCGCCGATGGACGGGCCGAGGATGCTGACCGAAATCGGATCGCTCGAGATCTTCGCCTCGAGGCTGCCCGCGGTGAGCACGCGGATGAGGTACGCGAGTTCTTCTTCGCCGAACTGGCCGGTGATGACACCCGAGTCGGAGATGGTGCTGTTGAGGCGCGGCGCGCTGTAAACCTCATCGTCGAGGACGATCGCCATTGGCTCGCCGACATTGGAGCCGGTGAGCTGAGCCATGCGCTGGCCGCCGCTCTGGTCGAGTTGGAAACCGACCGCCGAGGCGCCGAGGCGCTCGTCCACGGTGCGATAGGCGTTGGTGAGTCCCCAGGTAGCGCCGCTGCGGTGGGTCAGAGTTTTGGCCTCGGAGTCGTAGAGCAGCAGGTAGAGATCACCAGCGAACTCGCCGACGCTAAGGTTGCGCGCAGCGAAGTATGCACTCGGGTTGGCCTTGAGCGCCTCGAGTTCGGCGGGCTTGTCGTACCACTGCTTGAGATCATTCAGACGGAACCAACGAGCGATGCCCGGTTCGCCCGAACGCGGTCCCTTGGTCACGAGGTCCTTGCGAAGCTGATCAGGATTGACGCCCTGCGGCTTGGCTGGATTGACGGCGATGCGGAAGTCGAGGACGCCCGCACCGCGCATGAGGCGAATGAGATCTTGTGGATCGTCAAGACCCGTGCGCTTGGCAAGATACTTGTCGTTGGCGCCAACGACCTCATCGAGCTCAGCCGAGAGATTGGCGAACTCGGCCTTGATCGCGCCGAGTTCCTTCTCGCGCAGGCTCGGTCCCATTTCGACTGCGCCCGAGGCCGTGACCACGACCTTGCCTTCGGCATCGCGAACAGGCTGGGCTGCAGTTGCCAAGTCGAGCGCCCGAGTGAGGCGCGAGGGAGCAAGAGTCTTGGAGAGGACCTGACCGCGCAGGTTTTCGTAGCGAAGTTCGGTGCTGACGACCTTGTCTTCGGCTGGACTCAACTGGTCGGCGGTCGCGCCGCTGGTCTGAAGACCATTGAAATCGGAACGCGCCTGCTGCATGGCCTGCCACGCGCCTTCGAGTTCGATGATGGCGGGATTTTGCTTGCCAAAGCGCGAGGCCGCGCTGCCGGTGGCGAGTGCGCCGTCGAGTTCGGATGCGGAGACTTGCGTCTTGGCAAGGAACTCGTCGATGCGCTTCTTCGCGTCGAGCTGCAGCGCGCGGACTTCCGCCGATGGAAGTGGCATGACCACCTCAATGCGATCGGCGCCCTGCGGCTGCATGCCGATGTCGAGCACTCCCTGCGGATTCACGCGTTGCTTGAGCACCTCGATGACCTGCCCAAGCACGGTCTCCGATTGCTGCCCCGCGGGGATCTTGACCGAGTAGACCAGGCTCACACCGCCCTGGAGGTCCTTACCAAGGCGGATGCCCTTCACTCCGAGTTCCCAAGCGCAAACAGCGCAGAGTGCGGCAACGATGGCGAGCTTCATCCAGGCGTTCTTCATGTTCTGTTCCAATTCTCTCACTCGGTTTGCGGCTCACCGAAAGCTCGCGGCATCAATGCCGGACGCTCTGCGGGGCTGCGTTCCATCGGTTCATTCAGGCAGTGCCTGTGGTCGATTCCTTGATCACGGCCTCGATCTTGCTCCGGCTGACCGTGAGCTTCGTATTCGAGTTTTCGTCGACCTTCAGCACCACTACATCGGGCTTTACCTCGACAACGCTGCCGATAATGCCACCGACGGTGCGGACCTGATCGTTCTTTTTGATGGACGACATCATGTCGGCGAACTTCTTCTTCTCGCGGCGTGAGCCGAGAACTGAAGAGATAATCAGCGCGATGACCACGCCGAAGAGCGCCATGGTTACGAAGTCAAATCCACGCGCGGGAGCGGCCGGCGTTCCACCAGCTGCAGCGCCCGTGGTCGAGGTCGTGCTCGGTGCGGCACTGACGGCTGGTTGGTCGGCGAAGGCGGGAGCGTCGTTTTGGGCGATCATCAACTGAAGCATCTTGTTTCCTTTGCTCGATGCGTACTGCGCGCATCGAATGGTTCTTGGTGCGCCAACTTTGGACACACTTGGTTTGGATCTGTCCATCCTGAAGCCGCTTGCGCGCGCTCATCCGCGTGTAAACGGGGATCGCAACGGCAACACATCAGGACGCAACCTCGTTGGTCTTTGGCGCGCACAGCACGGGCCAACGGGACTCGAGGTCGAACCAACGATCATCACCGATAATGCTCCGAATGTCCACCATCAGGCGTTGGAAGTGACGGAGGTTATGGATGCTGAGCAGGGTCGGCCCCAGCATCTCCCCCGCCATGAACAGGTGGCGGAGGTATCCCCTCGAGAAACCGCCGGCGCAGGCCAGGCAGTCGCAAGTCGGATCCACGGGGGTCTGATCGAGGGTGTGGCAGGCGTTGCGGATGCGCAGTGGCCCAGTCGAGGTGAACGCGTAGCCCTTGCGGCCGTTTCGGGTGGGGAGCACGCAGTCAAACATGTCGACGCCCGCCCTGACCGCGGCCACGATGTCGCGCTCGTAGCCGACGCCCATGAGGTAGCGCGGCTTGAGGTCGGGCAACATCGGCGCGACCTCGGCGACGGTGCGGTGAATCTCATCGGGGCTCTCGCCGACCGCGACTCCGCCGATGGCGAAACCGGGCAGGTCGTAGGCGCAAACCTGGTCGACGCTGCGGCGGCGCAGCTGGAGGTCGGTGCCACCCTGGACGATGCCAAAGAGCCCCTGCTCATCGGGCCGAGCGTGGGCCTTGATGCAGCGGCCAAGCCAACGCGCCGTTCGGTCGATGGCGTCTTCAAGACGACGGCGGTGATCCTCTGGATTGGAGCGGCGCTTGCGCGAAAGTTGCGGGTCGTCGAGCGGAGTCTCCGGCTTGAGCGCGGGCGGACAGTCGTCGAAGGCCATCATGATGTCGGAGCCGATGGCGTTCTGCACCGCAATCGATCGCTCGGGCGAGAGCAGGAACTTGGCACCGTCGATGAACGAGCGGAACTCAACGCCGTCCTCGCTGATCTTGGCGCGCATATCGCTGCCCGCTTCACCAGCTCCGCTCATCGACCATGCTTGGAAACCGCCCGAGTCGGTGAGGATCGGCTTGGACCAGCGCATGAACTTGTGGCTGCCGCCGAAGTGGGCGATGCGCTCGGCTCCGGGGCGAAGCATCAGGTGGTAAGCGTTGTTCAGAATGATCTGCGCGCCGGTCGACTCGATCTGATCGGGCGTGAGACCCTTCATGGTTGCGGCGGTTGCCACCGGCATGAACGCGGGCGTGTCGAAACTGCCGTGCGGCGTGGTGACGCGGCCGCGGCGAGCTTGGGTCGTGCCCGAGCGGGCAAGAATCTCAAATGAGATGGGATGGTTCCCGCCGCTAGCGCCCATCGCGATTCCTGTGCTTGTTGCTAGCGTTGCGCAGCGACTCGCGCTCGCGCTCGCTGAGGCTGCTCAGACCTTGCGCGCCAACCTTGTCGAGAATGCGATCGATCTCGGCGTCGCTGGCGCTGGGCTTGATCGCCTTGGCTGGGCGCGCCGCGCGACGACCATCGAAACGATGGAAGAACGGGAAGAAATCGTCGAGGAGATGCGGGCGCTGGGCGATCCACCAGCCGGCGATCGCGCCGCCGAGATGCGCGGCCTCACCACCAGAATTCTGGCCGTTGCGCAGCAGCGTGAGTACGGCGATTGCAATGATCGCCATCGCAAAGTAACGCAGCGGAATCGGCAACACATACAGAAGCAGAATCTCCTCGTTGGGCCTGAGCCAGGCGGCGGCGAGGATCACGCCGTAGACGCCGGCGCTGGCGCCGATGAGCGGGAGATACGGGTTGTTGAAGAGAAGCCCCGGCACGATGAACTCGCCGCCAGTCGCGCCGAGCACCGACAGGCCCGCAACATTGAGCATGAAGTAGAGCAACGCACCAACGATGACGCTCAAGGTGAAGAGCGCGAAGAAACGCAGCCGACCGAAAGCTTGCTCGACCAGCGGGCCGAAGACCCAGAGTCCGAGCATGTTGAAGAGCAGATGGGTGAAGTTCACATGCAACATCCCGTAGCCGATGAAGCGCCAGAACTGGAAGCCCTGTTCGGCGCCCCAGCGTTGTGGAACCCACATCGCCTGCGCGGTGGTGAACTGCATCCATGCGCGAATCGGGCCGACGGCATCAGCGCTGGCGATGGCGATGGGATCGACGAAGCCTGGAAGCTTTGGGTCGCGCGCCACGATCATGAAGCGTCCGTCGGGTGTCGACTCGACGCGAGAAATGAAGTCGCCGCGAGCGCGTCGCGCGTCCCAAGACGCATCGGCTTCGCTGAGCAACTGCTGACGCTGCTCAAGCAGAACTTGCATGGAGGATCGCTCTTCGAGCAGCGCGGCGACGGTGGCTGAGTCGCCGGTCTGACGAGCAGCTTTCGCGAACTCGTCGATCTGCGCTATGCGCCGAGAAATGCTCTGCACTGGATCACGCTGCGCCGGCGCGGCGATCCATGGGCTTGACTGCACAAAACGGTTGGGAAGCACGAGATCGAGGAAGAACACCGATGTGCAAACCACCACCACAATGAAGGTCGCGCTGAAGCCGCCGCGTGGCGAATTGGAGCGCATTCGCCCCAACAATCCGCCAAACATCCGACCGCGCGGGCCCTTGTTGCCAGCGCGATGCGCATCAGATTTCACGCGCGAATAGTCACGGTCGGCAAGTCCCATAGGGCGCGGAGTGTACGCAGTTCGACGCAGCACAACCCCAACGACATGCACGAAACTGTCGACCGACATGGAACCTACAACGCATCGGTCAGATTACGGACGACGCTCGCGGTCGCGGCGTTCGTCGGTCGCCCGCTGCAACGCGTTGCGTTCGGCCTGACTCAGACTTTCGATGCCCGAGCGTGCGATCTTGTCGAGGATGCGGTCAACCTCAGCCTCGCCCAGGTTCTGCTTTGGCTTCGCGGGCGCGACGGTCTTCTGCCGCGAAAGCATGGCGAGTTCGTCCTCTTGATCCTCCATGGCGGCGAGCTCGGAGGGATCAGGCTCAAACCCCAGAAAGTCACGCTGGCTTTCAATGTGGCGCCCGCTGGCGACACAGACAAATCCTCCGAAGATCGCGATGCCGAGGAGCATCGTGCTTTCAGAAATCAGCGCGCCGATGCCGATGGCAACCGCGCCAACAATGCCTGCGCGACAGGCAATGCGCATCGATCGTGTGTACCCGATGCGCCCCCAGAGAATCGCCTGCAAGATGCGGCCGCCGTCGAGGGGAAACATCGGGATGAGATTGAAGAGGAGCAGTACCCAGGCAACGAAGTTCGTCAGGAAGACGAACATCTTGCACCAACCCAAGAACCCTTCGCCGAAGTCGGCGCGCTGCAGCATGCTGCCCAGTTGGAGCGGATTCGGGATCGCTCGCCCCCACCACTCGCCGGTCTCAAAGCCGATGATGGGCGTGAGCACCGCGATCAGGCCAACATTGACCAACGGGCCGCCGACCGCGGTCCAAAAATGTGCGCGCGGGCGCTCGGGCGGCGTGCAAGTGGCCAAGCCGCCGAGCGGCCAAAGCAGAATCTCATTGGCAATGCCGCGTTTCCAGCGACAGGCAATGCAATGGCCGAACTCGTGGAGCAAGATGACGCAAAAGAGCGCGAGAATTCCGAGGAGCGCCGGCAAGACGCCTACCGCGCCCGCAGTGCTCACACTGGCGGCGTGTGAGAGAACGACCAGCACAAAGACCAGGAAGAAGACATGCAGGCGCACGGTGATTCCCGCCACCCGCATGATGGCGAACGACCACGACATCGGGTCGTCGAACGATGGACGCGCACCGCGCCAATCGCCGCCGAAACCCGAAGGCCGCTCCCGCTCATCTGCTTCGTTCCAATCACTCATGGACGATCCTTCCCCGACCCTGCCACTGAAGTTGCTCCGACGGCCCCGCTTGCGGGCGGACGCTTCATCGACCAGAGAAGGTAGGCGCCCAATGTCTTTCCGTCGAGAATCTCCCCCGCGGAAATCGCTGCGCGCAGGTCGGCCTCGGCCCACTCGACCACCTCGATCTCCTCGCCAGGCTCGAGGCGCTGGGGTACGGGCGTGAGGCCGGTGGCCAGAAAGACATGCATGATTTCGTCGGTGAAGCCGGGCGAAGTGAAAAATGTGCCCAGTTTCTCGATGCGCGCGCAGTGGTAGCCCGTCTCCTCCTCAAGTTCGCGCGCGGCGGCGAGGGCGGGATCCTCGCCCTTCTCCAGCTTTCCCGCGCAGAACTCGACGAGCCAGCGGTCGACGGCGATCCTGCGGTTGCGGATGAGAATCAACATGCCATCGTCACGGACGGCGATCACGGTGACGGCGCCGGGGTGGCGAACCACATCCTTGGTGCGCGCCGCACCGGTCGCGTCGGCGTCGAACTCCATGCGCTCGACGCGAAAGACTGGACCGGTGTGGGTCACCTGAACGCGCGGATTCCCGACTTGCGGATTGGGCATGAGTGCCGATCATACGGGGATGCCCGTAGCAGAGGGACAGTATCAACAAACCGCGCCGGCGATCGACGCGCCGGTTCGGATCGAGGAGCTCGTGAAGAGCTTCGGGCGCCATCGGGTGCTGCGCGGAATTTCGCTGGCGTTTCCGCGCGGCAAAACGACCGTGGTGCTCGGGCCCTCGGGCTGCGGCAAGAGCGTGATGCTGAAGCACCTCATCGGACTACTGCGGCCCGACAAAGGGCGCGTGTTCTACGAGACCGAGCGCGTCGACATGCTTTCGGAGCGGCGACTTGGGCCTATCCGCCGGCAGTTTGGCTTTCTGTTCCAGCACGGCGCGCTCTTCGACTCGATGTCGGTTGCCGACAACATCGCGTTTGCGCTGCGCGAGCAAGAAGGCGGACGACCATACGACGAGGAAACTCGGGTGCGCTATGTGCTGCGGCTGGTCGGACTCGAGAATGTGTACCGCCGCAATCCTTCGGAACTTTCGGGCGGTCAGCAGAAGCGGGTGGCGCTCGCGCGCGCGGTGGTGCTGCGGCCCAAGGTCGTGCTCTACGACGAGCCGACGACTGGGCTCGACCCAATTCGCGCCGATGTGATCAACGAACTCATTCTCAAGTTCAAGCAGCAGCTCGATGTGACGAGTATCGTGGTCACCCACGATCTGGCCAGCGCGTTTAAGGTTGCCGATCACATGGTGATGCTGCACGAAGGACGGGTCGTTCTTGAGGGAACGCCCGAGGAATTCCGGAACTCTGCCGATCCGGTGGTGCGTCGGTTTCTCCGCGGCGAGGCCAGTGAGGAAGAACTCCGTGCCATCCGCTCGGTCGGATCGGAAGACATTGATTTCAGAGGTTCGCAATGAGAGAGCGTGTACGCAACATCATGGTCGGAGTCTGCACCATCGGCGCCCTCGGCGCGGGCGGCGCGCTGCTGTTTCTCTTTGGCGAAATCGAGCCGATGCTCGCCAAGCGCTGGCAGCTCAAAGTTGCGTTCAACGAGGCGGGCGGCTTGCGCCGTGGAAGTCTGGTGACGCTGAACGGCGTGCCCGTGGGCGCGATCGAGCAGGTCGAATTCTGGGCCGATCCAACGCAGCCGGTGCTGGTGATCGCGGCAATCGAAGACTCTGTTCGCATTCCTGAGCCAAGCACCGCAAGCGTGCAAGCTTCTTTGTTGGGCAGCGGCGCGCGACTCGAACTCACCGCCACCCTGCCGCTAGCAACTCCAGCGCGAACCTATCCGCGCGATCGCGAAACGCTGCTGCGTGGACGCGTGCAGTCCATCGAGGGAAGCGTGCTGCGCCAACTCGATGAGCGCATTGGCCCACTGATGGCGAGCTTTACCGAAATCGCCAAGCTCGCGAAAAACCTGAACTCGCTCGTCGAGCCGACGCCCGATGGCCAGACGCCTAATCCCGAGAGCCTGCGCGGCGCGATGCGCAAACTCAACGACACGCTGACCTCGGCCGACGCGGCACTCAAGATTGCGCAGGAATGGATGAACGACGAGCAACTGCGCACGGACATCCGTGATGCGGCTCACGGCGCGAGCGACCTCATGCGCGACGCGACCTTGTCGGCCAACCGTATCGGTGCGCTGGCCGACTCGCTCGCCGCCGACGCCGCGTCGCTGCGTGCGAGCGCGCTTCCCGTGCTCGACCGCGCCGGCGGCACGCTGCAAGAACTCGAGCAAGTCTTGATTGCCGTGCGCAGCGGCAAGGGAACCATGGGACGACTGATGCAAGATCCCGCGCTGTATGAAGGACTTTCTGATGCGGCCAAGCGACTCGACGACGCCTTGATCAAGCTCAATCTCTTGCTCGACAAGATTCGCGCCGAAGGTTTGGGCGTGGAGTTTCTCTCCAACTGAGTTGCGGGCTGCGATGCTGGCGAGCTCACGCGCGCATGAATCAACGAACGAAATGAAAGACCCCGCCTTTTGAGCGGGGTCTTTCTTTGGGTCC
>QWPT01000039.1:18394-22113 GCA_003671075.1 Planctomycetota bacterium
GTCATGATCAGGCGTCAGCGCCGACGATGGCGATTTCCACGCGGCGCGAATCCTTCTTGGACTTCTTGAGCTGCTCGTCACCGTAGGAGAGACGCTCGAGACGCTCCTTGTCGATGCCCTTGGTCTCGAGATACTTCGAGACGTTGTACGCTCGGTCGAATCCGAGGTGGTAGTTGGTCTTGTACGAACTCGACTTGATCGGATCCTGGTCGGTGAATCCGGCAACGCGCAGCTGCTTCTCGGGGAACTTCTTCTTGATCTCGCTGACAACCTTGTCGAGCGTCTTCTTCGCGCTGGTCTTGAGGTTTGCCTCGCCGGAGTCGAAGAGAACATCGCTGGCGATGGTCAGCACGAGTGCGCCGTCGCGGTGCTCGATGGTGACATCGGGCCCGAGGTCGACCATGGTCGCTGGCTCGGCGGCAGGCGCGGTCTCAACCACCACCACTGCCTCAACGGGCGCCTCGACCGGCGCCTTCTTCAGGTTGGAGAGATCTTGCTCAAGCCGACGACGCTCCTTCATCTCGCCGTCAAGGGCGGTGCGGGTTTCGTCGAGCTGCATGGTCAGCTGCGAGTTCTCCTCTTTCAGAAGTGAGACTTCCTTCTTAGCTCCGTCGCAGCCGACGAGCATGAAGCTCGTTGCAAGCAGCGCGGCCATGGAAACAACAGGAGCGTTCAACTTGCAGAGCATCGATGTGAGCATGGGTGGCGTCCCTTCCAGTGAGTGCGTGGTCTGCCGAAGATCCATCTTCAGCCTGGCGACCAACGCGAGCGCATTTCACCGCCGATCGCTCGGACGCGCAAGTTCTGCCGGAGGCATCCTGACGGATTTTTTCTTGCCCTCGACGGTGCTCCCCTGTTCAGGCAGCGGACCGCTGATGGACTCGACGGCGACCTGAAGTCCGCGCGCGAAGGCGTCGATCGTCCCGACCAGTGGCCCGCGAGCGATCACGAACAGGATCGCCGCCGCCGCGAGGTGAGGACCGAAGGGAATCTCGCGCTGAAAGAAGGTCGCGAATCGGCGCAGGATGAGCGCGCCGATCGCCCACAGAATTGCGATGAATACCGCGACGAAGAAGGCCAGCAACGCCACTTTCCACCCCAACGCCGCCCCGACCGCTGCTTGAAGGTGCACATCGCCAAGGCCCATTGCTTCGCGACCGAAGGCGAGGCTGCCCAGAATGCGCACACCCCAAACCAACCCGCCGCCGACGAGCCAGCCGAGCATCGAGCCGCCGAGCAGCGTCATCGGTTGGCAAACCACCGACGACGATGTGTAACCCAGCAGACCCGCGACCACGCAAGCAAGGCCCGCGCCCGCAAATCCGGGGATCAGGAACGCGCATTCGACGAGCATTTCCCGTCGTGCGTGCGGGTAGGCGCTGCCATCGTCGCCCTCTTTGACGAACTCGTTCCAATCGGAAAAACCGTGGCGCAAGCGGCCAGTCGAAACCAGCCAACGCGAAACACCCAGGCCCAGCAACATGCCGACAGCGGCAAAGGTCACCGTCCAACTGGCAACGGGAATCGGCATTGAATCGCGCAGGATCCGCGACTCAGGCATGAAGCCTTGGCCGAGCCAGCCCGCAAAGGCGATGATGGTGACACCGGTTGGAATCTCAACGGGGATCAACATCGACTTGGCATCGACGATGGTCATGGCCACGAGGCCGGAGATCGCGATCAGCACGACTATGAACGCCGGCCACGACCACTGAAATCCCTGCAGGCGCCACCAGTCGCTGGCGGCATCATGGAAAAAGGCGCCGCCCGCGCGGTCAAGTGGCGCGTAGAGGACGAGATAAGTCACCAAAAACAGCGCCGCCACCAGGAACTCCACCGCGGGGTATTGGAAGCTGATGTGCTGCTTGCACGCCTTGCAGCGCCCGCGCAGGATGAACCAACCGAGGATGGGAAGATTCTCGCGCCAGCCGAGTTTGTGGCCGCAGATCGGGCAGCGTGATGGCGGCGTGACGACCGACTGACCGGTGGGCAGGCGCCAGACCAACACATTGAGAAAGCTTCCGACACACGCGCCGAACATGAAGACGAACACGCCGCCGATCAGCGTCGGTGCCCACTGTGCGAAGAGGATGTTCATGTCGGGGCTGTTCATGGGTGGGCTGACGGGGTTCGACGCAGAGCGCGTGCTTCGGCGTTTTTACGACGGACGCATAAACCTGCGCGCCTACTCGCGTGCGATCAGCCGGCAGACTGCTCCGCTTCCGCAAGCGACATTTCGCGCACGGTGAGTTCGGCGCGGTCGAGCAGGCCCTTGCAGTGACGCAGCAGCTGCTCGCCCTTTTTGTAGGCGGCGAGACTGGCTTCGAGCCCGACATCGCCGCGCTCGATGGACTCGACGAGGTGTTCGAGCTCGCGGATGGCGTCTTCGTAGCCGAGGCGGGCGATGCTTGGATCGCTGGAAAGTTCGGCGGCGGGGTTTGAATCAGTGGATGCGGGCTTCTTGGCCATAGTTAGGCGTCCTTCTTCTTTCGCAGAGCTTCGGGAATCTCGACGCGCACCGGCAGGTTGCCGTCGGACAGTTGTAGGTTGAGCAGCGTGCCCACAGGCGCAACGGCGATGGAGCGCAACAGCGAACCATCGGCGGTCGTGACGATGGCGTAGCCGCGACTGAGCGTTTCGGCCGGGCCAGCCGAGCGCAGGCGACGCTCGAGATTGATGGTGTCGCGGCGGGATTGGCCGAGGGCGTTGGCGATCGCGCGCGCCAGTCGTGGACGAAGCGCAGCCAAGGCGGCACGGGCGGCGGCGGCGCGGGCGGCGGGCGTGTTGGCGATGAGACGCGCGGCGACGGCATCAAGGTTTCGCCGCTCGTCGACCAAAATTGCGCCCATGGCGGAGCGAGAGCGGGCCTCGAAACCGGCGAGTCGTGCGCGCAGGTGGGCCAATCGCAGCGCGGGCGACTCGAGCGCCGACGATGCGGCGAGTTCGGCGAGATGCTCGCGTTTGGCCTGCATCGCCCAGCGCATGGCGTTGCGAAGATCATGAGCGATGCGGCCGCGACGCTCGGCGAGCGATGCGAGATCGGGCAGAAGTTTCATCACCGCCTGGGTGGGCGTACTGGCGCGCTGATCGGCGACCAATTCGATAACGCTGGTATCAACCTCGTGGCCGATGGCGGCGACCAGCGGAACCCTCAGCGCAAACGCTGCGTCGGCAACAACCCGCTCATTGAAAGCCCACAAGTCTTCGCGCGATCCGCCACCGCGGGTCACGATCACCGCGTCAATGGCCATGCGCTCAGCCATCCGATTGATCGCCCGCAGCGCGCGCGCCACCTCTTCCGCCGCGCCGTCGCCCTGCACTCGCACATCGATGACGATGAACTCGACGGCGGGACAGCGCTCGGCCGCAGTCTTGAGAACGTCCTGCAACGCCGCACCGGTCTTGCTGGTGATGACCGCAACGCGACGGGGAAACTCGGGCAGCGGCTTCTTGCGCGACTCGTCGAAATAGCCGAGCCCGCGCAGCTCGCGCACGAGTTGCTGAAAACGCTGCTCGAGCGCGCCCACGCCTTGCGGCTCGATTTTGGAGGCGTAAAGCTGCGTCTTTCCTTGCGGCGCGTAGTGCTTGATCCGGCCAGTCACCACCACGCCATCGCCCTCGCGCGGGTCGTAGACGGCACGCGCAGCGTCGGACTGCCACATGACGCAACTCAGCACCGCGCCCGCATCCTTCACCGAGAAATACCAATGTCCGCGCTT
>QWPT01000039.1:22317-24533 GCA_003671075.1 Planctomycetota bacterium
CACGGATGCAGCGGCCGACACGGGCGCAACCGGCGTCGAATCAAAGAGACCACCAGCGAAGGAATCGCCGCGTGCACGCAGAGGATCGAACGGGGGACGCTTCACGGGTTCGTATAGTACGAAGCAATGGACGCTGCGGCGGCGATGCAACAGACGATCAGAAAGGTCAGGATGGTGGAGCGAACTGACATCCTCGCGAGTCCAATCGAGTCGGTCGCAGGCGTGACCACGCTGCGGGCACGGGCGTTTCATGGGCTCGAAATTCGCACCGTCAGCGATCTGATCCACCACTTCCCGTTTCGCGTCGAGGTCGAGCACGGCGAGGACACCATCGCCTCGCACATCGCCGCCTTGGCCGCGAAGCCTGACGCGGAGAAGTCGGCGAACATCGCGGTGCGGGCAACGGTGGCCGCCTCGCGCAGCTCCTTCGGCAAGCGGCCGAAGATCGAGGCCACCATCGACGATGGCACCGGCAACGCCCGCCTGGTCTTTTTCAACATGCCGTGGATGCGCACCAAGCTGCATCCGGGAAGGCAGGGAATCGTCGAGGGAAAGGCGAAACTCGAGCATGGGTATCTCGAGATCGTTAATCCAAAATGGACGGAGGTCGTCGAAGGCAACGCCCCTGCCGCGCGCGCCGGCCGGATGCGCGCGGTGTATCCGTCGAGCGAGGCGCTGCCGTCGCGGGTGATTGAACAGACGATCCTGAAACTGCTTGATGCATCGTGCGCGGAGATCGCCGAACTGCTGCCACAGGCGTTCCTGCTCGAGCGCGGTTTGATCGGGCTGAAGCGGGCTTACCGAGACATGCACGCGCCCGAGGACGAGGCGGCGTTCGGTGCGGCGCGCACGCGACTGGCCTACGACGAACTGCTCACGCTGCAACTCGCGGTGGCAATCAAGCGACGCATGCGCTCAGCGCAAGGCGCGCCGGCGCTGCCGATCGGCGCGGTGATCGAACGGGGAATTCTCGCGCGCTTTCCCTACGAATTCACGCCTGATCAGTTGAAGACCTTTCACGAGATCGCGCGCGACCTTTCGCAAACGCAGCCGATGAACCGGTTGCTGCAAGGCGATGTGGGCGCGGGAAAAACGGCGGTCGCGCTGGCGGCGATGCTGGTCGCGGTGACCAACCGCCACCAAGCGGCGATGATGGCGCCGACCGAGTTGCTCGCCGAACAACACTTCGCGTCGATCTCACGGTTTCTTGCGGGAACGACCGTGCGCGTCGGGCTGCTCACCGGAAGCCTGGCCACCGGCGAGCGCGCCCGGATACGCGACCTTGTTGAACTCGGGCAACTCGACATTGTGGTTGGAACGCACGCGCTTTTAACCGGCGATGTGAGGTTCCACGCGCTCGCGCTTGCGGTCGTCGACGAGCAACATCGCTTCGGTGTTGCCCAACGCGCGGAATTGCGCGGCAAATCGCCTGCCGGACAAACGCCGCACATGTTGGTGATGACGGCCACTCCGATTCCGCGCACGCTTTCGCTCACGGTCTACGGCGACCTCGATGTGTCGACGATCAAGCATCTGCCCAAGGACCGCGCGCCCGTGCACACGCGCGTGCTCAGTGCGTCGCGGTCGGACGATGCATACAAGTTTGTGAAGGAGCGCATCGACCGCGCTGAGCAGGCGTTTATCGTGGTGCCCGCCATCGAGGAATCGGGCATGGGGCTGAAGGATGTCGCGAGCCATCTTGCCAAGCTCGAGTCAGGCGCGCTCAAGGGCGCTCGGCTCGCGGCGATGCACGGCCGCATGAAGCCCGACGAACGCGACGACATCATGGATCGCTTCCGCGCCGGCAAGATCGATGCGCTGGTGGCAACGGTGGTGATCGAAGTCGGCGTCGATGTTCCCAACGCAACCGTCATGGTCATCGAGCATGCGGATCGTTTCGGACTCGCGCAATTGCATCAGCTGCGCGGACGCGTTGGCCGTGGGCCCAAGGGCGGCGTGTGCGTGTTGATCGCCGACCCCACCACCGACGACGGCCGCGCGCGCATCGAAGCGATTCGATCAACGACCGATGGATTTCGCGTCAGCGAACTCGACCTCGCCATCCGCGGTCCCGGCGAACTTTTCGGCGCGAAACAAAGCGGTTTGCCGCCGTTCAAAGTCGCGGATCTCACGAAAGATCTCGGCCTGCTCGAACGCGCACGCATGGATGCAAGCGACTGGATCAAGCGCAGTCCGCTGCTAGCGCAGGACGGCGA
>QWPT01000004.1:0-28627 GCA_003671075.1 Planctomycetota bacterium
TTCGAGCGCGACGGCCAGCGGGTGTGGATGAAGTACGCGCGCGGCTTCGCGACCAAGACCTGGAACGACTCCTACAACAACTGCTTCGCATCGTTCGGCCCTGAAGGACCGGGCGTGCCGACGCTGGCCATTTGCGGCCACGCCGACGAAATCGGTCTCATGGTCAACCACTTCGACGAGAAGGGGTTTGTCTATTGCAAGGCGATCGGCGGCATCGATGTCGGCTCGATCGTGGGCAAGCGCGTGCGCTTCAACTCCAGCGTGGCCGGCGTCAACAACCCGGTCATCGGTCTGATCGGCGCCACCGCCATCCATCTGCAAGACAAGTCGGCCGAAGGCAAGGTCCGCAAGCTGCACGAACTCTTCATCGACATCGGTGCCAACAGCGCCGACGAGGCGAGGGCCCGGTTGGCGATCGGCGATTCTGCGGTTTTCCTCGATGGATTCATGCACATCAGCGACGACATCATCGTTGCCCGCGCTCTCGACAACCGCATCGGCACCTGGATCGCCGCCGAAGCGCTGCGCCTGGTCGCATCGCGGTCGCCCGAGCTCAAGGTGCGCGTGGTCGCCGTGTCGACGGTGCAGGAAGAGGTCGGCCTTCGTGGCGCGCAGATCATCGGCCGCACGCTCGCGCCCGATGTTGCGCTCGTGACCGATGTCGGCCACGCGACCGACAGCCCTGGCATCAATCACGCGCAACACGGCTTCTTCAAACTTGCGGGCGGGCCGAAGATCGCCATCGGCGGATCGATGCAGCCAGAGGTCGTTGGCCGACTGACCGAAGTCGCCAGCTCGCTCGCGATCCCGCTGCAGCGCGCCGCAACTCCGGGTGGTTCAGGAACCGACACCGATGCGATCTTCGTTCAAGGCGGGATTCCCTGCGGCCTCGTGTCGCTGCCGATCCGCTACATGCACACCACCGTCGAAATGACGAGCCTGCGCGACCTCAATCGCATCGCTCACCTGTTCGCTGGATTTGCCTTGTCGATGAAGCCGGGCGAGAAGTTCAGCGGCTCGCTGTAAGCGCGCGCTTCGAACGCGGCGCGCCCTTGGCGCCGGTCAATCGATAGGTGATCGCCGGCGGGAAGTTGCCGAGGACGAGTTCCTTCTTGCCATCATGGTTGCGACGCAGCGACTTGCCGATGGCGCCGATGCGCTTGAGTCGAGCGCGGCCCGCGCGGTCCATGACCGGACTCTTCATCACCCGCACGCCCGCGTACTCGAAGTACACCAGCTCGCCAGTGTCCTTGAGCAACGCGAACATGCGGCGGAAGATCTGCCTCATGAGTTGCGGCGGAAAGTTGTTGAACGGCAGCCCGCAGACAATCACATCGTACGGACCCGACAACGCCGCCTGCTCGATCGGCGAGCAGAACAACTTGACCTGCACATTCGGATGGCGCACCCGATAGGCCGAAAGCATGTCGCGCTCGAGCTTGCGGCAGAAGTTCTGATTGATCTCGACGAGGTCGAACTGGTCGCCCGCGCGGAGTTTCTTCAAGATCGACCGCGTGAATGGGCCCGTGCCCGGTCCGACCTCGAGAATGCGGCGCGGCCCATCGACGCGCGAGATCGACTTGGTCATCGCGCTGGCGAGAATGGGCGACGACGGCCACACCGAGCCGGTGTCGCGGAAGTTACGGAGAGCTTCGGTCAGGAAGTCAAGCACGATCGACCATGCTAGCGCCGCGCGCGCGACTTTGGTGAAATCGCCGTGTACATTCATCGCCTCGGAAAACCAATGGCACTCGTCAACGAACACTACCTCAAACTCAGCGCTGGCTACCTCTTCCCCGAAATCGCGCGGCGCGTAAGCGCGTTTGCCGCCGAGAAACCGCAATTCGCTGGCGAAATCATCCGCTGCGGCATCGGCGATGTGACTGAGGCGCTGCCGCCGAGCGCGGTGCGGGCAATGCAAACGGCGAATGCGGAACTGGCCACCCGCTCAACATTTCGAGGCTACGGCCCAGGCACGGGTTACGAGTCGGTGCGCGGCGCAATCGCCCATGGCGATTTTCGCGAGCGCGGGATAGATGTCGCCGACGACGAGATCTTTCTTTCCGACGGCTCGAAAGGCGATTGCGGAGCGATTCTTGAAATCCTCGGCGCGGGAAATCGCATCGCCGTGACCGACCCGGTCTATCCCGTCTATGTCGACTCGAATGTCATGGTCGGCAACACCGGCCCGGCGCTGGCGGGCGGCGGATATGAGGGAATCACCTATCTCCCCTGCACCGAATCCAACGGTTTCCTTGCCGATGTTCCGAGTGAACTTCGAGGAGAGGGCGTGGCCGCGCCCGATGTGATTTACCTTTGCTCGCCGAATAATCCAACGGGCACGGTGATGGACCGCGCGCGCGCGCAGGCGTGGGTGGCGTACGCGCGCAAGCATCGCGCGATCATCTTGTGGGACGCCGCCTACGAAGCGTACAACCGCGATGCCAACGCGCCGAAGTCGATCTACGAAATCGAAGGCGCGCGCGATTGCGCGGTTGAGTTTCGCAGCTTCTCGAAATCAGGCGGATTCACCGGCGTTCGCTGCGGCTACACCGTGATGCCCAAGAGCTTGATGGCATACACGCGCGCGGGCGAAGCCGTTGCGCTGCACGGCCTGTGGACGCGCCGCTGGAACACGCGATCGAACGGCGTGAGCTACGCAGTGCAGCGCGGCGCCGAGGCGCTGTACACCGATGAAGGTCGCAAGGAAGTGCAGGCGCTCGTCGATTTCTACATGGAGAACGCGCGCATTCTTCGCGACGGTTGCATTGCACTTGGACTTCGAACCTGGGGCGGCCAGAACGCGCCGTATGTTTGGGCGAAGACTCCCGAAGGCCACGACAGTTGGGGTTTCTTCGATCATCTCCTGCGCAACGCCCGCGTCGTCACCACGCCCGGCGCTGGCTTCGGCCGCTGCGGCGAAGGCTACTTCCGAATCAGCGCCTTCAACTCGCGGGCGAATGTCGAAGAAGTGGTGCGGCGCCTGGCCGCGACGCGTTGATGGATTCTAAAAACGCCGCACGCCGACCTGACGGTCGGCGCGCGGCGAGAGAGAGAGGAGAATCGCGCGCTCGCCGTTCGTCCATGAAGGCCGTCCCTTGCCTTCGCGGCATGCGCTGCGTCTCATCTGCATAGGACAACGCGTGAACAGGACGCTCGGTTCGTTCTTTTCACGGGGTACTTTCCTTATTCAGCGCAGATGGCCGCTCGGGGCGAAAAACCGAACAGCCCGCGGCATCCTGCCACGGGCATGTTCGAAACTGCGCGCCGCTCAATCAGGCGCGAGTGGACAGGAACTGAGATGTGGAACCTGGCGCGGCGGGTGCATTGAACATCTGCTGCATCCGCTGGAATTGCCCGAAATTGGGCGCAGTTCGCCCGGTGGTAAGCGTGTCCATCCAGCGGCGCGCGAACGCCTCGGGATGAGTGGTGGGAAACTGCTCCTTGAACTTATCGAGCTCACTCAACAGCGCCTTTGTGAGTTCTTCGCGGCCAACGCCGCCACTCTTATCGAGGTCGAGGCGATCGAACACCTTGGTGTTGTCGCCCTCAAAATCCTGCGCGAGCAGCGAACCGTCGCCATCGACATCGCGCACGGCAAAGGTGGCATCAACGATGCTGGTCACCATCTGCTGCGGGGTCGGTGGCGTCATCGGTGTCGCGGTCGGTCCCTCGGATACCTGAGCCGAACGCGGCGTACCCGCAGCGTTCAACTCCATGGCGAGATCCATCGCGTTGACGCAACCGTCGCCGTTGTGATCGCCGCCTTCGCCCTCCAGCTTTCCGGTCGCGCCCCAATTCTCGAGCACCCTGCTCTGGGTGTTGGTCGAGCTGTTCAGCGCGATCGACAAGTCCTGGCCGTTGACGATGCCATCGCTGTTGAGGTCGTACTCGGTGTTCGAGCTGCCCCAATGCTGCATGAGCGCCTCCACCGACACCACCGGGGATTCGGTGCCGCGGAAGGTGATGCCTTCGGAGCCACCGGCGGAAGAACTGGTCGCCGCAGGCGCGATGCCCGCAATCGGTGCGTCAGGACGAACTGCCGCCGAGAACGGCGACGCAGGTTTGGACGACGCCATATTGGGTGACGCCATTTTGGACGACGCCATCTTGGACGACGCCATCTTGGACGACATCTTGGACGCCATCTGCGCCGCCATCTGAGAAGCAAGTTGAGAAGAGCTGTTGATCTGCATGAGGTCTCCTTCGTGCGGACTGTTCCGCAGGGGACCCATGCAACCTCCATGCCTCACCGCCACAGGCTCTGCAAGGGGTTCGCGGGCACTTCGCCACACGATGCCTGCAGAAACCGCGCATGATCGGCGCATGATCAGCGCACGAATCGCGCACGATCCGCCGCCGTTACTCCTCGGTCGCCCAGCCCTTGGACGGCTTGCGCTTGGGCAGGCTGGCCGTCGCGGCGTTCTGCAGGAAACCGTCGTTGCCTCGGTAATTCAGGCAGACCACGAACATCTCCACGCTCTCGGCCCGCGAAGCCCGCGGCTTGTAGCCCTTGGCTTCCTCGAACATGCGACCCGCGCGCTTCAGTAGCTCGGGGTACTCGCCGCCCTCGAAGACCTTCATGGTCAGATTGCCGCCCTTACGCAGCCATCCCGGGCAACGATCGAGCAGCTCATGGCATAGGCGTGCGGAACGGATGGAATCGCCGCCTGGATCGCCAGTGGTGTCGGGAGCCATGTCGGAAATCACGGCGTCGAACGGACGACCGCCAAGATCCTCAGTGGTCAGATCACGCAAGTCCGCCTGAATAAGGCGCACATTCGACGCATATCCGTTGGGGTTGATCGGCTTGAGGTCGACGGCAACGACCTCGCCGCGCGGACCAACGCGAGCGGCGGCCACCTGCGACCAGCTGCCAGGCGCGGCACCCGCGTCCAACACGCGGTCACCTCGGCGCAACAGCCCCTTACGATCATCGATGTCGATGAACTTGTAGGCCGCGCGCGAGCGATAGCCTTCTTCCTTCGCGAGACGAAACCAGTGGTCTTGGACTTCCTTCACCAAAGGAATGTAGCACACGCGAAGGCCTGATCGCGCGCGCGCCTGCTCAACTCACGGATCGACGATCTCGCGGCCGACATTGGTCGGATCAGGCACCACGGCGATGCGGATGTTCTTCTCGCTGGTGCGCAGGAGAATCTGGTTGCGGCCGCCGTTCAGGGTCGCGATCAGACGATCCTGATCATTTTCGGGTGCGAGTGACAGCCACTGGCCGTATTGGCACAGCTGGCGCACTTCGCCGCCATGACTTTGAGCGTCAAACGCGCCCTTGGACTCGCCGCGCACGCGGTAATCGATCGAGCCTTCGCTGGTAATGATCCGGATGGCTTGTGTCATCGGCCACGGCGTGAGCATGCGCACATTGCCGCGCGTGGTCTCGATATCAACGGGGCCCTGATTGGCGACCACGGCGACATTGCCGTTCATGGTGCGCACGGAAACGCTATCAAGCGCGGGCGTGATCACCAGAATGTCGGCGTGAAAGAAGTGCGGTTCGGGGTTGTCGGCGTTGGCGCGGATCTGCAGCGTGTCGCCGCCGCCAGCGCGCGGTTCGAGCGTCGCAGTCCACTTCACATCCACAAGCTCTGCGCGCGCCTCATCCATGCGGCCAAGGCCCATCGATGAAACGCGGCGGACTTCGACGGTGGTGACGAGCGCCTTCGGATTCGCGCGCACCTCGACATCACCCGCAAAATTGTCAACATTCACCGCAAGCGGGCCGGTGGTCTTCAGCTCCACCGGTTCGTCGGTCGTGAACGCCAGACCATGAAGGGTGTCGCGGACCGCCTCGGCCGAGTGAGTGACCTCGTCCTCGTAGGTTCGGTGCGAAGCACACGCGCCAAGCGCGGTGGTGAGGAGAGCAACGGTGAGGGGGCGAACCGATCGTGCGAACATAGTCTTTAGCTCCGAGGAATCCGAGGCGAATGCGCGCATCCACGCTCGGGCGACTGTGTATCGGCTCGGAAAGCAGGTATGAATCAGCACATGCGGCAGTTGAACAAGGAGTTCCCCACCCCTAGCCCCGCTCGGCGTTGCACGATGACGCCGATCGCTTTCCAATTGGCGGCTCTGGTTTTGGCCTGCACCATGGCGCAGACCTGCAGGACGACGCAGGCGAAGCAGGACGCTGAGCCCACCGCCGTCCCCATTCCACTCGCAAAGGACCGATATTCAATCAAGATCGCGTTGGAAACAGCGCAAGACGGCGCGCAAGTCGGCGCGCAAGTCGGCGCGCAAGTCGGCGCGGCGGCACCGATCGGCGGCGGCAGGCTGCTGCTCTTCTTCGTGCCCGACAGCGATCGCTGGGCGAACAGCGAGCCAGTGGACGCGCCGTTTTTCTACAAGTTGCAGCCGATCGCCTCGATCGCCGTTGCCGATGGATCGGCACTGACGACCTTCACCATCGATGACTCGAACGCCACCGTCTTCGGCGGGCCGCTCAACGGGCTTTCGGGAGCTTGGCGCGTACAAGCGGTGCTCGACACCGACTTCACCGAGCGCGGCCACCTCGGCCCGGGCAACCTGGTTTCCGAGCCAAAGCGCATTGAGCTCGCCCCCGACCGCGCCGACGAGATCCGTATCGAGTTGGTCCACCGCATCGCCCCCGCCGCCGCCAAGCCAGCGCCGATTCCGGGCGTCGAATGGGTCACGCGCCCAAGCGCCCTGCTTTCAAAGCACTTTGCCCGCGAGTACCAGTTGCGCGCTGGCGTGGTGCTTCCCTTCGGCTACGACGATCTCTCCTTCGCGCGGCGCATGTGGCCCACGATCTATGTCATCGGCGGCTTCGGCGCGACCTACCTCGCCGCTGCCGATGCCGCGGCGGCACTGCGCGCACCCGAAGCCCGAGGCGCGATCCCGCAGGCGGTCTGGGTCTTCCTGGATTGCGAAACTGCTTGGGGCCACCACGGATTCTGCGATTCCCCAACCAACGGCCCCGTCGGCCGCGCCCTCGTCGAGGAGTTCATTCCCTTTCTCGAGGAACGGTTTCGGCTGATCGCCAAGCCTGAGGCCCGCATCGTCACTGGCCATTCCAGCGGTGGTTGGACATCGCTCCACCTGATCCTTTCCTATCCCGACACTTTCGGCGCCTGCTTTGCCAGCGCCCCCGATCCCGTCGATTTCTCCGCGTTTCAGCGCACAAACCTCTACCGCGACGCCAGTCTGTTCATCGCTGGCGATGGGAGCGACACCCCGAGCTTTCGCGGCCCGCTCGGGCCCGACGAGGATCGCGTGTTCATGACCGTCCGCGACGAGATGGCCACTGAGCGCACCATCGACCCCAACGGCCGCAGTGGCGAGCAATGGGCGGCGTGGAACGCGATGTGGTCTCCGTACGACCCCGCAACGGGCGCGCCGAGGCGGCTTTGCGATCCAACGACCGGCGCAATCGACCCCGTAACCGTGGAAGCGTGGTCGCAGTTTGACTTGGCCAAGCGGCTCGAGCGCGACCCCACGCGGGTGAGCGAACTCTTTGCGACCCGCATTCGACTGATCTGCGGCGCCCGCGACTCGTTCTACCTCAACGAAGCGGTTGTGCGGCTCAAGGAGAAGTTGGCGGTCATCCGCGCGGCTGCGGTCGTGCGCGGCGAACAGCCCGCTGAAGGCCCCGGGTTCATCGAGATCCTCGATGGCCTGACCCACGACACCGCTCATCCCGCGGCACAACTGCGCTTTCACCGCGGCATGGTCGACCATCTGCGCGCGCACGGTCTCGGCGAGGCGCCGCCCCGCTCTTCGTCGCAGGAGTCAGCGCCGGCAGCGAAGCCATGACAGAACATGGACACAACATGGACAGAACATGGACAGAACATGGCCGAAACATCGACGGAACATCGACGGAACATCGCCGTTCGGGCATCATGCAACTGCCAACTGCGCGCCAAGCGACGCTTTGAAACTCCGGTCAGTCGCAATTCATCACGAGTTGCCCGTGAAACGCCATGGTGGACCGACATGGTGAACCGACATCGTGGACCCACCTCATGAACCGACTTCTCTCAAACCTCCTTCGCCCCACCGCCACGCTCGCCTTGGCTGTTGCACTCGCAGCGCCCATCGCGCTCACCACGCGCGCCGATGCGCAACTCGGTCGCCAGTTGCCTTCACCCGTTTCGGCCGCGCAACTGGAGATCATGCTTCGATTCGCCGGGCTACCCGACACTACGAAAGACGCTGCTCTTCCGCTGCATGAAGCGTACTTCGAGCGCTTCCGCGAGTTCGAGAAGCGCGAAGTCGACCCCGCCCTCGCCAGGCCCAACGACTCGCCGTTTGACCTCGCTCGTTCGGTCGACGAAGCGAGGAAAGAAGCCGACCTGCGACGCCGCGTGTTTCAGCGGGCCGCGCAACTCGACGACCAACTCGCCGATGAGATCGCCGCAGTCCTTCCCGAGAACGAGTCGTGGAAGTCGCGCCGGATCCGCGCCGCGCTTTCCCGCCGCCGCTCCGCGATGCTCGCTCCCGCGTTCGGCACGATGGGCAAGTCGTTCGAATACTCGATGCGCAGCGCACCTGTCATCACGCAGATTGATCCCGACGCAGCCAACATTGTGAACACCGCGCTCGAGACCTACGAAGGCGAACTGACGCGTCAACTAGCTCGCTACGCCGAAGCGTCGTTCGTGCGGATCGTGAAAGCTGCGGAAATACGCGAGGAAATGGGCATCGGCGCGACACTTGCCATTCCTGCTCAAGGCGAAGGCAAGGGCGAAGGCGAAGCGAAGGCCACGCCGCCCGCCGAGGAATGGTTTGCCAAGATGCGTGAAGCGCAACACCGCGCCAACGAAGACACCGCCAAGATCGCCACACGCATTCGCAAGCTCCATCGCGAGGCGCTTGACCAAGTCATGCCGCTCGTGCATCCCAATCAGGCCATGTCGTTGCGCGACCACTTGGTTGCCGCTCTTTATCCCATGCTGCGTTCCAAGAGCGAGTTCAACACCGTCTATGCAATCGCGAAGGCGATGAACGACAAAGCCGAACTTGATAGGTCGAAGTGGAGGGACGTCGAGGATCTCTCCGCCGCCCACGACATGGCCACCCGCGCCATCGTGTTCGAGATGATGGACGCCGTCGACAAAATGCTTGAGGATGGGGCTGGCGACAGTGGCATGGTGATGCTCTTCAACAGCGACGGCGCAAACGAAGCCGATGCGCAAAAGAGGGAAAAGTCCGATCGTCTGCGCAACAGTCTCGAATCACTTGAGGCCAGCAACGCGGCCACCCTGCGCGCGACCATCGGCATCGCCGCGCCCGACTCGAAGACGACGGCGCAGCTCGGTCGCGAAGGAATCCAGGGCGCCCTCGAAGGTGCAATGGGGCAGATGGCCAATGTTCAAATCGCGATGGTCGGCGGCGATGGCGAGATGGTCGTCCTGTCGGGTGATGATTTCACCATAGGTGAAGGCGGGATGGTGCTCGGCGGGCTTGGTCTTGGTGGTGACGGTTCATCGATTCCACGGCCCATGACGCGAGAGGAAATCGACGCGCTCGCGAACAAACTTGGTTTCGAAAAAGACACGCGACCGATGTTCGACGAAATCGTTGCACGCTGCGCCGAAGCGCGAAACATCGCCGAGAAGAAACTCGCCCCTTCAGCGCCAATACTGTCGACCGGCGACGAAAGCGGCATGAGCATGACCTTCACGCTCAGCGGCGAAGATGGCGTCAGCATTGGTGGCGGAGACAACACTAAGGTCATCGAAGCGATCGAAGTTGCCGAGGAAACGATGTTCGACGAGCTGAAGGCGGTGGTCGCTGCCGACAAGACCGACGCCAACGATGCGGCCCGCCGCGCCCGCGCCCGCGCCCGCCTGCTCATCGGCGAATCGGGCATGCGTGGCGTCGATATCGTCAGCGTCATCGAGCGGTCCGACATCCCCAACGCCGCGCGCGCCAAGATCGCCACCGACCTCAAGTCGTGGGACGAGACTTCGGTCGCGGCAATCCGATCGATGCAGGCCGAGGTCAAGGACCTCGCGCGGCAACAAGACGAGGCCTTTGCCCAAGCCACCACCGAGATCACTGTCGACGATGGTCACGGCGGCATCCAGTCCACCCGCGGAGTGAGTATCGATAGTGATCTCAGCGAACGGCTCGAGCAGATCGAGAATCGCCGTTCCAAGTCGCGCGAACGCGTCGCCGAACTCAACCGCCGAACCGTCGACACCATCGTCGAGGCGCTCGAAGGCGATGTCGTGGCGCAGACGACCGTGCGTCGCGGTTTTCTCCACGCTGCCAATCCATCGGTCTACAAAGGCGCGCGCGATCTCGAACCGTATTTCACCAAGGCCGAGGCGATCGCTGGCCTAACCGCCAACGGCAAGGCGGCCGTCAACGCGGTTCGCGCCGAATGGATCGAGGCGCGCGAGACACGCTGCGAGGAGTTCATCGACGCGCAGGAACAGGCGTCCAAGCAAGGCGGCGCCAGCGGTGCGGCCAAAGAAATGCAGCAGATACAGAACCTCACGCGCGAGCGCAAGAAGTTGCGCGACGACCTTGAGCAAGTTGAGGCGACGCTGTTCCGCAAACTTCAGGATGTTCTCATCGTCGATCTCGGCGCCGAAAAAGCGCAGGAACTCGGCGAACTCCCCGTGAAGAAGCGCTCGTCGATGCCTTCGTTCCAGATCAGCAACTAACCGCGCACGCAATCACGCGTCGAGTTTGGCCGCCCAGCAATCCGGCACCTTGCCGTACGACGCCACGATGCGCGATCGGATACCGCCGCGCCCACTCCAAACGGTAATCACCTGCATCCAAGCCGGGGTCATCGACTGGGCAAGATCATCACGCAGTCGGTTGGTGACCGCTTCGTAAAAGATCCCCGCGTTGCGGTAGCTCTGGTAGTACATCTTGAGGCTCTTCAGCTCGACGCAGACCGCTGCGGGTTCGTAGCGCAGAATGATGTGCGCAAAGTCGGGGTGGCCGGTCTTCGGACAGACCGAGGTGAACTCTTCGCTCACATGCTCGATCATGAACGGCGTGTCGGTGGGCGAATCGAAAAACTCGAGAAGCGACGGGTCGACGGGGCTGTGAGCGCTTGCAGATTGGTGTGCTGACATGGGCGGAATCGTAGCGATCCACCGCCGTCAGAGCTGATACTTCATCAGCAGTAGCGCGACCTTGGGCTGGTCGGGGTTCGCCTTCATCGATCGCTGCAGCATCGTGCGCGCCTCGTCGCGGAGTGGATCGTCGGCAGGCTTTCCCGCCTTGATCCACGCATTGAGCGCGTTCACGCCGACGCCGTTCAGCGCGGGCCAGTACTTGGAATCGAGTTCGATGGCCTTGCGGTAGGCCGCGTCGGACTTCTCAAACTCATTCAAGCGAAAGTTGGCCCAGCCCAGACGCTCAAACGCCGCGGCGCTCGGCGCGGTGCGGGTGAGCGCATCCGCAGCATTGCTGGCCTCCTGATAGCGGCGCTCCAGGGCGTAGGCGTTCACGAGCGCAAGCATCACCTCGGCAGGCGGCTCGATAAGTTCGCACGCTGATTCGTACTCGCGAATCGCGTCCGCACCACGGCCCGCCTTGGCCAGCGATCGCGCCAACTGCAGGTGCGCCGGCCCGCTCTGCGGATCGGTCTTGACCGCGCGTTGCGCGAACACCACCGCGCTGTCCGACTGCCCAGTCACGGACATCAGCCGCGACATCGCGAGGTTCGAATCCATGTCGCGCGGGCGAATCATCAGCGCGCGCTGATAGGCGAACACCGCGTCCTTGATTCGGCCAAGCGCCTCGAGCACGCGCCCATGGCTCGAAACCGCGGTGAAATCACCAGCATCAAGCGCAACCGCGCGCGCGTAAGCGGGCTCGGCCAGCGTCAATTCGCCCTTCTGCTCCAACACCGCGCCCATGCCGGTAAACGCGTCGGCAAGCGTGGGATTATCCTCGAGCAGCTCGCGAAACACCCGCAGCGCCGTCTCGTAGTCTTCATTGGCCGCCGCATCGCGCGCCGTGGCGAGCTTGATGGCCTCGGTCTCGGTTGGCTTGGCCGGCGCAACGACGATTGCCTGCGCGTTCGTCGGCAGCACCGTGGCCGGCGCCTTCGACTTGTCGCCCATCACCGCCGCGCGACTCGAACAGCCCGCCAAAACCGAAATGACGGCGAGCGTGCACGATGCGAGGGTGCGGGATGCGCGGAGGCGCTCCGACCGAAGCCTGCTGGGGAGAATCGTGAAGTCAGTCATGTGCGTCTTCAATCGGGCTTCCACGGACGGTTCCTGTAATCACATCCGAGTTGGAAAGTGCGCGTGTCACTTTGACGCGCGCGATTTTGCCGCCAGCGTAGTAAGCCGTTCCGAGTTGACCAGGTCCCAAGGCCGCCCATCCGCGGCGTTGCCCTTCTCGGTTTCCAGGTTTTTGGGAACCGAAGCGAAGGCGGGATGGCGAAGAATCGCCGTGAACCAAGCATCGCCGCACAAGCCCTCGCCGATGTGGGCGTGGCGATCCTTGCGCGACGCGAACGGCGCCTCAGAGTCGTTGATGTGCAGCGCGCCAACATGGGCGAGCCCCGCTTCGGCGTCAAAGCGCTCGAGCGTGGCCTTTGCCTTCGCAGGCGTCGAGATGTCGTAGCCCGCGCTGAACACATGACAGGTGTCGATGCAATAAACGATGCGCTCAGGCTCCTTGACCATGCCGCGGATGCGCGCGAGATGATGGAACGCGTAACCGAGGTTGGTGCCGCTTCCCGTGGTCGTTTCGAGCGCGATGCGCACCTTGTAGCCCTTGAGATCCTTGTGCAGCTGGTCGATCGACTTGGCGATGCGCTTGAGGCCCGCAAGTTCCTCAGCGGTCGGCTCGCTGTCGAGGTCGTTCGGGTCCTTCGGCTTGCGCGCGCCCTCGGTGGCCAGATGCGCGCCCGGATGCGCCACCGACGCGGAGATGCCGAGCAACTCGCAACGCTCGAGCTCGGCGCGCTCGCACGCCATCGACTTCGCCAAGTTGGTCGCGTCGGGCGACGCGAGGTTTATGAGGTAGCTGTTGTGGCTCACGATGCGCGCGCCGTCCTCAAACACCGTGCCCTTGCGCGCGGCGTAGAACTCGGCGATTTCGTCTTTCTCAAGCGCCTTGGGCGTCCACTGCCGCTGGTTACGCGTGAAGATCTGCACCGCGCCAAAGCGAAACGCAACGGCCTCGTCGATCGCAGCGCGCAATGCGCCCGCGACCGAGAGGTGCGATCCGATCCAGTGCGTCTCGCATGGCGATTGCGCCTGCTTCATGCGGTGGTCGCCCTCAGTAAGCCGAGCTCGCGCGCGAGCGACTCCGCCGCGACCGCAGCCTGCACGCGAAGTTCGGGAACCGCGGTTGACTCCCACAGTTCGCCGCGACGCAGCGCGCCGACGAGGCGAATGCCGCGCTGCGGCGCAAGTTGCGAGTCGAGCAGGCGTCCTTCCGCGTCCGAACGAAGCCCGAGTCCGAGCACATCGGCCGTGGCCATTCCGCTGCGGAACATCGACGCGAGCAATGGATCGACGGTTTCCGCAACGCTCATCGCGGGACCAACGCAATTGACGATGCGCGCCGCACGCAGCGATTGCGGCGCGCCGCGTGCGGGCTTGATCGTCACATCGAGCGCTTCGGCCCCTGTGGCGGCGGCGATACCCGTCACGCCTCCCGAGATGAGCTCGAGCGTGCCCGCCGCGCGATCCGCGTCGAGCAACGCGAGGAGATGCGGCGGAATGCGGTGACGATGGATCTCCCAGTACGGCCGCAGCCGGCGCAGGAAGTATGCGCGTTGCTCCGGCGACCACGCCTGCCACACCTTGGCCGCGTGCGGGCGAACGCCGTCGATCGCGCCGTGCCAGTCGTGATCGTGCGCCGCGAGCTCGCGCACCGTGCGGCGCACGAGGCGAAACGCGTCGTGCGGACTGCGCGCGAGTTCCGCGAAGTCCAGCGCCGGCGGCGCGCCATGCGACGCCGCGTGCGGCAGCGGAAAGCGGCCGTTGCGCGACACCAGCACAACCTTGCCGCGATGACCGCGGCGACGAAGCCCGAGCGTGACATCGACCGCGGTCAGCCCGCTGCCGATGATGACGATCGTGTCATCCGCAGCAACGCCGTCCAGCGCGCCGGGTTCCCAAGGATCGTCGACGAGTAGCTTGCGCGCAATCGCCGCGAGCGCATCACCACCGACGCCGCGCCACGGCGCTCGCGCCTGCGGAAGTCCGACCGCAAGAACCACGCCACGCGCAATCACCGTGCGACCGGTCGCCAGCAGCAACTCGAATCCAGCCGCGTGACGCTCGAGATGCACGACTGCGTCGGACACCATGCGCGGTGGCGGGTTCGTCGCTTCGAGCGCGCCGCGAACCATCTCGATCATGTAGCGACCAAACATCGCGCGCGGCGCAAAGTCGCTCGCACCGTATCGTCCGGGCGACTCGCGCTCGAGCCATTCGTGGAACGCCGTCGGCTTCTCCGCGAACGCGCCCATGCGCGCGGCCGGGACATTGAGCAGATGCTCGCCGTCGCACGCGCCATACGCAACGCCGGGTCCGCTGCGCAAACGCCGCTCGAACACGCTCAAGCTCGCACCTGGCGCCGCGGCCGCGATGCGCACCGCCGACATGAGCCCGCTGAATCCGCCGCCAATGATCGCAACATCGCACTGCGGCAGCGGCTCGCGCACGAAGCCGAACGGATTGCGCGCGCGCGCCGCGTCCGCCGCACGCTGCACCCGCGCGAGCGCTTGGCGGCGCATCTGCGATTGGCGCCGCACCCGCGCGACCAGTTCGATCGGGTCGGGGAACTTCACCATGTAGTCGCTCGCGCCGGACTCGAACGCCCTGGCCTTCGCATCAGGATTCTCGACACTGGTGAGCATGAGCACAGGGATGTCGGCAAGCGCGTGATCCGCGCGGTATGCATCGAGCAAATCGAAGCCGTTGATGCTGGGCATCTCGATGTCCTGCAGGATCACCGTCGGCATGAACTCGCGCGCCGCCGCGAGCGCGTCGTCGGCGTTCGACACGAAGCGCAGATCGAATCCGCCCGCCGCGTCGAGCAACCGCCGCACGACCTCGCCCATCATCGGCTGGTCATCCACGAGAAGGACGCGGTCTTCGGTGCTCATGCAGTGATCCTCTCGCTCTCCCTCACACCATGCGCGCGCCAGCAGCGCGCGCAACCGCGACGATGCGCTCCGCTGTTCGCACCGCAGCAAATCCATCCTCCGCGTTGACCTGCGGTCGCCTGTTGTTGCGCACCGCGTCGAGAAAGTCGAGCATCTGCATCTTGAGCGGTTCGCCCGCACCGACGGCCAAAGGCTCCATCGCAATCATCTCGAGATAGTTCACGCTCGAGAGATCCTCGCCCTGCTTCAGCCGGCTACGCACATCGGCCAGCTGCGACGCGTTGGCGGTCTTGCGAACGACATTGCCCTTCTTCGCAACAAAGTCGGCCGACACATACGCGTCCTCGCTGATCAGTCGAATCTTGCGCTCAGTCTTGAGCGCGAGTCGACTTGCGGTGACATTCGCCGTGCAACGAATGCCGTCCGGCCCAGCAGGAAACACCAAACGCGCATTGCATACATCCTCGGCCTCGCCGACGACGCACACCGCATTGGCGTGAATTTCCTCGGGTTCCGCACCCATCAGCATGAACAGCACATCAAGGTCGTGAATCATCATGTCGAGCACTACGCCGACATCGACCGAACGAAAGGTCATCGGACTCACTCGATCAATCTCGATGAAGCGCGGGCGCATCGTGCCCGTCGAGAACAGTTCGCGCACCGCCATCATCACTGGGTCGTAACGCACCACATGCCCAACCTGCAACAGCGAACCTGTGCGATGAGCGGTGTCGGCAATCGCGCGCGCTTCGACAACATCCGGCGCGAGCGGCTTCTCGACCAAGCAGGCGATGCCCGCCTCGAGCAACGGCTCGACGATCGCGCGATGGGTGATGGTCGGCGTTGCAATGACAACCGCATCGACTCCATGAGCGATCAACTGCTCCACATTGGCGAAGGCGTTGCCGCCCCATTCCTCGGTGATTGCCGCGGCGCGCTCAATGTTTCCATCGACCACGCCAACGAGTTGGCAACCGTCGGTGGTCGCGCAAAGTCGCGCGTGATGGCGTCCCATTCGACCGACGCCGATGGTGGCTAAACGAAGTGTCTTCAAGGCAGTGGTACTCATCGACGGCTCCCCGAGGTCGCACGGGCGGCGCGGGCATGGGCAACGGCGTTTCGAAACATTTGCAAGCCGGGCGTGTCGCCGGTTCGTTGTGCGTCGCTCAAACGCGTCCAACGCGGATGCTGCGTCCAACGCAGGTAGCGCTCCGGATGCGGCATCAGTCCAAACACCAGCCCCGTCGCGTCGCAGATTCCCGCGATGCGTTTGACTGATCCATTGAAGTGATCACGCGCGCCGTAGCGCACCGCGATCTGGCCGTTCGCCTCCAATGCCGCGACGGTTTCTTCATCGGCAACGAATCGCCCTTCGCCGTGCGCGCAAGGCATGAGCGCGGTGTCGGCGTCCATACGCAAGCCGCGCGTCCACACGCAGCGCGTTCCCGACGGGATCTCCATCGTGGTCCAAACATCGTTGAAGCGCGCGCTTTCATTCTGCGCTAGCGCGACCGTCGGCTCCGTCGCCGTTTCGCTCCACCGCTCGCCTGATGCCGGACCGGGAAGCAGTCCCGCCTGCACCGCGATCTGAAAGCCATTGCACGGAGTGATCATCGGCGTGCCCCGCTCGATCGCCGCGGCAAGCGCGGGATAGATCGACTCGCGGATGAGCGCGGCCATGATGCGGCCTGCCGCGATGTCATCGCCGTAACTAAATCCACCGGGCAATCCGATGAGGTCGTAGCGGTCGATCCGCGCAGGATCGCGAGAAAGCCGCGTAAGCAGCTCGCTTTCCACCTCGCAACCCGCAAGCGCAAATGCCTCGCAAAGCTCAAGGTCGCAGTTGATTCCCGGAGCGGTGATGACAAGAGCCTTCATCGAATCCTGCATGCTCAATTGATCTTTCTTCTTGTTTACCACGCGATTCCCCCACTCCAGCGCTCGCCGAGAATGCTGACCTTGACCGTTGCTCCGCCGAGCGACAGTTCGCCCGATGCGTTAAACGCACCGACGACCGCGTGCGGAACATCACCAAGCGCCTTCGAAAGCGCGGCGATGTCCTTCTCCTCGACCTCAAGCAAATAGCGCGACGGATCCTCGGCGAAACAACGCGCAAGAATCGGAACCTCTCCGTCAGTCAACATCGCGCCCACATCGAGCGAAAGTCCGAGCCTTCCGCTGAAGGCCATCTCTGCCGCCGCGACCAGAAGGCCGCCCTCCGAGCAATCGTGCGCCGAACGCACCACGCCCGCACGAATCGCGCGCGCAACCGCCGCCGCGTGGCGCGGACCAGCGATCAGATCGGGCGCCGCGATGCGCGTTGCGCCAGTTGTCGCACCCGCAAGCAACGCGAAATGCGAGCCGCCGAGGCGATTGGTCGTCTTGCCCACCAACACCAACTTCGAGCCCGCGCGCTTTGCATCCATCGACACCGCCATCGTGTCTTTTTCAACAGGCGCAAATCCCGAGATCAACAGCGTCGGCGCGATCTGAATCGTTCGGCCATCCTCGGTCACAAACTGGTTGTTCAGCGAGTCCTTGCCGGAAATGAATGGCGCGCCGAACGCCTTCGACGCGTCGTAGCAACCCTCGCACGCGCGGACCAACGCGCCCATGTTGCGCGGATCCTTGCAACTCGGCCAGCAGAAATTATCGAGGATGGCGATGCGCGTCGGATCGGCGCCCACGCACACCAGGTTGCGCACGCACTCGTCCACGGCGGCAATGGCCATCGCATACGGATCGGATCCGAGCCCAGTGGCAAGACCGTTGCCGATCGCGAGCGCCTTGTCGGAACCCTTCTTCGGTCGGATCACCGCGGCATCGCCCGGTCCACCGCCCGACGCGCCAACCGGCTCGCCGACCAGCGGCTTCAGCACGCTTGAGCCCTGCACTTCGTGGTCGTACTGGCGAATGATCCACGCCTTGCTTGCGATGTTTGGATGCGCCAACAACTCCTCAAGCACACGCAGCGCATCCGCAGGAGTCTGCGCGAGGTCGCGGGCAAACTGCGCCGCACGCGTTGTCGAACTCTTGGGCGCGCGCTGCTGCACCGCCCAAGACGCATCCCACACCGCCTCGCGAATCGGCATCGGAATCGCACCATGGAGGAACTCGCACGAAAGGCGACCAACCTCGATGCCGTTCCACATCAACGCGATGTCGTGAGTTTCGTTCGCAGCGTCCAATCCGAAGGTTCCCAAGTTGCACCAGTCGACGCCGTGGTCGGCGCAAATCCGTGCGAGCTCCTCGATGTTCGCCTCAGGCACCGCAAGCACGAGCCGCTCCTGCGCTTCGCTGATCCACACTTCCGTTGGCGAAAGGCCCTCGTACTTGGTGGGCGCGCGATCAAGATGAACCGTCGCACCGATCTCGCTCGCCATTTCGCCAACAGCACTCGAGAAACCGCCCGCGCCGCAATCGGTCAGGCCGCTGTAGAGCGGACCGCCCGCGCGATCGCGCATGGCAAGGATCGCATCGAGCACCTTCTTCTCGGTGATGGCGTTGCCGATCTGCACCGCATGACTGAATTCATCCGCATGCTTGTCGGTGAGTTCCGCGCTGGAGAAAGTAGCGCCGTGAATGCCATCGCGACCAGTTCGGCCTCCGACGGCAATGATGGCATCGCCTTTTTTAGTCACGCCCTTCACGCACGACCGCGGCATGATGCCGATGCAGCCGCAGTAAACCAGCGGATTTCCCACATAACTATCATCGAAATAGACCGCGCCGTTTAGCGTGGGAATGCCCATGCGGTTTCCGTAATCGCGCACTCCCGCGACAACCTGACTCAGCACGCGCTTGGGATCAAGGCAACCCTGCGGCACCTCGGCGACATCTGGATACGCAACGCAGAAAATATCCGTGGCCGCGATCGGCTTCGCGCCCAGTCCGGTGCCGATGATGTCGCGGATACAACCGCCAATACCGGTTGCCGCGCCGCCATATGGCTCGATCGCGCTCGGACGGTTGTGCGTCTCGCACTTGAAGCAGACGGCATCCTCGTCGTCGAACGCGACCACGCCCGAATTGTCGACGAAGACCGAGAGGCACCAGTCGATGCCCGGCTTCCCATCGACACCAGCGATCAGTTCATGCGTGCTCGCTGCCACCGTTGACTTGAGCAGGTTCTTCACCAACACGGTTCCGTCGGCCGAAACCTCGTGGTTCGGACGCGATGCCGCATCGGCCACCAGCGACCACTGCCCCTCGAACGCTGGGTCGTTCGAAAGCTCGCGATAGCGCACCGTCGACTTCAGCGTCTTGTGCACGCAATGCTCGGACCAAGTCTGAGCGAGCGTCTCCAACTCAATCTCGCGCGGCTCCCGACCAATGCGGCGGTACTCGGCCTGGATCGCCTTCATCTCGTCCAACGAGAGAAACAGATGGCCTTCCCGCGACAACTTTTCTAGTTCAGCGTCGGACAACTTTGTCATCGCAACATGGCGCACGGCGAGCGTGTAAGGCTTTCCCGCCGCAAAGGCCATTGGGAAGTACGGCTCGGTGTGGATCGCATGAATGACATGATTCGCCAACAACCGCTCGCCCACCGTCTTCGCAACCACCTTGTCGACGCCGTGTAAGTCGTAGCGGTCGCCGGTCCGCACTTTCACCACGCGGCCGGTGAGCGCGAGAATCGCAGCCTGCACACTTTCCGCCCTCGGATCGGTCACGCCCGGAAGCGGATGCACCTCGACGACGGCCGAACCAGGCGCAACGCTCGGCCGCGACGCGCGGTTGGAGGCGTGAACCTCGGCCGACTGGGTCACACAATCGGCAAGCAGCTCGTTGGCGACTCGATCCATCTCCTGCGTGCTGAGGTCGCCCTCGATCAGATACACCGCCGCGTGCTCCACCCGCTTGGGCTGCCGCGCAAGACCGAGCGATTCGATGGCGCGCTGAACCGATTGCCCGCGCGGATCATGGTGGCCGCGGCGCGGACGAACCTCAACACGGTGAATCACCATCTCGGCGGTGGCGGCGCCGGTCGTGGCAGGGTTCGTAACGGAATTCGGAACTGGTGCGGTTCGCATGGGCTCGTCTGCTCAAGTCTGGCGGCGCACAGCCGACAGTGGCGGCGGCGCGCGACCTTCAGGGAAGTCGTGAGTGTAAGAAAAGCGCCGCACTTTCGTGCGGCGCAAATTGCTTGATTACTGTGGGAATCCCGTGTCTCAGAACGCCATTTGCAGCTGCGAGCGGAACACGATTTCAGCCTTCTCGCTTGTCGCACGCCAACCATTGGCGCCGTTCCACCAGACTCCGTCCACCGCATCGAACGCGATGCCCAGGTCACTCGACCACTTGAAGTCTTCGCCATCGATGTACCAATTGGCACCGATACTGAGGATGGCAAGAGCGTTGCCGTTGTCGAGCGAAGTGGAACCCGTCGGCATGGTGCCGTTGATATCCGCCGAGCCGTATTCGAAGCGGCTAAACACTTCCCACTTGGGAACGATGTAGTAAGACGCCTGCACAACGGCTCCCATCGTGTCGGTGGAACCCATGTCGTTGTAGGTCGGCACATCGAAGTTGTTCGAGCCCTGCAAGAATGCCGAACCCGAGCTTGTGTGGTGATAGAAGACGCTGGCAAACAGCGTCGCGCCGCCGAACATAGCCGTGACATCGGCCGTTGCCGCGAACCAGCTGTTCGGGTCAGTTGAAGTAATCGTTTCGTTCCCGCTATCGGGATCGCCTTCTTGTGCGTGCGCCGCGATACCAACGAGCAACGCATACTCGTCGCCCGGCGGGCTCGTCATAGAATTGAATTGCTTCCACTGTCCAGCCATTTTCCACTCGAAACGGCCTGTAAATGCCCAATCGACGCCGTCGCTGGAGTAAAGCGAATTCAGCGGATCGCTGCCGACAGCCTTGAGAATGCCGTAGATATTGTCGGTTCCACCGTTGGAGAACGCGAGCATCGCGCGAGTGTTGTCGGAAGTCCAAGTTCCCTCGACGCCCTGCGATCGTCCGATGCCGAGGTGCTCAACAATCGTCGAGCGCGAAACGGCGAGTTGATATTCGGTATCAACGAGTTGTTCGCGAGCAAAGGGCAGTTTGAACTGACCAACGCGCACCGAGAAATCATCAGCGACATCAGCTCGCATGTAAGCATCGAGCAAGCGGAAGGTGCCGCTGCCGTTGCCAAGGTCGCCGAACGGATTCTGCCCGATGACCGCCTCATCTTGATTCGAGAACGCGCCCTTGATCTTGTACTGCCAAGTCGGGCCGAAGATATGTCCCTTCAGGTCGAGCTGGGTTCCCGGCAGATCGAAGCCCGAGCGGGTCTCGACATTGTCCGCGATCCACTGCGTCGGCTGAGGCAAGCCGCCAGGTCCAGTGTTGAGCCCAGAGACTCCATCAGGGATGTAGCCGTAGATGTAGCGCATCTGAATGAGACCGCCGACTTCCAGGCGGAAGCGGCCGTCGGCACTCTGCAGATAGAACCCGTCGTTCCAGCCCGAAGTCGAGGTGCTCGTTTGCAGCGAGTCTCGGGTGGCGCTGTCAGCGAGAACATCGCTCACGATGGAGCGGATCTCACTCGCGCGCTCCTCGGTAAGCCAGGCATCGCCGTCGGCGGTGCGCAGCGTCTGAACCTCGCCAGCCAAGGCGCGATTCGAGGCTTCCAGCCGCTCTATGCGCTCCATAAGTTCCTTCGCGGAAGGTGCCTGCGACGCGCCGTCCTGGGCGCGCGCAACGCTGGCAATTCCGAGAGCTGCCAGCATGAGCGGCGTGAGCAGCGGGCGTGGCGTGCGGGCAATGCGACGGATCGTCGACGAATTCATCACTTGTGTCGTGGGCATCCTGCCATCTCCTTGGGTGGGCGTCACTTGACGCCTGCCTTCGTTATCGACAGAGCATGGTGAGGAGCGACAGATTTCAGCAGTAAGGGCGGGGAGATTTGCGTTGCAACAAAAAACGGCCGCCCATTGGGCGGCCGCAGATACGGAGACTGGCGGTTCGATCAGAAGCTGAACGAAAGCTGGGAACGGATCATCCACTGTCCACCATCGCTGGAGGTGTCGAGGACCCAGTTGTTTCCGATGGCGTAGTCGGAAAACACGGGCGAAATGGCGTCCAACGCGTAACCGAAGTCAACGCCCAACTTGGCTTGGTTCTTGGCGAGGTAGAGGTTGCCGCCAGCGCTGATCGTCGCGAAATCCTGCGCGCCGCCGAGGTCAACATCCATGCTGGCGGTTTCGTAACGCGCAACCAGTTCCACATCGTCGGTCACGAAGAAGCCGGCAGCGATGGTGAAGCCCGTCGGACTGGCATCGTCCACTACAGCGGAGCCGCTGTCGGAGATGGATGAACAGAAATACGCAACCGCGAGGTTCGCTCCACCGAAATTGACGGTGGTGTCGATGGTGAACACCGCGACCTCCGTGGAAGGATCGGTGGAAGGATCGGTGGAAGGATCGGGGTTCGCCTGATTCCAGGAAAGACCAGCGCCCGCGCGCACGCCCAAACTATCGCCGCGCCATGACTGAGCGTGCTCGAACTGGCTCCAGTTGCCTGCGAATTTCCCCTCGACACGACCGACCAATGCCCATTCACTACTAGGCGACGCCGCAGTCCAATCCTGATTGGCTTGAAACGGCGCGTTGACATAACAAATGCTGCCACGAACAACCTCGGACTCGTAGCCGAGCTTGATGCCCTGCCCGTATCCGGCGCAGAAAATCGCATCAACCGTGGAGTAATCGGCGAATTGGAGATTGCCAACATCGAGTTGATACTCGGCGCAAAATGGCAACTTGAATTGCCCAACCGTCAGGCTCGCGCCGCATTCGAAAGTCTTCATGACGAATGCATCGGACACCTCGTTCGCGCCAACAGTTTCAACGCTGTTGGAGTAACCGAGGTAGTACGCGAGCTGGTAGCTCCAACTCGAGTCGACCATGCTTCCGCCGAAAGTCAGGCGCGTGCGCTTGTTCTCAAAGCCGTTGGCCTGAGTGGTGGTCGTGCCGTCTTCGCTGTCATTGAACGACCAGCGAATCTGCTCGAGCACATTGATCTTCATCGAGTAATTGCCATCGGTCGACGAGAGAAAAAAACCTCCGTTGTAGCCGCTGGTTCCACTGCTGCCCTGCAGGCTCGATCGCGTATCGGCGTCGGCAAGAACATCACCGACGATGCTCCGGATTTCCGCGGCGCGCTCCTCGCTGAGCCACTGGCTCTCACTCCCCTTTAAGGAAGCGATTTCACGCTTGAGTTGCGCGATCTGCGACACGACTTCACTGTCCTGCTCAGCCATGGCCACGGCAGCAGCAATTCCCAACGGGGCCACTACGCAACATCTCATCGCCTTGGAGAAGTTCATCTGTTCGATACTCCTTGCTCTATTGGAAATAGGTCCCTTTGCAAAGGAGGCGAAAGCGCTCCAGTTGGGTAGGGGGCACTGTAAGGCTGATGGAGCGCCATGGCGCAAAATGAAAATCGGCCGCCCCTTGCGGGGCGGCCGACTGAGCCTATTTTGTAGGTCAAGCAACGAGTGCTTGAACTGTCAAGTGGATGCCTGCCCTGTCAGCAAAGCTGATCAGAAGCTGAAGGACATCTGACCACGAACGACCCACTGGCCGTCCTGATTAGCTGCAACCCAGTTGGCGTACAGCTGGTCGGTCGGGAAAGCGTCCATTCCGTAGCCGAGGTCAACGCTGACCTTGGCTGCGTTCTTGGACACGTACCAGTTGCCACCGACAGAGAAGGTGCCGAAGGAATCGTTCGCGCCGGTGTCGTTGTCGATCGACTCGTAACGAGCGACGAGTTCGAAGTCGTCCGCGAGGAAGACGCCGCCTGCGAGGACATAGGCCGTCGGGTTGTTGCCCGCAGTGGTGTCCGCGTCAGCCCAGTAGTAAGCAGCGGTCACGTTTGCACCACCGAAGTCGACGGTGATGTCGAGGGTGAGCGCAGACGGGTTGGTACCAGCGGCGTCGTCGATCATCTCAGACGAGTAGCCGAGGCCAGCGACGGCTCCGAAAGCCTCGCCCTTCCAAGACTGCGCGTCGTTGAACTGACCCCAGTCGCCGGCGAACTTGAATTCAGCGCGACCCGAGAGAGCCCACTCGGTGCCAGGCGAACCCGCGTTCCAGCTCTGGTTCTGCTCGCTGATGGCGTTCACGTAGGCGCCGTGAACACGGAACTGATCGGCGCTGTAGCCGAACTGAATTCCCTGTCCGTAGCCGCCGCCGATGATCTGACCAGCGATGGTGTTGGCGAGCGAGTAATCCGTGAACTGGAGGTTGCCAGCGTCAAGGTTGTACTCCGCCGAGAACGGAAGCTTGAACTGACCAACAGTGACCGTGAAGCCATTGCTGAAATCCTTGCTGACGAAAGCGTCAGCGAGAATCGGGGCAGCTTGGCCGCTGAACTCAGCGTCGTTCGAGTAAGCCAGGTAGTACGCGAGCTTGTAGTTCCAGCTCGAGTCAACCATGTTGCCGCCAAAGGTGAGGCGGGTGCGCTTGTTCTCGAAGCCATTGGCCTGAGTCGTGGTCGACGGGTTGGTGCCGTTCTCGCTGTTGTTGAAGGACCAGCGGATCTGCTCGAGGACATTGATCTTCATCGAGTAGTTGCCGTCCGCAGACGACAGGAAGAAGCCACCGTTGTAGCCCGAACCAGCGGCAGCGCCCTGGAGGCTCGAACGGGTTTCCGCGTCCGCGAGGACATCAGTGACGATGCCGCGGATCTCGGAAGCGCGCTGCTCGGTGAGCCATTGACCGTTCTCGGCGCCCTTGAGGGAGGCGATTTGGGCCTTGAGCTCTGCGATTTGCGCGAGCGTGTCATTGTTCTGCTCGGTTCCGAAAGCCGCGCCACCGATGGCGAGGGTCGTGACGGCAACGAAGCCGACGGTCTTGGTGAGACTCATGTAAGAAACTCTCCGTACTTGTATGGCCGGGAAAAACCCGGTCTGCGTCATCCACCCGTCCGTCTAGCGCTGGACCACCAAAGGCCACAGCCGAACGGTTCTCCTACATCGGCCGACTCTGGCCGAAACGATGAGCGGGAAGTTACAGGCTTTGAAGGGTTCCGTCTAGTCGATAAGGGCTTGCGGAGGGCTTCCCAGAGGCTCTACTGCCGGGTTTGATGCTGTAAACATCTTTCGCGCATCGACTTAGCGATCTCATTTGTTTGGGGGAATTGATGTCAAGTCTCGTCTTTTTCCGAAAGGAAAACCTTTGTCCCGTGTCGCAGCACTGGTTGGCACGGGTTCAATTTCGAGCGTTCGTTGCGCTGGCGAGAGGAATTCCAAAGCACTTCCGATCGTGCCAACTCTCACGATCTGCCCGTCCGCGCCTTCTGTCGGCTTCTGAGCAGACAACTGACTAGGCAAGGTGCCCATGCGCGCAGAGCTCGGAATCAACACTACGCGAGCACCACGGCGCAGTGATTCGTGCACGCGCTGCTCGATGTTGGGGACGGTGCGCAGTTCACCCGTGAGCCCAATTTCGCCGATTGCCACGGCACCTTGCGGCAAGACTCGGTTGTAGAACGCGCCCGCGATGGCGAGCGCAAGCGCAAGGTCCGCTGCGGGTTCGGCGATCTTGAGCCCGCCAAGCGATTGAACAAATACGTCTTGATCGGCGAGTCGAAGACCACCGTGTTTTTCAAGCACCGCGATGAGCATCGCCAGGCGCGAGGAGTCGAGTCCACTCGCTTTGCGCTTGGTGCTTCCCAGGAATCCCGTCGCGACCAACGCGTGAATTTCCCCTAGCAAACAGCGTGTTCCCGCCATCGTCGCCACGAAGGCGCATCCGGGCGCCGATGGTCCGCCCGTGTGCGGAACCCGCACCGCTTCAACCTCCGCCAAGCCGTCACCGCGCATCTCAAAAAGCCCTATCTCCTGCGTAGAGCCAAACCTGTTCTTCACGCCGCGCACCACGCGCACGGCGGAATGTCGATCTCCTTCGAAGGAAAGCACCACATCCACCAGGTGCTCCAACAGCTTCGGGCCCGCCAGAGCGCCGTCCTTGGTGACATGCCCTACGAGCACAACGGCGCAACCCGTCGATTTTGCCAATGCAACGAGATCGAGGCAGCAGCGCCGAAGTTGGGCAATCGAACCAGGCGCAGCAGAAACATCAGCGCGGTGCACGAGTTGAATCGAATCCACCAACACCACGGTCGGCCGCGAACGGCGAGCCTGCTCGATGATGCGCGCAACATTTCCTTCGCCCAAAACGAGGAGCCGTTCGCCGAGTCCCGCAGCTCCGCCCGACTTCACCACGGCTTCAAGACGCTCGGCTCGCAGACGAATCTGCTGAGGACTTTCCTCGCTTGATGCATAGAGGGCGCCGCCCCCACCACCCGCGCCCGCACCACCCGCACCACCGCCACCTACGGACCCGCCGCGCGCAGCAATCATTGCCGCCACCTGCATCAGCAGCGTGCTCTTTCCGATGCCTGGGTCGCCGCCGAGCAGTACGACCGAGCCTGGAACGAAACCACCGCCGAGCACGCGGTCAAACTCGCCGATCCCGGTTGGGATCCTGGGCACGCTCGCCTCAGGCACTTTGCCCAGAGCGATCGCCCGCCCAATTCCCAAGCGCGCTAGATCCTCGGCATCGGTTGCGTCGGCGGGTGCACCCCAGATCGCTGAGCCTCCTGGATGCGACGCCGATCGGGTTGCCTCAACCTCGACGGCGAACTTTTCTAGGCTGTCCCATGCGCCGCAATCCGGGCACTTTCCTAGCCATTTCAGGTGGTTTGCGCCGCATTCGCGGCAGAGAAATTCGGTTCGTGTTTTTGCCATGGCGCGACTCTAACCACGCCATGGGTCGCTCTTGGATGTTTGGTAAAAGTTCGGTACAAAAACCCGAGAAAGTCTGGCGGCTTGCGACCATGGCTTGCGGCGACAGCTTGCGACAGCCGACTCAGGAGAGATGCCGGCGCATCGCCTGGGTCCAACGCGCATACTCGAGCATCGCGTGACGACGCTCGGCCGCGGATGGCCACTTTGCGGGGTCGCTACCGAAGGCGGTTTCTTTGCGCCACTTCCAATACGCGCCGCCGACGCGCAATCGCGTGGCGAAACCGAGTCGCAAGAGTCCGAGCAGCGCAGTAATCATGGCTCGTTTAGTGAGAACTGATCATGCCCTGACGCGGATCGGGGATCGCGCGGTCGTCGAGAGCAACGCTCGGTCGATTGGCGAGGGTCCCCGCGTCGTCGACCATTGGGCTGAAACGGCTGCCGATCATCCGAATGCGCTGGTTCGCCTCGACATGCACGGCCATGATCGGCTTGACCAGATAGACGAGCGTTGCCACGCCGATGGAGCCGACCCAGAGGTAGCCGGTCACATCGAAGTAGATGAAGAAAGTCACGGTCAGCAGCAGCATCAGCGACACGGGAATCATGCCTTCCCACGAAAGTCGCATGAGTTGGTCGAACCGGAAGCGCGGAAGCGTCCAGCGGATCGCCATCGTGAGCGCCACCATGAGCGCGACCTTGGTCATCATGATTGCAAACTGAGCAAGCATGAGGATCAGTCCGCCTTCGACTGGCAGATCGGCTCCCGTGAAGGGATTGATCGACCAACCGCCGAGGAAGATCACGGCGAAGAACGCCGAACCGGTGACGATGTGGAAGTACTCGCCCAGGAAAAACAGCGCAAACTTCATCGAGGAGTACTCGGTGTGGAAGCCACCAATGAGCTCGCTGTCAGCCTCGGCGAGGTCAAAAGGCGCGCGATTGGCTTCGGCGAGCAGGCACGTATAGAAGATGACGGCCGCCAACGGCTGCTGCACGAGGTTCCACTGTCCGCGGAGTTGCTGCTCGACAATCTCGTATGGAGAGAAAGTTCCCGCCGCCAGGACGACGCAAAGAAGCGCAAGTCCCATCGGGATTTCGTACGAAATCATCTGAGCGCTGGCGCGGAGTCCGCCGAGGAATGACCACTTGTTGTTGCTCGCCCAGCCTCCGAGCGAGACGCCGTAGACGCCGATCGCGGAAGTCGCAAGCAGATAGACGACGCCGATGTTGATGTCCGCGCCGATGAGCTTGACGGTGTAATTCGCACCCGCGACGCCGACGCCCAACCATGTCACCGCTTGGGTGATGTCGATGCGCCCAGCCCACGGAATGATGGCGAAACCCATGATCGCGGGCGCCACGATGAAACCAGGTGCAAGGAAGAACAGAGCCTTGTCGACACCGGTTGGGTTGAAGTCTTCCTTCAACATGAACTTGATGCCGTCGGCGATCGGCTGCAGGAGTCCCTGCGGACCGACGCGGTTGGGGCCGATGCGGTCCTGCATCCAAGCGCTGAGTTTGCGCTCTAGAAGGATCGCGTAGGCGCAACCGATCAGGATCACATGGACCATCGCAACGATGATGCCCACATTGACCAGGAGCTGGACGATTTCGGGGGAGAGCTGGAGATTGAGGCCGGACGCCATAGGTCGGTGAGTCTAGCGTGACTCAAGTCGTGCGGTGAGCGCGCAACGGGCGCGCCCGCACATGCAGACAAGCCTGGAGGCGTCCGATTTGGCTCGGGGCATCGGGCGGTCGCGACTCGCCCCCGTCCGCCGCCCCAATCCGCCGCC
>QWPT01000004.1:28637-29201 GCA_003671075.1 Planctomycetota bacterium
TCCGCCGCCCCAATCCGCCGCCTACGGGCAGTTCGGGCATCCCTTGGGCTGAATCGGGATACCCGACATGGGAACGCAGACCCTCGCGCCGCAGGAAAGCCCCGGCCAGCAGGAGCAGTCCACGAGCTTGTCGCAGATGTCGGCTTGGCCCGTGCTGTAGACGCCCGAGACTTCTACCCAGGCGCAGGTGGCATCGGGCTTGCAGCCAGCGCCCGTGGTGATTCGATAGAACGCCTGCTGCCCGCTGGGACAGGTCATGGTCGGACAGGACCCGACCAAATCCTCGATGCAGATGGTTCCCACGTTGAACTGCCGGTAGCGACGGGATCCCCCCTCGCAGTAGTAGACGGTCACGACGTAGTAGTGGCAGCCTTCCGACCCCGCTGACGGCTCTGTGCCGTAGATCCCGATGTGGGCGAGCCGGTTTGCTTCCGCAGGAGCGAAACCCGCAAGCCTGAAATTGTCGTAGCAATCCAAGAAGGGTCCGCTCGGCTCGCGCTGCCACCGCGGCAGCTCGTCTTCAGAAGGCGTTGCCTCACGCGAGACCTCACGCGAGACCTCACG
>QWPT01000004.1:29211-88659 GCA_003671075.1 Planctomycetota bacterium
CCTCACGCGAGACCTCACGCGAGACCTCACGTGAGACCTCGCGCGAGGCCTCGCAGGTCGCCGGCTCGGACGGAAGGGAGATGGGGGACGCCGAAACCAGAATCGGCGCGAGAAGCAACGCGAGAGTGCTGAGCATTTGATTCCTCGAGGAGTGGTTGCATAGACGGCGGCACGTTTGCCACTACTCGCCAGATCTTATGACGAATCAACTCGATGTCAAGCGCGGCCGTTCCGCTTTAAAAACTCTCATCAGGATCCGAGCGGCCGCACGACAGACCATCGCTCCTGGTTCCGACAGACCCTCGAGGTTGCTGCGGACTCGCTCGGCTCCAACGGCTCGAGGAGCCGACGCTCAACTCGCGACCAGCTCCGCCGCCTTGCGCTCGGCCTTGGGCCGCGCGAGGTGCGGGAAGTAGTCCTGGATCGCCGTCACCGTCCAAGCGCCCGCGCGCAATGCCGCGATCGCGTCGACGGTGGCCTTGGCCGCGGACATCGTCGTGATCATCGGGATGCCCGCGCGCACCGCGGTCGCGCGGATGCGGCCCTCGTCGGTCTTGCCACCCTTGCGGGTCGGGGTGTTGATGATCAGGTGGATCTCGCCGTTCGCGATCAGGTCGAGCACCGTCGGGCGCGCACCTTCGCTGAGTTTGTTGACCGACTTCGTGTCGACCGAGTAGCCCTTGAGGAACGCAGCCGTGCCCTTTGAGGTGTAAACCTCGAAGCCCATCGAGCGCAGGTCGCGTGCGATGGCGATCGAGGCTTCCTTGTCGCCGTCGCGCACCGAAAGGAACACATTGCCCTTGGTGGGCAGGTGCACGCCGGCAGCCATCTGCGCCTTCGCAAACGCGATCGGCAGCGAGCGGTCGGCGCCCATGACTTCGCCAGTCGAACGCATCTCAGGTCCGAGCACGACATCGACGCCGGGGAACTTGGCGAACGGGAAGACCGATTCCTTGACGGCGTAGAAGCCGGTGCTCGGGATTTCCTTCGTGCCGAGCGTTGCGAGCGAGCGACCCATCATGAGTTGCGCGGCGACGAACGGCCACGCGACACCCTTGGCCTTGCCGACAAAGGGCGAGGTGCGCGACGCGCGCGGATTCACCTCGAGGATGTAAACATCCTTGCCCTTCACCGCGAACTGCACATTCATGAGACCGCGCACCTTGAGGCGCTCGGCCAGACGCATGGCGATCCCCCTGATTTCCTCGACAATCGTCGGCGAAAGCGAGAACGGCGGCACGATGCAAGTCGAGTCGCCGGAGTGAATGCCGGCCTCCTCGATGTGCTCCATCACGCCGCAGACGATCGCGCGCGGTGCATCGGCGTCGTGCTTGATCATGCGCGCGCGCGTGCCGTCGCTTGGCTCGAAGTCGGCGACAACATCGACATCGACCTCGATCGCGTCGCTGAGGAACCGATCGATGAGCACGGGCGCGTTGGCGAGATCGCTCACATTGACCGCGCTGGTCATGTAGGTGCGCAGCGCGGATTCGTCAGGGCAAATCTCCATGCCGCGGCCGCCGAGCACATAGCTCGGACGCACGAGCACGGGGTAACCGATGACATTCGCGCACACCACCGCCTGCTCGAGCGAGCGTGCGATACCGCTCGGCGGCTGCTTGAGGCCCATCTCGTCGAGCAGCGCCTTGAACCGGTCGCGGTCCTCGGCGAGGTCGATCGAATCGAGGCCGGTGCCGACGAGCGGGACGCCGGCCTTGGCGAGGCCGTGCGCGAGATTGAGTGGAGTTTGCCCACCGAATTGCACGATGGCTCCAACAACCTTGCCACTGCGATCGGCGCGGTCGGTGCCGCCGCCGTTGAGTCGCTCGATCACGTTGAGCACATCCTCAAGCGTGAGCGGCTCGAAGAACAGCAGGTCGCTGGTGTCGTAGTCGGTCGACACCGTCTCGGGATTCGAGTTGATCATCACGCTCTCGAAACCCATGTTTTCACAGGCGAAAGCGGCTTGGCAGCAGCAGTAGTCGAACTCGATTCCCTGGCCGATGCGGTTGGGGCCGCCGCCGAGGATGACGATCTTCTCGCGGTTGGTTACGCGAATTTCGTCGTCAAACACGGTGATTCCGTCACGGGTGAACGGCGCTTCGTAGGTCGAGTAGTAGTACGGCGTGACGGCTTCGAACTCAGCGGCACAGGTATCGACGAGCTTGTAGACCGGCTCGATGCCGAGCGCCTTGCGGCACGCGCGCACATGAAGGATCGAGTCGGCGCTAATCGAGCCGAGGTAGAGGTTCGCGAGCTGCGCATCGGAGTAGCCCATGCGCTTGGCCTCGAAGAACACATCGCGCGGCAGATCCTCGATGCGCGAGTACTTGCAGAGCGTGTCTTCGAACGCGACGAGTTGGCGGAATTCCTCGAGGAACCACGGGTCGATCTTCGAAAGCGCAAAGACCTGCTCGATGGTCCAGCCCATCTTGAACGCATAACGCACGTAGTACAGCCGACCCTGCGACGGCACCGCAAGCTTGCGCGTGAGCTTGTCCTCGGGGATCGGCCACTCGACAGGCGAACGGTCGGCGATCTGCAGGCCCTTGGCGAGATCCGAAGCGGTCGCGCGACGAGCAGCGAGCCATTTGTCGTTGCGATCGAGGCCAAAGCCGAAGCGCTTGACCTCCATCGAGCGTACGGCCTTCTGGAACGCTTCCTTGAAAGTGCGGCCGATGGACATGGCCTCGCCGACCGATTTCATCTGCGTGGTCAGCGTCTCGTCGGCCTCAGGAAACTTCTCGAAGGTCCAGCGCGGGATCTTGACCACCACATAATCGATCGATGGCTCGAAACACGCGCTGGTGTTGCCGGTGATGTCGTTGCCCAGCTCGTCGAGCGTGTAGCCAACCGCTAGTTTTGCAGCGATTTTTGCAATGGGGAAGCCAGTCGCCTTCGACGCGAGTGCGGAACTGCGCGAGACGCGCGGATTCATTTCGATGACGACCATCTCGCCGGTCTTGGGGTCGATGCCGAACTGCACATTCGAACCGCCGCAGTTCACGCCGACAGCGCGCATGATCGCGAACGCCGCGTCGCGCATGCGCTGGTATTCCTTGTCGCTCAGCGTCATGATCGGCGCGACGGTCACAGAGTCGCCGGTGTGCACGCCCATCGGATCGATGTTCTCGATGCCGCAGACGATGATGCAATTGTCGCGGGTGTCGCGCACAACCTCGAGTTCGTACTCCTTCCAGCCGAGCACAGACTGGTCGATGAGCACCTGCCCGATCATGCTGGCGGCGAGGCCGCGGCGGATGATCTCGTCGAACTCCTCGCGGTTGTAGGCGATGCCTCCGCCAGTGCCGCCGAGGGTGAACGCGGGACGAATGATGGCGGGAAGGCCGATTTCCTGCAGGAATTCGCGGGCAGCTTCAATGTTGGTGACGGTCTTGGCGTTGGGCTGGCGAAGTCCGAGCGCCTGGACGATCTTGCGGAACTCTTCGCGATCCTCGGCGCGGTGGATCACGCGGCGGTCGGCGCCGATCATTTCAACGCCATGCTTCTGCAGGATTCCGTCGTCAAAAAGTTTGCACGCGCAATTCAGCGCGGTTTGGCCGCCGAGGGTGGGAAGCAGCGCATCGATCGGGGTGCCGAGGGCCTTCTCCCTTTCGATGATCTTCTCGACGGCTTCGACCGTGATCGGCTCGATGTAGGTGCGGTCGCTGAACGCGGGATCGGTCATGATCGTCGCGGGATTCGAGTTCACCAGCACCACGCGGTAACCCTCCTCGCGCAGGCTCTTGCAGGCTTGCGTGCCGGAGTAATCGAACTCGCAACCCTGTCCAATGACGATGGGGCCGGAACCGATGATGAGGATCGTGTGGATGTCGTCGCGGCGAGGCATAGCGTCGTCGGTCGTTGAGACCGCCCTGATCAGAGGGTTGGCGTGAAGGATGGCGGGGCTGCTGAACTGTCGGACTTTCCCGCGCAAGGGCGGGCGGCGCAAAATCCGTACGAGTGTACACGAAGCGCGTGCCAATCGGTCGGCGACGATCGCTGTTGACAGGTTGACGATCGGTGGCGACCGTGTCGCGCTCATGCCCTCGCCAACTTTCAAATTCCTCCACGAAGCGACCTCGCTCACGCTGGCGGAATCGACGGTCGGACCTGCTGTCGCGTCGCTGCTCATGCTCGGGCTGCTGTTCGCAGTGCCGATCGGCCTGTATTTCGGTGTACGAGCGATCGGCAACCGCGCGTATCAAGGCGATTCGCTGATCGGATGGGCGCGCTTGGTATCGCTGCCCTATCTGCGTTATTTCCAGCGCTTCTCCGTCGAGGGCCGCAGCATTGTTCCCAAAACCGTCGGGCCAAACGGGCTGATCGTTGTGGCAAACCATTGCGCGGGTCTTGATCCGGTTTCGTTGCAATCGGTCATGCGCCATCCGATTCGCTTTCTGATGAGCGCGGAAATGATGGTGCCTGAGATGGTCTGGGTCTGGCGGAGGATGCGGGTGATCCCGGTTTGCTTCGATGGACGCGACGCGATCGCGCTGAAAGGTGCGATTGCACACATCACTTCTGGCGGAACGCTCGGGATCTTTCCCGAAGGCACCATCGAGCGACCTGAGCGACAGCTTCGGCCGTTTTCCCCTGGCCTGCGGCTGATTCTCTCGAGGACCCAGGCGCCAGTGCTGGTGATCGCGCTTGATCCCGGCCTCTCCGCCGATACCGCCTACGCGGCGCTGTTCAAGCCGACCCGCGGCAAATTGCGTGTTCTCGCGCTGATCGAGCCTGGACCCGACGGACATGCGCGCGACACCGCGCAACAGATCTTCGAGCTGCTCAAGCGCGAGACGGGATGGCCGGTGAATGACGCGCCGAGCGACGCAGTCGATCCAAGCACCGTCGAGAGAAATCTGAAGACCCTTGCGGAGTACGGCTGATTCATGCGTTTGCGCCGTAGGATGCGCCGCGCATGATCTCGCGAATCGAAGGTGTTCTTGTAGATGTCGTCGACGGTGTCGCGGAAGTTCGCGTCGCCGGGAGCGGTCTCGTGTACGAGGTGTTGGTGCCAGCCTGCGATGCGGGTGATTTGATGATGCGCCAAGGCAAGGAGATTGCCTTTGTCACGCTGCATTACTTCGAATCGCAGGGGCAAGGCTCGCATTTCGTGCCGCGGCTCATCGGGTTTAGCTCGCGCGAACAACGCGATTTCTTTGAGCTGCTGACCACGGTCAAGGGCATCGGCAATCGCAAAGCGCTGCGCGCGATGCAGGTTTCGCACGGGCGCATGGCCGAAGCGATTGCGGCAGGCGATGCGAAATTTCTCTCCACGCTGCCGGAAATCGGCAAGCGGACGGCGGAGAGCACCATCGTGGAACTCAAGGGAAAGCTCGACCCATTTCTGAAGGACCCGTCGGCGACCCGGCGCGCGCTCGAGCGATCGGCCGTTGTTGCGGTGACCGCGGTGGCGACTGGACCGGCGGCCGATGCAGAGGATGTGCTGGTGGCGCTTGGTGAGCAACGCGCGCAAGCACGCGCGAAAGTCGAGCGCGTGATGGCTGCCTCCGTGGGCGAGTCGATTGGCGCGGATGAAATCGTGACGCGCGCGCTGCGGACGCGCGGCGTGCAATAGGCAGCGAAGCAAGATTCCATCAGGACTTCAACAGCAGGTGCATCGGACCGAATTCGGGAGGCGCAGAGATGATCGACGCAAGCGCGCACAGATATGCCAGCATCATTGCGGGCGGCTCGGGCACGAGGCTTTGGCCGTATTCACGCAAGGCGCGGCCGAAGCAGTTGCTGCCGGTGGCGGGCGGAATGTCGCTGCTCGAGCACGCGTGGCATCGCGTCGAAGGTCTTGTTCCGACGGAGCGTCGCGTTGTGTGCGCCGCGGACGGATTCCGCGCGGTGATCCGCGATGCGCTGCCTGGACTACGAGATGACAACTTTCTTGGCGAGCCCGTGGGCCGCGACACGCTCAACGCGGTCGGGCTGATCGCCTTCGTGCTTGCGGAACGCGATCCGTTGGCGAATTTCTGCGTGCTGACCGCCGACCACTTGATTGATCCGGCCGATGGATTGCGCGCGCGGATTTCCGAGGGATTTCGCGTGGTCGAAGCCGATCGGTCGCGGCTGGTGACCTTCGGCATCAAGCCCACTCATGCGGCGACGGGCTATGGATACATCGAGCGCGGCGAGTCGATCATTGGATTCAACGATGCGTTTCGCGCGAAGCGATTCGTCGAGAAGCCGGATCTTGCGCGCGCGAAGGATTATCTCGCCGCTGGGACTTTCGCTTGGAATTCAGGGATGTTCGTGCTGAATGCCGCGACGGTGTGCGATGCAATCGGTCGGTTCAAGCCGGATTGCGCGCGCGGCCTCATTGAGATCGCGCGCGCGTACGACACGCCGATGCGCGATGAAACTCTCGCGCGCGTGTACCCGACGCTTCCCAAAACCAGCATCGACTATGGCGTGATGGAACCTGCAAGCCGCGATGCGACACTCACCGTGTGCACGCTGCCGATGGAACTCTCTTGGCTCGATGTTGGAAGCTGGACGAGTTACGCCGAAACGATCGCGGTGGATGACGGCGGAAACCGATCGAATGCGCATTGGGTTGACGCGGGATCGCGCAATATGCTCGTTGTTTCGGACGATCCGACCCATGTCATTGCCACGGTTGGATGCGAGGATCTCGTGATCGTGCACACCAAGGACGCCACGCTGGTCTGTCCGCGCGCGTCGGCGGAGCGCGTGAAGGAAGTCGCTGAGCGCGTGCCGGAGGCGTGGCGCTAACGCCAACCGCTGATGCGATATCTCGCCATTGATCTCGGTGATAAACGAACTGGCTTCGCAGCCGGCGATGATGTCATTGGCCTGGTGCAGCCGCTGTTCGTCGCCGAGGCGGCCACCCGCGCGATGCAGCTGAAGGCGTCGATGAAGGCGATCGACGAATACGGTCCTGATCGCGTTGTGCTGGGAATGCCCTTTAATATGGATGGAACTGAGGGGCCGCGCGCCAAGTTGGTGCGCGCATTCGCGACCGAACTTGAGGCTGCCATCAAGGCGGCGCTCGGCGCGTACACGCGGGTGAGAATTGAATTTCAGGATGAAAGACTGTCGAGCTTTGCTGCAGAGGAAAAGCTCAATCGCACCGGACGAACGCATGGTGAGAAGAAGGCGTTGCGCGATGCGCTAGCCGCGTGCGCGATACTCGAAGACTTTCTACAGGCGCAGCGTCGTGCGGCGGGCGGCGACCAATGAGTGCAGGCGAGACATCGCGTGCATCGCGCCAGGGCTCTGTGAAACTCACGCAGGAGCAGCGCGCCGTCGTGGAGGCTCCGGGCGACGCGCATCTGACCGTGCTGGCTGTGGCTGGTAGCGGTAAGACGACGACGATGGTGCATCGACTTGCCGAGCTTGCGCTGCGCGGAGTAAAGCCAGCGCACATGCGCGCGGTGATGTTTAACAAGGCTGCGCAGAAGGCGTTTGAATCGCGGTTGGCCGCCACTGGAATCGATATCAGCGAGCTGCGTGTGCAAACTTGGCACGCGCTCGGATTCGGCATCGTGCGCCATCTTGAGTCGGTTGGCGCGGTGGCGCGCATGACGCTCATCACGGATGGCGGCGAAATCCTGCGCATCGTGGGCGACTGCATCCGCGAGGAATTCGCCGAGCGCAACGAGCATCCCGACGAGGACGATGGACGCGACACCGAGAGTTGCCTCGAGGCGATCCGTGAGTGGAAGTCCATGTTGGTTGCGCCGAAACGCGCGGGGCATGCAACGGATGAGTTTCTGGCGGCGGTGTATGGGCGCTTTGAAAAACGAAGGAAATCGCAGGGATTTCGCACCTTTGACGATCTCATCACCGATGCGGTGTCCGCACTTTCCGAAAGTGACAGCCGTCACGGACTTGCCGACCGATTCGAGCATCTCGTGCTCGATGAGTTTCAGGATGTCGATCACGCGCAGTTCCGTCTGCTCGAACTTCTCGCTGGAACGCGCGCGCGCGTGACGGTTGTTGGCGATGACGACCAAACTATTCACGAGTGGCGCGGGGCGCGCAGCGCGTTCATTCGCGGTGAATTCGCCAAGCGCATCACTACCTACCGCCATCTTGGCTTCACGCTGTCGACTTCGTTTCGCTTCGGCCCCGCACTGGCCGAGGCCGCCGAGCGTGCGATCGCGCCCGGACAAGGGCGGGTCGCCAAGCGCATCATTGCCTCGGATCCTGAGCAGGATTCGCAGTTGGTCGTGGTGACCGAGAGCGGCGATGCACCAGCGGCGCTCGATCCGCTGGTGATGAAACTGCGCGAGCTTCTTGACGACGCAACGCCCGCGCGCGACATCGTTGTGCTCGGTCGTTCGTGGGCGCAATTGCTGGCGATGGAGTGGCGCATGCTCGCCGCGCGCATCCCGTTTGCGATGGATGAACACGCTGCTTTCGCTGGCGATCCGTCGCTTTCGCTGTTGCTGCACTATGTGCGCGCGGCGCAGGGCGTGCGCATGCCCATCAACGACGATCTCGCCAAGACGATTCTTCGCATCGTCAACCGACCGTTCCGCGGCGTTTCACGGCAAGGAATCGAGCGACTGGTGCGCGATGCGCAGCGCGAACATCTCTCCATCGCCGACATTTGCTTTGGTGAAGACCTGCACAAAATCGCCGGCTTTCACGGCGGCGCCCGCATCGAACTCAAGGCGCTCGGCGGCGTGCTGCTGAAGGCGATGCGCCGCGATGGCGGTGATGCGGGTGCGGCCGACGCGATTCGGATCCTTCGCAACGAGATCGATTTCAAGGAGGCGCTTTCTGCCCATCGCAGCGAGGCGAGCGTGGCGGAATGCCTGCGCGCGTTCGAGGTTCTTGAAGACTTCGCGCGCGCGAGCCGTTGCCGACTCGCCGAACTCGAGGCGCAACTTGCGTCGGTCGATCCATCGCAAGGCGAGCCGAAGGAACGCTGCATCCGCGTGACGACGATCCATCGGGTCAAGGGACTCGAGTGGGACTTCGTGTTTATTCCTGAGTGCGACGAAGGCTGGATGCCGCTGCCGGGCGACGAGGTGAGCGGATGCTTCGACAAGGAGTCGACACAGGCCACGCTCGGCCGCAGCCCTGCGATCGAAAGTGAACGGCGGCTTTTCTATGTGGGAATCACCCGCGCGCGCACGACGTGCTTCGTGAGCTGCGGCAACGAGGAAGAGCGGTCGCGGTTCCTGCGCGATGCGCTGGCGAAGCCGGAGAAGAACGCGAAGCTCGTCAAGGTCGCTCGCGCGGCGAAGCGCTGATCGCGTATCACGCCGGCGGACAGCTCCGCGCGGCGCGCATCGCACAGAGCGTTCGCGCGACCGGGGTGGCGTTGAATGCGAACAGGACGACGCCGAGCACGAGCTGCGAGGACACGCGGCCTTCCGCGTCGAGGAACGGCACCCTGGGGAAACGGAACGGCAGCATCGACAACGCGGCGAAGAGCCATACGAGCACCGCGATCACCGGCAGGAACTTCGTCACCGGAGTGTCGACGCCCTCGATCCGCCCTCGAGCACCGGGCCACACATCGCGTACCGTCGGAGAAGTGGGCGTGCCGTCATCGGCGCGGCCGCACTCGGTGCACACCGCGGATCGCGGCGGATCCGCCTCGCTGCGGGGATCGCCCTGCGCGAGCGCGTGACCGCAGCCGAGGCACGCGCGCTTCCCGACGACTCGTAACGCGCGCACCAGCAGCACGACCCCGGCGAAGCTGTGCACCGCCCCGACGAACCCCATCGCAAGTGCCGCGACGACCACCGGACCCTGGCGATCCGCCGTCGCGAGAAACAGCGTTGCGATCCATCCCGCAAGCGCCGCGACGAACAGGAGTCCCGAGACACGGGCGATCCGCGCTGGCGTGCGCAGAACGGGCGGCACATCGCGCGCCGCGAGCAATCCAGTCCAACCCAGCGTCGCGGCGCGGGTCACACCGGCCACCGCGCCGACTCCGGATCGAGATACCAGCGGAGTTCCCCGCCAAGCGGCGCGATGCCCTTGATCGGGATGTCACGCGGCGTGTCGATGCCATTGACGATCCGATGGATCATCGGCGCTTTCTTCGGTCCAACCACGAGCGCGCCCACGAAGCGCGCGCTGTTGATGAGCGTGTAAGTCATCGTCACGCGGTCGGGAGGCGTGACGGCGGGGCCGCGATTGAAGATGGCAAAGCGATCCTGCACATCGAGCGCTGGCGAATGTGGAAAGAGGCTTGCGGTATGGCCGTCGTCGCCCATGCCCAGGAGCACGAAGTCAAGACGGTCGTGGCCCTTCTCGCGCCAACCGAGGACCTCGCGCAACTCGGCTTCGTATCGGGTGTCGGCATCGTCGTCGTAGGCGTGAATCGGATGCATCTGCGACTTCGGGATGTCCGAGTGATCGCCGATGATCTCGCGAATCTGCCCATAGTTCGACTTCTCGTGGTCGAAGGGAACGCAGCGCTCGTCGACGATCCAGAGATGAGTGCGGCGCCACGGCATTTCGCGGTACGCGGGGTCGATCATCATGCGCTCGTACAGCGGCATCGGCGTCGAGCCGCCAGAGAGCGCGAGGTGAAAATCTCCGAACGCGCGCACGCACGCTTTCGCCTGACTGAGGATGTCGAGGCCGATGGCATCGAGCGCCTGATCGGCGTCCTCGGATAGAACCACATGGCCCGGAAGCCGCGGAGCTTCTGGCGTGTCATCGATGATTTCGTAGGTCTCGCCGTCGGACATGGGGCGCAGAGTAACCGACACGCGAGCCCTAGATAAACCTTGGAAATCAGCCGGCTTTACGGCTCGTTGCGCCACACGCGACCATCGCGCGCCAGAAGGTCGTCGGCGGATTTCGGCCCCCAGGAACCACAGGCGTAGTTGCCGTGAATTCCCGCGCGCGCCTTTGCGGAGCGCTCATCAAGAAACGGCATGACCGCGTTCCATGCGCCCTCGACTTCGATGCGGTGCTTGAACAGCGTTTGATCGCCGCGCATTGCATCAACGATGAGCGGGCCATACGCCTCGACCGGATCGGTCTTGAAGCGATCGGCGTAGTCGAGCTGCATGTCGACATTGGCTCCGTGCAAGCCAAATCCAGGCACCTTGACATCAAAGCGCAAGTTGAAGCGCTCCTTGGGTGCGATTTCGATGACGAGTCGATTGGGCGATTCACCCGTGAATCCAGGCAGTTTTCGAAACAGGTTTGCCGCCGGCGGCTTGAACTGCACGACAACCTCGGTGCGCTTGGCCGCAAGTTTCTTGCCCGAGCGAATGTAGAACGGCGTGCCCGCCCAGCGCCAATTGTCGAAATGCACCTTGATAGCGGCGAAGGTTTCGGTGGTCGATGTCGGCGACACGCCCGCGAGTTCGTTGTACGCGCCTTCGACGCCGTCACCAGCGAACTGGCCAAGCGCGCAGTGGGCGGCGACCTCGTCAGCGGTGGGAATCGAGATCGAATCGATGATCTTGATCTTCTCGGCGCGCACATTTTCCGGCGTGTACAAGCTCGGCGGCTCCATCGCCACGAACGCGAGGATCTGGAAGAGGTGCGACTGAATCATGTCGCGAATGGCGCCGGTCTGGTCATAGAACGCCGTGCGCTGACCGACCGAAACCGTCTCCGCAGCGGTGATTTGAACATGATCGATGTACTGCCAGTTCCACAGCGGTTCGAAAATCGTGTTGGCGAAGCGCAGCACGAGCATCGATTGCACCAGTTCCTTGCCGAGATAATGATCGATTCGATAGATCGACTCCTCCTCGAACGCGCGACCGAGCGCGCGATTCAAACTTGCCGCGCTCACCGCGTCGTGGCCAAACGGCTTCTCGACGATGATGCGCTGCCAGCTCTTGGCGGACTGGTCGACCGAACACCAGCGCTTGCCCTCGACGACAAGGCCGGCGGCGTCGATTTGCTCGACGATTGGCTCGTAGAGATTCTCGGCGACCGACATAAAAAACAGCAGGTTTCCCCGCGTTCCCTTGGATTCCGCCATTTCGCAAAGCCGCGCATCGAGCGCGGGATAGCAGTCAGGCTTGGCGGCGTCGCCGGCGAAGTAATGCAACCGCTGCGCAAACTCGACCCACTTGCTCGCGTCGAAGTTGGCGACCTGCTTGGCAACCCACAGCTGCACTTCGTCGCGCCACTGATCGTCGGATTTCTGCGTGCGTGACACACCGAGAATTACCGTGGATGGATGCAGCTGTCCCATGACATGCATCTCGTACATCGACGGAATCAACTTGCGCGAGGCGAGGTCGCCTGAGGCGCCAAAGATGACGAGGATACATGGGTCGTTCAGCGGCATGGCGCAAGCGTACCTTGGGATTTGCGGGATATCAGCGGTCAAAACGCGGGTGGAACTTGGCGACTATTTCCCGCAGCCGTGACTTCTCGACATGGGTGTAGATCTGCGTGGTGACGACGCTGGAGTGACCGAGGAACTCCTGCACCGTGCGCAGATCGCAGCCGCCCCGAAGCAGATCGGTTGCGAAACTGTGGCGCAAGACATGCGGGTGCACATCATGCAACCCCGCGATAGTGGCGTACTTCTTCACGAGGCCCCAGATGGCAACGCGCTCAAGCGGCTTGCCGCGGATAGATACAAACAGCCGATGGTCGGCCTGCGCCTCGTTGGCCTTGACGATGTCGGCGCGCTGCGTTTCCAGCCATCGCGTCAACGCCTGCGCCGCCGGCATACCCACGGGAACGATGCGCTGTTTGTTGCCCTTTCCGATCACGGAAAGCGACGCGATGACCGGGTACCACTCGTTGACGCGCACCGAGCCGACCTCGCTCGCGCGCAACCCTGCCGCGTACATCAACTCAAGAATGGCGCGGTCGCGGATCCAAAGATCACCGTGATCGGGGCCGGGGGCCTCGATGAGCTTGCGCATCTGACCGGGCGAAATGACATTAGGAATCTTGCGCCACTTGGTCGGACGCTCGAGGAGGCGCGCTGGATTCTCGGGGATTTCCCTGTTCGCATGCAGGAAACGGAAGAAGACGCGCACGGTCGAGATGTGTCGCACCGTGCTCGCGGGGTCGAGATTTCGGTTGAGCTTGCCGGAAAGGAAGCGGACATGCTCGGAGAGGTGCTCGGGGGTGACATCGCGCGGACTGGTGACGCCGCGCGCGAGCAGGTCGCCAACGAGGTCGTCGAGGTCGCGGCCGTAAGTGGCGATGGTGAGGGGCGCCAAGCCGCACTCGATGCGGATGTAGGCCATGAAGTTGCGCAACGCGATGGTGAAACCCGGCGTCTGCGCGGCGGTGCCCTGCGGCGCCATCGGGGTGCGTTCGGGCTCACTGGGAGGCTGGGTCGCGAGAAACTTCATCAAGGCGCGGGCGCAAATCGCCCCACAGGATCGGCATTCCCCGCCGTGGAAGGCGAGAAGTGGCGGAGGTGGGCGTGGCATGGCCCTTGCTTGCTGTGATCCCGAAGCGTTGGGCCGGAGGCCGAACGCAGAACTTCTCGGCAAGGAGTGCCGCATGCAGAACTCAGCTGAAACAGCCAAAAAACTGATGCTTCGGGTCTTTCCCCGAGTCCTGTCTGCGTCGAATTCTTCCGCGCAGGAATTGCCGAGCCTGACCTTGGTTGGCGCAGCGATTGCGCGATCGGCCCGCCCTGTTGCTGGCCACGGCCGCGCCCCTCTACCCAAGAGCCCGTCGTCGGAAATTCGACTCGCGCGCCTCGTTCATGCTGGCCACGCGACTCGCAGCGAGCATGACGCCCTCTTTGCGGACCTGAACCCTGACGAAGGCCGAATCGTGGCCGCGTCCTCTCGGCCCGCCGGCTCACTTTGGCGCTTCCACGCCGCCCCGACCCCCGCTGGCGCGCGCATTGCTTGCAACTCTGTCGGAGCGCACGCATGAACTACGGTTTCTACCTCTCAACCGCCAGCGCCATCACCGGCATGCGTCGGCTCGACACCGTCGCGAACAACCTCGCCAACTCGACGACGGTCGGGTTCAAGGCGGATGTGCTCTCGATGAGCGCGCGGCTGCCGGAGAACATTGAGAACGGCGGCATGTACAGCGACACCAACGCGGCACTCGACGCCCTTGGCGGTGGCACGCTCTTCAATCCGACCCAAATCGACCTGTCGCAGGGAACCCTGCGAAAGACTGGCAATCCGCTCGATGTTGCGCTCGAAGGCGACGGCTTCTTCATGCTGGAATCGCCGCAGTCGGGCACGGGTGCGAACAACGGCCCCGCCGCCAACGACAAGCTTCTGGCCCGCGCTGGAGCCTTCAGTCGCGATAGCAAGGGCCGCCTGGTACTCGCCACCAGTGGTGTCGCCGTGCTTGGAACCAACGGCAAGCCAATCGTGATTCCCGCCGACGCCGCCAAGGTGCGCATCGATGCGCGCGGCAACATCTTCAACGACACCGATTCGATCGGGCAGCTTGCCGTCGTCATGCCAACCGACATCGCCAATCTCCGCAAGGAGGGACGCGATGCGCTGCGCCTGATCGGCGGACGCACGAAGGACGCGCCCACTGAAACACTGGTGCGACAGGAACACCTCGAGGAGAGCACGGTCGATTCGGTCGCCGCCCTCGCTGAGCTGGTGAAAGTCTCGCGCAGCATCGAGTTTTCCACCCGCCTCATGCAGACGCAAGACCAAATGACGGGCCGCCTGATCGACACCTTCGGACGCTTCAGCTGATTGGAGAGGAACCCACCATGAGCTACATCGCCCTCAATACCGCGGCCACAGGACTTTCGGCGCTCTCAACAAGCCTCGATGTCACCGCCAACAACCTCGCCAATGCCAACACCACCGGCTTCAAGAGTTCGCGCGTGAACTTTGAAGATCTCTTCTATCAAGAGTTCGCGCAACCCGGAGCTCCGAGCAGTTCGACGCTGCAGCGGCCAACGGGGCTGTATGTCGGTCTCGGCACTGATGTGTCGGGCACGCAACTCAACTTCTCGCAGGGCGCCACGCAGGTCACCGATCTTCCGCTCGACATGATGATCGAAGGCGACGGGTTCTTCGAGGTTGAGATTCCGGACGACATCGCGCAGGGACAGGGATTCACCCGCGCGGGCAACTTTGCGCTGAACGCTGACGGCGAGATCGTCATGGCGAATTCGCCTGGATTTAGGCTGCGTTCGGATGTCACGATTCCATCCGATGCATCGCAGATCGCCGTCGCGCTTGATGGAACGGTCACGGGAATGCTGCCAGGCGGAACGGAGCCGACGGAATTTGGCACCATCATGCTGACGCGCTTCATCAATCCAGCTGGGCTGCAGACCCGCGGCAACAATGTCTACACCAAGACCGAGGCGAGCGGAGAACCGCTCACAACCGATGCGGGCCAGGAGGGCGCCGGCTTCATCCGTCAGGGCGCGCTCGAGGCATCGAATGTGGATCCTGTGACCGAACTGGTCACGCTCATCAAGACACAGCGCGTTTTTGAAATGAACAGCCAGGTCCTGCAGGCGGCGAACGAGACGCTGAAGAACATCTCGAACATCCGCACCTTCTGATCGCTTGGAGGACTTGCCATGAACATTGCCATCTACATCTCTCGACTTGCATCTCGTTGCGCAGCCATCAGCGCAATCGCGGTGATTTCCGCTGTCTCCAACGCCGACACCATTCGCATGGTTCCGTCGGTGCGCATCGCATCGGGCAAGGAAATCACACTCGCCGATCTCGCCGATCTCGATGGCGCCGATGCCGAGAGCCTCGCCACCACGGTTGTCGGTCGCGGCGAGAATGGCGCGTTTGAAATTGGAGTCGACCGCGTGCGCCAGCAGCTGGTGGTCGCGGGCGCAAATCTGCGAAAGATCGAGTTTATCGGCGAAAAGACGGTGGTTCGACCGTTGCGTGGCACCGTGGCAGACACGACGGATGCGGCGCGCACCATCGCATGCAACGGTGGACTCGGCGTTACGGCCGGAACGATGGCGAGCACCGCGCCGGGAATGCGCCTGATTGATCCTGCAAAGCAGCCGGCAACTGGCACGCCGTTGGCGATCATCTGCGAGATGGTGCGCAACGCGTTCGGCGCCGATGCCTGCGATCTTCGCCTTGAAATGAGCGCGGATCAGCTGGAAAAAATTGCGCCGGTCGCGGGCGTTCGCTACGAAGTTGCAAAGAAATCAGCGTTGCGCTCTGCGCGCATCGAGTTCGAGGTGATCGGTCGGCCATCGACTGGCACCGAGACGCGCACTCGAATTCGCGTGAATCCACGCTTCGAACGCGAGGTGTTGGTTGCGCGCGCCGATGTCCGCCGCGGCGTTCGCGCCGACGGCGAATCGACCACGATTGAAACACGCATGCTGACGCTTGATGAAGCTTCCGATGCCGTTGATCCACACAAGATCAGTGAGACCACTTTCATCCGCGCCAAGTCCAAGGGCGCGACGATCGATCGCACTGATATTGCCCGCGAAAACGACATTCACCGCCACGAGACCGTGACCGTGCGCCGCGAAGTCGGCATGGTTGCGATCGAGTTCGAGGCGATCGCGCTGGAGGATGGCACCGCCGGCGACATCATCGCGTTCGAGAAGGCGGGCACTCGCCATTCGCGCGACCGCCGTCCGATCAGCGCGGAAATTGTTGGCCCAGGCCGCGCCGTCATCCGCTGACCGCTCAAGCTTGCGTTCGAAATCAGGTTGGAAACCATCAGAAACGCTCAGGAAACGCCATGACCACCGCACTGCTCGTCGCCCTCTATCTCTGCGCTGATGCGCCTATTTCGGCGCCGCTTCCTACCGTCATGCCTGGCAGCACGCCGACCAACCTGTCTGGATCCAATCGCGTTCTTCGCGAAGATGAGAAGTCGGGCAGGCGTGCGACCCAGTCGGCCACGGCCGCCGCAATCGCTGCTCAATCCGCCGCCGCACGCAGTTCCACCAGCGATCATCCAGCGACGGGATGTCTCTTCGAGGTCAACGATCCTGAGCCGCGCACATTCGCCGTGCACGACCTCATCACCATCGTCGTAAGCGAGAACAGCAAATCCAAGAGCTCGGCCGATGCGAAGGCGGACAAGGACTACAGCATGACCGCCGAGATCGGCGCGTTCATGTCGATGGATCCGAGCAGTTGGGACGGTGGCGATGTCAATCTCGACGGCACCAGTCTGCCCGCTTTCGATGTTTCTAGCGGCAAGGGGTTCAAGGGCAAGGGGACTTCCGCGCGCACCGACGACTTCACTGCGCGAGTCACCGCGGAAGTCATCGAAGTGCGACCGAACGGCCTGCTCGTGCTTGAGGCGCGCCGCGAGATCGTCAACGACGGTGAATCACAGGTCATCCTGCTGTCGGGCATCTGTCGTCCTGAGGATGTCAGCGCCAGCAACAGCGTGCTATCGCAGTTCATCGCCGACGCCGTCATCAAGAAGTTGACGAGTGGCCAGCTGCGTGACACCGCCGAGAAGGGCATTGTTGCCCGAATCCTCGACTCGATCTTCGCGTTCTAGGGTGTTGCGATAGACCTTGCGATAGACCTTGCGATTGACCTTGCGATCAACATGGCGATCTTCAATTGGCCCGTCTCCAGTTCAAATTCGCCATATCTGAAGGTACTTTCTGCTTTGCGCCGCACTCGATGCTGGCGGCTTGAGCGCAACGATCCGCAATTGCCTAGTCGAGCAGAACAGCGCGGCGTGTCGGGCGCGTTGCGCCTGATGAACACTGCGGTCGCGGGAAACACCTCAGACAATGTTGCGTGTGGGCTGCGCGTGCACGGCGGCATGCAAAGTTGCGTGCTCGCCACAACCACGACGATCTGCGCAAACGCGCATCGCGATGTCGATGGCCCCTACTTCCTCGAGGGCGCGGCAACGGTGTGTCATTGGCAGGCCGACTTGACTGGCAATGGACGGGTAGACGCCCGCGGCCTTTCGGTCCTGCTTTCCTCATGGAGCGGTTGCAACTAGTCCCGCGCGAATCGACTACGCGCGCAGCAACTCGCGCAACGCAACACCGGGATCGGGCTGGCGCATGAGATGCTCGCCGACGAGCACGATGTGGATGCCGTGCGTGCGCAGGCGGCGTAGATCATCGGGCGTGCGAATGCCACTCTCAGCAACGATGACGCTGGTGTCCTCGAGCAACTCGGCAAGCCGCATCGAATGCTCGACGGAAGTCTTCATCGTCCTCAAGTTGCGATTGTTGATTCCAAGAAGCGAGTAGCTCGCGTGCGGGAAACCAACGATGTTGACCGCGCGCAGCAGATGATCGACATCGTGCACCTCGAGGAGCGTAGTCATGCCCAGCTCGGTGGCGAGAATTTGAAAGTCGATGATGTCGCGCTCGGGAATAGCCTCGGCGATGAGGAGGATCGCATCGGCACCAGCGGCGCGCGATTCCCAGACTTGATAGATATCGACGATGAAATCCTTGCGAAGCACGGGCAGCTTGACCGCGTCGCGAATCATGTGGATGTATTCGAGCTTGCCGCCGAAGTCATGCTCGTCGGTGAGACAGGAGATCGCGCTGGCACCGTTAGCGGCGTAGGACTTGGCAATGGCGACGGGGTCGAAGTCCTCGCGGATCACTCCCGCGGACGGGCTTTTGCGCTTGATCTCGGCGATGACATGGGTCAGGTCGGGATGCCGGCGGTCGACAAGTGCCTTGAAAAAGTTGCGTGGTCGGCCCAGCTCAGAGATGCGCTCCTGAAGAACCTCGAGAGGGACCGCCTCGCGGGCGAGAGCGACCTCGATGGTTTTTCGCGCGACGATGTCCTTCAAGACAGAGTGCATAGAACCGTCCGTGCGGGTACTTTCCAGTCCTTCCAAGGACTGGTGCTGGTTATAGCCTCTTTCATCGACATCCCCGCCACGCTTCTTCAGTCGAAAGACGAGGTGGGCGGTGGCGTGAGCGATGGCATGGGCGATGGCATGGGCGGCGGCGTGGCGGCAGTGCTGCTGGTGGGCGCGCTAGCTGTTGGCGCAATCACTGCCATCGTTGGCAAGGGTCTATGGAAATGTCCAGCCCAACCGATCGGGCGTATCCCGCGGGACCCTGCCATTGGCGGCCTTGCGATGATGATCGCGCTGATCATTGGCTCGGTGGCGGGCGCGGGTGCGGCTGGAGCAGCTGCGTCAATGGGCATCGATGACGAGGCCTACGCGCGGCTGGCTGCGGGCGTGGCGGGCAACATGGTGCAGGTGGCGATCGCGCTGTTGGCCTTGCAGGTCGTAACTCAATGCAACGGCACAACGCCGGCCGCCAAACCCGCGCGCGCAATCGGTGCGGGCGTACTGGCATTTCTGCTTGTCGCACCTGTAGTCGCGGGCGTGTCGATCGCCATAAACGCGATGTTGGTTGCACTCGGATTTCCAAAGGCGCCCGAAACCTCGCACGAAACCCTGCGCATTCTTATCGAGCGTCACGACACCCTGCTCTCTGTGCTCACACTCGCGCATGTTGCGCTGCTGGTGCCTATCGCCGAAGAGGCGCTTTGGCGCGGATTGCTGCAGCCCTCACTGCGTCGCGCTGGACTCGGCGGATTCGAGGCTGTTCTTGCCACCGCCACGCTCTTCGCACTCATTCACTGGTCGGTGGTTCCCGCCGAGGGACGCGCCGCCGGACTGGCGATGCTCTTCACACTGGCGTTGGCGCTGGGGATCTTGCGCGAGCGCACGGGCGGCATCATCGCGCCCATCGCGTTGCACGCGCTGTTCAACGCGGCGAATGTCGCGCTCGCGCTCGCCTCGGCGGCGAATGTTCCCGTATCTTCTCCGCCATGAGTGCTGTCGACACGAATCACGCCGAAAGACATGCCGAAACACACGGCAAACCCCGCATCCTGACCGGCGACACGCCAACGGGATCGCTTCATCTTGGCCACTGGGTTGGCAGCGTGAAGCGCCGCGTGGAACTGCAGGACAGCCACGACTGCTACTTCATCATCGCCAACATGCACGCGTACACAACGCGACTCGCCAAGAGCGACGAGATCAAGCGTGACTCGATCGGCATCGTGCGCGACTATTTGGCGATGGGCATCGACCCAGAGAAGGCCACGATCTTCCTGCAAAGCGAGATTCCCGCCATCGCCGAACTCACCTTTCTGTTCGCGATGCTGCTGCCGTTCAATCGGGTCATGCGCAACCCAACGCTGAAGACCGAGATCGAACTCAAGGGACTCGGCGAGACATACTCGTTCGGATTTCCGCTGTACGCAGTCGGTCAAACGGCGGACATTCTTTCCTTTCGCCCGGTAGGCGTGCCTGTTGGCGAAGACCAGGTTCCGCACCTCGAACTCACGCGCGAAGTGGCGCGCCGTTTCAACCAGATCTTCTGCGGCGTCGATGAGCAGGCCGAGGACGCGGACCATGTAAAGCTCGGCGGCGTGTTCCCGATTCCTCGCGCCGATGTCGGCGAAGTTGGACGCCTCGGCGGCATCGACGGCGTGAACAAGATGTCGAAGTCGCTCAACAACGCGATCTTCATCAGCGATCCCGCGAAGGAAGTCGAGAAGAAGGTCAAGAAGATCTTCACCGGCCGCCAGAGCGCGACCGAGCCGGGCGATATCAACAATGTGCTGTTTCAGTATGTGCGCACCTTCATTCAGGACAAGGCGCGCGTCGGCGAACTCGAGGAGAAGTACTCCAAGGGTGCCGACATCGGCGACGGCCATGTGAAGCTTGAGGTCGCTGCTGCGATCAACGAGCTGCTTGAGCCGATGCGCGAACGGCGCGCGAAGTACGAGGGGCGCGATGATCTCGTGCTGGAGATTCTCAAGGCCGGCTGCGAGCGCGCGAACAAGCTTGCCGAATCGACGCTCGAGCGAGTCAAGTCGCGCGCCAACCTTGTGTCGTGGCCGCGACGACTGTCGTACTCCTAACGCTCACGCTTCGGCAACAAGATAAAAACGCGCGACGGTGGCGTCGAACTTCGCGCCATCGCGTTCGAAGGTGAAGTGCCCTTCCATTGTGCCCCACGAAGTCAGCATCGGGCAGAAGCTCGAGTATTCAAAGCTATCGCTGGGCGCAAGCTCGGGATGCTGACCAACGACGCCCGGACCTTCGATGATGCGCTCCTCGCCATCGGCGTCGACGATGCGCCAATGGCGCGCGAACAGACGAATGAGCGCCGTTCCTTCGTTGTGGATCCGAACCGTGTAGCTAAAGAGAAAGCGCTTGTCCCTTGCCGACGACTGCGCCGCCATGAACTCGGGGCGCACAGTCACGCGCACTCCGTCGGTGACGGCTTGGGACTCGTGCTTGGTCGAGCGAGGTGTGATCGTCGTCATAGCGGCGCATCATAGATGCATGCAGCCGCACGCACAGGCGCTACGATTTGCGCCCATGCTGCAATTGCCCAGAAATCCAGTAGTCGCGATCGTTGGTGCCACTGGCGCGGTGGGACGCGAAATGATCGCGATTCTTGAGCAGCGCCGATTTCCGCTGGGGTCGCTGCGCCTGTTCGCCTCGCCCCGATCGCGCGGAACTCGAATCGCGTTTCGCGCCAACGACATCGTGCTCGAGGATCTCGCCCACGGCGCGGTGCCCGAGGGAATTGATCTCGCGCTCTTCTCGGCAGGCAAAGGTATTTCAACGGAGTGGTGTCCGAAGTTTCGTGACGCAGGCGCGCTGGTCATCGACAATTCCAGCGCATTCCGCGCCGATCCAGCTTGTCCGCTCGTTGTGCCTGAAGTGAATCCGCACGCGCTCGAAGCGTTGGGCGGACCGGCGATCATCGCCAATCCGAACTGCTCGACCATCATCGCGCTGGTTGCGGTAACGCCGCTGCACCGTGCGATCGGCATCGAGCGCATGGTGGTCGCGACTTACCAAGCCGCGTCGGGCGCGGGCGCAGCGGCGATGGAGGAGTTGGAGTCGCAAGCCCATGCGTTCGCTGGCGCGACTGCGATGAATACGACCATCTTCGGCCGTCAATATCTCTTCAATGTCTTCAGCCACAACTCGCCGATCGGCCTCGACGGGTCGAATGATGAGGAGCGCAAGTTGCTGACCGAAACGCGCCGCCTGTGGGAGTCCGATGCGGTGCGCGTAGGTGCGACCTGTGTGCGCGTTCCCACCCTGCGCGCCCACGCCGAGGCGATTCATCTGGAGTTTGCCCGTGCGACAAGTGAGGACGAGATTCGCGCCCTGCTTGCGCGCGCGCCCGGCGTTGAGATCGTCGATGACCGCACGGCCAATCGCTTTCCTGAACCACTCGGCGCGGCGGGCGGCGATGCGGTGCAGGTCGGTCGCATTCGCATGGACCACAGCGTTGCGGGAAATCGCGGCGTGGCGCTCTTTGTTTGCGGCGATCAGATCCGCAAGGGCGCTGCGCTGAACGCGATCCAGATCGCCGAACGCTTCCTTCCCAGCGCTCCAACGGCGCGCGCGGCCCTCACCACCGTTGCCTCGGCGCGATAATCCAATCGGGACGCAGGAAATCGCGGGCTGTTCGCGCCCTTGATCCTCGTCCTCTGACTTATCGACTTGAAGAACGGCGCGCCGAAGCTACGATGGCGCACCCTCTTGGGGATTGGTGTAACGGTAGCACAAGTGATTCTGGTTCACTTTGTCCTAGTTCGAATCTAGGATCCCCAGTCCAAGAACGACAACGGCTCGCATGACGCGGGCCGTTTTCGTTTGAACGCAGAACTACTTGGCTGGCCCCTGGAATTGCACGCTTCGAATTCCGCGCAACCACACTGGGCCGCTTCCATCGGATGGATCGAACCACGCGATCAGGTCGACCGATTCAACGGGAAGTACATCGCTGCCACCCGACGCAAGCAGCGAGAGAATCAGTTCATGGCACGGCCCCGCGAGCGATGTCGATCGCGCGCGCTGCACCAACTCTGGGCTGAATACCCATGTGCGCAGCGGTTCGGCGCCCAGCTTCTCCGGGGTCCCCGACTGACCGAGTCGGTAGATGGCGAAGTGAAACGCGCCTTCGGCATAAAACGGCGATGGGTACGGGCGCGAGAAGAGATACGCGGTGACCTGCAGCGAATCAGGCAAATCGTTGCCGTTGGTGTCCGCGGGCTTGGGCGCAAATGTGATCGCCAACGCATTGGGCTTCGCCGACTTCGGAGGCGGCGTTGGATCAGTTGGCTTCACCGACGGCGCGCCACCGTCAGCGGTCGTGATCGTGGTCTGACATGCGGACATCGCCAGAACGATCGCGGAACATGCGAGTAAGAGCGCGCTCGATTTCATCAAGGCTGCCCCGTTCCGCTTGCTCCACCGTCGAGTTGGCTCTTGCCTTCGAGTTGACCCTTGCGGATCTGCTCGAGCAACTGCGGAGGAAGCGAGAGGCGGTCGATGCTTTCATTCGTAATCTCGCTTGCCTTCGAAGCGCCGCCGTTGCTCGGCGCACGCACGACATGCGGCGTGAGCACGATGAGCAACTCGGTTTTTGATGAGTTCTCCTTGTACTGGCGAAACAGCATGCCGAGCACTGGGATGTCTCCGAGCAGCGGAATCTTGCGATCGACGCGCTCGAAGCGGTCGCTGATCAAACCGCCGATGACAACGGTCTGACCATCTTTCACCGTGACGGTGGTGGTTGCGCGGCGGCGCGTGATCACGGGTGAATTGAAGTCCTCGGAGAGCTGCGTCGTCTGCAGCGACAGTCGCGAAATCTCCGGCTCGATCTGCATGCGCACGAAACCTTCGGGATTGATCGACGGCGTCACAGTGAGAATGATGCCGATGTCTTCGGGCGTCACGCTCGTCGACTGACCCGCGCTCGAGAAACTCTGGCCCGAGGGCAAGCGAACCGTTTCGCCGACCTGAATGAACCCCTTCGAGTTGTTCTCCACCATCACCGATGGATTCGACAACACTTGCACACGGCTCTGCGACGCGAGGGCGTTGATGAGGAGTTCGAAATCCTCCGCGCCGATCGCAACATTCGGCGTGCCTGAATTGGTGAAGAGCGAGCCGAGAAGCTGGGTTCCCGGCACCCTGGTCATGTTGCCCATGCCTGCGGCGACGCCAAATTCACCGATGGTGGCGTTCCCGAACTCCGGTCCAAGCGACTCGGACTTGTCGAGCGAAACTTCCGCGAGCAACACCTGGATGAGCACCTGCGGAGGATCGACATCAAGTTCCTTAATGATCTCCTGCACTTTCTCCATGTAGCGCGGGCTTGCGTTGACGAGCACGGTGTTCGACTTCTGATCGCCAACAACAGTGACCTCGCGCTCAAGCAACTTCGACGCACTGGGAAGTTCGTCGGCGGAGAGCGTCTGAAGAATCTTCTTCTGATCCTCGCTGACAAAGTCGTTGACCACCTTCGCAACATCAACTGCGGTCGCGTTCTTCAGCTTGTACGCGTAGGTGTCGCGCTCGTTGGCCTGCTGGCGATCGAGTTCGTTCACCACCGTTTCAACAAGCGTGAGGTAGTTGGGCGTGCCCGACACCAGAAGCGAATTGGTTCGGTCGTCGACGGTGATCGAAAGTTGCTGACGATCGTCGGGAACAAGGGTCAGATCTGCGCCGAGCGTGCCGGCCTGTTGGGTCGCGGCCGTATTGGCGGCAGCGGATGCGCCGATTTCCGCAGGCGCCTGGTCAGCAGTTTCGCGCGGCTTGAGCACATAGAGACTGCCTTGCTGGCGAAGGCTGAAGAGTTCCTTCAGGATGCGCGCCATCTGACTCGCGTCGGCGTTGACCATCTTGAAGATGCGGATGTTCTGGCTTCCGCTCGTCGAGCCATCAAGGTCGTCGACCATCTGCTGAATCAGCTCCATCGACTCGCGCGGCGCGCGCACGATGATGGTGTTGGTGCGAATGTCAGGCGTCAGCGAGATCGACTGGCGCGTCGCGGCGGAAATCTCCATCTCCGCGCCTTGACCTGGCTTTCCGTCGATCTGGCGAAGGTACTTGAGGATCGTTGCTTGCTGGCCGGTTCGACCCGCGAGCGAACTTCCCGACAGAACCGACTGGATAAGCCCCACGGTCTCCTGCACATTCGCGCCCTTGAGAGCGATGTACTTGATTTCGACGACCGTCTGCGGCTTCGCGCCGTCGAGTTGCGCAACAAGGCGGCGAATGGCGGCGATGTCGGCCTCGGGACCGCTGGCCACGATGGCATTCAAGCGCACATCAGGCTTGACCTGCACGATCTGCGCGCCACGGCGGCGATTCTCCTCAGTCACATACATCTCGTCGAGCATGCGCGCCATGTCGGGCGCCGCCGTCTTCGAAAGCACGATGACCTCAAACGGCTTGTCGGCAAGCTGATCCTTGGCGGCCTGCGCGAGCAGATCAACAAGACCGCGCACGACCTCGAAGTTCTCCTCACTCGATGCGATGATGAGCGAGTTCGACGCGACATCAGGCACAACCGACACCGCATCGGACGGCGTCTCCGAGGTTCCGAGCGAAGTCGCTCGTTCGCGCATGAGCTGTTGAATACGCGGCGCGATGGTTTCGGCGCGAGCGGCTGCCAGCGTGAGCACATGCACGCCGATCGCGGAGTTCGTCGGGATTTCATCGAGCTTGGCCACGATCTGCCTCACCAACGCGCCGTCCTCAGGACCACCAGCAACGAGCAAACTCGAAGTGCGCGGATCAGCAATCACCAGCGGCTTCACCCGCTTCGCCACTTCGGGCGAGAGCTCGGCGTAACGCCGGTTGAGGATCTGCGAAATCGCGCCGACAAGGCGATCCATGTTCGCCTTCTTCACCGGCACCACTTCGACCGACGACTCGTCGAGAAGGCGCTCGGTATCAAGGTCGACCAGAAGCGACTTGATCACATCAAACGAATCGGCGCCCGCAGCAATCAGCAGCTGGTTGGTCCTTTCGTCGGCGGTGATGATCACGCGCTCGAGGTCAGCGGACTGCGGCTGAGTCTTCTGCAGGCGGTCGACGCGCGCGTCCATCATCTTCTGCAAGATGGCGGAAAGGCGCGGCGCGCTCGCGTTTTTCAGATCCATCAAGCGGATCTCGCGATACTCAGGCGCAACCTTGCGGTCGAGGTTCTTCAGGATCTCCTCGACAACGGTGAACGAACGCGCGCTGGTCGAAACCACCAGCGAATTCAGGCGATCGTCGGGAACCACTCGCACGCGATCCTCGGAACGAATCGCCTTGGCTGCGACTTGTTGGTCGAAGAGCTGCACCAGCATTGGCCCGATGCGCGACGCGCTCGCGTTCTCCAGCGGATACACGCGCACGATCGATCCAGGCGCGGCCGCCTCGGTATCGAGTTGTTGAATGAGCTCCTGCACGATTTCAAGATTCTGCGTGCTGCCCACAAGAACAAGCGAGTTGGTTGGGAGATCGGGACGAATGACCAACTGACCGAAGGGGACGAATGTATCGCTCTCGATCGCCGCGGCCGGCTGATCACCGCGCGGCGCGCGCGCCATGCGGATACGACCAATCTGCTTCTGCAGCGGCCCGCTTTCAGGCAGTTTTGTCGAGCCTTCAACAAGCACCGCGCGCAGCGTCTCCGCGAGATCGCGCGCGTCGGCGTATTGAAGCTTGACGATGCGCGGCTCGATCCATCCGATGCTCACAGCCGAATCAAGCCGTTCGCGCAGCACCTCGACGAATGCGACTGCTTCCTCTTTGCCCGCAACGATCACGGTGTTGGTGCGATCGTCGATGGAAATGGCGACATCCTGCGCGAGCGCTTCACCAGTTGCGCCGGCGGCTTGCGCCTTCACCTGCGTTCCCGTGAGCCCGCCAATCGTTTTTCCTTGCGCGAAGAGTTCGCGCACGATGCGCGCAAACTGTTGCGCCTGGATGTTCTGCAGCGGATAGATGCGCACAACGGCCGCGTCGGTCACGGGCAGACGATCGAACAACAGCGCCGCTTCCTCGAGCGCACGCACATTGTCCGCCGTCGATGCAAGGATGATCGAATTGCTCTGCACATCGACGAGGATCTTCACTGGCTTCTGCAAGTCGAGCGCGATCGGGCTGCTCGCGCCTTCGGGTGTGATGCGAAGTCGACGCACTTGCTCCTGCAACGCGCGCGCCAGTTCGCTCTGCTTTGCGCCCGCGGCTCCGCCAGCTGCCGCGCCCGCTCCTGAACCTTGCGCGACGATGGCGCGCAGCGTTTCGGCGATACTGGCCGCCGCGGCATTCTTCATGCGCACGATGCGAACATCGGAGTCCGCCATCGGCGGATCGGCGTCGATCGACTTGATGAGCGACAAAATGGTTTCGCGGTCGGCCGGATTGGCAACGATCACCAACGCGCTGCGATTGGCGGCTACCGAAACCTTGAGTGGTTCAGAGATGACCTTCGCAACGCTATCGATGGGCTGCGTACGATCGAGCCCGATTTCCTCGATGATCTTCTTCGCCGCCTCCGGCGAACTATTCACGAGATCGATGATAAAGATGCCCTTGCTTGAATCAGGTGCAAGCGCGTCCATTTGTTCGACGAGTTGCTTGATCTCCTGGAAGATCGGACCGGTCGAGGCGATGACCAGGCTGTTGGCGACGGTGTCGATCTGGATCGACAGCGTGAGGCCGGCCTGTCGGGCGCGTTGCGTAAACGCCTCGCGAATGGCTGCGGCCACGCGCGGCGCAGGCGCACTCTTCAACCGAAGAAGCTGGACCTGAAGGCCTTGCTCGGTTGCTTGCTGTTGCAGCGCCTCGGCAATCGCCGCGATGCGCGCGAAATCCTCTTCGGATGCACGCACAATGAGCGCGTTGCTCGTTGCGTCGCCAACGATGCGCAGACCGTTGTTGCGGCCAGCCTCGCGTCCGTTGCCAAACACGCGCTCGATCGATCGCGCGAGCTGCTCGGGATTTCCGTAACGCACCGCGATCAGCCGCGGCATTGGAAGTTGCGCAAAGTCGGGAAGATCTAGCTGCGCGATGATCGCATCGATCTTGCGCATGTTGGCTGGACTCGCTGCGATCACGAGGTTGTTGGAGATTTCGTCGGCGCTGGCGCTGACATACTCCTCGGCCTTCACCTGCGGAATGACCATCTGCGGCTGCTGCTGACCTTGCTGATTCTGCGGCTGCGCAGGCTGTGGCTTGGGGCGCAAATCTTCAAACGCATCGTTGATCGCACGGGCAACACTCTTTGCATCGGCGTGCTTCAGCGCGACCACGCGCAGTTGACGCGACGCGTCGTACTGCTCGGTATCAAGCTTCTCGAGCAGCAGGCGAATGCCCGCCCACTCCGATTGTTCGGCCGAGATGACCAGCGAATTGGTGGCTTCGTCGCCGATGATGCGCACGCCCTGCTTCGACGGCGTGTCGGCGTCAAGCGCGCCCGCGCCGTAGAAATAACTGAGCGCTTCCTGAATGCCGCGCGCCTTGCCCCGCTTCAGCGGCACGAACTCAGTGACGCGCCGCTTGTCGCTGCGAATGTCGATCGCCTTGACGACATCCTGAATGGTGCGGAACTGCTCGGGCGTCGCCGCAACGATCAGCCGGTTCTCCGACGGATCGGCCTCGATCCGCGGAGCTTCGACTCCAGGAGCCGAACTCTGGCTGGAAACGAGATTGCTGAGCGTGCGCGAGACTTCGTCCGCCGCTGCGAACTGCAGCGGAATGATGCGGAAGTCGACGGTCGCCTTTGCGGGCGACTCCTCGAGCTTCGACAACAACTGCTCGATGACGGGGTAACTCTCGGGCGTCGCCGTCACGATCAGCGAATTCGAGCGCGTGTCGGCAATGACGCGGGCATTCACTTGAACCGCGGGACGGCCAGGCTCAAGGCGAACCGCGATTCCCTGCGTCCTTCCCTTGGTGTCGAGTTGCAGCGAGTTCGTCAGAATGCGCACTGCGTCTTCGGCCTTCGCCGTCTTCAGTGTGAAAGTGCGGATGACGGTTTCTTCGGCGCTTGTCGGCGCATCGAGCTTCTCGATGAGAGACTTGACCTGACCGAGCTGCAGCGGCGACGCGGTGGCGATGATGCTGTTGGTACGGACATCAGGCGTAATCGAAACAGCTGACGAACCCGCAGCGCCGCTCGAACGGCCGCGGAATTGCTCGGAAACGATCTTGGCGATGTCGGCGGCCTGACCCTTGCGCAGCACGATGATCTCGCTCTTGCGGTCACCGCCGGACTGCGGTTGATCGAGGCGCGTGACGAGGTCGCGGATCGTGGAAATCTCCTCGGGAGTTCCTGCGATCAGAAGCGCGCCGCCCGACGCCGATGCGACGATGGTGGCTGCGCTGGTTCCGCCCGCGGCGGTAGACGCGCGTTCATCGAGAAACTGCTTCAAGGTCGAGGCGAGTTCAACAGGACCAGCGAATTCAACGGGAATCACCGCGCTTTGCCGGCCTTCCTGCACGAGCGTCTTGGCCAACGAGTCAAGCAGCGTCTTGATTTCGGCGTGTTGCGCATCAGTCGCGCGCACCACCAACTTGCGCGAACGGACAACGGGAATAACCCGCGAGCCCGTCGAGTTCTGCGCGGTTTCCCACGGACGCGTCTGCCGCTCGCCGATGGCGTCGCGCACCAATCCTGCGATCTGGTCGACATCGCCGTTCTTCACTTCGTAAATGCGCACCACGCGCACATCGCCTTCAGCCGGTGCAACATCCACCGCGGCGATGAAGTCGGTTGCAAAGGTAAAGCGATCTCCGCGACCCGCAACCACAATGCTGTTGCGACGCTCGTCGGCGCGCACGCTCACCATGCTTTCAGCACGATCGTCAGCGCCCATCGATGCGAGCAATTGCTCGAGCGACGCCGCTGCCTCGGCTGCGCGCGCGAACTTCAGCGGATACACCTTGAAATCAAGCGATTTCGCTGTGTCTGGGGCATCGAAGCCCTTCACCAATTCGGTGATTTCATTGAAATCATCTTCGTTGGCGGTCACGAACAGCGACGAACTGCGCACATCGGCAACGATCGACACCGCGCGCTGCTGCCCGCGGCCGCGACCACCGACGGCGATGGAGGCGCGATCATCGAAGAGCTTCTGCAACGCCGTTGCAACACGCTGAGCATCGGCGCGCTCGAGCCTGACCTGCTTGATGGCAAACTTTCTGGACGCGCTGCGATCGACCTCGGCGATCACCTTGGTGATCTGCGCGCGCGCATCGGGGTCTGCGCGCAGAAGAAGAACTCCCGCCGCATCGTCAGCGACAATCTGCGCATGCTCGCGCAGTGTGGGATCTGCGCCAAACACGACCTTCTCGATGGTCGCAAGAACATCGGACGGCCTGCCGTTGCCGATGACGATGGTTTCCAGCGTTGCGCCGGCAATCGGACTCGGCGCATCGAGCACGGCAAGAAGCCGCTCGATCTCCCCATTCATCTCCGTCCCGCCGGCGATCACCACCATGTTGGTGCGCTCGTCCGCGGAAAACTCGGGCACGCTGATCACGATTCCCTGCGCGCCGAGCGAACGGCTGCGCGCGGTAAACGCGGTCTGCAGGCTCTTCATCACATCAACGGCCTTCGCATGCTTGATCGGCACGAGCCGAAGTTCAGGCATGGGCGAACGATCGCCGCGATCGGCGAATGCTATGAAACGGTCGGCGAACGCTACCGCCTCGGGTGCACCGACAACGGTCACTGCGTTGGCGCCGCGCTCAGCGAAGACGCGCACCGTTGCTGGATCGAACGCAAGCGCATCGCCATCAGCATCGCCACGAGCATCGGCGCCATCCTGCGCGATCGTGACGGCGAGCGCCCTCATTTGCGACCCGCCGTTCTGCGAAAGAATCGAACGCAGCGCTTCAGCCACCCGATCGGCGCCAGTGTTGCGCAGCACGAAACTCTTGATCACGACCTGCTGCGCCTGCTGTCCGCGCGCGAGTGCGGCGACCAACTGGCCAATCGACTCGAAGTCACGATCGCTCGCAACCACGATCAGTGAGCGTGTTTCCTCGTCAGCGACGATCGCGACACGCTTGGCGAGATCGCCCGGCTGTCCGCCCGCTGGCGTAATGCGTGCGACAGCGCCCGTGACGATCGAAGCGATCTTCGCGGGGTCGGCCGACGGCGGCAACTGAATCGATCGCACCCGCGATCCTTCGGTGGGGAGAGTCTTCGACGCCTGCTCGATGAGCTTCATCGCGCGCTCAATCTCGCGCGGTGAACCGAGAAGCAACAGCGAGTTTGAATTCTTGTCAACGGCGACGGTCACTCCCGTCCCCGCCTGCGTGTCGCCTTCCGCGCCCGCACCTTCATCCGCCGCAGCGCTCGCCTCTTTCGCGATCTTGTCGGCCTTCGCCGCGGCGCCAACATCCACCTGCGCGAATGCCTGCACGATGAATGCGAGTCGCGCTGGCAACGATGGCGGCCAACCTGGACCACGCGGCGCAACTGCGTCCATGCTCCAGGAACCCGCACCGCTCTGCGCGCCCGCCGCTGGTTTCTTCGGCGATTCGTAACGCTTGAGCAACTCCTCGACGGTGATCACCTCGATGTCGCCGTCCTTGCCCTCCATCATCTTTCGCAGAAGCCGCGCGATGTCGTCGGCGTTGCCCTTGGATGGATCGAGCGGCACACTGCGCAGCGAACGCGAACTTGCCATCGCCGCGCCGTCAAGGCGGGTGACGATGCTCTCGATCATCGTGTACTGCTTTTCGTTGGCGCGGACCAACAGGCTGTTGCTCGCAACATTCACGCGAATCACCGGCGGCACCTCGGTGCCATCGTCGGTCTCGAAAATATCGAGAAGGCTCTTGGCGATCTCGGGCGCGTCGCCGTTGCGCAAGGTGATCACGCGCACAGTGCGGTCGCTCTCGTTGCCGGGCGTAACGTCGAGTTGGCGCAGCATTTCCTCGGCTGCATCGAGCGCGGTCGGCGTGGCGGAAATCACCACGGCGTTGAGGCGTTCGTCGGCAATCACGCGCAACGGTGGCTCAGCTGGACTGGCCGCATCGCCACGGGTGCGAGTGCGCGCGCGCGCGGCCTGCGCGGCTTCGTTGGTGAGCAATTGCTCGACGAGCGGCGCCATCTGCCCAGCGCGCGCCTTCTTCAAAAACACCGTGCGCACGCGAGCAGCATCGCGCGGCCCGCGCACATCCATGTCGCGCACCGTCTTCTCGATTTCGTCGAGTTGCTGCGGATCGGCGGCAACAACGATGGTGTTGCTCGTCATCTCAGGAGTAATCGTGGGCTTGATGCGACCAGGGCGCGACGCAGCGCGAGCGGCGACCGCCTGCTCAATAGCCTTGGCGACAGTATCTGCCGTCGCCTCACTGAGCGGATAAACGCGAATTTCAACGGGCGCGTCGCCGTCGCGCGGCTTATCGAGTTGCGTGACAACTTCAGTTGCGATCGACATGAGTTCCGCGGGCGCAGTGATGATCACGCGCGCGTTCAACGGGTCGGCAACGATCTTCGGCTCCATCACTGCGGCGCCCGCCTTTGCGGCCGACACGAGCGATGCGGGCCAGCGCGAGCGATCGGAAAGTACAGCAGTGAGCGCACTCACCACTACATCCGGCGAAACATGCTTGAGCTGAACAACGCGGAAATCAGCCTGTGGCGCAGCGAAAGCCTTGCTGTCGAGCTCAGAGAGAATTTCCTTCGCGCGTGCCGTTCCTTCAGTGGTGCCGACGATGACGATAGTGCCCGACTGTGCAAGCGCGGACAATTCGATGCGCGACGCTCCGCCAGTACCAGCGCTCTCGAGAATTCGACGCGCCTCCTCAACAAGCAGCGACACCGGGGCCTTGGTTGGCGTGAACACGATCCACGAGCGCGACGACGCATCGCCGTCACGATCGAGTTCCTTGATGAGCCCTTCGGCGACGCTCATGATGCGTGCAGCACCAGAGACGATCAGCGAATTGGTGCGCGGATCGGCCTCAACACGCACTGGCGGCGTTGGCGCGATCTGACCGCGCGTGCGGCGCATGCGCTCAATCGCAAGACGCGGATCGGTGTCCTGCTGGTCGGCAAGCAGCCGCTGCACCAGAGGAGCAATGCGCGCGCTATCGGTGTTCTTCAGCACAAATGTTTTCGCATCAACCGAGTCGAGCGCGGGACGCTCGTCCAGTGGAGCGATGAGCTTGTCGGCCTCATCGAGATCGGTCGCAGGCCCCACCATGAGCAGCGCGTTCGATCCGGTTGCGGCAATCACCTTCACCGCCAACGGTTCGTGGGTCGCAGGATTGGTCGCGGCACCGAGCGCTTGCGTCAGGCTTGACGCAACTTCAGTTGCATCGGCGTAAAGCAACGGGCGCACGCGCACGATTGGCTCGCCCGCCGACAGATTGCCATCATCGAGTTGACGGACCAACTCCTCAACCACGGGCATCAGCGCATCGGGCGCGCTCACGATGAGCGCGTTGGAACGACGATCAGAGGCGATGTCGAGCACGCGGGTGGCGCGGCTGGCGAGCGTCGGCTCGATTTCCGCGAGCCTGCCCTCGAGCGCGCTGCGCACGAGCGGAGCCAGCGATTCAGCCTTCGCACTCTTCAACTTGAAAACGCGCAGCGTGGTTGCGGGCTGTGCCGCTCCCTCGACGCCCTTGACGACCTGCTCCACTCGCGGAAAAACGCTGGCGGCAGCGCTCACAACCAGCGTCTTCGAGACCGGCTCGGTGGTGACGACGGTGCTGGTGCCTTCTGGTCCAAACTTGCCCGCAACGGCGAGCTCGCGAATGGTCTTGGCGATTCCTTCGAGGTTTCCATCGGCCAAACGCCAAGTGCGAATTTCCGCATCGGGCATCGCTTGGGTGCGATCGAGTTGTTCGACAAGCTTCTCGAAGCCGGCCATGCGCGCGAGCGGCGCGTCGACGATGAGCGAGTTGGTCTGCGCATCGGCGCGCACCACGACTTCACGCGGAGGCTGAAGCTCGGGCCGAGCTCGTCCGCGCGGATCCACCGGCACCGGCGGCTGCGGATACATCTCGTCGATGGTCTTGGCCAACTCACCTGCACGCGCAACTTTCAGCGAGAAAATGCGGATCTCTCGATCGGAAGCGGACTGCCGCGTCGCACCGTTGAGATCCTCGACGATCTTCTGAATCTCGGGCAACAAATCGGGATGCGCGGCCACGATCAGCGCGTTGGTCTGCGCCTCAGCGGTGATTTGCACGGGCTTCGCGCCCTTTTCCTCTGGCGTGCGCTGCGCATATGTCTGCATGAGCGCGGTCGCGAGAGTGGCAGCATCGGCGCTGCGCAACTGCAGAATGCGCAGCGGTGGCGTGGCGCCCATGGGCACATCGAGATTCTTGAGAAGAACAGCGAGCAACTCATGTTGGCGCGCATCGGCGGCAACGAGCAGCGAGTTGGTGCGATCGAGCACCTCGATCACCGGCTCACGCGCAAATCCCGCGCTCTGACCGAGTCGGCTGGCGGCGAGGCCATCGAGATAGGCCTTGGCGTCGACGGCCTTGGCGAAACTCATTGGAATAACGCGGACATCCGCGCTCGGACTCGTCGCGGCAACGAGTTGGCGACATGCATCGGCAAAACGCGCGAGCGGCTCGTCCTCACCACTGGCAACGATGGTTCCGTTGGCAGCGTCGATCTCCGTCTCGATCGCGGGCTTCTCGCCCTCGGCGGGTTCGAGCGCGGCAAGCTTGAGCGCCTTGGCCAGAAGCACAGCCGCATCGCCCGCTCCGACATCGATCACGCGCACGCCACGCTTGACCGCCACTGCCTGCAGCTGCTTGAGCAACTGCTCGGTCTTCTCGAAGGTCATCGAATCGCCCGCGACAATCAGCGTGCGGCTGGTGGCCTCAGTTTGCACCAGCACATCGACAGGCTTCGCGCCGTCGACGCCGGGCTTCGAAAGCATTCCACGCGCGCCGAGATCGCGCAGCGTCTGCGCGATGCGCTCGATGTCACCCTTGTCCACGCGATAGGTGCGCAGTTCCGCTTGTGGCGGCAACGGCGTGCGATCGAGCGTGAGCACGAGCTGCTCAAAGCTCGCGCGGCGCTCCGACGGCGCCTCGACGATGAGCGAGTTGGTGGTTGCATCGGCGGTGACGAAGACTTCCTTCGGCTTCTGCAGATGGGGCAGCGGACGGCCGCGTGCATCGAGAGGAACTGCCGGCGGCGGATAGAGCTTGTCGAGCGCGGTAGCGAGGTCGGTCGCCTTGGCGGCCTTGAGCGCCATGACGAAAGTCTCGCGGGTCGGGCCCGCGCCGGTATCGCCCGAGCGGTTGAGTTCGCCGATGAATCCCTTGATTTCCTCGAACACACTCGCGTGCGCGGTGACGATCAGCGTGTTGGTGGTGGCATCGCTCTCGATGCGCACGGGCTTCAAACGGCGCTCGTCGGGAGCGCGTTCGTCGTAACGCTTGGCGAGCATCGCCGCGACCTGATTTGCATCGCCGCCACGCAGCTGCAGCAGCCGAAGCGGCGGCAGTTCCTCGGGCGAGGAGATGTCGAGATCGCGCACGAAGCTGTCGATGAGCGCGAGCTGCGGCGCTTCACCGATGATGTAAAGCGAGTTGGTCGGCTCGATGACCTTGATCTCGGCCGCAGGAACGCTGCGCGACGGATCGACGGGCGACGCAGACGCGAGCAGCGGCGAAAGTTTCGCTGCAACATCGCTTGCCTTGGCTGCACGCATCGGCACGATTTTCGCCGTGCGCGGCGGCGGCATCAGTTGGCGCGCCTGTCCGAGCGCCTGCTCGAACATCGCAACCGAAGCGCTGCGTCCGCCCACGAGCAGCGCACCGCTTGACGAATCGATCTCGACGGTTGGCGCAGGAAACTCCTGCTCGGAGCCCTTTGCCAATTGAGCAAACACCATGTTGGCGCGCTCAACCAGCCGAGCGACATCAGCACCGGGCGCGGGAATCGCGCGGAAAGCGAAGGCGTCGCGGCCCGCGCGATCCAACCCCGCCACCAACGACTGCACCTGCGCGACCTGCTCGGGCGTGCCCGAAACAAGCAGCGCCTTCATCGAGTCAACGGCCTCAATCGAGGGCGGAACGAAGGGCAGTCCGTCATGCGGGTCAAGCACCTGCTTGGCGAGCTCGCGTACCTGCGCGACGATCGTGCTCGGCTGCGCGTTCACAAGCGCAATCTGCCGCGTTTCGCGCTCAACCACGCGAGTCGCGTCGACCTGGTTCATCAATTCGGTGAAGCGAGAGATCGACTGCGCGCTGCCGATGAGCACCAGTTCATGACTCTTGGCGTCGTACTCGATGCGCAAACTGCGCGATGGATCGCTCGCCTTCGTCTGCTGCTCGTAGAGCTGGCGCGTACGCTCGAGGCTGGCCTCGCCATCCTTGCTGGTTATGCGAATGAGGCGCACCTGGCGGTCGACATTGGCCGGGCGGTCGAGCGTTTCCACGATCGCGCGGATGCCCGCGATGTCGGAGGAATCGCCGCCGACCAGAACCGTGCGGCCATCGGGGCCGGCAACCAGCGTGACTTCGTCCTGCTGACGCTTGGAAAGAAGTGACTTCGCCGCAGCGAGAATCGCATCGGGCGACGCGCTCTGCAATTCAATCGCCGCAATCGCGCGATCGCCGCGCAGACGGTCGCGAGTAGTCGCGCCCTGTTTGGCCGCGGCGATCTTCTTCGGATCGAATCCTTCCATCTCGCCGATGAATCGCTCAGCGTCATCGATCGCTCCGAGATCACCAACGATGGTCACGCGTTCGGCTTCGGGCAACGCAACAATCGTCGGCTTCTTGTCGGCGGGATAGCCAGCGAACAATTGCTCGAGCCGTTCCTTCGCCGCCTGCGGCTTCACCTTCTCGACTGAAAATGTCTTCATGCCACGACCGCCCGACGCCGTCGGCGCAGCAGCATCGGCCATCGGCACATCGAGCAACTCAAGCGTCTGGCGAACCGATTCGATCTTGGCGCGCGGACCGCGGGCGATGATTGCGTTGGTGCGGTCGTCGGCGGCGAGCATCAAGCCCGCAACCCTATTTTCCTCGATCTTCTGCCGCTTTCCATCAGCGATCACATACTCCACCACGCGCTCGCCCATCAATGCCTGCAAACTCAGGATGATCAAGCTGGCCTTGGTGAAGCGCACTGGAATGAGCTCGATGATATTCTCGACATCCTGGCGGTCGAGCTCTTCGATGATGCGCTGCAGTCGGCGAACCTGCGCAGCGGTTTCAACAATGAGCACGGCGTTCTGCTGCTCAAGCGCGGTGACGGAACCGTAGCTCGCCACCAGCGACTTGAGTTGTTCGGCGACGGGCTTCGCCTGTGCGTTCAGCAGCGGCAGCACGATGGTGACGATCTCTTCGTCGCCAATATTCGCGGGCACGGTGCCGATGAAGGTCGGCACATTCTCACGCTTCATGTCGTCGAGCTTCTGCAGATACAGCCGACTGCCATCATCGCGCAGCATGCATCCTTGCGTCTGCAGCAGCACATTCATCGTGCGCAACGCTTCCTCGAGCGTGTAATCCTTTGGATAGATGTAGTCGACCGTGCCCTTGGGAACGTCGGTCTCACGCACCACGGGCAGACCAGTGGTGCGACTGAAGTAGTCGAGGATCTGGTCGTAGGTCTGACCCTTGAAGTTGAAGCGCACCCGCACCGATTGACGCGACGGCGGCGTTTGCGGAGCAGCGTTCGAAGCGGGCGTCGTGGAACTCTGGCTCTCAGGAGCCGGAGCCGTAGGAGCCGCTGCTTGAGGAGCCGATTCTTGAAGAGCCGATGCGATCGTTGGCTGTCCTGCAATCGCAGCCGCTATCAGCGGGGTGACGCCCGTCACCATTTGCGCCATGCTCGTCATGCCCGTCGACCGCCTCGTTCGCTTCTTCATGCTGACTCCGTTCCCGAGCAACTGCTCGGCTGAAGACACTCCGCCGCAAAGGGACGCAACGCACATAACGCGCGGGCCTTCGCAACCGCTCGCATCTTGCGAGCACAGTCATTAGTTTTAGTTCACCCGTTGGTCGGCGACGCAAGCAACGCAGACCGTTGAGTGAGGTTGGTTCCAACCTGAATTCGACAGGCACCAGATGGGCTCTCGAACACGGCGAAATCATACTCGACGCCGCGGAAAACAAGCTCTCCGGCAGTCATGGTTGGATGAAGCACAACATTCGATCCTGAAGGAAGATGACGCAGCCAAGCCTCGGGTCCGCTCGGGCCTTCGATCACGCCGGTGATCTGCCATTCTCCGTAAGGAAATCCACCCGGTCCAATCGGAGGAACTGTTGCTGTCACTGCGGCCTGCGCGGGAGCGGTCGCGGTCGGCGCTGCGCCAGGAACGGCGGCGATTGCGGCGGGCACGACCACGGGCGGCGGTGGAATGCGAAACGGGTTGGAGGAGAAGAGCGCGGCGTATCGATCTGCGAGTTGGAGCGTCGCTGGATCAAACTTCGGCGGCGTCTTCCCGACATACCCGGGCATGAACGGGGTGGTGAGTCTGAGTGTGACGCCGACCTGCTGGCCATCCGTACTCGGATTGAGCCTGACCGACTCGATGCGCTTAATCCACGGCTCGGCGTCAACGCGGAAAATCAATCGGTAAACCTTGTCGACAGAGGCTCTTGCAATCACAGTTGCTTGAACCTCCATGAAGTCGATCTCGTCGCGCATTTTGCGCGAGTCGGGTGATTTGAACTCTTTCTTGGCGGGCGTTGGCCGCCCAACCGAGGTTCCGGTGGTCACCGAAAAGTCGTTGAAGCCGAGCTCTTCGCAGGCGCGATTGAGCCGCCGGCGGACCTCGCTGTCGACGGTCTCAAGACTCGAACCGAGCATCTGGTTGGCGATGCCCTGCAACTTGCCGTCGAGCTCGGGGCGCGCCTTCGACTTCGCGGTCGCGTCGGTCAGGACCTGCACATAGGTATCGATCTCGGCGAGGGCGGAGACTCGCTCTGCTGACATGCGCCGGTCGCCGACGAAGAAGCCGATCAGAATCGCGCTGATCACGCTCACCGCGATGGCGAGGGTGAACCAGTGACGACGGAGGAGTCGGGATGGATCGATCGATTTCACGGAAATCGATGTCACGGAGATCGACTTCATGATCCGCCCCCTGCTTTCGCCGCGGGATCCGCTGCGCCACCCGCCACGCCCAATTGCTTGGGTTCGAGTTCAGTTGTGCGCAGCGTGTAAGCGAAGGGATAGGGAAGTCGGCGACCACCGCGCGCATCGGCGCCCGTCGAACCAACGGTGTAGCCCTTCTCCTTCACCAACGCGTCGCGCAACGCATCGGCGGTGGTGCGGTCTTTCGCCTCGCCGTCGAGAATGAAGCGCAGTTCAGGCTTTGCCGACATCTTGCCTACGTCGCTGTACTCGATTTCAGTGGCGTCGAGCTGTGCACTCAGGCTGTCAAGCACAACGCTCGATGGATCAGGCGCGAACCGCCGAAGGCCATCGAAGTGGGCGAGCCAATCGGGCGCGAGCAAACGATACGCCTCGATGTGTTTGACCTTGAGGTCATCGCGCTTGTAGCGAAGACGCAACGGTGATGCGGTGCGGGCCTTGGCTCGCAGATCATCGTGGCGACCTTCAAGCGCAGACCATGATCGCGCGCCGAAAGTCCAGCCACCAAGTCCCGCGATCACCATGATTCCCGCGATCGTGAGGATGCGCTGGCGCGTTCGCGCGGCAACATCGATAAGCGCGGTGGGATGCAACAGGTCGATCGCGTCGCCCGTTGCCACAACCGCAGCGTCATCTTCCAGCAACAGACCAGCGAGGGGAAGACAACTGGCGCACGCTTGCTCGCGCACATCGGCCGAAGCGAAGGCTACGCGCGGATGCGAGTCGAGGCGCACCGCCGAGCAACCCGCGATGGCCGCCAATTGCGGCGCGATCAAAGCGGCGACCGCTTTGTCCGCAACGATCACAACGCGATCAAGCGCAAGCCCATCGGGAGACGAACGGAGCGCGGCAAGAAGACGGCGGAATTCGACGAGAATTGCAGTGTTTTTTTGCTCATCGCTTCCTGAACCAAGCGCGGCTCCGCGTGAATGCAGCAACTCGCCGTCGCGCACCAGCGTGCACTCGAGCATGTCGCGCGTTGCGTCGACGGCGAGGGTACAGCCATGCTGCATCGTGTCACTGGCGCGGATAAGTGCGAGCATGCCGAGTGCGCGCACCGAGATGCGCGCGACCGGCGAACCAGCGCGCGCCGAAGCCTCGTCGATGCGCGCCCTTGTTGCGGCGGCCACCACAACACTGGTCACGCCGCTTGATGTCGACGAACGCTGAAAGTCGCAAAGCGTTTCCATTCCCTCGACGCTGTAGTCGCGGACCAACGCCATGCGCGCCATGCTGCGCAACTCCGCCTCGTCATCGCAAGGAAGTTCAACCCGTCCAATGAGTGACTCTTCACGCGCGAGGGCGATCACGCATGGGGCTCCGGGAACTCCTAGAATTTCCCTCGGATTTGCGCGCTCGCCATCGGGTGTCACCACTTCGTCGAACACGCGGACGATGGTGATACGACCCGCCGAGCGCTCGCAGAGAATCGCGCGCGACCAACCCGGGCCCGTGTCGATGGCAAGCCGCCGCGCGTCGACCTTGGCACGACGCGACGAATTCGGAATGAGCCGCGTCCACTGTTGGGCGATTGCCGCAACTGGGCTTGAGATTGGCTTGCCTGTGTCTGCCATAGTTCTGCCATGGTTCTGTCATGGTTCTGTCATGCAGTTGATCAGCGTGATGCGCCTCCGCCGATGTCGCGACCCGTTGCGCCAACGCGGCTTCGTGCCGCGCGGGAACTCGAAGTTGGAGGGAGCGGGATTGTCGCCTCTCGCGGCTTCAAGTCAAAGCTCGAAGGGGCTGCTTGCGTGGAATCTCCGGAGCGCCTGAAGATGTCCCCATCTTGCGCGCCGTCCGATTCCTCGTCCAAACTGCCGTCCGCCACCGAACTGGAGCGGCCAGTTGTCCGCGTGTTGTCCGATGCCGACTGCTGGTCGCCAGTTGAGCCAAGGTCCCTGCGCGAGTCGCCATCGCTCACCATGGAATCGAGCGCACGGGCGGTCGGAAGCATGGAAATGTCGCGGAGAAAGGCGATTCGGGCGGGGTCGGTCGACACATCGACCACGCAGTCGAAGGCGTACGCGCCGCGGGGTTCGTCGCCTTGGCTGGCAGTGGCGGTCGCGAGTCCGGTTTCGTCGTCGCTGGCGGCAACGATGCGCGCCTCCACCCGCACACGCCAAAGCGCGGAGCGATTGGTGATGCGGCCAGCCACCGCGCCAAACTGCTCGTTGGTAAGCACGCGGCGCGATACCAACCAAGAAGTGCCCTTGCGCTCGGTTTCATCCAACGAGTCGCGGAGATCAACGATACGAGCCGCCGCATCGGCGCCGAGGCCATCGAGCGCGGCAAGTGCACGCACATCCGCGCGCACGATGTCCAAACGCGCGACCCCGTGCGTGCCAGCCTGAAGCGTGCAAGTGCTGAGGATGTCGTCGATGCGCGCCAAGTCGATGCCCTTGGCAAGTAACGCGCGCGCGATGGCGCCGTCGTCAGCGCCCTCCTTCGCGTCCTTGGCCACGCGCTCGAGAGCGATGCGCTCGGTGTCTTCAAACTGACTGAGCGACGCGGTGGCGCGATCGCCGGAGCCGCCCGCGCCGAAGGCCGCGATGAGATCCAGACGCGGCGCACCGTCGAGATCAACGAGCGGCTCCGCACCGTGCACGGTCAACAATTCGATGAGCGGCGGCACCGACCCGCGATCGCTCGATGCGCCTCCGCCCGCGGTTCCACTCCATTCTCCATCAGAGCCACCACCCGAGTTGCCCCGGGGACCTTCATCAAGTTCGTCGCGTTCGTCGCCGATGGTGCTCATTGAACCGAACACCTCGTTTAGTGTGATCGCGCCTTGGCCGGGCGCGGCGAAGGACGCGGCGGCGTCGATGGAGCTCAGTGGACGACGCGTCGCAATCTGCGCGGTGATTTGCTGAGCAATCTCTGAACCGTCCTCGGTCGCCTTCTCCAACATGGCGATCGGCGATTGATTGGCATCCAGTTTCGCGGCCTCACTTCCAAAGAACTCACCGCTCCACAGAGCAACGAGTCGTACTTCGATGTGACGATCGCCGTCAGGAATGTCGAGCAACAGTGCATCTCCGCTGGGCGATGCACCGGCGAGGATTTTCTCGCGGTCGCGCGCGATCAGGTCGGCGGCGAGCGCGACGCCATCGAGCGCGGCATCACGCATTCGCCGCTCAAGATCGGCCGCGCGCGAACTCACCGTCGCGCCGCGCGCCGCGAATATTGCACCCGTCGCCACCAGAATCGCCGCAGCAACGACCACCAACACGGCGATCATGACAAAGCCGCGCTGATGACGCGTTGAGGGCTCCGCGTGTTTCATCGCGTGATTTGTCGCGCTATTCATCGCGTTGTTCATCGCGCTATTCATCGCGGGGCCGCCTTCTTCGACGACTCTTTGTCGAGGCTGCGGATTGCAAGCGGATCAACGCGTGGCGCACCCATGATGCGGAAGAAACGAACGCGATCGGCTGCGACCTCGGCGGCCGCGCGTGGTGCGGAGTCGCGCGAATCATCGGCGTTGCTGGCCACCGTCGACGCGGAGGCGGTGCGGGTGGCGTTGGTGCGATCGAACCAAATCGATACCTCGATGCCTACGGGAAACATCTGAGATTCCCTGCTATCGAAGGCATCTTGCCATCCGTCCTCGGCGAGATAACGAATGCGCATCGCGCGCACGGGCGCGGCGAGCGCGTCCTGTCGAATGCCGCGCGCGACGGAGATTTTGCCCGTGCTCGAATCAAAGGCGATGGTGGTGGCAGCCATTTCGCTGAACATAGGCTGGCCGTCGTTGCCCAGGCCGACCGCCGATCGAACGATGCGCATCGACGACTCGTTGCCTTGGATGCCCGCGCCCTGCGACGCCGCATCGACGACGGCGGTGGCGCACGCGCGTTCGATTGCGGTGAAGACCTCTTCCGCGCATTCGATTTCGCGCGAAATTCGGCCGAGCCGCGTGCGGGCGTCGCCGAGATTGGTGGTGAACATGGCGATGGCACCGAGGAACGCCGTCGCAATCGCAACGCCAACAATCGCTTCCAACAGCGAGAAACCGTGGATGCGGCGCGTCATCGTGAGCGAACCTCGCCGCGCTGGCTGAGATCGACAGAACGCTCGTGCACGGCTACGACGGGGGGCTCGACTCCAGCGCCGCCGCTCATGTCGCGCACGGTGGCACGCGCGCGGGCGAGCTTGGATGTGGCGCCAGGAACGATCTCAATGGCGACGGCGAGATCGTCACTGCGATCACGCTCTTCGCCCAAGTCGCCGGCCGCGATCATTCCTGCGTCGAGTTCCGCAAGACGAGTTGCCGCGAGGTCGAAGGCGCGCGCGCGAAGCTCAACGCGGCGAATGCTGTCGAGCGCCGAACGCATGGCCGACAGGGTGAATGACGCCGCGGTCGCGAAGAGCGCGACCGCGAGCAGAAGTTCGAGCAAGATGCCGCCGCCACGGCGGGCAGGCGGGCGAAGACGGAATCTATGGACGGAGTGTGTTGCCATCCATGATCCATCCATGATCTACGCATGATCTACGCATGATCCATCGCGACCTGCGGTCCATGAGAGAACGACCGAGCTGCAATTGCCACGGCTTTAGCGTCGCGGACGGGCGATAGGCGCGTCGTCGAAACTCACGCCGTCAAACTCTGGTCGATCCGCATTCGTCCGATCGATATCGGCGGCCTTCTCGACCTGCTGCGGAACTCCGGTCGCATGATCGACCTGCAACGCGCGCAGGCTTCCTGCATCGGTTCGCAACATAAACATCGGTGCGAAGAACACGGTTCCGTCGGGCAGGAAGATGGCGAGAGTCTGACCGGCCTCGGTGGAAAGTTCGTCGGTTGGCGCGGCCATGGGCTTATCGAGAGGCGAACCAAGCAGTTCGTCCGATCCGCGCTCGGCGTTTTCCATTCCAAGCGCGATGCGGACACCGCGCGGAAGCTGCATTCTGGCCCACGATGCGTTGATGGGCGATGCGCCATCCGCGTCCGTGCGATGCCCCGAGTGATTGCCGTGATTTCCTTCGGCGCTGCTCATGAAACGCGCATTGATCGAACTCTGGCTTCCGTTGAATTCGGCGACGACTTCAACAGCGCGGCCTCCTTCACGCGCGGCCGCGCGAGCCATCATCATCTGCATCGTCAGGCCATCTTCTGCGTTGTCGAGTTCGCGCGTGCCAAGCCAACCCGTGGTCCAAGGAATCACGATGGCGGAGATCGCCAGCAGAATGCCAAGACCGATGAGCAACTCAAGAAGTGAGACGCCACGGCGGGTTCGAGCGAAGATGGACTTGAGCCGATGCATTTCTATTGCGGTGTTCTGCTTCTCTTTGAGCGTTGCGCCATCAGAGACATGAGAGATTGATGAGAGGTTGCCGAGAGGTTCATGGAGGCGGGCGTGACCTGTATCGGCTCGACCGCGTCTACTCATTCGCCATAATCATCCGCCACTGGCGCCCGAAGTTCCCGTCGAACCACCGCCTCCGCCCGAGAACTCGCCGAACTCATCGCCGGCGGCTTCCTTGCGGGAATCCTGATTGGAAACATCGTCTTCGGTTCCTTCTTGACCGTCGGGACCGTTGGAGACGATGTCAAAATTTGCGCCTTCGAGAATGGTGCTGGGCACACGGAACACCCACACATTTCCCCACGCGTCCTTCGGCTTGGGCTCCTTGAGGTACGGCCCGCCGTAGCGCGCCTGATCCTCATCACTGGCAAGCGCTTCCTTGGACCAGAGAACCGCAAGGCCCTCCTCCTCGGTCGGCCAACGCTTCATCTCCACGCGGAACTGCTCGAGCGCGCCCTCGAAAGCCTGCAGCTGTGCGCGGGCAAGTTTCAGGTCAGCCTTCTCACTGGCTCCGAGAACATTGACCGCGACAAGACTGCCGATGGCCAAAAGAATGCCGATGACGATGAGAAGTTCGAGAATCGTGAAGCCACGACGACGGGACTGCGTGTGCATGAAAAAGGCTCCTAGAAGGCGAGTTCAAAGTCTACCCCGAAGCAGGGCCGACCATTCGCGCTATTGCCTGAGTCAAGAAGAAATTCCGCTCGCGGCCGCGTGCGCCTTATCGGGCGCTTAAAGCTGCGACGACAGGTTCATCATCGGAACCACCAGCGCGAGGAAGATGAACATGACCACGCCCGCGATAAGCAGCAGCATCGCCGGTTCCATGAGCCGCAGCAGCATGGCGAGAGTGCGATCGATGCGCGATTCAAGCGTGTCAGCAAGGCGAACCAAGACTGACGGGAGCGTGTTGGCGCTCTCGCCGACGGCGACGATCTCGATGACATCCTCAGGGAAGAGCCCGCTTTCCGCGAGCGGCTTGGAGAGCTGCTCGCCCTGGCGAACGGCTTCGCTGGCGTTGTGAAGCGCCCGGGAGAGCACGGGATTTCCAGCGGAATCGCGGGCGATCTCGATGGCTTGCAGCATGGGGATGCCGTTCTCGAGCAATGTTCCCAGCATGCGGGCAAAGCGCGCCACTGCGATGGACGCGAAGAGCGGGCCAAGCATCGGAACATGCATGAACCGCTCGGCGATCCAGTAGCGGACGGCGGGCTTACGCAGCAGGATGATGGTGATGGTGACGAAAACGACGCTCACCACGAGCATGAGCACGGCGTGGCCAGTGAACAGCGCGCTGGCGCCGAGCAGGATGCGCGTGGCGAGTGGAAGGCTCGGCATCTTGTTGAAGAAATCCTGGAATTTCGGCACGAAGAAGACCAGTGACGCGATCACAACGCCCGCGCCCACCAACAGCAACACCAGCGGATACATGAGATTGCCGATGACTCGGCCGCGAATATCCGCTTGCTGCTCGAGCAACATGGCCAAGCGCGCGAGCACTGGTTCGAGAAACGCGCCACGCTCACCCGCCCGCACCATCGCAACATGCACCGTCGCGAATATGCGCGGATGGCGCGACATTGCATCGGCAAGACGCTCGCCCGCCGATATTGCGTCGGCGACCTCGCTCCAGGCCTTGGCGAGCGTGAGATTCGATTTTCCTCGGCCAAGAAGCCGCAATGCGCGCAGCAGCGGAACGCCCGAGCGCAGCAGTTCGGAAAGTTGGCGATAGCTGGCTGAAAGCGCGCGCACGCCCACGCGTCCGCCAGCGCGTGGTGCGCCCGCTGTTGAAATGCGGATCGGCGCGAGGCTCTTCGCCGACAAATCAGCGAGCAACACCGATTCGGTTGCGGCATCTGCGCGTCCCTTGACGCGCCGACCCGTGGCGTCGCGAGCGATGTAATCGAAGGTTGGCACGCGGCAATAGTAAAGCCGCGCGCACCTCAACGGTGCGCGCGGCGATTGATCGTGTGTGATGTCGTGAAGCGTTTAGCGACGGCGACGGCGAAGAAGTCCCGCTCCGGCCAGCAGCGCCATTGCCCCAGGGGCAGGCACCGCCGTGGATTCGAACACGAGTTCCGCGCCGAAACTTTCGCCCGTTCCCGCCTCGCTGATCTCAAGCTTCATGCCCGCAGCAACGAGAACTCCGCCGTAAACGGTCACGCCGCCGCCCGATCCGTCCCATCCACCAGGGCCGCCCGCACCGCCGGAACCGCTTCCGCCAGTTTGGCCGTGGGCGAAACCGCTGAAGCGCGTCGAGACAACGCCGTTGCGACCGAGCGAAATGTAGTGCTGCATATTGACCTGGTCGTCGCCACTGATGGCGTCACATTGATTGAGGCGGTTCGCAAGCGTGGCTGAGGTTTCTGCAATATGCGGCGCAATTGTTCCCAGATAACCAGTGGTGACGGTTCCCGTCAGCAGATCCGCGCCGACGACCTTCATGAGGTCGATGTCGGCGCCCGGGCTCCACATTCCATAGGAGTTCGTGCCAGTGTCCCGCACGCGGATCTCAACGAGCGCGAGGTTGCCACCGAGCTGTTGGGCGATCGCGGAAATGTCGAACGAGGTGATGGTGCGCACGCCGGCCGTGTCGACGCGGGTGTTGACGAACGCTCCGTACGAGCCCGTATAGGTGATGACTGGCCGTGGATAGATTTGCGTCACCGTGCCAAGGTTCACGACGATTTCGGCGGACGCGGCGCTGGTGAAGACAAGTCCTGCAGTGATGGTGGCGGCGGCGATGGCGATAGCGTTCTTCATTTTTTTGGTTGTCCTGTTCCCCGTCCGCGTGCCTCGGCTCCCTGCGGCCGCTGCCTCGCGTAACACCATGAGAATGCCGCGGCAATGCGGGGGTTCAAGCAATTGTTGCGATTGGCGCGCGGAGGAAACTCAACGCGCATCGCATATGCGAACTGTGCCGAAGACGCAGGGTGGATCTGTGCGGACTGCGCGATTTGCGCGGCGATCGCTACGCTTCGCTCCATGCGCGTCGTCAGTCTTCTTCCCTCCGCAACCGAATTACTCTGCGCCGTCGGTGCGGCTGATCTTCTTGTAGGCCGCAGCCATGAATGCGACTTTCCTGCGGGGATTTCGTCGATTCCGCTGCTCACGCGCACGCGCATCCACGCGGGCGATTCGAGCGCTATCGACGCTGAAGTTTCGGCGGCGATTGCTGGAGGAAACAGTCTGTACCAGCTCGACGAAGAACTTCTCGCCGCGCTGCAGCCCGATGTGATCCTGACGCAGAACCTTTGCGATGTCTGCTCGATCGACCTGCGAAGTGTCGAACGGGTTGCGGCTCGATTGCCCAAGAACCCCGTGGTGTTGAGCCTCGATCCCAAGAGCGTGTTCGATGTGTTCGACGATTTGTTGCGCGTGGGCGAAGCGGTCGGTCGTGGGGCGCAGGCGCAGGCGGCGATGGTTCACTTGCGTGCGCGCTATTGGAGCGCGATCGACTTCGTGAACCCTTATGTGCCGGGGCCGGAGATTCTGTTTCTTGAGTGGGCCGATCCCGCGTTCGTTGGTGGGCATTGGACGCCGGGGCTGATCGAGGCGGCGGGCGCGCGGCACTCGCTGAATCCGGCGGGAGCGAAGTCGCGGCGCGTGACGCCCGAAGAGATCATCGAGAGTGCGCCTGAGCGGATCGTGCTGTGCCCGTGCGGATTTGGCCTCGAGCGCGTGCGTGAGGATTTCGCGCGATTGGAGAAAACGCGTTGGTGGCCGCTGCTTCCCGCAGTGATGGACGCCAAGCCTGGCAACATCGCGCTCGTCGACGGCAACCAAATGTTTAATCGCCCAGGACCACGGTTGGTCGATGCGTTTGAGTGGATGGTCGGTTGGGTCAACGGGCGAGATGAACTCATTGCGCCTGGATTCCCCGTGATCTACCCGTGATGCGCCCGTAAAAATCCCTGATCCACGCTGAGGGTGCTGCTCGGCGATGGCAATCGGACGATACCCAGAACGAACCGTTTCCTTCGTCTGCCCAAACGGCAGGAGCCGCGGCCCCCGCGCGCTGATCGGCACTCAAAATCATGTCGGACGGGCCGTTCAAGCAGGCGCGGAATTTGCAATTGGGCGCGACCGAATTTGATGCAGGATCCCCAAGGAGCCAGACACCATGCGATTCGACCGATTCACCACTCTCGCCCAGGAAGCTTTATCCGCCGCCCAATCGGCGGCGAATAGCGCGGGAAACCCAGAGATCATGCCGTTGCATCTGCTTGCAGCGCTGTTGGCGGAGAAGACTTCGTCGACATCGTCGCTGCTGCAGAAGGCTGGCGTCGATCCGTCTCGCGTGCTGGATGTTGCGCAGGCTGAACTGCGTCGACTTCCGTGCGTGCAAGGCGGTTCCGCCAATAGTCCGTCGCGCGAACTGACTGAGGTCTTTACCACCGCCGAGCGCGACGCGCTGAAGATGAAGGACGCGTATGTCTCGAGCGAGCATCTGATGCTGGCGCTTGCTGATGTAAAAAGTAGCGCGAAAGAAGTGCTTTCGACGCTCGGACTCGATCGCAAGCGCGTGCTCGCCGCCGTTGAGGCGATCCGCAAAGCGTCGGGCGTGGCCAATGTCGCCGACCAGAACGCAGAGTCGAACTACGAGTCTCTCAAGAAGTACGGCATCGACCTCGTTGAGAAGGCGCAGCAGGGAAAGATTGATCCGGTGATCGGACGCGACGAAGAGATTCGCCGCTGTATGCAGGTGCTTTCGCGGCGGACGAAGAACAATCCCGTGCTCATCGGCGAGCCGGGCGTTGGCAAGACTGCGATTGCCGAGGGATTGGCCATTCGCATTGTCAACGGCGACTGTCCCGAGTCGATGCGGCAATCGCGCATCGTTGCGCTGGATGTTGGGCAGTTGCTCGCGGGCGCGAAGTACCGCGGTGAATTCGAGGAGCGGCTGAAGTCCGTGCTGCGCGAGGTCGCGTCGAGCGAGGGGCGCGTCATCATCTTCATTGATGAGTTGCACACCATCGTCGGCGCGGGACAGAGCGAGGGCGCGGTCGGCGCGGGACAGCTTCTGAAGCCGGCGCTTGCACGCGGAGATTTGCGCTGCATCGGCGCGACCACACTTGACGAGTACCGCAAGCATGTGGAGAAGGATCCTGCGTTTGAGCGGCGTTTCCAGCCGGTGTTCGTCGGCGAGCCGAGCGTCGAGGACACCATCGCGATTCTGCGCGGACTGAAATCGCGCTACGAGACGCACCACGGCGTGCGCATTCAGGACGGCGCGATCGTGTCGGCAGCCACACTTTCGCAGCGCTACATCGCCGATCGCTTTCTACCCGACAAGGCCATCGATCTGCTCGACGAAGCGGCGTCGCGCCTGCGCATCGAGAACGACTCGGTTCCGATGGAGCTTGATGAGGTCAAGCGAAAGATCATGCAGTTGGAGATCGAGCGCGAGGCGCTCAAACTCGAGAAGGATGCAGAGAGCAAAAAGCGGCTCGCCGCCATCGAGGAAGATCTCGCTGAACTCAACGAAACCAATCGTGGAATGACGGCGCGGTGGGAGCTTGAGAAGAAGGAACTCGACGCGGTGAAAGCTGTGAAGAGCGAGATCGAGCGCAAGAACACTGAGCTCGATCAGGCCAAGCGCCGTGGTGACTTTGAAAGCGCATCGCGCATTCAGTACGGCGATCTGCGCGAACTTGAGCAGCGACTCAAGAGCGCGGAGGAATCTTTCCGCAAGCGCCAGAGCGATGGAACGGCGATGGTGAAAGAGGAAGTCGACAGCGAGCAGATCGCTGAGGTTGTTGCGAAATGGACGGGGATTCCCGTGGCGAAGCTTGTCGAGAGCGAGCGAGAGAAACTGCTGCACATGGAGCAGGATCTCGCCAAGCGCGTGGTCGGGCAACGCGAAGCGGTGACGGCGGTGAGCGAGGCGGTGCGGCGCAATCGCGCTGGACTCGGCGAGGCGCATCGGCCGATCGGATCGTTCCTCTTCCTCGGGCCAACCGGCGTGGGAAAGACCGAGCTCTGCAAGGCGCTTGCGGGATATCTCTTCGACACCGAAGAGGCCATCGTGCGCATCGACATGAGTGAATACATGGAGCAACACGCGGTTTCGCGCTTGGTCGGCTCGCCGCCGGGATATGTGGGGCACGACGACGGCGGGCAGTTGACCGAGGCGGTGAGGCGGCGGCCGTACTGCGTGGTGCTCTTCGACGAAATGGAGAAGGCGCACCCCGATGTTTCCAACATTCTGCTGCAGGTTCTCGACGATGGCCGCCTGACCGATGGACAGGGACGGACGATTGACTTCTCGAACACCATCGTGGTTATGACCTCAAACATCGGCTCGCACGCGATTCTGGAAATGACCGACCGCAAGGAAGACGAGTCGGTGATCGAGGCCCATGTGCGCGGGATCCTCAAGAAGCACCTTCGTCCCGAACTGCTCAACCGCATTGACGAGACCGTCATCTTCCACTCGCTTGGCCGTGAGCACCTCGCGGGAATCGTGGAGATTCAGCTGGGAAACCTGCGAAAGCGGTTGGCGGCGCGCGGCATCAGCCTCGGCGTGAGCGCCGCCGCGACGCTGGCGCTGGCCAACGAGGGCTACGACCCGCAGTTCGGCGCGCGGCCGCTCAAGCGCGTCATTCAGCAGCGGCTTGAGAATGCGCTCGCGGGCAGAATTCTTGCCGGCGAACTCGGTGACGGCGACTCCGTCAGGGTCGATTACCAAGGCAAGAGCTTTACCTTTACCAAGGTTGCGCCGACTCCCGTAGCGACTGTTGGATAAACCGCATGGCTCAGGCGTGAACCGCCTTGACGAATCCGCGGCGATTGCGACGCTATGGGGATGCTCCCCCTGCTCGCGATCGCCGCTGTGCTTTGCATGACTCCCCCGCTGCCGACGCACATGCCGCCAGCGCAGCGCGTGTTGTTTCCGTTTGATCCCGTGATCCTGCTTGGATCAGGCGAGAAGATGGAAGGCGTTGCAACACGCGAGGCGGATTATGGCGGGTTCCACTATCGATTTGCGACTGAAGCTTCGCAACGCGCGTTCGCAGCAATGCCTGCGCGTTTCGCCATTGCGTGCGGCGGAGGCTGCGCGCGCATGGGCCCGTTGAGCGATGCGGGCGATGTGCAGCGTTTCGAAGTCGCCAATGATCGGCTGTACATCTTTGCCAGCGACGCGTGCCGCGCGTCGTTTTTGAAGGAACCCGCGGCGTTTCTTGAGGTAGCCGACGATCCGTTTCCCACCGATCAACGCGGAATCGAGCTCGCGACCATCGCGCGTCGTTGGCTGCGCGCAGACGCAGCGTGTCCGAAAGAGATTGTGGTGTTGGCGACGCGTGAAGAGAAATCCGCCGATCTGGCGAACGATGTGGTGAACAATGTGGTGAACAATGTGGTGAACAATGTGGTGAACAAGGTGGTGCACAAGGTGCGCGACGAAATGCGACTAGCACCCAACCTCACCTTCACCGTGCTCAACGCTTGGAACGACGATGCGTGGTGGACGACGGCATGCTTCAGCCCCGCCGACGACAAGGCGACGCCGATGAACTTCAAGCGCTCCACGGCGCAAGGCGAACAGCCTCTTGATGAGTCACAGATTGAGGCGTTTCGCCGAGTGGCGATGCTTGAACCGATCTTTCTCTCGCGACTCCTGCTGCAGTCCGATGTGAAGTTGGCGGGCGGTGGAACGGAGAATTGGAAAGTCGGCGAGAAGGTGCTCACTGGCGAGATTCTGAAGATGCACTGGAAGGGCGTGACCGTCGAGTGGCTGCTGAAGCCTGCGACGGGGCAGCCGGTGGCGCAACGGGCGATGAAGCGTTCGCGTGACGCGCGCTTTGCATTGGTCACCGAGTCGCTTGCCGAGTGGAACGACACGGCGGGCGTGCGCGTTCCCATGGTGCGCACCGATGGCGTGACTATGCGCAAGTTCGATGCGGTCGAGAGCGATTGCAAGCCCGAGGCGACGGATGCGGTGACCGGCGCGCCACAGTAAGGCGAGTTGACGCAGGGACGAGTTGAAGCGCGGGCAATCGCCGCAAGCGCGTGAAGCGCATCGATCATTCGATGCAGCGAGCCACGGTACCATCGGGCGATGCTGCAACTGGCCGCAGGACTTCGCGCACAAAGCGCATATCGCAAGCAGGATTCGTGGCTGATTTCGGCTGCGATCGTGTGCGTGCTCGCTGCGTGCGCGTTTCTCGTAGGCATTGCCGCGATTCCAGTGACTGATCGCGACGAACCTCGGTTCGCACAGGCCTCTCGGCAAATGGCGGAGAGCGACAAATTGGCGGATTGGGTGATTCCGCGCGTTGGCGAAGTGATTCGGCTGAAGAAGCCGCCGCTGATCTACTGGCTGCAAGCGCCGACGGTGTTGTTGGCGACGGGTGGCGATGCAAAGCAGGATGCGATTTGGATGTACCGCTTGCCGAGCGCATTGGCGGCGTTGGTCGCCGCACTCGCAACGATGTGGCTCGGACGGCGCATGTTTGGCGGAAACACTGGGCTTCTCGCGGCGTGTCTGCTGGTGGTGTCGCCGGTGATCGTGACCGATTGCCACATGGCCCGTGCCGACGAAGTGTTGCTCGCAGCTACGACGCTTGCGATGTGCGTGCTGTGGACGCTGTGGCGCGAGCATCGAATCAACCGCGATGCGCGCGGCGGTTTGCCCTTTGCGCAGGTCGTGCTGTTCTGGTTCTTCGTTGGCGTGGGTGTGTTGGCGAAGGGGCCGATCACGCCGTTTGTTGCGGGAACTGCAGCGTTGGGCTGCGCGGCGGCACGGCGCGACTGGCGTTTTCTGTGGCGATTGCGCCCGATCACTGGCGTTGTTGTGCTCGCGGCGCTCGCGCTGCCGTGGTTGTATCTCGCGATGCGCGAAGTGGGATGGGAGACGCTGAAGGCAGCGTTTGACAAGGAAATCGTGCAGCGCGCGAAGGAAGGCGCGGAGGGTCACGCAGGACCGCCGGGCTACTACTTGGTCACGCTGGTTGCGTTCTTCTTTCCGGGTTCGCTGATCACGGGGCTTGCGTTCGGGCGAATGGTGATGCGCGCGTTTGCGGTGAAAGCGGCGGAAAAAGGTGTGGGATTCTTCGCGCGCATGCGCACGCGCTTTATGAGTGCGCGTGGACGCGACGCGGAAGTGTTTCTCTTCTTCTGGCTGGTGCCGACATGGCTCGCGTTTGAGTTGGTGGTGACGAAGTTCCCCCACTACATCCTGCCGACATATCCAGCGATCGCGCTATTGACCGCGCGTTGCGTGCTCGGCGGAGTTCGCGCGCTGCCCAAGACGCTCGGTGGAGCCGATCGATTTGGCTTTGGCGCGTGGCTGGTGATCGGCGCGGGATTCGCGCTCGGCGGACCGACGATCTACTTCCTGTTCGCTGCGCGCGGACTGACGGCGCCGGCCCAAGGCGCTTGGCCGACGATGGCTGATGCGGGCATGATCACGCTCGTGCTCGCATCGATCGTGACGATTGCGTCGGTGGCGCTGCTGGTGAAAGCGTGGCGCGCATCCCTCGCGGGTGCGTTTGCGACGGCGATGGCGCTTGCGATTCCCGCGACGGCGCTCGCCGAGATGGCGAACTTCGGCGTATGGCTCCCGAACACGCGCTGGATCTGGAACACGCCGCGCATCGTGGGCTTGGTGGCAAAGGACTGCGGAAAGACGCCTGTCGATGCTGATTTCCCGCTGATTGCAGGCGTCGGCTACCAGGAGGACTCGCTCCTTTGGACGACGCGTAACAAGCTTGTGCGATTTGGCGACGAGGTCACCGAGAAAAACCGCGCCGTGATTGAGGCGTGGTGCGGCGCGCATCCCGGCGCGTATCTGCTGATTCCCCGCGCAAACGCCGCAGAATTCGCGTCGTTCGGCGATATCGCCGGCGAAGTGCGCGGCTTCAACTACTCCGACGGAAACCACACCGTGGATCATGCGTTGATTCGGCTGCGGCGCCCGTAAAAAACGTGTCGCGCACTGCGTCGCCTGCCGTGACGCGCACTGCGTCGCCTGCCCTGCCGCGCGAACAATCACGCAAAGAACACAACTCCGCGCTGCATGATTGCGCGCTCGTCGTCGGCGGTGAAGGTGCGCTCGGCACGCGTCGCGACTCCGAGCACGCCGAGCAGGCGGCCGTCGGCTGCGAGCAATGGCACGGCAACGCTGCCCGCGAGGCCGGTTGCGCGCGCGCCGGGGCGAACATCGCCAGTCGTGTCTTGCTGGATGTTGCAGCTGTTCACCGGACACCTGCGCTCAGCGGCGAGACCGGCCATGCCCTTGCCAATCGGCACGAGCTTCACGATCTCGAGCACGGGCGCGGGAATGCCGATCCCGCATCGAAGGTGCAGCGCGCCGTCGTCACCAATCGCGTGCAGCGTGCCACTGTCGGCGCAGAAGTCGCGGAGGATCGATTCGAGAAGAGCGAGGTCGGTGGCCGCGAAGGTCATCGACGCAGGATAGCTCGGTTCACTCATCGCGCTTGTACGCGCGCGACTGGTGTTCTTCTTCAGCTCACGCTCCCATTTTGATGAGCATGTGCACGCCCGAGTGGACGCGGTCGAGCGAACGCGATTCGGGGAGTGATGCAGGGCGCTCAGCCATGAGCAACGCGCCTCGCTATTTCTGCGTGAACACGAACACGCCGTGTTTGTTGGCGACAACCGCATCAGGCTTGGCGTCGGCGTTGATGTCGCCGGTCCACAGTTGCGTACCAACGCCGCTGTCGGCGTCGATGAGATGCTTCGTGAAGGTCGCGTTGCCATTGCCATCGCGCTTCAACTCGAACCAACAGAGAACGGGCGCGGCCATCGGCTCGTCGTCGCCCATCGGACCGTGTGCCCAGCGGCGTTTGCCGGCAACGATGTCAAGAAGTCCGTCGCCGTTGATGTCGATGACGCGAAGCGCGTGAATCTGGCTGAATCCAGCATCATTGGCGTTGTCAGCAGCGGCGCGGCCGAGGATCACGCGCTCGGCGAAAGTGCCGTCGGCGTTCTGCTCGAACCACGAGAGACCGTAGCCGTGCGCCTTGATGCTGGTGATGACATCGTTGCGACCATCGCCATTGACATCGAACGCGTACATCTGCGCGCCGCCTTCGCCGAAGTTCGCGCCATGAAGCTTCCAGTTTGAATCCTGCGAAACATCGGCGGGTTGCTCGTACCAACCAGTGCTCGCGATGATGTCGGTGCGACCATCGCGATTGATGTCGCCGGCGCCATACCCGTGGGTGTACTGGAAGATCGCCTTGTCGCCCTCAGGAGTCTTGGGCGTGATGGGGCGAAAGCGCGCCTTTGCGAGCGGACTGTTCGGCGGTTTCGACCAGTCGATCTCGGCGTATCCAAACTGGCCATTGGTGTGACAGAGCAGTTCAGGCTTGCCATCGGCAGTGATGTCGATGAAGTCGGGCGATTCGCCGTTGGCGATGTCGAAGATGTCCGCGCGGTTCCACGCGGGGCTGATGACATGATCGAGTGCAACTCCTGGATTCACGAACACCGACGCCGGCGTTCCTGGAAGGCCGTAGACGAGAATGTCGGGCCAACCGTCGGCGTTGAAGTCGTAGGCGAACTCGATGAAATAGTCGGAGTAGCCGGTGTCGGCGCGGTACGGCGTTTTGTTGATGCCGGCCGGATTGTCGCGTTCGGGCGTGTACGCCGACTGCTGTGTGAAATCAGGCCCGAGCCAGATGAATCGCCCCGCCGCAATATCAAGCTTGCCGTCGCGATTGAAGTCGGCGACGGTGCAGCCTTCGGCAACGAATTCTTTGCTGATGATCTGCTTGTCGAAGCGCACATCAGACGCGTTGTGCGCGGCGAGATGCGAAGCGGCGACGATCGCGATGATGATGTGGGTGCAAATCATGCGCTCTTTGCTTTAGTCGAGCAGGCGGCCGTCCCAGCGGACGAACGACTCGATCGCTTCGTATTCAGCTAAACCGAGCGCGTCGTAGAGCTTCGCGGTTGCGGCGTTGCGCTGTTCGGCGCGCTCCCAGAATTCGCGTTCATCGGCGCCTGGGAAAAGCGCGCGATCCTTCTGCGACTGGTGCTTGAAGATCGCGGTGCGCTTGCGTGCGACTTCGTCGGGCGACAGCGGCACAGCCATCTCGGTCTGCTCAACATCCCACTCCTGCCACGCGCCTCGATAGAGCCATGTGGTCGAGTGCTTCATCCATTCGTCCGCCGCGCATTCCTGCAGCGCGTGGAAAATTGCGGCGAGGCACACGCGGTGGGTTCCGTGCGGATCGCTGAGGTCGCCGGCGGCGTAAACCTGATGGGGCTTCACGCTGCGCAGGAGTTTCTTGACGATCTCGATATCCTCGCTACCAAGCGGCTTCTTGCGCACGCGACCGGTTTCGTAGAATGGCATGTCGAGGAAATGCAGTTGATCCTCGGAAATTCCGCAGTAAATGCCCGCGGCCTTCGCCTCGCCGCGACGGATGAGTCCCTTGAGTTTCTGCAGCTCGGGCGGATCGACTTCGCCAGGAGCCTTGGCCTTGAGCGCGCGCGCGATGTCGTGTTCCATGCGCTCGGTTCGCGCGCCTTCGAAACCGAACATGCCGTTGAAGTCGGAGGCGAAGTCGAGAAAGCGCAGCGCTTCCGCGTCAAATACCGCGATGTTGCCCGATGTCTGGTAGGCGACATGAACCTCGTGGCCTTGATCGACGAGCCGAATGAGCGTGCCGCCCATTGAGATGACATCGTCGTCGGGATGCGGCGAAAAGATAAGCACGCGCTTGGGGAAGATGTCGTCGCCGAGTCGGTTGATATCGCCGGCCTGCTTACGCTCGGCGGGCTTTCCACCGGGCCAGCCCGTGATCGAGCGCTGCAAATCGCGGAAGACCGAAATGTTGAGGTCGTAGGCCTTGGCTCGACCAGCGAGGAGATCCTGCAGCTCGTGCTCGTTGTAGTCCTCGGCCGTGAGCTTGAGAATCGCCTTCTTGGTAACGCGCGCAAGCCAGATGACCGCTTTGCGCGCGAGCGCGTCGTTCCACTCGAGGTCGTGGTTGGCGCTGCACCACGGCGCCTTGCAGCGCTCGAGCTCGGCGGCGGCGGGGAGGTCGAGATAGACCTGCGCGTTGGCGTGCTCCTGGAGAAAGCTCGCGGCGATGGAGTTGGTAACCGCGCCTTCAATCGCGCGCGCGACAACGGGAGCCTTGCCCTCGCCGAACGCAATCATCACGATGCGCTTAGCCTCGAGAATTGTGCCGACGCCCATGGTGACGGCGCGGCTCGGAACATTTTCCTCGCCGAAGAAGTCGCTCGCGGCGTCTTTGCGGGTGACGCGATCAAGCGTGATGAGGCGCGTGCGACTGGTGCGGCCCGAGCCCGGCTCGTTGAAGCCGATGTGGCCAGTGCGTCCGATGCCGAGAAGCTGAAGGTCGATGCCGCCAGCAATTTTGATCTCGCGCTCGTAACGATCGCACATCGATCGCACATCGCCCTCGGCACAAGTGCCGTCAGGAATATGGGTGAACTTCGCGTCGATGTCGATGAGATCGAAGAGATGCTCGCGCATGAAGCGGTGGTAGCTCTGCAGCTCATGCGACTGCATGGGCCAGTACTCGTCGAGATTGAAGGTGACGACATTCTTGAAGGACAGTCCTTCTTCCCTATGAAGACGCACGAGTTCGTCATAGACGCCGGTCGGAGTCGATCCAGTCGCGAGTCCGAGGACGCACTTCTCGCCCTTCGCGGCCTTGGCGCGGATGAGGTCGGCAATCTCGCGCGCGACAGTTGCGCTGACATCCTTCGCGCGTTCGAACACCCTTGTGGGAGTCCGCTCGGCGGGCGATGCGATTTCCCAATACGCGGGCGCGGCGGCGTTCGATGGCGAGGTGTTGGGCAACGGCTTCGATTTGAGGGTAGCCATGGGGTGGGGCGATCCTAACTGAAGAGCGGGCGGAAGAACGGGCGGGATACGCATGGGAGTTGAGAAGGAAACCCGCGGATGGCGGCCAACTTTCACCGCATCGGTTCTCGTCACCCGCTCGGCCCTCGCGCAACATTGGGCGCGCAACATCGGGCGCGCAACATCGGGCGCGAGCCGCCGCCCACCGCTTGCCGAGTGCAAATCTCCCTGACTTCAAAGGTTGCGCGGCAGCCTTGACCACGAGCCCTCGGTTGCAAATCGGTTGCAGATCGGTTGCAGATCGCGCGCGCTCGTTCACCGAACTTTGGGCGCGAGATCAAATCTCGCGGGCAGCAGCGATGTACGCGGCGTAAGCACCGCGCACCTCGCGCATCGAGTCGCCGGCGAACTTGCCGAGAAACGCGCGCGCGACCTCGAACGCAACCGCGTTCTCCATCACCACGCTCGCCGCCGCCACCGCGCTCACATCGCTCCGTTCGTAGGCGCTTTGCACTGGTTCGTGCGTGCCGAACTCCACGCTGGGCAAACCGCGCAGCAGCGTCGAGATCGGCTTCATTGTGCCGCGGATAACGATGGGCATGCCGTTGGTCATGCCGCCTTCGAGTCCGCCGGCGTTGTTGGTGGGGCGAGAGAATCCAAGGTGAGACGCGCCGCCAGCCGCAGCAGCAGCATCGAACTCAATCGGATCATGCACTCCGCTGCCAAAGCGCGCCGCGCACTCGCGACCGAGACCGATCTCAACCGCCTTGAACGCCTGGATGCCCATCACCGAAAACGCCAGTCGCGCGTCGAGGCGATCGTCCCAGTTCATGCACGAGCCGAGGCCGGGCGGGCAGCCAAAAACATGCACTTCGCACCAGCCGCCCACGGTGTCCTTCTCGGTTTTGGCGCGATGGATGAGGTCGACCAACTTCGCATCAACCGCCGCATCGGGGCAATACACCTCGCTGGAATCGCGCGCAGCCGTGAGCGCATCGAGCGCGCTTTCGCGGATATCGAGCGTGCTCCAGGCATCGCACGCGCCGCGCACAAAGCCGAACACGCGAATGCCAAACGCATCGAGCACGCAGCGCGCGACTGCACCCGCCGCCACCCGCGCCGCCGTCTCGCGCGCGCTGGCGCGCTCGAGCGTTCCTCGACAATCGGGCGTGAGATACTTCAGGCTTCCCGCGAGATCCGCGTGACCGGGCCTCGGTCGCGTCACCGGCGGCGTCTTGGCTGGATCATCGATGCGGCTGTCTTTGTTGATGATGCGCAGCGCAACTGGCGAGCCGATCGTGCGCCCCTGCCGCAGTCCGCCGAGAAACTCTGCAACATCGCTCTCCATCTTCTGCCGCGCGCCGCGTCCGTAGCCACCTTGCCTGCGCGCAAGCTCACCATTGACGCGCGCTGCATCGATGGCGAGATCGGCAGGCAGCCCGTCGACGATGGCGACAAGCGCAGGACCGTGCGATTCGCCTGCAGTTTGGTAGCTCAGTGGCTTGCCCATGCGGATGCTCCCTGATTCGTATTTCAATTGACGCGTGCCATGAAGCAAGCCATGAAGCACG
>QWPT01000004.1:88694-96123 GCA_003671075.1 Planctomycetota bacterium
TCATGTCCCTCGTTACTTCGGCGCTTCGACGAGCTTCCACAGCGAGCCGGAATTGCCCTTGTCCTGCCCACCGTCGAAACTGCTGAATACCAGCGTGCCATCCTGCATCGCGTCGATCGAGGTGAAGAGCGCGCCTCTTTGCTGCGCGAGCACCGCGGGCTTGGTCGCTTTGCCGTCAATCATGCGGATTCCCCACACTTTCGACGAGCCGAAGTCAGCGTAGATGTACACGCCATCAAGCGCGGGAATCGCCTTACCGCGATAGACCGTGCCGCCGGTCACCGACACGCCCTCGCGATGGTGATACGCAACGATCGGCTCTTCGAACGGCCCTTCGCCCTTGCCTCCTTCGAAAGCGTGCCGCCCTTCGCGCGCATTCCAGCCGTAATTCGCGCCCTTCTTGATGATGTCGATCTCCTCCCAGACATTCTGCCCGACATCGCCCGCCCACAGATCGCCGGTCTTTGGATCGAAGGCCATGCGCCAGATGTTGCGCGTTCCCAACGCCCACACCTCGGGCTTCGCACCCTCCGTGGCAACAAATGGATTGTCGGCGGGAATGGCGTATGGCTCGCCTTTTTCGCCCTTCTTGTTCACATCGATGCGAAGGACCTTCGCCAAAAAAGTGCCGAGATTCTGCCCGTTGAAGTGCGGATCATTGGCCGCGCCGCCATCGCCGATCGAGAGGTAGAGAAAGCCGTCGGGGCCAAAGACAACAGCGCCGCCGTTGTGGTTGGAGTAAGGCTGCGGCTGAACGAGGAGAATCTCCTCGGTGTTGGCATCGGCGAACTTACCGTCCTCGCTCACCGTGAAGCGAGAGAGGACCGAACGGCGCGGCTTGTTGGCGGTGTAGTAAACATACAGCTCGCGTTTGGCAGGAAACGCGGGGTGAAACGCGACAGAAAGCAGACCTTCCTCATTGCCGCCGTCGTTGACCCGCTCGCGAATGTCGAGCATGACCTCGACAACGCTGGTGTCGAACTTGGCAGGATTGGCGATGAGAATGCGGCCAGGCTGCTCGACGATGTAGAGATTGACCGGATCGCTCGGACACTGCACCGTCTGAATCGGCCGCACCAGCGTAAGGCTGGGCAGGATGCGCTCGAATCGCGCCATCGGAATGGGATCGCCCACTGGTGCGACGATCGGCTCAGTCGCGGGCGAAGTCTTGGATGGAGGCGCGAGGCCAAGAATGAGAGATGGAATGAGAGATGGGATCAGAGATGGGATGAGTGATGCGGCGAGTGAGACGGGAAGGAGGGCGACGATCATGACAAACTCCAATGGAAGGTGAAGCGCGATGGTAGCCAGGCCGCCGTGCAAGCCGCTCGCGGTTTTCCATACACTTCGGCCCATGCACCCATACTTCGCCGCCATCGCACTCACCGTTGCTTGCGCCCCCGTCACGCTGCCGCCGCCCGCGGTCGAGCCAAAGAGCGTTGCGGTTGATGCGGCGAAGGAGAAGGCCGACGGATTTGTTGCGATCTTCAATAACATCGCGCTCGACGGCTGGACCGGCGACACCAAGGGCTACAAGGTCGAGACGCTCAAGGACGGCGCGGCGATCGTCTGCCAGCCCAACGGGACCAACTTGTACACCAAGGATGAGTTCGCCGACTTCGAGTTCCGCTTCGAGTTTCAGCTGGCGCCAGGCGCAAACAATGGCATTGCGCTGCGTTCGCCCAATGAAGGCGACCCCGCGTATGTGGGCTTTGAGTGCCAGGTGCTCGACAACACCGCCGAGCAGTACAAGGGCCTCGAGCGCTGGCAGTACCACGGTTCGATCTACGGCATTGCAGCGGCAACGGCCACCGCGCTCAAGCCGGTCGGCGAGTGGAATCAGGAGACGATTACGATGAAGGGCTCGAAGGTGAAGGTCGAGCTCAACGGCGTCGTGATCATCGACATCGATCTCGACAAGGTCGCGCCCGAAGGAAAAACCGTCAGCGGCCACAAGGTCGACGGCCTCACCCGCAAGACGGGTCACCTCGGGTTGTGCGGCCACGGCGACCGCGTCGCGTTCAAGAATCTGCGCGTGAAGCGGCTCTGACGATCGCGTTTACACCGCGTAATGCCGGCCGAAACGGTTGGCGATGAAGTCGTCGTAGTTGACATCTTCCATCTTCACGAAGCCCTTGGTGGGGACTTTGCCATCCTTGAGCATGTCGAGGATCGCGCACACGCCGGCGGCGGTGGTGATCTGAATGCCGGTCCAGTGCTTGCCATTGATCGTGGCGGCGGGCACGCGGCGCGCATCGATTTTCTCGACGAGCTTGCCGTTCTCGATGCCGATGGCAACGCAGAGGATCACGATCACATCATCCGTGGTTGACGGAATCGAGCGATCGAAGATGTCGCAGAGCTGCTGACGGTGGTCGATGAAACCGAGGTCATTGAGCAGGAACTTGATGAGCTTGCAGTGGCCGGGGTAGCGGATGGTTTTGTAATTGACATTGCGCGCGCGACCGGCGAGCGACTCGCCGAGCGTGCCGAGGCCACCCGAGGTGTTGAACGCCTCGTACTCAATGCCATCGAGCGTGAATTCCTCGTGATTCTCAAGCGCCGCGAGCAGCGTCATCTTGCCGTCGACGAGCGCTTCGCACGGATTGCAGTACTCGTTGACAAGGCCACTGGTCGACCAAGTCATGTTGTACTTGAGCTGGTTGGTCGGATTGCGCGGAAGTGCGCCAACGCGGCAACGAAGCTCGTGGATGGAACTCATCGGCTTTGCGAGGTGGTTGGCCGCGATGGTGATGTAACCGGGCGCGAGGCCGCACTGCGGGATGAACGCGGTCGCGGCGCCTTGCGCGAGCGCCTGAACTTTCTTGGTGACGGCGACATCTTCGGTGAGGTCGAGGTAATGCACGCCGTGCGCCTTCGCGCGCTCAGCGATCAGCGGATTGCAGAAGAATGGCGCGCAGGAAATCAGACCCCACTGGCCGTTCAGCGCAGCGTCGAGATCTTTTTGATTGGAGAAGTTCGCGGTTGCACCCGTCGCGTTGGGAAGACCCGCAATCGACTCGCGCCACGAAGACTCGTGCGAATCAATGATGTGCACTTTGTATTCGCCGGTGTGCGCGAGAAAGTGAGCAGCCATGCGACCGATCTTGCCGGATCCAATGATGAGAACATTCTTCATATGCGCGCGCCTTGCTGCTCTTGAGTTGAACCCGAACGACCTGCCGCGCGGGGCGGCAAGGGTAGACTCAATTGATCGGCACGCACCGACGGGTCAGTTGAACCGCAGCTCAATCAGTGAGAAATCATCGTCCCAAGCCGCCGTCATAGCTGCTGCAGGGATATCGGTCGCACTGATACCACGGCCTTCGAGCATGACCCTGGTGGTTTCGTTCACAACCGCGTCGAGAATTCCCTCCGCGGGATGCGCGCGTAAGAACGACTCAAGGTTTTCAAGCCCCCAGATGCCGCCGCCGAGAAGATGCAGCTCGAAGACGCCGTCCGAGAAGAGGTAAAGGCGATCATTCGCCTCGATGGTCATGCGCATGGTTGGCGCTTCGTACTCGTCGCTCACGCCGATCATGTAGGTGGTGGAGTCGAGCTTGATGAGGTCGCCGCCGCGCAGCAACATCGATGGCGGATGCCCGCCGCCGGCCCACGCGAGTTCGCGGGTGCGCCGATCGTAGACGCCGTACCAGATGGTGAAATACATGCCGTCGTGGCGCATCATGGGAAACGCGGCGTTGAGAGCCAACAACACGCGAGTCGGGTCGATCAGCTGATCGGGCTCGAGCGAACCCGAGCGAATGAGATTCATCGCCGAAACGCCCATGAGCGCTGGACCGACACCGTGGCCAGAGACATCGAGCACATAGGCGGCGAGATGATGCTCGTCGATCCAGTGATAGCCGAAGACATCGCCGCCGAGCGCCTCGCACGGAACGAAGCGCCAATCGGCGTGCACATGACCATCCAGCGGCGGATCGAGCAGCGAACGCACATAGGCGGCCGCGCGATTGATCTCCGCCTTCATGTGCGCCTCGCTTGCGCGCAGCGCTTCGAAAGCGGCGTTGCGCTCGAGTTGCATACGAAATCCGCGGGAGTGATGGCGAATACGCGCGATCAGCTCGACGGGGTGCGGAAGCTTCACGAGGTAATCGCTTGCGCCACGGGCGAAGGCGTCGGCCTTCACCGCGGGGTCCTCCTTGCCGGTGAGCATGATCACAGGCACATCGCAAAGCTGCTCATGCGCGCGATACAGCGGCAGCAGCTCGAGGCCGTTGAGCCCGGGCATTTCGATGTCCTGCAAGATCACCGTCGGCTTGAACTCCATTGCCGCCGCGATCGCCTGCTGCGGATCCTGCACGCTGCGGTACTCGCACGCGCCGCCGAGCGCGGTCATCTGCGCCGCGATCATGCGTCGCACCGCCTCTCCCACGATTGCTTGGTCGTCGATGAGCAGGACGCGGTCGATGGTGTCGATAGGCTTCATAGGTTCCTCTTGGCGATCAATTCATTTAACGCGTTTGAGCCAGGATCGCGGGAGCGATGCGATCGAGGGCGAGCGTTTCTACTGCGGCGCCGAGTTTGTGGGCGGCACCGGGCATGCCCCAAACGACGCTTGATTTTTCGTCTTGCGCGATAGTGTGCCATCCCGCGCTGCGCAGTTGCATCATGCCTTGCGCGCCGTCGCGGCCCATGCCCGTGAGCAAGACGGCAACGCCTGGACGCGCATAGTGCGCGAGCGATGCGAAGAGCTCGTCGATGGCGGGGCAATGCAGCAACGCCCGCGGCTCGTCGCGATACTCGATGGTTCCATTGGCGCCGAGCACCATGTGGCGCTCTTCGCCCGCAACCAACACATCGCCCGCAGCGACAACCTGTCCAGCGCGCGCGAGATCAACGCGGCGGCCGGTTTCGGCGCCGAGCCAATCGGCAAATCCGCGCACAAACGCCGTTGAAACATGCTGCACGATCAGCGTTGCCGCCGTCATGTCCACTGGAAGCGCGCGCAGGACATCGGCCACTGCACGCGGACCGCCGGTCGAAGCGCCGATGGCGACGATGGCGCACATGGTGCGGGGCGAAGGATCGGAGGGCGCAAGTGAGCCAGCCGAACTAGCCGCGCGAGAACTGGGACTCTGTGGCGCTGCCGATTTCACCAGAGAAGGTCGTGCAATTGGCGGCGAGGGCGGCGGTGACGGCGGCGGTGACGGCGGCGGTGACGGCATGGTGCGCCGCCCAATCGCAACCGACTCCGCAGCCGCAGCGTGTTGGGTACGAGCGACGAGATGGATGCGCCGCAGCAGTTCCTCACCACCGCGAAGAGTGGCGCCTTGGGTGAAGGAAGGCGTGTTCACCGCGTCGAGCGCACCGGCGCCGAGCGCCTCGTAAACGAGCCCCGCGTTGCCCGTGACCGTCGCCGTCACCACCAGAATCGGACAAGGCGCAACGCGCATGATTTCGCGCGTTGCCTCGGCGCCGTTCATGCGCGGCATGATGAGGTCCATGAGAATGAGGTCAGGCCGCGCGCGTTGCGCCAGCTCTAACGCCTGCAATCCGTCGCGCGCGATCCAGATGACTTCGAGCGCAGGATCCTCGGCAACGGCGCGGCGAAGCGCTTCGCAAGCGACGGCGAGGTCGTTGACGATGGCGATCTTCATGCGCACAACCACGGCTGCCTTCATTCATGCGCCTCGCGTCGCGCGCCAGTGATATCCACCAGCTCGCGCACGGTGTCGCCGAATGTGCTGTCCTGAAACGCGCCCTTGGTGAGGTACGCCGTTGCGCCGGCGTTGAGGCCAGCCAGTCGATCTTCCTCACGATCCTTGTAGCTCACAACGATGACTGGAATGGTGGCGAAACGCGCGTCGCTGCGCAGAGTGCGCACAAACTCGATGCCGTTCATGCGTGGCATGTCGATGTCGCTCACCACCAGATCGAAGCGGCCGGCGCGCAGCGTGTTCCAACCATCGATGCCGTCGACGGCGGTTTCCACCTCGAAACCGATGCGCATGAGCAACTGGCGCTCGACCTCGCGCACCGTGGCGGAATCGTCGACCACCAGAACACGCAGGGCCTTGGTGGCTGTCGTGCCGATCGTTCGCCGCGCGCCGCGCAGCGTTCCATCGCCGAGTTTCTGCCGCACCGACTGCACGATGTCTTCGGTGTCGACGATGAGCACGGGCTCGCCGCTCTCGCGCACCGCGGCGGCGGAAAGATGCGGAACCTTTCCCAACCGCGCATCGAGCGCGCGCACGACGAGGTCTTCCTCGCCAACAAGTCCATCGACGGCGAATCCGTAACGCTCGTCGCCACTGCCTAGAACCATGATGCTTTCGCGTTCGCCACGCACACGACGGTCGCCGAATCCCAGCACCGTGACCGCGTCGATCACGCCGACCGACGCGCCTTCGAGCATAAACTGGCTTCGTCCCTCGACCGCCTTCAACTCTGTTGCATCGATCTGCACAACGCGTTCGATGCGAACCAGGGGGAACGCGAGGATCTCGCCGGCGACATCGACCAACAGCGCGCGAATGACCGAGAGCGTGATGGGGAGTTCGAGTTCGAACACGGTGCCGCGGCCGAGTTCAGTGTCGATGCGCGCAACGCCACCGATCTCGCGCGCGGTCGATTGCACGACATCAAGTCCAACGCCGCGGCCGGAAATCTCGGTGATTTGCGCGGCGGTGGAGAACCCGGGCAGAAAGAGGAACTCGAGCAGCTCCTGCCGCTCCATGGTCGCGGCCATTTCACGCGAAGTCAGCGCGCGACGCACGATGCGCTCACGCATCGCCTCGATGTCGATGCCGCGACCGTCGTCGCTTACGCGAATGTGCAGCATTCCCGCGTGATGTCGCGCTTCAACGCGCAGCACTGCCTGCGCGGGTTTGCCTTGCGCGCGCCGTTCATCGGGCGTCTCGACTCCGTGGTCGAGCGCGTTGCGCAGCAAATGGTTGAGCGGCGCATCGAGGCGCGCGAGAATGTCGCGGTCAACAGGCACGCTTTCGCCAACGATCTCCAGACGCGCCTCTTTGCCCAGCGCACGCGCAAGGTCGCGCACCGCACGAGGCAGCGACGCGGTTGCGTCGGCGAAAGGTCGCATGCGGCTCGAAAGAACTTCGTGGTAAAGCTGCGTCGAAGTTTCCTCGCCGCGGCGAATGGCCGACTCGACGGTGAGGAGATGCGCGACCACGCCTTCTCGGCCTTTTTCAACGATTCCGCGCGCGCGCGCCACCAGAGTCGGGTCGAGCCCAGCAGCGCGAATCTCCGCGCGCAAACGATCGAGTTCGTCTTCGAGACGCACGAGCATGCGCTTGAAATCGAGCGCCTCCTCGTGAATCACGCCCAATCGCCTCGATTCCAGCATGGTTTCGCCGGCAAGCTGCAGAAGCCGATCAAGTTTTTCCGCGGTCACACGCACGCTTGAAGCGCGCGTTGTCGCCGTCGCGGTCGCGGGCGTGGGCGC
>QWPT01000004.1:96223-120328 GCA_003671075.1 Planctomycetota bacterium
GTTGGTGCAGTCGGCGCTGCTGCTGGTGCAATCTGCACTGCCGCTGGCGGCGGAACCATCAATTCCGCCGCAAGCTGGTCCACTGCACTCGAGTTCGTCGCCGTCCACTGAGCGACCTCCGCCTCGGAGACGCGCGCGAGTGATGCGAGCAGATCGGCGCCGCGCAGCAACTGATCAATGCGCGCTGACGAGATCGCCTCACGACCCTTCTGCATCGCCACCAGAACATCTTCCAGTCCGTGGGCGAGGCGCACCGCGATATCGAGACCGATCACGCGCGCCGCGCCCTTGATCGAGTGCGCCGCGCGCATCAGCGGCTCAACGATTGCAGGATTGCTCGTGCCTTCGAGCTTGACCAATCCCTCGCTGAGCGCGGCGGCATGTGTCTCTGCCTCGCCTCGAAAGAGTTCGTGCAGCGAGAATCCACCGAGATCACTCATGACAGCGACCTCGCGAACAGTGCGGACAATTTCACCGCATCGAGTACGGCAACCAGTCGTTCGGTGCCACCGATTTCGATCGGCACGATGGACTTCGTGCAGCCGTCGGCGGCATGACGCACGGTGGTGGGCGCAACCACGACGCGCAGTTCGTCAACGCGGCGAACGCCCTCGACGCGGTCGGCGCCGAATGCCCAGCGCGCGCCGACTGCGCCGATCACGATGAAATGCGACTGTTGCGCGCGCGACTTGACTCCCAATGCGGTGGCGATGTTGGCCACTGGCGTCAGCTCGCCCGCAACATTGGCCAGCCCAGCGAACACGAGGTTCGATCGATGAGGCACGCGTCGGATCACGCTGGCAAGCACAACACGGTGCGTTGCATCGGCCTCGAGCGCGAGCACCTCGTCGCCAACCGAGAACACCAGCACGCTGCGCATGCGGCCTGACCTGGCCTCGGTGCGCGCCGCGACCAGCGCGGTATTGGCGTCGAGTTCGTCGCGCGGCAGCGGTCGGTCGAGCAACGCACGCATGCGCGCAAGATCGGCACCACCCGCGGGTGCGAGCTGCCTTTCTTCATCACGATTCGTGGAGATCTCGGTGTTCATGCGTGCGTCGCAGCGTATCAGGCGTCGTCGTCGTGCATCTTCTCGAGATGCACCCGCAGTGCCCGCATGCGATAGCGCTGCGCATCGGCGGATGCTCCGCGCGCATCAGCGAAACGCGCGGCAAGAACGAGGGCTTCTTCGCAAAAACGGTCGAGGTATAGCGCCTTTCCCACGCTTTCCGCGGCCGCTGCACGGTCGCCGCGCTCGTCAAGGGCAGCGGCCAGCCGCACATGCAACGCGGCGTCGGCGGGCATTCTAAAAATCTCCGCACGAAGAGCCTCGATCGGGTCAAGCGGGCGGGCGGCGCGGATGGGCGAAGCGGGCAGACGCGGCGTGGCCGTCGCGCCAACCGAAGCACTCGCCGACGCGACAATCGAGCGGTAGGCCTCGGGGTCGATGGTCTGGGGCGTGGTCGTCGGCATCGACATCGACATGGATATCGACATCGGCGCAATCGCCGCACGCTCGAGCGCGAAGGCACCCGCGTGAGAATGGGCTGAAAATCCAGTCATTTCAACCGCCACCGGCATCTCCGCGTGCCCGACCAAGAGCACTCCATCATCATCGACCAGCGCGCTGAGGTTGCGAAACACCGCCCGCCGAACATCAGCGTTGAGGTAGATCGCAACATTGCGAAAGCTCACGATGTCAAAGCGTCTTCCCGATGCGATCAATGCCGCCGTCGACTCGCCCGCCTCGCCGATGCTGGTGCGGATGATTGCGGAGAGCTGCGGTTGCGCCGAGCGCGCATCACCCGCGTCTGCAAAAAAACGCTCGGCCCACGCGGGCATTCCGCCGCGCAGGTGCACGCCGGCAAAGCGCGGCGCCGCTGGAAAAAGCAGTGGATTTCGATCGAACGCATCGATCGTGATCGACGAAGCCGGCGCGCCCTCAAGAAGCGCCGCCGCGAGCGAACATGGCTCGCACCAACCGCCCGCACCAACGACAAGCGCGCGAATCACTCGACCATTGCGGGCGGCGGCGAAAGCTCGCACCAGTTCAAAGGACTCGGGATAGCGGAAGAGCCAAGTTTCGGGCGGCGCAAAATGGGCCTCAATACGCGCGTAATCGCTCGGATTCTCCAGCGCCGCCCGCGCCGCTTCCTCCGCGCCGCGCACGCGACTCTCAACGGCGCGCGAGACCAGCATCACTCGCAGTCGCTCGAGTGAAATCGCTTCGGCAGAGAATCCGCTGCGCGTGCGAAGGCGCCCGAGCAGCTCCGCGATGGCGGATGCTGGCACGCCTTCCTTGCTCACGGAGAATTCCGCCCCGGCAGCGGCAGTTCGCGCAGCGCGACATCGCCCTCAAGCAGCCGTCGGCAGCGAAGAAGTTGCACCATGCCGTCGCCATCGGCGATCGTTGGCCCGAGGTGGGACGCGCCCGCGAAGGCGAAACCCGTATGCGCGCCACCACCAGAAAAATCGCGCTCGAGTGGGCCCGCGATGTCGGGAACGAGCAGCCCGACCTTGGTTGATGCGCCGTCAAACAATCCGCCATCAAGTCCAAGCACCACGATGCGTGATGCAAGTCGAGGAACGGTTGAAGTGGAGTCGACGATGACCGAGAGATCAACCAGCGGCAACAGTTGCCCATGCACATTGATCAGCCCGAGCAACCACGCCGGACCAGTGCCCGCGCTGCGATGGTCGACGACTGGAAGAACCTCCAGCACATCGGCGCAATCAAGCGCGAAACGGCGATTTCCAACGATGGTAATCAGGACCTGCATGGTGGCTATCCGCCCACATCGGATCGAAGTTGGAAGCGCGCCGCCGCATCCTGCAGCACGGCGACGGCGTGGGCGAGTTCGTTGGCAACGCGACCGAATTCCTCAGCCGCGGCCGTGGATTGCTGCGCGCCGGTGGCCACCTGAACCACCGCCTGCTCGATCTGGGCAACGCCTTCAGATTGGCTCGACATGCCGGTGCGCACATCGGAGAAACTCGCGAACGACGCGTTGATGGCAACCACGATCCCGCCGAGCTCGCCGGCGACTTTCTTGACCTCGCCAGTTCCCTGCTGCATTTCCACGGCAAATCGCGCCATTTCGTCGACGCCCGCGGTGACCGACGACTGCATCTGTCCGACGATGCGCTCGATGTCGAGCGATGCGCCGCCAGTCTGATCGGCGAGTCGCCTAATTTCGCGCGCAACAACGAGGAAGCCAAGACCTGCGTCGCCCGCCTTCTCCGCCTCAATCGCGGCGTTCACCGAAAGCAGATTGGTTTGCTCGGCGACTTTGCTGATCGCGATCACGACCGACGAAATCGCCGCCGCCTTCTCCGCGATCACCTGCAGACGATCGGCGATGTCCTTGGTCGCGCCATCGAGGTGCGTCATGGTTGACGCCACCGCATCGAGTCGCACCCGCCCGTTGACCGCCGATTCCGCCGACTTGCGCGCGCCCGCGTCGACCGACGCGATCGTCTGCAGCAACTCGCCGCTGGTGGCGGAGATCTCGCGAATTGCCGCGGCGATCTGCGAGGTCGACTCGCCGAATGCACCGACGGTGGCGCGTTGCTCCTGGCTGGTGGCCGCGAGTTGCGTACTCGTCGCCGCCAGACGCGCGCACGCTCCGCGCACCGTGCCGACGATCGCGGCCAGATCAACATTCATCGCGTTCATCGCCCGAATCAACTCGGCCGATTCGTCGCTGCCGCGCACGACGACCTCGGTGGCAGAAAGATCGCCCGACGCGATCCGTTCCGCGAGCCGCTGCGCCACCCGCACCCGGCGAGCCGTTGCGAGCGCGCCAACAGAAAGCAGTACCACGACAACAACCATGCCCACGAGGGCCGTCTTCACATTGGAGATCACCATCGAACGGACCCCCGCCGTGACTGCGGTGATTGGCTTGCGCACCAACATGCGCCACTGGCCGGTTGGCACAGTTCCGCCGATGAAATAGCACTGTTCCCCGCTCTCGGGGTCAACGGCGGTCCATGCATCGACGCCACGGATCGACGCATCGCGGAACAAAGTGGACAGCTTCGAATCGGCGACCTTGGTGGTGCGGAGATTGGTGGCTTGACGAGCGTCGGTGGTCGCGGCAATGAAGAAGCCACGGGTCTCGAGAAAGATGTCGGCGTCGAGTCGCTTGGCGATGCTCGCCAGACGATCCTGCACCGCCGTCAACGCAACATCCAGTCCGGCCACACCTGCAAAGCGCCCGTTGATCACGATGGGAACGACATTCTCAATGATGTCGGTACCGAGATAGGTGTACGGCTTGGTGATGACGGGGTCATGCACGCCCGAACGCTCAAAGCGCTCCTTGGGAAAGTCGTACCAAAGCCCGCCGTCACCCTCGAGATCCTGCAACGGCTCGAGGCGGAATCCCAGCGCGGCCTTCGGGTCGCGCTTGAAGTACGGATAGAAACGACCGCCCGCGCCAAGCGCGTTGCTCGGAACGCCCTCCTGCACACCTGCCGCATCGGCGCCGTCAGCGTTGGGCTCGTAGGCGACATAGGCGGCATACACGCTGTCATTCGAACGCAGGATCTTCTCGAGCGCGCGCAGCGTCTCGGCGCGTCGGCCGAATTGCCCCGACTCCTGCGCGATCACCATGAGCTTCACCAGTTCGGTGTTGCGCTGGTTGCGCAGGTCAATCTCGCGCAGGGCAAGTTCGGTGGCGTTGCGAAGATCGCTCTCCAGGGTCTCGGTCACATCGTTCCACGCGCGATAGCCGTTCAACGCAACAACAAGTAATACGAGAGCCGCTGCCGGCAAAACTCCGAACAGGATGCTGCGTCCGAGCAGCGATCGGTGAAATGCAATGGAGCGTGCCATCGACGCAATGTAGCGAAGGCGGTCAATCGGAGTCGGCTTCGCCCGACCACTGCACCACGATCTTTCGGTCGCGGAACTGCTCAGGAAGAAGCGCTCGAATCATGTCCGCCACCACGGCGCGAGCCTTCTCGCGCACTTCAAACAGCGCCGTTTCGCTCGAAGCCTGCTGGACGACCGCGGCCCGAATCGCTGCCAGCGCCGCGTTTTTTGCCGCATCATCGCCCACCACATGGTCGACCCAGTCGCGGTCGATCGCGATGCGCATCTTGCGCGGATCGCTCTGCACCTCCACGAGGGTTTCGTCGACGCGCGGCGGCGGCAGCGTGACCGTCCAGGCTCGATCGTCGCCCGCTCCTGAGAAGCGGACAGGGATGTCGCTCTTCGGATCCAACGGAACGATGTATTGCACGGTGTTGCCAGGGGCGTAGACCTCGGCCTTGGTGCGGCCGGTCTCGAGCGTCCAGCCCGGACCGATCGGAACCAGCCAGGCACGAACCGTCACCTCGGTTGGCACCGACGCATCAACACGCACGGCGATCTCGCGCGTGGCCACCCGCAACGCAGGGGCCTTTCGAAGTTCGCCGAGAGCGGCGATGAACGCAGTTGGCCCAGGCTTCCCCGAGAAATAGCCTGGAAAGAAGACGAAAAACACGATGACCGCAATCACGATGATCGCGCAGACGATGCCCGCGACCACGCCGCCACCGAGACATCCCGCCACCGCCAACCACGGCCTGTTGGTGGCCAGGGCCTTCCCATTGGGTCCTTGTTGTCCATGCGTCTCGAGCATCCGTGCATCCTACGATGCGCCCGCTCAACACGCCGATTCCGGCCCGTGCTCAGTGAAGGAAAGCCTCTCGCCTCCTCGGAAAGATCCTTGCGGTGGCGGTGATCGCGGCCAGTGTGGTCGCTCGGTTGCGCCCGTCCTACTTGCGCCCAGCGTTAACGGAAGCTCCGCGGTGGCGCCCGCTCAAACGACCGCACAGCGCAGACCCACTTGGTCGACCTCGAACTCGAACGCTCGTGCGCGCGGATGGGGCGGATCGCGGTCGATCTTCGTGCGCAGCGCTTCGGCGGCGTGCGCGTCCTTGGCAATCAGAAGCATGAATCCGCCACCGCCCGCGCCCGCGAAGCACCAAGCGGAAAGCTCGTCTTTCCAGCGGGCCGCGAGATCGTCGAACGACTGCGGGCAGCTTCCGGGATCGATCTGGCGTTTGCGCTTCATGTATTGCGTGAGCTCGCCGATGGTCGCGTCGATATCGCCCGCCGCAAGCGCGTTGCGCATGCGCTCGGCATTGGTTCGCAACCGCTCCACCGCCTTCACCGCGCGCGGCTCGTGCACCAGCCAGTTCCACACCACATTCTCAAGAATGTTTTTCGCCATCCGCCGCTCGCCCGTGAAGTAGAGCAGCGAGCGCGCGTGCAGTTCGTGCAGAAAAGGCACGGGAACTGCGATCGATTCAACGCTCGGCTGTTGTGTGGCGCCCGGCTGCGTGCGCGCGATCTTAAATCCGCCGACCACTCCGCCGACCTGATCCTGCCAACCGCCGCGCGTGGAAAGCATCTGCTCAAGGGCGCTGCTGGCGGCGAAGAGTTCCTGCTGCGAACGCGCGCGACCGAGCACGCGGTCGAGGCAATGGATGGCCGCGGCGCCGAGGATCGAACTGGTGCCGAGCCCGCTTCCCTTGGGCACCGCGGAAAAAATGGTGAGCGAAAGCCCGCCGCCCAGCGTTTCCAGCCAGTTCGCCAATGAAGCCTTCGGATCCGATGGCACGATTCCTGCGAGAACCAAAGCAGATTCCGCCAACGCCGACCAACGGGTTGGATCGCTGCGTTGGGCAAGATCAGCCATGGTGCGAATCTCGCGCGTCTGACCGAGGTCAGTGCTGGTGATGCGAATGACCGGCGCGGCTCCCTTCGTCGGCTCCTCAAGCTTGGCGACCACCTGGATCGGTAATTGTCCGCGCAACATGACCGCAACATTGACAACGCTGCCGCCGATTTCGTTGCAGATCGGCGGCGTGTCGGTCCATCCGCCGGCGAGATCGATGCGCACAGGCATCGATGTCCACACCGCTTGATCAGGCAAAATCGCTGCGCGACTTGGAGATTTCGGCGGCTCGAAATGCGAGAGCACCGCTTCGCCGACCGCATGAAACGCAACCCCGCGCAGCGCCGCTCCATGCACAGTCGTAAGTCCAGAGAGTTCGGCCAGCGTGGCCGCGCCGTGCGCACGCGCGATCGGCGATGCGAGTTGGAGCAGTTCCTCCGCGCCGCGCTGCAACACGCACAGCCGAATCGAATCCTGCGTTTCGACCATGATTTCATGGACAAATCGCGCATCGGCGGCGTCGATCGCTTCGGTCAGTGACGCCAGCGGATGCGCGGTGATCAATGCACGCGCAACCTCATCGCGCCTCGACGCGATCTCCTCGAGGTCGGCGCACTCGACGATCTCACGCATGGTCAGACGCTCGGCGTCACGCCAAGCCTGCGGTGCGCGCGCGTCTTCCCACATCCATCGGACCAGTGCCAGTGGATCGCTCCCGTCGGCGACGCACCACAGACGCGCGTCCCACAGCGTGCCATCGCCTTGCGCGACTTGCGCGGAGGAAATGCCTTTAAAGGCGCAGAAATCTGCGAACGGCTGATCGAGCAGCGTGCCGCCCGCATCGAGCCGCGTTTTGAAATTGTCGTTGAGTCCGCAGGTCGCGTAGACATCGCCAACATCTTCGACAGGTACGCCAAACAGCGACACGCCGCGAGGAAGCGTCAATGGCAAAGGCGTGGAAATGCCAACGAGCACATTCTCTCCGCCGAGCGTGACATCACCCACAGCCACGCGATCGAGAATCGCGCAGCCTTGCTGGATGTGAACGCGCGCGACCGCTCCGCCAAGCACCAGTACATGCCCGTTGCCCGTTGGTTGGTGCAGAAGTCCGCGCGCAGTCCAGTCGATTCCAACGCCAAATTTGTGCGCAGGCGCGTTGGGTCCAACGAGCGATGTCAGTATCTCGCGCGTCGAACCGATGTGAAGAAACTCGCTGACCGTCGCGGTTTTCACGCTAAAGCGCGTGGCGCGCATGGCGTCGAAGTACGCTCCCAACGGTGTCGCCAGCACACCGGGCGCGCAAGCCTCGAGATATTCGCTGCGCGTTGACTGCGCCGGCAGCGCCATCAGAATCTCGCGATACAGGTCCACCGCGGGCAACTCGGCGCGTGAGACGAGATCGGCGAATCCGCCTTTCTTCAGCGTGATTTCGCCGCTGCGTGCCAATGAAACGCCGCAACCCTTCAGCAGCGCCGCCACCGATGGTGGATCAAGCGACATCAAGCCAGTGTCGACGCGCGCGAGTCCATCGCCCGCAATCGCCCCCGCAGCGCGCAGCTCGATTTCGCTCGGTTTCTGCAGGAATCGAGCGACTTCTTCACTCTCACCCTCGCAGACGAACACGCCATGACGAACCGCGCGTCCGACATCCGCCCGTTGCGCGACGCCGATCACGCCCTCGCCGTCGAAGCGGATCGGGTCGCGTGCGATGCCAATCACCGCGTCGCCCGCGCCGATCAGAACTTCGCCGCCCGCGCGCGCAGGAATCGACATCAAATCGTCGATGAGCACATCAATGACAGTTGCGCATTTTCCGCCCGCACCGCGCATCGGCACGCTGGCAAACAGCTTGCCCTCGGCGCCGTACATGGGAAGCCTGCGTGAATCGCCGCCCGAATGAAGCATGAGAACGCGCACGCCAGTGAACAATCCCAACATCGTGGTCGATTGCTTGCGTTGCGCCAGTTGCCGCGCAACCTGCACCAGCGCCAACACCGTCGCCGCGCCCGAGCCGATGCGCGCATCGCACGCATCGGGAACCACGATGACGCCCTCGGCATTGGCCAACACGCCACGCTCGGCGCGCGCGGACAGTTGCGCGGCATAGGCCTTCGCCTGCCGGCGATTGGCCGCCGTCAGCACCAACCAGTCAATCGAAGCGCGTGCGGGCATGGGCACCATCGCCGCAGAGTAAGTCCTTCTTCCGCCCTTTGCGGGCGATTCCGTTACCCTTGTGCGATGAAGGTGTTCGCGCAGGCTCTCGATCTCAAGGACGACCCCGAAGGGATCGCGGAGTACATCCGTCATCACCGCGCGGTCTGGCCGGAGGTGACCGATGGGCTGCGCGCAATTGGCATTCAAAGCATGCGTATGTTTCGCGGCGGAACTCGGTTGTTGATGGTCATTGAAACCAACGACGATTTCGACCCTGCCCGCGACTACCAGCGCTACGCGGCCGAGCCTCGGACGCGCGCTTGGGATGACCTGATGCGGCGGTTCCAGCAGCCCGCGCCCTTTGCCAAGCCCGGCGAGTGGTGGACCCCGCTCGAAGAAATTTTTGACATCGACTGGTATCCAGCAGAGAGAACGCGAGACACACGATGAGTATTGGTACGACGAGTCATTCACCCGTAGGCGCGACGCTCGAATTCCACGGCGCCGCCGGCGAGGTCACTGGAAGCTGCACACTGGTCCGCACGGAAAAGGCACGCATTCTGGTGGATTTCGGCATGTTCCAAGGCTCGCCCGCCGACGAGGCCCGCAATGCCATTGCTCCCGAGATCGACTTTGCGCTGCTCGATGCCATCGTCATCACCCACGCGCACATCGATCACTGCGGGCGTTTGGCGATGGCGACCACCCTGGGCTTTCGCGGCAAGATCTATTGCACCACTGCCACCCATGACCTGCTCGGGCGCGTGCTGCGATCGAGCGCGCGGCTGCAGCGAGCGCGTTTCTACGAGCGTTCCAACGGGACGGCGCCCTGGGCGCGCGCGCTCATGCCTGGCGAAGAACCAGGGCCGGCTCCTGAGTTTGCTCCCGCGCAACGGCTCTTCGATGTTCCGGAAGTGCGCGACACCATGGACCGCGTCGAAGGCGTGCCGCTCGACCGCGAAGTGAAGATCGCGCCGCTGGTTTCCCTGATCTTCCGCAACGCCGGCCACATTCCTGGCGCGGCCAGTGCTGAACTTTGCATCGGAAGTGGCGCGGCCCGCAAGACCATCCTCTTCTCTGGTGACCTCGGGCCCGAGCGCTCTGCGCTGCTCTCGCCGCCGCATAAGCCAAAGGGCGCCGATGTTGTGATCGTTGAATCGACCAACGGCGAGCGCCGACGCGATGCGGGCGCTGATCCCGAAGAAACGCTGGCGCAGATCGTCACCCGCGCGGCGGAACGCAAGGAAAAAGTCATCATGCCCTGCTTTGCGCTCGGTCGCGCGCAGTTGCTCGTGCATCGACTTGCTCGCCTGCATGCGCGCGGACTGCTGCGCGGACTCAATGTGTATGTCGACTCGCCGATGGCGGTGCAAGGCATCGAGTCGCTCTACCGCAACCCCGAGTACCTCGCGCCCGAACTGCGCGAATCGGTCAAGGCCGGTGGCGCGCCGCTTTGGTTCCCCGAGCTGCACTATGTGCTTTCGAAGCGCGAATCGATGGCAATCGACCGCATGGTCCATGGCGGAATCATCCTTGCTGGCAGCGGATTCATGGACGCGGGGCCGGTTCTGCGCCACCTCGAGGAGTCGATCGACCGCGATGATTGCACGGTCATGCTCTCGGGATATCAGCCCGAGGGCGGCTTCGCCTGGAAGCTGCAGCGCGGAGCAAACCGAGCGCAGTTTAATGGCAAGACCATGAATGTGCGCGCGCACACCGTTCGTGTCGAGGGTCTTTCGGGCCACGCCGATCAAGATGACCTGATGAAGTGGTTGGGCTCGTTTGAGAACAAGCCTGGCCGCGTGCTCATCAACCACGGCTCCGATTCCGCACGGGCCGCACTCGCCGATCGACTCACCAAAGAGCTTGGTCTCGAATGCACGCTTCCGATGCGCGAGGTTGCGATTCCAATCTGAGTATGGCCGAGCCGACCTACCAGTTGCCGCCACTTCCCGACGCGCCGCGCGACATCGTGATGTTTGTGGCGATGGAACGCGAGGCCGCGCCGATTGCCGCTGCGCTCAAGCTCGGCGCGGCGCAAGCGTTGGCGGCGCGCAGTAGCGCGCGCATCCGCCGAGGCGAGATTGCTGGCGCACGCATCTCGTTGATCACACCGGGCGTCGACTCGGCGACAGGCGTCGACAAGATCGGACCGCTGCACGCAAGCATGGCGCTCCATCGAGCACTGCACGCAACGCCCTGTGATCTGCTGTTGAACGCGGGGACTGCGGGTGGCTTCGAGTCGCGGGGCAGCGCGATCGCCGACATCGTCATCGCGCATGAATGCATGATTCACGATGCCCGCGTGCAGATCTCGGGGTTCGACACTCATTGCCGCTCCCACACCAAACTTTCGCCCGACGATGCCATGCTTGCGCGCCTTTGTCGAACGCTTTCAGCGCGCGCAGGGCTTGTTTCCACGGGATCGAGCCTCGACGCCACCGCCGACGAACTTGCGTGTTTCGCCGCCACCGAAACGCTTGCCAAGGACATGGAGCTTGCTGCGCTCGCGGTTGTCGCTCATGAATTGGGTCTACCGCTCGCGGCGATCAAAGGCGTGACCGACTTCGTTGATCATCACGAACCCACCCAAGATGCGTTCCTGCGAAATCTCCAACGCACCAGCAACGCCGTTGCCGCAGCCACTGGCCCGTTGATCGAAACGCTCGCGCGCCTGCGCGGATAGCGCTCGGTCAATGCCGATCAGTTGTCGACCCGGCCACCCTTTTCAACGCGAGTAATCGAGAGGGTGTAGAGCGCGTTGCCGCCGTTGCGACCTGCGCCGAGGATGAGCCGAAGCGGATTGACCGTCGACTTGCCACCGTTGACCGCGATGCGATCCTGCGAAACCATCCATCGCTCAGTGGCGTTGCTCGCATACAGCTGCAGATCGACCGCGCCCCAGTTGCCGAAGAGGATGGTTGCGGTGCCGTCGTCGTCGGTGGTGGCCATGGCCGGCTTGTCGCTGCGCATGCGTCCACCCGTACCGGTCGCGACGATCTCAACGCCCTCGACGGGCTTGCCCGACTCAGTCGACAACACGGTGATCAGATAAGTTCCTTCGCCCTTGGGGACGCCGGCGCACGCACCGAGAAAGCTCGCGATGGCGAGAAAGGCGGGAAGGAGAGCGCGCGGAAGTCGGAGGGTCGAGGAGGACATCGGTGATGACATCGAGGAAGACATCGGGGAAGACATCGGGGTTGACATCGGGGAGGATGCGAAAGTGCGAGGCATAGTGAACCTGAGCGCGGAGCGTACCGCAAGTCGCGCCGTCTAGGCGGTGCGCAAACCTGTTGAAACGCCCTGATTCAACGCGGTTCACCTTCGCCTCCGCCCCTCACTCTTCCTCGAAGTCGAGGTCGATCCCGTAGCTCTCGCGGATTCCGAGCGTCGCCACCATCGCAATCGGCAGCACCACTACCGCCACCGCGAGTGCCGCCTGCCAGGGCGAACCCCACGACCCGCTCAGCCACAGCCAAAGCCCGCCCGTCCACGCCGCCGACCAACGCACGATGTTGGGCGCGGTCGTTGCCGCGGTGGCGCGGAGATTGGTGCCGAACTGCTCGGCCGCGATGGTCGCGAACACCGCCCAGTAGCCGCAAGCGAATCCGACGAAGCAAATCACAGCGTAAAACGCGGTCAGCGATTGCGCGGCAACGGTGAAGTACAGCACGAGTCCAACCACCGACATCGCGTGAAACACCGCGATCGCCTTGCGGCGCGATTTCAGTAACTGGCTCAGCAGCCCGCTTCCGAGGTCGCCCGCGGCCAGACCGACATAGCACCACATGATCGCCTTCCCGGGGCTCGGCTTCTCGGCCGACGGCAGTCCGAGGCTCGGCATGATGACATCGCAGTATTTCACCAGCGTGCCGACGACGAACCAAATCGGCACCGCGATCAACACTGTGGCCATGTAACGCCTGAGCCGAGGCCATGGCCAAAACAGCATCCAGAACGCGCCGCGATGACGCGCATGCATGTGCTCCGCCCGCAGGAAGAGCCCGCTCTCGACCACGCCGATGCGCAGCACCAGCAGCGATAGCCCGAGCAATCCGCCGATGGTGAACGCGCCGCGCCAACTCACCAGTTGAGTCACGAAGTAGCCGGCCACCGCGCCCAGAATGCCGACCGCCGCAACAAAGGTGGTCGCCAATCCGCGCCGTTCGCGACCGACCAGTTCGGAAACCAGCGTGATTCCCGCGCCAAGTTCGCCCGCGAGCCCGAATCCCGCCACAAAGCGCAGCGCGCCGTACTGGTGCACATCGGTGACCCACGCATTGAGCAAGTTGGCGACCGAGTAGGTCAAGATCGAACCGAACAACACCTTCATGCGGCCGGATCGGTCGGCGATGATTCCCCAGACCAGCCCGCCCACCAGAAGTCCGCTCGTCTGCAGAATGTTGTCAAGAACGATGCTGGTCGAGGCAATCAGGGCGTCGACCTCTGCCGGCGATTTTCCCGCCAACTCCGCCTGCATGAGTTCACGCAGCGAATCCTTGCGAACGAGGCCGAAGAGCAAAAGGTCGAATATGTCGACGAAATAGCCGAGTGCGGCCACCAGCACAACGAATCCAATCACCCGACGCGAAGGTTGAACAGCGTCGGACGGGTTGGTTTGTGTTGCTGCTTTCATCACGCGCACAGGTTATGTAGCCTCTGGGCGCTTTCGCAAGTGCGGCATTTGGACTGGCGGATTGAACGCCGATGGCGTCGATCTCATCGTTCGTTCACGGTTTGGCGATGTCTTGCATCGATCGAGCGCGGCCTTCGTAGTACACTCGTGGGGCTTATTTTTAAGCACTCTCACGGTTGGTGTTGATTTCAGTGCTCGGGAATCTCGGAGGATTCATGCAGGCATCGCTTCGTGTGCAACTTTGCTCATCCATGCGCAGACGGCCGACCAGCACTGGTGGTCGCGGCGGCTTCACGCTCGTCGAGCTGCTGTTGGTCATCAGCATCATCGCGATCGTTCTCGCTCTCACGCTGGTTGCCATTCAAAGCCTGCAAAACCAGGCTCGCGCCACCGGCTGCCTCTCCAACCAGCGCCAGCTCGCCCTCGCCAACCAGTCTTACGCCACCGACAACAGCGGTCGCCTTGCCAGCCCGCGCACCGAGTCGAGCGCGATTGTGGGCGGAGGTCTGCCGACGCTTCCAAACGCGTGGGTCGACACCAACGGCACCCTTTGCTCGGGCAACCGAGAAACCGATCTGACCCTGGAAAAGGGCGCGCTTTGGAGCTATCTCGGTGAGAGCGCGAAGGCGTATGTCTCGCCGCAGGATCCGACCGCTCGTCGTGACTGGACAAGGACATCGCCTCCGACCAACTGCCCCGACGGCCGCGTGCGCTCCTACTCGTTCAACTCCTTCGTCGGCGTCGGTGCGTACAACCCCACCTTGCGCTGCGACGATCTCTGGCAGTTCCCCGATCCCAACAGCCCCGACTATCCCGACCAATACCGCGGCTCGCAGTACAAGACGGTCACGATGTCGCAGATTCCAAACCCCTCGCGCACGATGGCCACCATCACCGAGGAAGATTCATACGGCTTCAACACTCAGGGTTGGTGCGTGCGCGTGCGTCCGCCGACAGGCGTCGCAGGCGATTGGATCGACACGCCCGCGCTGTGGAATCCCGGTCGAGTGAACATCTCCTACATGGATGGCTCGATCGAAGCGCCCAACATCATCTACAAGGAATTGGCGCAAATCATGCAGCCAAATCTCTCATTGCCGCCCATCCACTTCGCAGTGGAACTGGGAACGCGGCCCGCGCATCGATTCATGTCGAGCATCATGATGCCCGGAATCGTGCTGCCCGAGCTGCAATGACGCGTGGGTGAACTGGCCCCTTGTTTAGTGAAGGCGGTTAGTGAAGGCCGTCACTGAAGAATGGACTTGAGCTGGGCGTCGTCGAGTGACGCGATCATGTTGAAGACGCGCTTGTCGTCGCCCTGAAAGTCTGCTTCGACGGCGAGATCAGTCACCCGTTGGCCGGCATCGCCGACCTTGGCGAACATGGCGCTGTACTTCGCGCTTCCTGCCTCGTCCATGCCCGTCGAACCAAAGCTCGCACGGAAATCCGCGAGCTCCTTGGCCGCCTTGCGCTGAACGAGGATCGCCTGAATGAGCGGCTTGAACTTCGCGTTTTTGGCGGCGGAGAGATCGCGCGCGGGCGGCTCGACGACTGCGGGCGACGGGGCGAAACCGCCAGTGCTGCCACCGCAGCCAACAGCAGTTGCCAGTGCGGTTGCGAGTGCGGTTGCGACTGCAAACGCGGCGAGCGACGAATTGAACTTGCGAGAACCGAGGTGCATTGGCGCAGAATAGCGCGCCTCAGCGAACAGAAACGCATGGGCGCCTCCTTCTTTTTCAAGCATCCGACTTGTGCATGGATCGCCGCGTAATCAGTGACAAGTTAGGTTTGAAGGTTCTTGGTCCATACTTTCGCTTCTGGGTTACAACCATGGTCACTACGCCAACGGCTCGTGGGGCAATCGCCTCCGTCGCAATTCTCGCCTCACTGTTTTTCAGCACCACGGCACTTTGCGCCGAGCATGTCGTCACACAGCAGGGCATCGCCTTTGAGCCCGCGAGCATCACTGTTGCTCCGGGCGACACCGTGCGCTGGGTGTTCACCTTGGGGTTCCATACCGTTACGAGTGGCGCCAACTGCACCGCTGACGGCACGGGATTCGATGGCATTCTCTCGGCAAAAAGCCGCGAGTTCATTTGGACGGTTCCCGCGTCGGCTGCTGGAACGACCATCCCCTACTTCTGCGCTCCCCACTGCATTTTCGGCATGGTTGCATCGATCACCGTGATCAATCCGCCAGTTGAGCATGTCGTCACCCAGACCCTCTTCGCGTTCGATCCGCCCAACATCACCGTCGCGCCCGGCGACACCGTGCGCTGGATTCGCACGGGCGGAAACCACACTGTCACCAGCGGATCCGCGTGCTTGGCCGATGGGGTGTACTTCGACAGCCTGCTGAATCTCGCCAATCCGCAGGTGGTGTGGACTGTGCCGCAAACAGCCGCGGGAACCACGATTCCGTATTACTGCACCGTGCATTGCTTGTTCGACATGACCGGTTCGATCGCGGTTTCGGGCGGACCGGCGAACCCCGCTGATATCAACGGCGATGGCGCGATCAATGCACAAGACCTCGCGCTTCTGCTCAACGCTTGGGGAACTGCCAACGCTGCGGCCGATGTCGACGATGACGGCATCGTCAATGCGATCGACCTCGCGGCGGTTCTCGGCAGCTGGACCGGGTGATTGATCGGTCGCCGCGCACCGCGACGACTCCGTACCATCGCGCCATGCGCGCCATGATGCTGCCCGCGTTCATCGCACTCACCACGCTTGCGCTTGGCGGCTGTACCTCGGCGGCGCGCGTTCCACTCTCGCTCAAGGCGATTGCACCGCACACTAGCGCGCAACCTCTCGAAGGAACGCGCGGAAGTCTGGTCGCGCTCGTGTTCATCTCGCATGAATGCCCGATTGCCAACGCGATGATGCCTGACATCTCGTCGGTGGCGACGGAGGCGAAAGCGCGTGGAGTTGCTTTTTTTGCTGTGCATCCTGCAAGTTGGCCGACCGACGACGCGCTCACCGACCACGCGCGCGATTACGGATTGCAAGGAACGGTCGTTGTTCTGGCTGACCAAGGGCAAGAACTCACGCGACTGATCGGCGCAACGGTGACGCCCGAGGCCGCCCTGTTGCGGCTTGATGGAAACGGCGGCTTTGAGCGGCTTTATCTCGGTCGTGTAAATGATCTCTATGCGGCCATCGGTCGACGGCGCGCCAACCCAACATCGAACGATCTGCTCGACGCCATCCGCGCGGCGAGTGAAGGCCGCGCCATCGCGTTGCCACAGCCAAAGGCCATCGGATGCTTCATCGAGCTTTCGCCATCCTCCTAGCGGTCAACGCGGCCAGCGCCGCCACCGCCGTCGATGACGCTGCCGCGATCTTCACTCGACAGTGCTTGCCTTGCCACGATGCGCGCGGGTCTGCGCCGTTGCGGCTTGACTCGGTCGAGCGCATAGCCCGCAACCGCACGCTCGCGCGCATGCTCATTGAAGACGCCACCATGCCTCCTTCGATCGCGCTTCCCGACGCCAACGGATTGCTCGTCGACCGCAGGCTTTCCATGGCGGATCGCGCGACTCTGCTGAACGCGCTGAGTTCGAGCGCGTTCGTCAACCGCGCATTTGCGGGAATCACATCGGGCGCGCCAGCGGACTCGACTGAACCGACCTTCGCGCCGCCGCACGGTTGGACTTTGCCCGCCGCTGGAGGCGCGCGCGTGCGCACGTTCATCGCCGCCACCATCAACCCAAATCCAAATCCAAACACCGCCACCCGCGTGCGTGGCGTGCGCTTCGCCGACCTTGGCGCGCGCGAACAGCGTCCAATTCAAATGGCGTTTCTTGCGGCAGACCCGCGCGGAATTTTGCGCAGGCTCGAGGAGGCGGACGATGGTGCGGAAGATGGTGCAGAAAACGGCGGCTTCGAGGCGATGGGAAATGTCGGTCCTGTTCCGAGCGGCGCGTTGGGCGCCGTGAGCCGGGTGCGTCCGAGCTTCGAGCTTCCTGATGGATTTTGCTTTGAAATCCCTGTTGGATTCATCGCCATCGAAACTCTCTGCGAGCCAATCGGCCGACGGACGCGCGTGCTTCCGCAACTCGCATGGATTCCCGCGCGCGAAGGCGACACGCGTGTGGTGAAGGCGATCGCGATGCCCGCCAAAGCACTCAGGCTGTCGGCCAACAGTTGCTCCACCATCGAGATTGTCCATCCGGTGGCGGTGGACATGGATGTAGTCGCGGTGTTGGTGAAGGGCGGTGCGTTTCTACGCAGCGTCGATGTGGAGATTGAGGTCGAGTTAAAAGTCAGCGACGCGGGCAAGGCGGGCGCTGCGCTTAGGACGCGACTGCTCGGCGTTCCCGACTACCGCATGGCGTTTGCGGAGCCGTGGATATTCACGCGCCCTCAGCGAGTGGCGGCGGGTGCGACCATTGTTGCGCGGCTTGGTTTCGACAACACCGCCGACAATCCGCAGCAGCCATCAAGTCCTCCGCAGGATGTTGAAAGCGGACTGCCGCCGCTGAGTGAAGATGCGATGGTGGTTGTGCTCTATGCTCCAGCCAGAAACAGCCGATAGAGGCGCCGTGATTATGCGAGTCATGCCCAAGCAATTTCCGCTCGTCGAAACCGACTGCGCGCAACGAGACGCGGTCGTCTTGCGCAGTCCGATGCTTGATGCCGCGGGCTTCGTTCATGCATTCTCAACGCGCATGGGCGGCGTAAGCGCAGCGCCGTTTGATGCGCTGAATCTGCAGAGTTTGCAGGCCAACGCCCGCATCGCCAGCGGCGAGCCGCGTGATGACGACGATGCGCTCCGAGAGAATCATGCACGGTTCACGCGGGCAATTGGGCTTGCACGCGACGCACGCGTTGTCGACGCGAGTCAGGTCCACGGATGCACTGTGGTTGCCGCGCGTGACGGGTTGCGTGCGCGACCGGAAGCGGATGCGCTCACCAGCGTGCGCGGCGGCGACGCGATCCTGATGCGCGTTGCCGATTGCGTGCCGATTCTTATTGCCTGCCCCAAAACTGGCGCGGTTGCCGCGGTGCACGCGGGTTGGCGCGGCGTGGTCGCGGGCATCGTTCCTGCGGCGATTGCTGCGCTTCATGCGGAGGGTGCTGATATCCGCGGTTGCATCGCGGCGATTGGACCGTGCATCGGCGCGAAAAATTTTGAGATCGGACCCGAGGTTGCCAATGCGCTTGCGACGGCGAATCTCGCTGATTGCGTGATCGCGCCTGGAGTGCATGGGCCCAAGCATCACGCCGATCTGGTTGCGGCGGTTGCGCTGCAGCTTGCGCGCTGCGGCATTGCGCGCACCAACATCGACGCCGATCCGCCATGCACCTACGCCGACGCGCAACGCTTTCACAGCCACCGCCGCGACGGCGCGCGCAGTGGGCGACTGGCGGCAATCATTGCGCCGTTGGCATAACGGCGTTTTCGCCGCGCAGTTTCACCAGCCTTCGCCGAGCACCACATCCGCGCGCCGGCTCGGCGGATCGACTTCAAGCCAAACAAGTTTGCCGTCCTTCACCTCACCGGTGACGACGGTCAAACTAGGCGCATGCAGCCGAAATCGCGCGTTCCACGACTTCGGCCATGCAGGCAGCACGCGTATGCGCGCGCCGTCGGCCTGCAGCAACATCTCCTGCACCGTGGTGAGCAGATTGGCGTCGTGACATTGATCAGGCAGTGAGCGCAAGTTTGCATTGCTGTTGTCGAGTTTCGCCAGCACATCCGCCGCAGCTTCCGCGGCAAGGCCCAGTCGCGCCGCCTGCATGCCGTCCAGAGCGCAGCCCGAGGTCGTGCGCGCGCTGCGTTGGGCGAAGGTCTGGCGGCCGACCGCGCGCAGCGTGTCGTCAAGTCTGAATGGCCACACTGCGTAGAGCTCGGGATTCTCGCCGTTACTCGGCTGCGAAACGCACTTTTCGGCGGACGCGAACTTACTTCCATCGGCGGTACGCGCAAGGGGCGGACACGCTGCGCCGATGCGCTCCCAGAGCGCGCGCTCATTGGCTGATCCGAATTCGCGCCCCAAAGCGCACAAACGCGCAGTGATCTCGCGCAGCCCCGCTACGGTCGGCAAGTCATTCACCACGCCACTTTGATTGGGGTCGATCGACGAAGGCGACTCAATCACCAGCTTCCCAGCGGAGTCGCGTGGAAATCGCGTGTCGAAGTACGCAAGCACCGCGCGCGCCGTCGGCAGCGTCTTGCGGGTGAGCATCTTCTGATCGCCGGTATGGTCAAAGTGATCGAGCATCATTGCGACGAGTTCGGGGCCTTGGCTCCATGTCGATTGCCCCGACGAACGCTGCACCACATTGCGCGCGATTCCCTCGCGATTCCAGCCGTAATCACCGTTGCCGTAAGTCGCGAAAGTCGTCATGGATTCGGGAAAGTACGCACCGTCGACCGCGTGATATTCCTTCGCGCGCACCGTGCAGCCGAGCACCGCGTTGGCGTAGAAGTTGAAGAGCGCGCACATGCGATCTCCGTCGCCACGCGCGAGCATTCCTTGATACGAAAGGCGCACGCGCTGCCATCGATAGCCGCCGACATCGTTGCGGAAGTCCTCATTGAAGGCCCCGTTGAAGTCCTCGTTGGTGGCGCCATCGCCAGCGACCTTTGGCGCGATCGTGAAGATTGATCCGTTGAACTCGACGGGAAACTCGCCACCACTCGCCGCCAACGCAACAGCACGCTGCGCCGCTAAATTCTGCGACAGATTCGCTCGCTGGCGCAGCGGTTGCTCATGATCGATCACGCTTGAACCCGTCGGCGAAACGACGCGATCCACGCGGGTATCCACGCCGGTATCCACGTCGGTATCCACGTCAGTATCAACGAAGATCCAGCTTCGGCTAAAGCGATCGCTCCACCACGCCGCGGTCTCGCGTGCGGCGCGCTCGTCGTCGTCCGCGATCATTGCGGTGTGATCGAGTTGACGCAGCCACTCTGGAACATCGTCAAACTGCGAGCATTTGGCCGCCACGCGAATCGACGCGTGAACCACCGCGCCTGGCGAGGAAATCTCCCGTTCTGCTGTGCGCTCGAAGCGGACGCCAATAGCTCCGACTTCCGCTTGCGCAATCTCGCCTCGCCCGGTTCCCTCGAGTTGGCCACCGAACATCCGCATCGACAGCGGATCGCTGCATGCGATGGCAAAGTCGCCGAGCCCCTGGTGAGCAAGCGTTGCGCTCACAATCGAGTGCTCGTTGCGGTGGTACCACGCGACCGCGTCAGGCGCTTCCTCGATCGTGCGCACGATGTCGGCCGATTCCTCCACGACCACCGATTCGGGCGCATCGCGCATGACCCACGAACTCTGGAGTTCGGCGCCCTGCAAACGATGGGTCTGCGTGCGCCAGTTCTCCAAACGCGCCACGATCTTGCGTGGAATGGTTGACTCGACCGTTGCATGCAGCACATCGTTTGCGCTCTCGATGAACAAGCGCACATGCGCGGCCGACGCACCTTCGCCCGCGTCGATGTAAATCGCGCCGTCGGCAAAGCTCATCCGCTGCACAAACGGCGTCGTCGCCAGCGCGGGATTACAGGAAATACGCACGCGACCGAGCTTGAGCAGCCGCTCGGCCTCGCTGAACGCATCGGTGTGCGCGAGAACCGCAACGATGTCGCCATTGGCCTCGACCCACAGATTCGCCGCGAATTCGCCGTTCCCCAGCGGCATCGAGCCAGCACCGTTCAGTCCGGGCGACTTCCACACGATGTCTTGCGCAGCGAGTTGCGCGAGTGCGTCGCGCGCATGCACATCTGCGCGTGCCTGCACACCAAGCAGCAGCGACACGCTCGCCGCAATGGCGACCGAACCGTGCAGCAGTGCGCGAAGCGAATTCCTCATGCGGCGCATCTTTGCCGAAAAACTGCGGCAAATCAGCACTGCGCCCAATCGAGCCGCAATTCGCCTGTTTCATGCGGAAAATTGCGCGATCCTGAAAATGAGAAGAAGGCAATTCATGCCAAAGCCGCGCGAAAGCCGCGCGCACATCGCACCCGCCTCCGAATACTCTGCCCCGATGCCCAACGACTCCATTCCTCCCGTCTCGACGAAGCCGTCTGCGCGCGAGAAGTCGGATGGAGTGGCGCGCATCGGCACGAAGACCCTTCTGCGTTTCGCCAACGATGCCGACGGCCGTGACTTCATCGCCATGCTCTCGCGATCGCGCGAGCACCTCGCTCCTTGGATGCCGCGAACCGCGCGCGGCACCGAACCAGGCTTCGCAACCCGATTCAAGCGCATGCTCCGCCCGCAGGCCGAAGAGGGTGGACGGGTGCGCCTGTTGGTGTGCGCACGCGACGATGGTCGCATTGTTGGAGTCGTGAGCCTCGGCGGAATCTCGCACTGGCCAGGTCTCGATTGCCACACCGGCTATTGGCTCGGCGAGGGCGAGCCGGGCAAGGGCCTCATGCGTGACGCGCTGTCGGCGCTGATGGACCACGCGTTTGAGGATCGTTCGATCCACCGCGTGGCCGCCAACATCCTCCCGACCAACCGACGCTCACTCGCATTGGTTCGCGCGCTCGGCTTCATCCGCGAGGGCGTGTTGCGCGGGCTGATCGAGATCGACGGCGCCTGGCGCGACCACGATTGTTGGTCGATGCTCTCCACTGAGTGGCGCGGCGGAAAGCTCGACCGCAGCGCTGATGCGCCCAAGACCCGCGCGGGAAACACGGCATCGGCAGTCGCGCGGCGGCGGCGCAGTTGACCATCGGCGACGCGCACCAACCCCGTCGATAACGCGGGATTCCCTGCCGCAACCCACGCAGTCACGCTCACGAAGCGCTTGCGAACCGCCGATGTTTGCCCTACGCTTCGCGCCCCACCGCGGGCGGTAAGCGGGTGGCGACATGTTCTGGGCCTGTAGCTCAATTGGGAGAGCGCTTCCATGGCATGGAAGAGGTCGTCGGTTCGATCCCGATCAGGTCCACTCAGTCAACGCCGTAGGCACACGCCTGCGGCGTTGTCGTTGGGGGAGCACAGGCTGCTGCCGGCGTCCTTGATTGTTGATCCACATCAAGGACTCACGACTCAGTTCTCCCTTCATTGAGGCATCCAGAGTCGAAGTCCATGATGTATTCTTGTTCGCACTGTTGAGCCTGCGGGGTGCTCCTCAATACCTGTTGGGGCGCCGCAGTGGATTGAAACTCGTCGAGTAACCGACGAAGGAGCCTGTCATGCGTATATCCAAGAATCAGATTCCCGCGAAGATCAACGTTCCCGGCGCCGTCGCGCGTGTCGCAACCGACTTCGGCGACGCGACCGGTTTCGGCAAGATGGGCGGCGAATACTTCTCCCTGGGCGCCGGAACCGACATCGCGCCGCTTCTGAAGGGCCTCAGGGACGACGCCTGCCACGCGCCGCACTGGGGTTACATGATTTCAGGGGAAATCGTGGTGACTTACACCGATGGCAAGGTCGACATCTGCAAAGAGAACGACCTCTTCTACTGGCCGCCCGGACACAGCGTGCGGGCGGTCAAAGACTCCGAGGTCATTTTGTTCAGCCCGCAGCACGAGCACGCCGTCGCGATGGACCACATGCTGAACGCGATGAAGGGCTGAGCCGGCCACTGCCAGTAGGCTCCACTGTTGACCGCAATCGAGCGGCGTCGGCTCGATCCCGATTATGTCCACTGAGTCAACGCCGCAGACACACGCCTGCGGCGTTGTCGTTGAGGGCGACTGTTTCGAGCCGCGCGCGCCGTATCACCCTGCTGCCGTCGGCAGTTCGCTGCAGTCATGCGGCGCACTTGCGCGAAGGACTCCGCTCGTTGCGCAACGCATTTCGTGAGGCGATTCAACGCGCATCGCACGCAGTTGACACAAGGACTTGCGGCCCTCAAGCCTGCGCGCGTCACACGCGGTCGAATCTCGCCCTTCGCGCGCATGCAAAATCCCGCGCGAAACTGCTTGTATCAATTCGGAAGTTTCGCGAGCATTGCGCGCATGACTATCTCTCGACGCGACCTCCTCGTGTACGGCGCCGGCTTCGGCGCTGCACTTCCGCTGATTGGAACTATCTCTCCCGCACTCGCCGATGGTGATGGCGGCGGCGATGGCGGCCATGGCGGCGACGGCAATGCCTATCGCAACGAAGCCGCGCGGCGATTCGCGGCCTTTGCAACCGTCCTGCAATGCAGCAGGGTTCCAGAGCTTCCGCTCATCACCGGCGACAACGCGGTGAACGGCGGAATCCGCTACGACGACGAGATGGCGGCGTGGACCGGCGTCTCGAAGTGGACGCTGCAGCGCGCCGCGCGCGTGGGCGACATCGAGCACCGCATGAACCCGGGCGTCCTGCCGATGTTCACGATCGGCGGCATGATTTCGGGCGACACCAACCCGCAAACCAAGCCGTTCATCCACTTCGAGCTCGCGCTCAACTACCTCACCGAAGTCTGCGGACTCCCGCGCGAGAGCCTGTCGTTCACGACCACCGACGTCGCGTCGCAGACCTTTTGCGGAGTCGTTGCTGAACCGGGTCAGCCTTGCATCCCACCGACGTTTGTCACGCACGGCCTGCCCTCCAGCAGCATCACCTACCGCCCCCATGCGGAGGCTGTGGCCGCGGGCGATGGCTCGGGCTGGTTCTTCGACCCGCGGAACCAAGTTGGCTTTCCCACCATGTCGATCGAGTTCACGCGCGACGGCCTGAC
>QWPT01000004.1:120912-122803 GCA_003671075.1 Planctomycetota bacterium
GCGGATCCTGACCTCAAGTACGACCCCTACACCGTGTTGGTGCGGTTTCACGCCGATGCAAGTGAAGCGGCCCGCGATGCTGCGGTGCAGCTCGTCGGCGGTACGGTGCTTGAGCGCTTCACGCTCGTGCCTGGTCTGATGCAGATCGAGGTTTCTGGCTCGGTCGAAACTGCGATCACCAAACTCTCGCAGCTGAAGAGTGTCGAATACGCCGAATTCAACTATGTCCTGCACGCCGATGCACTGATTCCCAACGACCCCGGCTTCTCGCAGTGCTGGGGCATGCTCAACACTGGTCAGACGATTAACTCCTCTCCGGTTGACCCTGGAGTCGCCGGCGCTGATGCCCGCGCCACCGATGCGTGGAGCGTTCGTACGGGCGATCCGAGTTTCGTCATCGCCGTCATTGACTCGGGCACCCTGGTGACACATCCCGACCTCGCAGCGAATATCTGGGTCAATCCTGGTGAAATCGCTGGCAACGGCATCGACGACGATGCCAACGGCTTCATCGATGATGTCAACGGCTGGGACTTCTTCTCGCGCGACAACAATCCGAGCGATCCTGGTCACGGAACTCATACCGCTGGCACGATCGGCGCAGTGGGCAACAACGGAATCGGCGTTGCGGGCGTCGCCTGGCAATGCAAGATCATGCCTGTGCGCTTCCTTGGTCCGACCGGTGGCCTCCTCACCGACGCAATCCTTTCGATCCAATATGTGGCGGGCAAGGGAGTGAAGGTTTCGAACAACTCTTGGGGCGGTGGCCCATTCACGCAGTCGCTCTTCGATGCCATCGCCGCGACGCGCGCTGTTGGTCATGTGTTCGTCGCATCGGCAGGAAACAACGGCCAAAACAGCGATTCATCCCCTGCTTATCCCGCCGCCTACAACCTCGACAACATCATCTCCGTCGCCGCGACCGACAACAATGATGGCCGCGCGAGCTTCTCGAACTACGGACCGATTTCGTGCGACCTCGGCGCACCTGGCGTGAATGTTCTGTCGACCTACGATGTCGGTTACGCGTACCTGAGTGGAACCTCGATGTCCGGTCCGCATGTTGCTGGTGCTGTTGCGCTGGTCTACATGCAGAACCCGACCTTCACCTACGCGCAGGTCAAGAACCAGATTCTCGCGACCTCGCGACCAGTGGCGAGCCTCAGCGGACTCTGCGTGACTGGCGGCGTTCTGAACATCGCTGCTGCTCTGGGCGTGGTTCCCCCGCCAGTCAATCGCGCACCCGTAGTCACCATCACTTCACCAACTGCTGGCGCCGCGTTTACCACAGGAACCGCGATCACCTTCACTGGCTCCGCGACCGATGCCGAAGACGGCGTTCGAACCGCTTCGCTGGTGTGGACCTCGAACCTTCAAGGCCAGATCGGCGTCGGCGCAACATTCATCGTGTCGAATCTCGCCGCTGGAACCCACACCATCACCGCTCGCGCCACCGACACCGCCGGCCTCGCTGGGACACTGACGCGCAGCATCTCTGTCGCCGCTCCTGTGGCGCCGACAGCTCCAAACGGCCTTCGCTTGACCCGCGTCGCCAACACCGTTTCCGTCCGGTGGACCGACCGATCGAACAACGAGACTGGGTTCCAGATCCGTCGCGAGCAGCGAGTCGCGGGCGTCTGGACGAATACCACCACCGTGGGTTCTGTCGCAGCGAACATCGTGGCCTTCAATAACACTGGCGTTGCAGCTGGGCAATACCGTTACTCGGTTCGCGCCGTCAACGGCACCACTGCCTCGGCGTGGACCGGATGGAGTTCCATCACCGTTCAGTGACCCCCCTTGAAATCCTTGACAGCCCCCGAGCGGGCTGGAGGCACACGCCTTCAGCCCGCTCGTCCCGTTTTCAGCGCGATATGTGCGGCCAGCGGCG
>QWPT01000040.1:0-21293 GCA_003671075.1 Planctomycetota bacterium
TGCGCTGGAACTGCGTGAACGGATCGAACGGGCTGCGGTAAGTGGCGAGCGAGCCGATGTACGGCCACATGCGCCCCTTCTTCACGGCGTTCTCCGTCTCGAATCCATTCCCATTGAGATTTGATTGGCCCTGCACCCAGTCCCACGCCGTTAAGCCAGTGTCAACGCCCATGAAGCGACCGGAGTTGTCGCCGTAGTACTGGACAAATCCGATGTTGAGTTGCCGCTGGTTGGACAAGCACACCACCGACTTCGACTGACGCTGGATCTGCGGGATGATGGTGAGGACCATCGACACGACCAGCGCGATGATCGCGATGACCACAAGCAACTCGACCAGTGTGAACGCTCGGGCTGACGCGCGGCGGAGAGTGGACTGTTGCGATCGCATGAGTGAAGCATGACCTCAGGCAAGTCCCATGTCAACGCTGCAGGCCAATACCCGTGGCGGAAAGATGAAAGAGGTACACACGAACGCTGGCTCGGATGGGCCGAGAGCCAGAGGTTCGGACCATGCTTGCGAATGGGCTTGCGAATGGGCTTGCGAATCAGCCAAGGGACTCAGCCAAGGGACTCAGCCGAGGGAGTTGCGCAGCGCCGCCGCCCGCGACTCGAGGTCGGGATCCTTGGCCTCCTTGGCGGCGTCGACAACACGGTCGGCGAGCCAGCGCGCGTCGGTGGCGCGGTCCTTTTTCATGAGCACGGCGATCCCCTGCTCGATGTCCTTGAGTCCGCTCGCGCGCGCCGCGGGCTGACGCACGATTCCGCGCACCGCCCGATGGACCGCCTGCGTCCACGCGTCGTGGGCGGGACCAGTCGGAGCAACATCCAAGAGATCCGCGCAGGAAAGCGCCAGTTGCGCCACCTCGCGCGCCTTGGTTTCGTCGAGCTTGGCGTTCCCGGGCGCGCCACCTTGGACGAGCGCCCGCGCCGCGGCGGCACCATCGCCACCCGCGATCCGCGCCGCGCTCTCCTGCAACACCACCAGAAGCGCGAACGACGAAAGCCCCGCGTCGGCGCCGCCCTTGGCCATCGCCGCGATTGCGCTCGCCGCCGCATGGGCGCGCTTGGTCTCCGCCGACTCGCCGCCGCCGCTCGCCGGAGTTGTGCGGTTATAGAGCTCGGCGAACGCCGCCGGGTTGCGCGCGAACGCCGCGGTGAGGTCCTTCTGCATGCGCTTGAAGTCCTGCGCCTTCGACGCGCCGATGCGCACCAGCCACGCGCCGTAGTGCTGCGGGCAAGCGTCGCAAGCGGCAGCGGCGATCGCAGCGCGGTCGTCGGCATCGGCAATCTCCGCGGCGACGAGCAGCAGCTCGGCGGCGACAAATCCCTTCGCGTTCGACTGCGCCTGCTGCATCAGCGGCATGAACCACGCCGCTTGGCCCCAAGGCGTAAAGATTCCCGCGTGGCAACCGCTCTCGGCCCAGCCAGAAATGTCGTTGTTGATCGACCACGCGTGCGGCTCCTTCTGCCAAATGAACGCGCAGTGGCCGGGTTGGCCAACTGGCATCGCTGGCACGCCAAACGCCTGGCTCATCGAAGTACCGAACCGCGAAATCGCGCCGCACACTCCGCCGTACTCAAGCATGATCGCCAGCGTCATCGGCTTGTTGTCGTAGAACTTGCCGCCCGCCTGCACGCTCACGCCGCTGGGATTGGTGTCTTTGTAGGCGAGCATGTGCGCGCCTTCGCCGACCTTCGCGCGCTCCTTGAGTTCGGCCTTGATGTTCGCCCGCGCCCACACGAGATCGGAGTCGCTCGACCAACTGCCAACGACGAAGCGCAGTTCCCACGCCGAAAGATCGCGAAAGCTGGGAAAGAGCGCACCTTCGGCGTCCCACTTCAGAAAGTTGTCGACGCGCGCGACTGGATCGATCAGGCTGCCGTCGGCCATCCACTTCACCGGCTCGGCAAAGATGAGCGCCGTGGCGATTGAAAGACGCAGCGCCAAGCCCTCGCGATGAGCGGGCGCGGCGGCGACCTTGGCCAGCACGCGCATCGCCTCGGGCCACTTGCCCGCGGCAGGCTCGCCCGAGCCAAGAAACATCGCAAGCGCGGCCGGATCGGCAAGCAGCCATCCAAGGCAATCCGCGCATGCGGCGTCGAGGCGAACCTCGGGGCCAATCCGCGCGAGCAACCTCCACTGCATCAGCGCGAGCGCGCCCGCGTCGGTGGCGGCGAGTTTGGTGGCCACCTTCGGCGCCTTGCCCTTGATGGCGTCATCAAGCGCGCCGCTGAGCGATGCGAAATACGCGTCGACTGCGCCGGACTGAACGGCCGCGCGCGACTCGCTGACAAGCGACGCGGTGGCGAGCTTGAGCGGCGGCGCGGAGGATCCGAGCGCGGGCGAACCGAGTGCGGAAACAACAAGTGCGAAGGCGATGGTGGTCGCGCGGAGTGCGAAGCGCATCGGCCGAGTGTAACGCCCATGCGCGTCGATTCACGCGGCCTTCAATTCACGTGGCCTTCAATTCACGTGGTCTTCCACTCACGTGGCCTTCAATTCACGTGGCCTTCAACTCATTTGGCCAACGCCGCGTCGATCGCCTTGCGGGTCATCGCGCCCGACTCGTCGGACATGCCGACTTCGGTGCTCGCGACCTTGCCGTCCTTGCCGATGATCACGAGGGTCGGGATGCCGGTGACGCCGTACGCCTTCGCAAGCTCGTCGCCCTTCAGCAGGCAGCCGTAGGTGAACTTCTTCTTGGCGAGGTAATCCTTGGCGGCGTCGGGCTTCTGCTCAAAGGTGTTCACGCCGAGCACGACAACATCCTTCGACTTGTAGTCCTCGCTGATCTTCTGGATCGTGGGCATCGCAGCCTTGCACGGGCCGCACCAGGTGGCCCAGAAGTCGAGGAGCACGACCTTGCCCTTGAGCGAGGCGAGGGTGACTTCCTTGCCGTCGAGGGTCATGAGCTTGAAGTCAGGCGCGGGGTCGCCGGCCTTGACCGCAAGCGCGGGTCGCTGGGGCGCGTCGCCTTCGTCGCCGCCCATCATCATGCCGGGCATCTCGGGATCGGCCTTGGTGAAACCCTCGGGCGCCTTGAGCGAGAAAGTGGCGTCGTCGGTCTTCGGGTCGACCTTGAGGCCAAACACGGTGAAGGTCATGGCGGGCGCAAGCATCTGCATGCTGCCGCCGCCGTCCGCATCGCCTTCCCCATCGCCTTCCCCATCGCCTTCCTCATCGCCATCCTCGCCGCCACCCTCGCCGGGGCCGCCAACCATCGCTCCCTCAGGAGCGTCGAACTCCGGCTTGGTCGTCTGCTCACGCGGAAGTCCGTCGACGCGCGCAATCGCGAGCGTCTCGTGAATCGAGAGCTTCATGGCGCCGCCCATCATCTCGTTGGGCATGGCACCCATGTTGATCTCGACCTCGCGCTCGATCTTGATGAGATCGCACTCAAGTTCGTCGACCAGCACTGTTCCGGCCAGCTCGATCGAGAGCGGCTCGGATTCCTGCGAACCGGGGAAGCCGCTACTCGTGCCGCGGAGCGAACGGACCCAGCCAGGAAACGACTGCATGCTGATGAGCGCGACGAGCGCAGGCTGATCGCCGCCTTCGTTGTAGGTCTTCTTGTCGGCGTTGAACTGCAGCACCTTGCCGCCGTGAATCACGAGGACGGAGCCCTTGCTCGGTCCATCGAGGGACTCCACGCGGATCGAGTCAGTAGGAAGCGGCGGGAATCTCGATTCCGCCGCGGCGGGCGCGGCGTCGGGCTTCGCGTCAACAAAGCGCACGGTGTAACGGGACTTGCCGTCCGAGCCCATCGGCATCATCACCTGCGCGGCCGGGTCGTCGTTGCCCACCTTCATCAGACCAGTGAACTCGATCACCTTGGCGGCCTTCAGCGCGGCGACGGCCTTGTCGTAGATCGCCTTCGCCTTCTCGTCGATCTTGTGCTCAGACTTTGCCGCTGCGTTCTGCTTGATCGTGACAGGCTGTCCTATCACGACTTTGCCGCCCGCGGGAACGGCCGGCCGCTCACGCACAAGGATCTGCGCGCAGACAGGCGTTGCCGCAAATGCGTAGGGCGAGAGAGCGCAGAGCGCGACGGCGGCGAGGTTCTGGATCTTGATCATGGAGTGCACCTGATGCGCGCACTCGACCGATCCGTCAGCGACCGCTGCGATTTCAGTAAAGAACGCGGAATCGGATCGTACCCGCAACGGCGCGGAGTTCGTCGACCACCGCGTCGTCGTAGGTCTTATTCACATCGGTCACCACATATCCCACCGACTCGCTGGTGCGCAGCGACTGGCCGAGGATGTTGATCTTGCGCCGCGCCAACAGCCCATTGATCTCAGCGAGCACGCCGGGCTGGTTGCGGTGAAGATGCAAGAAGCGATGCGCGCGCGGCGTGGGCGGAAGCGCGATTTCAGGCAGATTCACGCTGCCCGCGGTCGAACCCGTGTTCACATGGTCGACGAGGCGGTTGGCCACAAACATGCCGATCCCCTGCTGCGCCTCCGCGGTCGAGCCTCCGATGTGCGCGGTCAGGATCACATTGGCGATCCCGCGCAACGGCGTGTCGAACGGCTCCTTGTTCGAGTTGGGTTCGGCGGGAAACACATCGACTCCCGCACCGCCAAGATGGCCCGCCTTCAAACTGGCCGCGAGGGCTTCGAGGTCGACGATGTTGCCGCGCGAGAGATTCAGGAGGTGCGCGCCCTGGCGCATCTTCTTCAACTCACGCTCGCCGATGAGATTCGTGTTCTCACGACGGCCGTCGACATGCACACTCACGACATCAGACTTGGCGAGCAGCTCACCCAGCGACTTCGCCTTGCGCGCGTTGCCCAGCGGCATGACTTCGGCGAGGTCGTGGTAAAGGACATTCATGCCCATGGCCTCGGCAAGCACCGAAAGCTGCGAACCGATGTGCCCGTAGCCGATGATGCCGAGGGTCTTGCCGCGCACCTCCATGCAGCCTTGCGCACTCTTGCGCCAGCCGCCGGCGTGGAGAATGCGGTCGCTCTCAACCGCGCGGCGCATGAGCATGACGATCTCGCCGATCGCGAGTTCGACCACGCTGCGGGTGTTCGAATACGGCGCGTTGAACACGGCCACGCCGCGCCCGCCAGCGCTCGCGAGGTCGACCTGCTCGGTACCGATGCAGAAGCAGCCGATGGCAAGCAATCGGTCGGCCGCGGCCAGCGCGCCTGCGGTCACGCGCGTCTTCGAGCGAATGCCCAAGATCGACACGCCCTTCAGCGAGCGGATGAGTTCGTCCTCGGGCAGCGCGTCGGACAGCGTTTCGACCTTGTAGCCTTCGCTTGCCAAATGCGCCGCGGCGTCGGCGTGAATGTTCTCCAACAAGAGCGCAACCATGCGCGACTTGGGAAAGCTCGGCGCGCCCGGAAGCCCGTAGATCCACAGCAGTTCCTCGACGCTGCGCACCACGCGATCGGCGCGGGCAACCACGCTCTCACGCTCGATGTTCTCGCAATAGGCAACGAATTCCTGCGCCGCGCCCAGATCGCGGATCTCGCAATCGGTCGCGCCATCACCAACCGCCACCACCGTGCCCTTGAGCCCGAGCGCGCGCACCGCCGCAGGCTTGCCCCTGGGCTTGGCGAGCGGCGCGTTGGCGTTGTAACCCGTGGCCACGCCGTCCCTCGACCACTCGAAGTCATTGGCAACAACATGGTCGGCGGCGATACCGAGCTCCGCGCACACCGGCACCACATAGTCGCGGAAGCCTGAACTCACCACATAGATGTTGGCGGCGTTGCGGCGAATGGCCGCCTTTTGACGGCGAAAGCTCGGAGCGATTTGCTTCTTGAGCAACTTGACCACCGCCTCGACATGCGCGCGGGTAATGCGCAGCATCGAAAGGCGGCGACGCAGCGACTCGTCGATTCCGATACGCCCATCCATACCGTCGCGGGTAATGCCCTCGATGATGAGGACCTTGGCCTCGCGCTCCGCATCGTCGGCAAGCGCGAGCTTGGCGATCTCATCAAGCCCCTCGGCGGCGACAATGGTGGAGTCGAAGTCGAGGATCAGCGTTGTTGGAGCGTCGGCCATTGGAAGCGAGGATATCGGCGCAACGCGTCCACTGGATCAGGGAAATGGCATGAGTATGGAACGAGACGGGACCGAAGGCTCAGGCCATGATCCCGCGCACCAACTCGCCCTTCACATCGGTCAGGCGATAGTCGCGACCCTGCGCGCGGTACAGCTGCTTTTTGTGGTCCACGCCCAGCAGGTGCAGCAGCGTTGCGTGCAGATCGTGCACATCGACGGGGTTCTCCACGATGTTGTAGGAGTAATCGTCGGTCTTGCCCCAGCTGATGCCAGGCTTGATGCCGCCGCCGGCAACCCAGATGCTGAAGCAGCGCGGGTGATGGTCGCGGCCATAGTTGTCGCGCGCGAGGGTTCCCTGCGAATACACGGTGCGACCGAACTCGCCCGCCCACAGCACCAGCGTTTCGTCGAGAAGTCCGCGTCGCTTGAGATCGGTGACCAGCGCGGCCTGCGCCTGATCGACGGCCTTGGTCTGGGCGCTGAGCTCGCTGGGAAGATTTCCGTGCTGATCCCATCCACGCATGTACAGCTGAATGAAACGCACATCGCGCTCGGCCAGTCGCCGCGCGAGCAGGCAATTGGCGGCAAACGAGCCAGGCTTGTGCACATCGGGGCCGTACATCTCCAGCGTCGCCGCGTCCTCGTTGGAGAAGTCGGTGAGTTCAGGAACCGACATCTGCATGCGATAGGCCATCTCATGCTGAGCGATGCGCGCGCGCACCTCGGGGTCGAAGCTCTCCTTGAACTCCTCTTCGTTGAGTTCACCCACGAGGTCGAGCATGCGTCGACGATCCTGTCGAGTCACGCCGTCGGGATCGCGCAGGTAGAGCACGGGATCGCGGCCCGAGCGCAGACGGCAACCTTGGTGCTCGCTGGGAAGGAATCCGCTTCCCCAGAAGCGCGCGCTGAGCGCCTGCATGTTGCCGACGCCCTGCGTGATCATCACGACGAATGACGGCAGATTCGCGTTCATGCTGCCTAAGCCGTAGCTCATCCACGAACCGAAGCTCGGCCGGCCGGGCTGCTCGCTGCCGGTCTGAAAGAAGGTGATGCCAGGCTCGTGATTGATCGCGTCGGTGTGCATGGACTTGATCACGCACATGTCCTTGGCGATGGTTCCAGTGTGCGGCAACAACTCCGAGAGCCACAGACCGTCCTCGTTGTTCTCGTGACGGTCGAAGCGAAACTTCGTCGGCGCAACGGGAAAGCGCGACTGTCCGCTGGTCATGGTGGTGATGCGCTGGCCGTTGCGGATCGAGTCGGGCAGGTCCTCGTTGAAACGCGCCTCAAGATTCGGCTTGTAGTCGTAGAGATCGAGCTGGCTGGGCGCACCCTCCATGTGCATGTAGATCACGCGCTTGGCCTTGGGCGCAAAATTCGGCCCGGGCACAAACGCGGGCGCACCGTCGGCGCCGAGGATCGGGTTGCGCGGCGCGGGCGCTGCCATGGCGTCCTTGGCGAAGAGCTGCGAGAGCGCCATCGCGCCGAGGCCCGCGCCGATCGTCGAGGAAACCTTGCCGAAAAATCGCCGACGGGTGAGGTTGAGGAGGTACTCCTCGAGGCCGTCGGCGGAAGTGGATCGGATTTGCGGCTGAGGCATTGGGGGGTCCGTTCTCTTCAGTCTTTCACAATGGTTGCGTCGCTCGAAAGAACGGCGTTGGCCAGCAATGTCCATGACGCAAGCTCGGCGGCGTCGATGTTGGCCGACGACGGCGCTTCGCCCACCTCAAGCAATTTCTCGGCATCCTCGGGCTTGGCAACGAAGCGCGCGCGATTCTCGGCGAGCACCTTGGTCATGCGCGCAAGCATCGGATCGGACGGACGGGTACCCGTCACCCGACGATAGAGCTGCACGATGCGAGCCTGATCGTCGCCGGCGCCGTGCAGCGTGCGCTCGGCCGTCGCGCGCGCAGCCTCGACAAACTGCGGATCGTTCCACAGCACCAGCGCCTGCAGCGGCGTGTTGGTGACGGTGCGGCGGGTGGTGCAAAACTCGCGGGTCGGCGCATCAAGCGTGAGCATGGTCGGCGGCGGCGCGGCGCGCTTCCAATAGGTGTACATGCTGCGCCGCCACAGGTCGTCGCCCATGCCCTGTTGGTAGTTGCGCGTGTTTGACGCAGGCATCGCGACCTCTTGCCAGAGGCCTTCGGGCTGATACGGCTTCACGCTCGGGCCGCCGACGGTTTCCTTCAGCAGTCCGCCGACATAGAGCGCCTGATCGCGGATCTGCTCGGCGCCGAGACGCTGACGCGGATAGAACGAAAGCATGCGATTGAGCGGATCGATCGCGGTGACCTCAGGCCGAACGCGCGAAGCCTGTCGGTAGGTTGCGCTGGTGACGATGTCGCGCACTAATGCGCGCATGTTCCAACCGCCGTTGCGGAACTCCACCGCGAGAGTGTCGAGAAGTTCGGGGTTGCTCGGCCACTCGCCCTGCAAGCCGAAATCGTCGCTGGTGCGCACGATGCCCGCGCCGAAGAACATCTCCCACACGCGATTGACGGTCACGCGGGCTGTCATCGGATTCTGCGCCGAGACGATCCACTGCGCCAGACCGAGTCGATTGAGCGGAGCGCCCGCAGGCAGCGCGCCGAGCGCCTTGGGCACCGCGCGGGTGACCTTGCGATCCATGTCAGGCTTGTCGTAGGCGCCGCGCATGTGCACGAAGGTGTCGCGCGCCATAGCGCGTTCCTTCATGACCATCGTCTTGGGAGTGGTCGACATGATCTGCGCGCGTTCGGCGCCGATGCGATCGACATCTTTCTGCGCCGCCACGAATGTCGGGGAGAAGCGAATGCGCCAAGCGTTGCGGCCACCTTCGATCGCCTCGGTCCGCGCATGTCCGTCGCCCGCAACGAGCGCGAGCATGTCGTTTGCAAACACGCCTTCGCGCGCCAACGCACGATGGAAGAAACCCGCGGGGCCGCCGGTGTTGACCACCTTACATACGAGGAAGTTCTCGCCAGGCACGAGGTCCAGCGACACCCGATCCTGATCCGGCGCCACCGAGCGCGGCACTGGATTCTCGAAGACCTTCTTGCCGTTGAGATACAGGATCAGCCCGTCATCGGAGCCAAACGACAGCTCGATCTTGCGCGCGTCGGGCGAGTAGATCTGCCGCGCCACAAACTCGCAGCCGACCGACTGCGCCAGGCCGACCGCCTGCGCCTCGAGCACCGCAGGCGCATAGCGCCACGCGTCTTGTTGCTCGGCGTAGTGAAAGTTTTTGCCGCGCTCGAAGCGCGTCTCGTGCTCGGGGCCGTACTCGACGGTGTACGCCGCGCCGGGCTCGCCCACGAACGGCCCCACGATGTACCAGCCGCTCGATGCCTCGGGCAACTGCGCCAGCGCGCCCTCATTGGCCATCATCGGCGTGAGCCGCACGCGACCGAAAACATGATTGTTGTAGGGCGATTGGTAGTTGAGCGTCACGCGCAACTCGGTGCCGCCTTCGAAACCAAACGGCCGCGCCGCCGAGAACAGCGCGGTGCGTTGGCCCGCGACCTCGTGCGAACGCACCGCCCATTGACGGCCTTCGCCCTTGCTCAGCGCGTTCACGGCGCGGTAGTCACCGTTCTCCTGCTCGTAGTCGGCCCAAGCCCACGCAAGGTCGACCTTCTCGCGCTTGTTCGGATCGGCGACGGAGACCGCCTCGACCTCGATCGAATCGAGCACCGCGTTGCCGTTGGGAGCGCGGCCGACGCGGCCCCCTGCGAGCGATGGATCAACCATCGCCTCAAGCATGATCATGCGCATGCCAACGCCGTCGGTGCGCAACACGATGGTGTGCTCGTCGTTCGCGGGATTTGTCCCGCTCGCCAGCACCGAGCCATCCGCCTGCACCGACATGGTTGCGCCGCCCGTGCTGCTCGCCGACGCGACCGTTGCCGGCACTTGGGCAAATCCACTGCGCAACGCCGCGATAAATCCATCAAGCTCAGCGCGCTCCGAGTCGCCCGCAACGGCCTGTTGCGCGCGCGCCTGCTTCTCCGCCTCGGCCAGGATCGAAAGTTTCTGTTCGTCGGCCTTGCGCGGGACCTCCACAAACGGCTCCATCGCGCGATTGGAGTCGGGCAACTGCGAGTAGATGCCCGGCTCTTCGTTGGAGTTGAAGAACGCGATCAGCGAGTAGAAATCTTCTTGAGTGACCGGATCGAACTTGTGGTCATGACAGCGCGCGCATCCGACGGAAAGGCCGAGAAACGCAGCGCCGGTGGTGTTCACTCGGTCAACCGCATACTCCAGCAGATACTCGTCGTTGATCGCGCCGCCCTCGTCGCTGGTCACATGGGCGCGATTGAATCCACTGGCGACGATCTGGTCGACGGTCGCGTTGGGAATGAGATCGCCCGCGAGTTGCTCGACGATGAACTGGTCGTAGGGCTTGTTCTCACGAAACGCCTCGAGCACCCAGTCGCGCCACAGCCACATCTGCCGCCCCGCATCCATGTGAATTCCGCTGGTGTCGGCGTAGCGCGCGATGTCGAGCCACGGCACCGACATGCGCTCGGCGTAGCGGGTGCGATACGGCTCTTCGGTCAGCAGCATGTCAACGAGGCGCTCGTAACGATCAGCGCGCGCGTCGGCGACATAGGTGTCGGTTTCTTCGGGCGTGGGCGGCAGACCAGTGAGGTCCAGAAAGAGCCGGCGCACGATGTCTTCGGCTTCGGCCTCGCCGCCAGGCGTGACGCCGTTGCGCTCGAGGCTCGCAAGTACAAAGCGGTCGATGGCATTGTGCGGCCAGTCTTTGTCGTCCACCACAGGAAGAGCGCTCGCTTCGGGCGCGGAGAACGACCAGTGAAGGTCGTAGGGCGCGCCCGCCACCAGCCAGCGATGCAGCAACGCGCGCTCGTCGGCGGTGATCGCCCGCTTGCCGCTCTCGGGCGTCGGCATCACCCGCTCAGGATCATGTTCGTTGATCCGCTGCCAAAGCAGACTGGCCTCAGGGTTGCCAGGAACAACCGCCGCGCCGTCCCTGCGCGGCCTGATCGCTTCGTCACGGATATCAAGGCGAAGACCCGCCTTCTGCTTCTCTCGGTCAGGGCCGTGGCAAAGAAAGCAGCGGTCGGAAAGAATTGGTCGGATGTCGCGCCCGTAAAGGATCGGCGGAGCCTCGATCGTCGGCTGCGATACCAACGCAACGAACGGCAGGGCCGAACGCGCGAACTCAGGAAACTTGAAATACGCAAGCGCGCCGCCAGTAATGGCTACCGCGATGCCTGCAAGGACGAACGGGGCTCTCGGAATACGCACGCATCGAAGTGTAACGGGGGTCGGACCTCAACCAACCCCTCACACTCGTCTCCGGCCAGAACTCTCGCAGCTTTGCAATTTGACCCGTTGGCCTGATTTCTTTGCCTTCTTGCGCAGAAGGTCGGCCCCTTCCCTCTTATCTCAGTAGCGATGACAGTCGCTCGGCTGGCTCGAAGAATGCTCGGGCGGCGGCTTGGAAAAGGGACCCTAGGCAACCCCTGGGCTGATGTGCGCGGAGGCGGAACCGTCGCGTTGCATCAGAACATTACGATAGCGCTTCGAGCCCTGACGACCGTCGATGGTTAAACCCTTCGACGGTCGACGCCGTTTTATCCCGCTCAAACTTCGACGACTTCGCCGCGATCCACGAACAGCAGGCGCAGGTCGATCTTTGCGCGGTCGATCCCGTACATCTCGGCAACTGCGTCGGCGTAGGCCGACAGTTGTTGCGCGTACGGCGCGATCTTCTCGCGCATCGCCCGCTGGTCCGCGCCGACCGCGCCGGTCTTGAAGTCGACAATGGTGGCTGCGACCACAACGCCGTCGCGCTCGGTGAGCTCGAGGCGATCGATGCGCCCATGGACCAGGCCCTCGGCGGTCTCGCGCACAAACGGAAGCTCGGTGCGGACGCGCACTCCCGCCGTCGGACGAAGCGCTTGTGCGATCGCGCCCGTTGCGCATCGTTCGAGCACCGCCCGCGCCTCGTCGATGAGCTTGGTTGAGATCACTTGCCCCTTCTCAATCGAGGCGCGCAGCGCAGCCGGCCCAAGGATCGCCTCGCGCTTCTGCGCCGAGTCGATGGCATCCAACGACAACACTTCGCGAAAGCACTCGTGCATGAGCACGCCACGCAGCGCGATGATGGCGCCGGAACTATCGCGGCCATCGCCGTCAGCCGCGAACGGATCAATCTCCCAGGACGACGCCGGAGCATGCGTAGACGGCGAAGGCGCATGCCCACCGCCGCGGGCGACGATGGTGATGAGCGGCCGAGGATTGGGGACACTGGGATTAAGAGCACTGCCCGCGAGCGGCGCGATCAACTGCGGCTTCTGCGCCGCCAACACGCCGAGGCGCGCGCTCCAGAACGGCCTCGAGCCATCGAGCTTCGCGCTCGTTAAGGCTGTCGCCATCGGCTCCATCGCGCCGAGCGTGTCCTTCGAATTCGCAGCCCCATCGACCGCGCGCATGATGAGTTTGGCGGCGGAAGGAAGTTTGCCCGCCTGCTTATGGGCGATCACCAGATGAAGCCCGATGCGCGCGCGCGTCAACGCAACATAGAGCGACGAGAGATCATCGAGCAGCCGGCGCCGCCGTTCGTCGCGCTCCAAGACGCAGAGCTCGGGAATCCACTTGCGCACCTGCTCGTTGGCCAGCGGCGAGACCAGTTGCGGCGGCTCGGTTGCGCTCGTCGCCAGCATCGCCCAACCCGTCGGCGTTGCGCCCCAGCCTTTGTCCAGCGACACCAGGATCACCTCGTCGAACTCAAGCCCCTTCGACTTGTGCACCGTCATCACCCGCACTTTGTCCGACGAACTCGCGTCGGCCTTGTCGGCCTCGATCGCGTCGATGAAGTCGAGCGTGCGCGCCATCGGGACATCGGCGAGATCCTCGGCGATCGCCACCACGCGCGCGACCCGGCCCGCATCGCGCGCGGAGAGTCCCGCGTTGGTCAGCACCACGGAGACGCCGCGCAACACCGCCGTGAGTCCCTCGTCGGCCAGACGCGCGCGCATGCGCACGGCAAACGCCCGCGCCGCCGCCCCTGCCTCCGCGGAAGTGTTGTGCGATTCAATCGGCGCGAGCTTCGTCGCCAGCGCCATCGGCCCGCGCGAGACCATGAAGTGCGACACCCGGTCGCTCGGATCGTCGATCAACCGCAACATCGCAACGATTCCTGCAACCGCGGGCGAGTCGAGCAGCGTCGCGCGCCCCTCGTCGCTCGCCGCCACGGAGCGCGACTTGAGCTGCGCGATGATCTCGTTGCCCTCCTTGTTGGTGCGCACCAGAATTCCCAGCGAATGCTCGGGGAACTCGCGGTGCACACGCGCAGCGATTTCGGCCGCGCACGCGCAGGCGTCGAGCTCACCGCTCGGAGCGCCATCCTCTGCGCAAGCCTGCGCCGCGCCCCCAACTGTGTCAACCTCGGATGTATCAACCTCGACCGTTTCACTCTCCGCCGTGCCCTCATCGGTCGTCGTCGTCGTTTTGGCGCATGCATACGCGTCGATGCGTCCGGCCAGCGTCGACTTCGCCGATTCATGGTGCGCGAACGGCCAGCGCGCCACCGCCCGCTTGAACGCACTCTCAGTCGACTCCAGCGCCAAGTCTTCTGACTTCAGCCACGGCGCGACCTTCACCAGATCCACCAACTGCGCGCTTTCAACGAGGGGCGGAAGGTCGTCGCTCAGCTTGCCGAACACGCGGTTCACAAAGTCCATCACCAGCGGCGACGAACGGAAGCTGCGGGTGAGCGCGACGCCCGGCGAAAGCCTGCTCGCGTAGGACTCTTCGATATGGGCGATGAGGCCCGGAGTCCCGCCGCGCCAACCGTAAATCGATTGCTTGGGATCGCCGACGAGAAGGAAGCGTCCGCTACGGGTGGCGCCCAGAACCTCTTCGAGCAGCGGCCGCATGGCGAGGAACTGCTCGACGGAGGTGTCTTGCGCCTCGTCGATGGCGAGGTCGCGAATATCGCAACCGAGCGCCGTGCGCAGCGCGTTGGCGTCGGCAACGGGCGAACCCGGACGCTGCGCCGCCCGAGCCACGCCGCGGCCGATGTCGCTGAAGCTGTACAAACCCTTCTCGGCCTGCGCGACCGCGAGCGCAGCACTGGCCTGGGGAAGCACGCGCAACGCACCTTTCAGGCGGCTGGCCAGATCCCGCAAAAGCTCCGCGCGCAAATGGGCGGCGAGAAGCACGGCGAGTTCATGAAACTCGTTGGGAACGGATTCCTTGGAATACAAACCACCCTCGAAGAGCGCGGCGAAGTAAGGAAGGTCGGCCAAGTCGCGTAACTCGCCCTCGGTCAGAATGGCCAGCAAGGCTGCGTGCTGCTTCATCCAACTCGCGTTGGGCGCGCCCTTCTTCGTTTTGGGAAGTTCGAGCGCGGCAAATCGCGCGGCGAGGTCGGCGCGTTGCTCCGCCCCGAGCGCGTTCTCGCCGAACTTCTCCACCGAGAGCAGCCGCTCGACCCAGCGCCAGGCGCGATCGATGCCGGCCTGGCCCTTCGCACTGGTCGCGCGATACATATCGAGCGGTGATTGACCCGACCCGCCGAGTAGTTTGGTGATCGCCGTTGTCACCGACGGCTTCGGCTCGCCATCCTCAAGCAGGTCGAGCAGTTCCTCGGCGGCGGGGTCGGCGAGAATCGTGGCGGCGACCTCGGCGCGAATCTCATCGATGTCGCGCTCATCGCCGACCGTCCACTCGGGAGGCAGCCCGACCGCATCGGGCAGCGCGCTGGCAACGCGATGGAAGAAACCGTCGATGGTTCCAACCTGAAGCCGGTGAAGTTCGCCGCAAAGCGCCTCGAGCACGCTGAGATACTCGTCTGCAGTTGCGTTGCCGACGACACTGGCAAAGTCCGCGCGCGCCTTCTCGCCGCTCGCGCCCGAAGAGGCTCCCTGCGCGGCGTGGGCAAGAATGCGCGCGAGGATCTCACCCGCGGCCTTGCGGGTAAAGGTCACGGCCAGAATCCGCGCCGGTTCGGGCGGACGGCCCGCGCGCAACTCGTCGATGCACCAGCGCACGATGCGGTTGGCGAGGGTCCAAGTCTTGCCCGAGCCTGCGTTGGCAATAACCACGGAACACGCTTCACTGGAAATCGCGGTCATTCGTCACCTCCGCTCGAGCCGGCATGCGCCGTGTCGCGACCAACCGCATCGCCGCGATCCCCGTCACCCTCCGACCCGTCGTCGTCGGCGCGCATCCCCAAACCCCAGATCGCTGCGATCGGATCGTCGGGCCGAATCGGTATCCGCGAGCTCGGAGTGAAGTCGCCCGCCTGCACGCGTGCCACGATCGCGCCCGCCACTTCCTCGGCAACGGCGGCCTCGTCAACGCTGCACCTAAAAAACACGAACCCGCTCTTCTCAACACTCGGCGCGAGGTTGATGTAGCCGAGGTCCGACGGTGCGACGACGATCGGATTGGGCAGGCTGCGCAGTAGAACGCGGTAGAGCGGGAGCTGCAGATCCTTCCAATCGCTCTGCTCCCGGCCTGCGGTCGCCTTGCTCCCGACGATGTGGGTCTTTCTTGGATTGACCGCGTTGGCCGCCGTCTTGTAGTCGAGCGCACGCCAGCGGCCATCGGTTTCGTGCTGATCAACACGGTCGATGCGGCCGGTCAGGTGCAGACCACCCGCGTCGGGAAGCATCGGCGCCGCGTTCGAACCAAGCTGACTGAACGGCGGAACCTGAAACGCCAGCTCCACCGCATGCACCCGCCAACCCTCGCGCGCCTGCTCGGCCTGAAGCGTCGCTAGGCGAGCGAGCCGACGGCGGGCCAACTCGATCTGCACCCGCACCGCCGACGCGCGCGATTTAGGAAAGTGCGTGCGCACATGCTTGTCGAGATGCTCGAACAGGCTCAACTCGATCTTCGCGGCGTCCTCGCTGCGGCGCGGCTGCGCGGCCTCCTCGCGCCCCCACGCTTCGGCGGCGGCGTGAACCAGCAGACCGAAACCGCGCGGATCGAGCTCGGTGGCCCGCTCGTCGATCGAGCGCAGCCGCAGCCGCCGGTCATACATAAGTTGGAAGAGGTACGGGCACTGCAGATAGGTCTTGAACGCCGTGACACCGATCGACGCGATGACCGCGCCAGGGACGGGCGGGGTCAGTGGAAAGCGCAGGGTCGGCGACGAACCGCTCGGGGCGGAAGGGGTGGGCCTGAGGATGGGCGCGTGGTCGGTGGGGAACAGCAGCGAAACTCGGCCGGGGAGTTCCCCGCGCTCCACCCGCAGAAGAAAGCGCGACGGTCGCTGCGGATCGCCCACGGCGGTGCGGCGCGGGACCACGAAAGAGACGCTTGCGCGCTTCCCCACCTCGATCATCCCGTCACGGATCCCGTCACTCACCCCGTCACGGCGCAATTGTGCACGCGCAAGAATTCCGTCGAGGATCCACGCGTCGCGGGCGGCGCGGCGCAGACTCGACTGCATGCCGAGCCTTCGCCGCAGGTCGTCGGTGAGCAACGGATCGACCACCGCGCCCTCGGGTACGGAGCCGTCGGCAAAGCCCGCGAGAATGAGATGACGCTCGTCGGCCATACCCGCGTCGAGCCACCCCATGATGGTGACGCCACCGCTGAGGTCCCAATCGCCGTTCATGGCGCCGTTCACGGCGCCGTTCATGGCGCCGTTCGCGTCGCCGCTTCCACCCCCGCTTCCACCCCGGGTTCCAATAGGAGCAATCTCGACGCTGGCCAGTCCGCCGCCGAAGCTCGCGGTCGTGTCCCCCGCAGACACTCCTAATAGGAGTGCGATTGCTTCGTGGCACTCAAGCGCCACGGCGAACATGGCGGGGATGTCCGCGAGCTCCGCCAGCACGCGATCGAGCGCCCGGATTGTGCGCGCGCGCTCGGTCGGGAACGCGCCGCTGGTATCGGAACCGACGATCTCCGCGAGCACCGCCCGCAGCGGCCGAGCCCAGGCGTTGGCCGCCCGCGGCGCCGACAGCGGCGCAACCAGCGCAAGAATCCGTCCGCGCAGCGCGCTCCATCCGCCGTCGCCGGGCGCCCCGTCGGCGGTATCGATCACATCGTCGCGCCAGGATCCGGCGAGGGTGGCGGCGCGGTACTCGGCCACGCTGCGACCGAAGTCGTCGCGCCCGAGCCATCGCGCCGCGTCGGGGTGGCGGATGAACGCGGCGAGCGATTCCATCGTGCCGTCACCCACAAGTTGGGAGAGGCGCGCCATCAAGGAGCCCAAGCGGGTGGAGGCGAACTTGCGCGCATCAACCCGCACCGCCCGCGACTGGGCCAACTCGAGGGCGCGCTCGATGGCTCTGCGCGATTCGTCGTCGGGGGTCATGACCGCGACATCGGCGGTGGTGCGCGGCTCGGGAATCGCGCGGATCAAGTCGATAACGGCCGTCGCAACCTCGGCGGGTCCGTCGGCCATGCGGATTGCATCCGACCCGATGCGCGCGCTGGGAAAGCTGCGCGCCTCCCACGACGAGAGCAGCGGAAACCCCTCGCGGTCGATGGACTCACGCGTGTGCACGCAGATTTCGACGGCGACGCCGAGCTCGCCCAGCGCCGCCAAGAGCGCGCGTTGCACTGGCTCGGGATCGGCCAGCAGCACCACGATGCGATCAAACCCGTCGGCGGCAAGGCGGCGCGCGCGGACGGCGTCGCGCAAGGCAGCATCGCGGTCGGCGACACCGGCACGAGTCAGCAGCGCATCGCGTCGCGTGGAAAAACGAGCCAAAGTCTCGATCTTCGCCGCAATTTCTGGCATCTTCGCCAAATCTGCGCGCGCGGCGATCTCCTGCAGCGACAGCATGGCGGCCGCGCATTCGGCGGCGATGCGAGACATGCGCGCCGAAATACGAGCCGCGATCCGCGCACGCGCCTGCGCGGAAAGCGCGGTGGTCGCGTCATCGCCAGCTCGGAATTCCGTTGCGCGGTCGGTTGCGAGGTCCGTTCCCGGGTCCGATCGCAGGTCCGATCGCAGGTCCGTTCCAAAAACACGGCCGATGCGTTGCGCCAGCGTCGGATCCTCCGCGACGACCTCTTCGAACGCCTCGCGCCACGAAGCGCGCGAGCCTAGTGCGGAGAGCACGGGCAGCGTTGGCGCAACAAAACGGCTCGCGAGCATGAGCGGCGTGACGATCGTCGGAGCGATCAGCGGAGTCCCGCGGTGGCGCGCACGGGCGAGAAGATTGCGCTCGATGGGGCCGACGATGCTTCCGCCGGGAACGAGAACCATGGTGCGCGCGAGGTCGAACTGCGCCACGCCGTCACTGCCACCGGCACCGACGACCACCTCGCAAATCGCATCGGAGAGCGCGCGGGAGCAGTCGAGGCTGCACACGACGCGCGCAACGGGAGTTGGGCTTGGACGCTCCATAGACACGGACTGGCTCTGGGCAGGGCTCATGATCTTCTCCCTTATCGGGCACGGGTTCAACAACGGGCCGCAGCATACCGAGCCGCCAAGGCCACTCGAGATTGCACGCCGCGACAACCGAGATTTCCTGACCGTCAATCGCGATGCTTCACGTGGCAGTCCTTGCAACTTTCCCTCAGCCGACCAACCGCTTCAGGCACGCCCGCCGACGAGCCTTCGCCCAGCAGCTTCTCAAGCGCCCCCGCTTGAGTGGAACTCGCCCGCAGCAGCGCGCGAAAGTCCACCGACTTGGCCATCCGTTCCACGCCCTCGTCCTTCTCAAGAATGCGCAGCAGGTCCGCGATCTCGGCCGCATCGGCAGCCGAAGCGCCCCGCTTGGCCGCGTCGGTTGCAGCCACTGCAAACTGGATGTTGTCCAGCGCCTCATCGATCGCAACCATTGAAGCGACCAGCGATTCGGGCTTGGTTTGCTCGGGAAAGTCACCGCGTGCCGCGTCGATGGTGGCGGCGTCCATCGGCGACGCCTTGGCCACGCACGACCAAAGGCCGCGATAACCCACGCCGGTTCCCGAAACCTTCATGCGCGCCGCGGCAGCCTCGTTGGTCATCCATCGGAGCGAAACCGCGACGGCCCCGGCGGCGCTGGCGCTTCGATGCTTGCCGTGATGACAGTGCAGGTAGATGGGCTTGGGCAAGTCGCGCACCGCGCGCACCAACTCAGCCTTGCGCGCATCGTCAAAGCCGTCGTATCCAATCGGCAGATGCACTATGCGCAGGCCACGCGCCTTCGCCCGAGCGAGGTCGGGGGTGGCGCCGTCGACGGAAATCACGGTCTTGATGCCTAGTTTCACCAAAGCGTCGAAGCCCGCATCACCCTCGGGTGCGCTGCCGGAGTAGAAAGCTTCGCTCCCCGAGCCTGTATAGGGAACGACATTGTGCAGGCCCGGCAACTCGCGCGGCGGATCATGCGGAGGATCATGCGGCGGCTCGCTCGCTCGCGAAAGTCCGTCGAAACCAGCGCTGAAACTTGCGCCAAAACTTGCGCTGAGCATCGTCGCCGCAACCAACAGGGCCATGAAAGCGCGCGCCATCGGCGCACTATAGGTCTCCGCATCCTTCATATCGAGCCACTGTGCGCTGGGCAGATCGCATGCACGGCGCTATCCTCGTCGATCAATCTCACTCCAACCGCGGGAACCCACCATGAGCTCGAATCTGCAATCGACCGGATACAACCAAGAAGACGCTGCGTTCAAGAAGCAGGAAACCGAGCAGTTGGCGAAGATCCGCGCCGAACTCGATGCCAAGCGCAAGACCGCCGAGAGCGCGTCGTCGAAGGATGCACACTGGATGTGCTGCCCGAAGTGTGGAGGGAAGATGGTGGAAAAGAAGTTCGAGAACGTGCTGATCGATCAGTGCGCCTCATGCGGTGGCATGTATTTCGACGCAGGCGAACTCAACCTGCTCATCAGCCACGAGAAGTCGACCAACGCCGGTTTGCTCGGACGATTGTTCGGCCGCTAGAGCTTCGGCCGCGGCTAGAGCTTCTGGTGCTACAACTTTTTGTGCTGTCGGCGACCGGCCGTCTGCGAAAACGCAGTAAGCGCAGCGCTTCCCTCGGCTTCGTCGATGGCACCATCACCGTTGGCATCGAATCGCATAAGCGTGGCTCGCTGATCGGTCCACGGGTGGTCGGAACCCTTTTCGATCGCCTGCTCGAGCGCCTTGCTCTGCGCGAGGATCAACTTGCCAGCTTCGGTCGCAACGAGAGCCTCGGCGGCGGCGGACTCCGCGGTGCGCTTGAGTAACCAGCGTTCGAATTCGTCGTAGGCGCTCTCCGCATTGGCAACAGCTTCTTCGGCGACGGCGAGTGCGTCGACGCTATCGGCGCGCGCGGCGTCGCGCTGGCGGATCGCCGCAACGCCACGAGTGCAGATCTCGCTGTAGCGCAGTTGCGCGTCAGTCTGCAACGCGCGCAGTTGGTCGGTTGGGAGTTCGCGCAGAAGCCGATCGAGCGATGAAAGGGCCGCAGATGGCGCGAAAGCGCTGGGGTACGCCTTCGCCAGAGCCTCGCTGCGGAACGATGCGGCCATGGCTTCAGGGATCGCGGCGGCGATGGCGTCGAGTGCGCGATCGTTGACGGTGCGAATGCTCAGGCGAATCCTAAGAAGCGCGATTGCATCACCGCCTTCGGCATTCGTGCGCGCGTCGAGCAGTGGGTCGAGTTCGACGCGATAGGCGGTCACCGCTGCGTCGAGATTTTCCGCAGTGGCACCGCGCATAAGTGCTCGCGCGAGCGCGCCGAGATCGACCGCCTCGCCGCCGATTGCGCCCGCAGACTCCATTCGTTCGCGAAAGACCACGCGCCAAACTTCAGGAAGTTGCGCACGCTGCGAGTCAGAGAGGACCGCGGAAAGATTGTCGCGCAACGCAACGAGCGCCTCATGGTTGGCGCCCATCGACTCTGCATCCTCGAGCAGCATTTCAACGATCGACCTCTGCGCATCGTCTAACGACAACACGCGATCGAGCAGCGGAAGATCGCGCTTGAGAACGCGAGGAAGATGCTCGGTCTGAGCGGCGACTTGCGTGAACGACGCGCCATGCGCGGCCGTTGAAAGCGCGACCGTTGAAAACAAGCCCATCAAAAGCGTGGCCAGGACAAAAAAGTCCGACACGACCACGAGCAACACACGCCATAGTTGATTGAGCATTTTGTTCTCAGACGTTGCGCGCCGCGTGCGACCGACGCGGCATCAATGTAAAAAAAACTACGCTATGCAGAAACTAGATTCCGACGGAACTACCGCTCCTGACTGGGATTAACCTTAATACGAGTATCGCTCGATGGACAAGGCTTCCTGCTTAGATTCCAAATTAACCCCATTTCCCGCAGGGAAACGTCACATTTGCTGATTGATCCCGCACTCGCGGGACGCC
>QWPT01000040.1:21995-24411 GCA_003671075.1 Planctomycetota bacterium
TCCCTTGCAGCGGACAAGACCCTCTCACTGGATGCTTCTGAGGTCTCGGGACAGACCGTCAGCGGCACCGGTTCGATCATCATCATCCCCTCGACACTCACCGGCACCTCAGATCTTCGCAATATCGCTGCTACGATCAACCTCACGGTTCCGTCGCCATTCACCGTTTCTGGTGGATCCAGCAGCCTTTCCATCCGCGGTAACCAGCTCGGTAGCCTGAGCTTCGACGGTGGCGGCGCGCTCGTTATCGACGGCGCCATGGGCACGAACGACCTTGCGACGCGCGCCTCGGGCGTCACGCTTTCATTCCTGAACTCGTCGGTTTCGACTGGCTCGACGGTCACGCTGACCGCCGCGCAGGCCAACGGCAAGGCGATCTCGGGTGCGGGCACCACCTCGATTTCGGGCAACATCCTCGCCAGCGCGAACTTCACGCAAATCTCGACCACGCTCAACATCCCGGGCCAGGTCAACCTGGCCGCCACGCTCACGCTCACGGCAGCTCAGTCCAACGGTCGCACGCTCACGGGCGCGGGCAACATCTTCATCACAACCGCTGACCTCAGCGACGACACGAACTTCCGCGGCCTCAACACTGCGGAAGTTGCGTTTAGCGGCTCCATCGCCTCGGGCAAGACCCTTTCGATCAATGCATTCCAGGCGACCATGAGCGTCTCGGGAGCGGGCACGGTCAATGTGCTTGGCACCGCGGGCGGCGACACTGTCGCTGGCTCGAGCCTCACCGCCAATGTCATCGCCAGCGGCCTCGCTGGCGCGGACTCGATCACGAGCAGCAGCGGCAACGACACCCTCTCGGGCGGCGACGACAGTGACACCATCGCCGCTGGCGCTGGAACCAACTCGATCGACGGCGGCGCGGGTATCGACAACGCTTTGCTCTCGTCGACCTACGCAACCACGACCTTCAGCGCTCCCGCGAACCCCTTCACCGTCTCGAGCTCCAGCTTCACCGACTCGATCTCGACCGTTGAAACCATCACTTGCTCCGATGCCACGGTCAATGTGATCGCCACGGGCGGAAGCTCCACCGCGTCGCTCAATGCCGCGCTCGAGAGCGGCCTGTCGGGCAAGTTGTACGGCAATCTCGCGATCGATTCGACGACCTTCACCACCGCTGCCGAGCTCAACGCCATCCTGGCGCGCGTGGTCAGCGGCTCAGCCTTGACGGTCAACGTGATCGGTATGAACACGGAGCAGCTCGCGGCGGTCGCCGCGAGCTCGGCGTCGTTCCCGACCCTCGCGTACCCGCCGGTGCAGGTCGTCAGCTCGGGCAATCCGAGCGGCTACTTCACCACGATCCAGGCTGGTATCACCTTCGCAACTGCTGGCGACACAGTGAATGTTGCTGCCGGTACCTACGCGGAAGACCTGGCCGTCGATAGGGCGCTCAGCCTGCGTGGACCGAACTACGGCATCAATCCCAACACCGGCACCCGCGCGGCGGAAGCAATCGTCTATCCCGCCACCAACAACGTCTCGTCGGGCAAGCTGATCCAAGTCTTGGCCAGCAATGTCTCGATCGACGGCCTGACCCTCGATGGCGACAACCCTGCGATCTCGGGCGGCACCTCCTTCGGCGGCGTTGACTCGAACTGCGCACGCGCGGTGCGCAATCAGAACGCGGCCGGCACGGGCATTCCCCTTACGGGAATGGACCTCTCGAACTGCGTGGTGAAGAACTTCATCACCACCGGCTACTACCTTGAGAAGTTCAGCGCTTCACCAATCGCAGCGTCGGGCAACTATGTCCGCAACAATCTCTTCTCCAACATGCTGTACCGCGCCGTGTACACCCAGTGCGACATCGTGGCGACGAACAATGTCATCACGGATACCTTCACAGGCATCGCGCAAGACAGCGTTGGCCTCGCTAGTGCACCTGGTTTCACCCCAATCATCAGCGGGAACACCATCACGCTTGCGAACACGGGCAGCACTGTGTCACGGCATATGGGTATTTCCATCAACAACCGTTTCGGTTCTGCTCCCCTGCTGAACATCTCGAACAACGTGATCAACGGCTCGGCCTCGATCAACAGAGTTGGTGAAGCAATCCGCATCACAAGCAGCTCGGGTGGCGCACAGGTGCACGCCACGGGCAACGTCATCGACGGCGCCGGAACGCTTTCGACTGGCTACTGGATCTGGAATACGAACAGCCTGTCTGATGTTGTGGTGAGCGGCGGCAGCGTCTCGGGTGTGACGGCAAACGGCGTCTACCTGACCGACTTCGACGTGGCTTATGGCACTAACTCCCAATTCGACGGCAACTTCGCGACGCTCGATTCGGTTGCGATCAGCACGACTGCGACTGGAAAGGCTGTGAATGTTCACTGGACCGGAACGGGATCCAACCTCGGTCCTTGCACGCTCACGGTTCGCAATGGCGTAGCCC
>QWPT01000041.1:0-7211 GCA_003671075.1 Planctomycetota bacterium
AGCGCAAAGCCCGAGAGCGCGAAGCTTGAAAGTGCGAGGTCGTCGACCAAGCAGGCCAGCGTGATCACCGCGAAAGAGGCCGCGAAACCAGCTGCGAAACCAGCCGCGAAGAAGTCCGTGACCAAGGCAGTCGTGGCGAAGCCTGTCGTCGCCAAGACCGTCGCGACGAAGCCCGCCGTAGTCGCGAAGCCCGTCACGACGGTTGGGCCGGCCGCGAAGTCGGACGCGCCGAAGCAAGCTCCGGTCAAGACACCTGCAAAGCCCGCCGCGAAGACTCCGGCAAAAACTCCGGCCAAGCCTTCCGCAAAGTCTGCTGAGAAAACTCCCGCAATGGCGGCCGTTCCCGCGAAGAAGCCGCGTGCGGCAAAGCCATCGGAACCAGCGCCAGCGCGCCCCAGCGTGGAAGTGAAGAGCGCCGCCTCCGCGCAGGAACAACCTGCCCGTCCATCAAATCATCAGTCGAATCATCAGTCGAATCATCAGTCGAATCATCAGTCGAATCATGCGCCAACTCATGCGCCGCAAGCCCAACAGCCGCAGCAGCAGCAAAGCCAAGATGGTTTCACTGGCGGTCCCGCGAGCGACGAGGGAGTTCCTGGTGACGGCAGTGGTAAGCGACGCAGGCGCAGGCGTAGGCGGAGGCGTGGTGGTGGCGGTGGCGATCCAAACAATCCCAATGCGCAGCCGCAACAACAGCAGCCCAACCAGCAGGGCCAGCAGCAACCGCAGGGTGGCCAGCGTCAGCAACAACAGCAGCAGCAGCCCAACCAGCAGCGCCAGCAAAACCAGAATCAACAACGCCAGAACCAGAATCAAAACCAGAATCAGAATCAAAACCAGCAGCGCCAGCACAAGCATGGCGGTGGTCAGCAGGGACATCATCAGCAGCAGCGCCAGCACAACCAACAACAACAGCGCGGCCCTGCGCAGGACTTCCCCGCCGACGCGGGCGAACATGGCGATGACTTTGACGGACCAGAAGATGGGATGGACGGCGATTCGCCCAACGAGCAGAACCTGCCCACCTTCGCCTGTGAGGGCATTCTCGAATGGTCTGGCAACAATGATGGCCGCATCCGCCAGCTTGGCGACGGCCTGATCGAGTCGCACGACGATGTCTATGTGCCGCTTGCGCTCGCGCAGCATTTTCCGCTGCGCCATGCACAGCGCATTGTCGCCGAGGCCGCGATCATGCGGCCCAGGAAGAAGCGTCACGGCCCGCGCCAAGCACGCCCCACCGTCACGCGCATCGTGTCGATCGAAGGGCTCACGCCGGCGGAGTATGGCAGCCACAAGACCTTTGCTGAATTCACCGCGCTCGACCCGCAGCCGCGCATCACCCTTGAATACAAGGGTTGCCCGCCCGCTTGTCGGCTCATCGATTTGTTCTGCCCCATCGGCTTCGGCACGCGCGGACTCATCGTCGCGCCGCCCAAGGCGGGCAAGACGATTCTGCTGCAGAACATCGCCTACGGCATCAAGCGCAATCACCCCAATGTTGAGCTCATCGCGCTTCTCATTGACGAGCGGCCCGAAGAGGTCACCGACTTCAAGCGCAATGTTCCCGCGCATGTGCTCGCGAGTTCAAATGATCAGGATCTCGAACGACATCTCTCGCTCGGAATCCTTGCCATTGACCGCGCCAAACGCATGGTCGAGGCGGGCCGCGATGTTGTGGTGCTGCTCGATTCGCTCACTCGCCTCGGACGCGCGTTCAACAACAGCCGTCGTTACGGCTCATCGGGACGCACGATGTCGGGCGGACTCGACTCGCGCGCGCTTGAAGTTCCCAAGCAACTCTTCGGCGCCGCGCGTAAATGCGAGGAAGGCGGATCGCTCACCATCATCGCAACCTGCCTGGTCGACACTGGCTCGCGCGCGGACCAGATGATCTTCGAAGAGTTCAAGGGTACGGGCAACATGGAGCTCATCCTCGATCGCTCGATCTCGGAGAAGCGCATCTTTCCTGCGATCAACCTGGCTGCCAGCGGAACTCGCAAGGAGAATCTGCTGATGACCGACCGTGAGTTCAAGACCGTCACCGCGCTCAGGCGCCGCCTACTTTCGGTGCCGCCGCACGCGCAAATCGAACAACTGTTGGCGGCGTGCCAACGTTTCGAGAACAACGATCTCATGGTCGGCGGAGCGAGCTAGGCGCGCGCGATGGCCGGTGTCTTCGAGTGCATCGATGTCGAGGCAAACGATCCGCGGCTTGACGCGTTTCGCGAAGTGCGCGATCGCGATTTGCGCGGGTCGCTTCGGCTGCACGCCATCGAAAGCGAGCGCGTGGTGCGTCGCTATCTCGCAGCCGCATTGCGCCGACGCGCACATCCGATGCCGCCGATCCTCGAGCCGCACATGTTGTTGGCGACGCCCGATGCGCTGAGCCGGCTTGCGGATGTACTCACCGCAACTGTTGGCGATCCGTGCGCTCACGATCCGTGCGCTGGCGATCAGGGCGCGGCCTTTCCCGCATTGACCGTTTTTCGCTGCGCCAGTGAACAGGCGCTGCACTCGATCACGGGCTACACCATGCACTCGGGCGCCATCGCGCTCGGGCGGCGCGCCGATGACGGCTCGATCGATGAACTCTCCGCGTATCTCGCCAGAGAGAATGTCGGCGGCGCGCGACCGGTGCGCGATGTGCTGGTTGCGCTCGATGCAGTTACGCAGACCGACAACATCGGCGCGATCTTTCGCAACGCCGCCAGCTTCGGTGCACGCGCCGTTGTGCTTTCGCCGCGCGCGAGTGATCCGTTTCTTCGCAAGGCCATGCGGGTTTCGATGGGTCGCGCGGTGAATCTTCCCTGGGCGCGCGCCCGTGGCGACGAGTGGCCCGCGTGTCTTGATCGCCTTCGCCGCGAACACGGCTACCTGATCATCGCCGCCGAAGACACAACCAACGCCGTTGATCTTGCGACATTCAAGCCGCCCGCGCGATCGATCGTTGTGTTCGGCGCCGAGGAAAACGGCGTTTCCCCTGCGGTTCTCGGCCTCGGCGACGCCATCGTCAAGATCCCGATGTCCAAGCTCGGCTCCGCGCTCGCCAACGATCCGCCGAGCCTGAATGTGTCGATCGCCAGCGCCGTCGTCCTGCACCACATCCTGGCCTAGCGCCAACGCTACCGCCCGCACAAACAGACCGCGCGAACGCGCTGCTTGAAATGGGGCGCTTGCCTTACCCGTCGGCATATCCCATGTTTGAGTGTTGGCTCAGGGACTCCTCACCGACACGCGACCGCGCCGACACACACGACCTCCGCTGGCTTCGACTGAGCACCACGCGAAGCGGAATGAACACGGCCCTCGGAAACCGAGGGCCGTGTCGTTGTTTGATCATGCGTTCGTGCGATCAGGCGTCGCTCGACGCTGCAACCGGGCTGGCGGCGTTGGCCTTACCGCTCGATTCCTCGCGCACCGAATCCTCGCGCGTCGACTCCTCGCGCCCCGACTGCTCGCGCACGCGCTCGATGTTCGCACCGAGAACATTGAGCTGCTCCTCCATGCGGGTGTAGCCGCGGTCGAGGTGGTAGATGCGCGAAACATTGGTCTCGCCCTCGGCCGCGAGGCCCGCGAGCACGAGGCACGCGCTCGCACGCAGGTCGCTCGCCATCACCGGCGCGCCGTGCAGTGGCGCGCCACCGGCAACAACGCAAGTCGGGCCCTGTCGGTAGATCTGCGCGCCCATGCGCGACAGCTCGGCAACATGCATAAATCGCTCGGGGTAAATCTTCTCGGTGATCATCGAGTTTCCTTCCGCAAGGCAGAGCAGCGTCATGAACTGCGCCTGCAAGTCGGTCGGAAATCCAGGGTGGGGCTGGGTGGTGATCTGCGTTGGCTTGAGCTTGCGCTCGCTGGTCACGCGCACGGTTGCGTGCATCGGATTGTCGGCGCCGGAGAGAAGCTCGACATGCACGCCGATCTCGCTGAAGCGGTCAATCACCGACAGCATCCCGTCGTAAGGGAACTCCTCGAGGGTCACATTGCCGTTGGTTACCGCCGCGGCCACCGCGTAGGTTCCGGCGACGATGCGGTCGGGAATCACGACATGGTCCGCCGAGCCAAGGCTCTCGACGCCATGAATCACCAGGCGCGGTCCGCCGGCGCCCTCGATGCGGGCTCCCATGGCGTTGAGCAGATTGGCGAGGTCGACCACTTCTGGCTCGCAGGCCGCACATTCGATGACGGTCCGGCCCTTGGCCAACACTGCGGCGCACATCACATTGGCGGTGCCGAGAACGGTCGAGCCGTTGGGGCCACCGAGGAAGATGGTCGCGCCCTTCAGGCCTTCTGGCGCGGTCACGATGATGTCACCGCCGTCGAGCTCGACCTTGGCGCCGAGCGCCTGCATTCCGCGGAGATGGAGGTCAATCGGCCGCGAGCCGAAGGCGCAACCACCAGGCATGGCGATGACTGCGCGGCGACGGCGCGCCAGCAGCGGACCGAGTACGCAAATCGACGCGCGCATGGTCTTGACGATGTCGTAGTGCGCGTGAACCTTGTTCTGGTCCATCACCCGCATCTTCATCACCCCGGACTCGCCATCAACCTGAACACCGAGCTCGCGCAGCAGCCGAGCCATGTTCGAAATGTCGCTGAGACACGGGACATTGCGCAGCGTGATCTCGCCGTCGGTACACAGCGCCGCCGCCATGAGCGGCAGAGTCGCGTTCTTGGAGCCCTCGATCTGAATCTTGCCGGCGAGCCGGCGTCCACCTTGAATACGGAAGGAGTCCATGTCTGCAGCAATCCTTTGCGGGCGTTGCGAACCTCTTCGAGAGGTCCCGGCGTCGTGCCTCACGCCCTGTGCGTGTTGGGGGTCGAAATTGGATCTGTCGTGATGTCGCAGCTCAATCGGCGGCCGTGACAGCTGCGCGGATTATGGCGATTGCATCGGCTCGCGATAGTCCTTCGCAACACCTTCTACGCGAATCTTGCGACCGCTCCAGACCGCGCTCGACGAACAGGCGGCACAGAGGTCCAACCACCGCGAAAGGATCGCTCGAAGCGCTTGACCTTGCCCCGGATGAATTGGAAGGTTGTTCATGAGCAGATCAAGGGGTCGTCCCCCCTGGAAGGAACTCAACACCATGTGCAATCGAAGCCAACTCATCGCCCGCTCCGTGCTGTTCGTAACGGCCGCGCCACTGGCGATCTCCGCCTACTCGCTCAGCCTCGCGTCCACCTCGCCCAACACCACTCCTCCCGCGAGCGTCACCCTGATTGGGGTGGTGCGCGACTTCAAGGAAAAGACTGTTGCCGGCGGACACCCTGACTTTGAGGTCACCCCCTCGGGAGGCTTCGGTCACTACTGCGACAATCTGCAGCCGACCCTCGGCGCCGATGGCAAGCCCGTGTTTAAGGGCGGCGGCTTTAAGGTGAAGACCCAATGGAAGAATTCGGCCGGCAAGAACATCTGCAATCGGCTGTACAACCAGTCGCTCGGCGATGTGAGGGGCTCGAAGGAATCCGGCACCTCCACCGGCGGCATCACCAGCGCGTCCACCTTCAACAAGTGGTTCAACGACGACCTGGCCTTCAATGTCTCCGCCCCGCTGTCGATGACTCTGGTGCGGCAGTCCAATGGCGCGTATGTGTACGACTCGGCCACCGACCCGACCTACAACAACTCGACCTACAGCGGCCAGTTCTTCCCGATCGACGGGCAGCTCTTCGGCAACTCGCCCGGAACCCCGCACCACAACTACCACTTCACCTACGAGTTGCACACGAAGTTCACCTACGCGGCCGACGGCGCGCAGACCTTCACCTTCAGTGGTGACGACGACGTGTTCGTCTTCATCAATCAAAAGTTGGTGATCGACATCGGCGGCATCCACGGCAAGGTCGAGCAGGAAGTCTCGCTCAACCGCCTCGGACTGGTTGACGGCGAGCGCTACGACCTCGACTTCTTCTTCGCCGAGCGCCACCGAACCGAGTCGAACTTCAAAATCACGACGAATCTCAACCTCGAGAACGTCGAGTTGCCGACTGTCTCCAACGCCTTCGACTGATCGCGGGAAACGACCCGACTCCAGGGAACGGCTCACCAGCCATGTGCGGCGGACTTCAACGAGTTCGCTACGGCCCTCCGGCTACTGGTCGGGGGGCGGACGACGACACCATGGCAACGACCGGCGCGAACTTCGCGCCGGTCTTTTCCTTTTGCAAGGGACCGACGCACGCCCTACAGTCGCCGCCCATGTCTGAACCTGTCCTCCCCGAAGCCAAGATGCATGTGGTGATGCCCAACGCGCCCACCGCAGCGAAAGTGCACGCGTCGCGGCTGTGCACCAAGGGCAAGAGCGCGTCGTTCGTCCGTCATGTTGAGATCGATATCAGCGGCACGCCGCTCGAAGGATCGTTCCGAGCCGGGCAGAGTTTCGGCGTCGTGGCTTCGGGCGCCGACCAGCACGGAAAGCCGCACAAAGTCCGCCTCTATTCGCTGGCGAGCCCGAGTTGGGGCGAGGACGGTTTCGGCCGCATCATCGCCACCACGCCCAAGCGCCTGATCGCCGAGCGCGAGCCGCAACGACCGACCGACGACGCGCACGACCACTCGCTGTTCCTCGGCACCTGCTCCAACTGGCTTTGCGATCGCAAGCCCGGCGACGCGATCGATGTCTCGGGGCCAAACGGCAAGCGTTTCCTGCTGCCGGCGGACCCTTCGCAACACGACTACCTTTTTCTAGCGACCGGAACCGGCGTCGCGCCCTTCCGCGGGTTTCTGATGGAGCTGCTCGACGGTCCACCCGCAGGTTCCCCCGCCGCCGACGGTTGGCAGCGTTGCACCAGCCAGATCCATCTGGTGTTGGGCGCGCCGTACACGACCGATCTGCTCTACGACGACCGTCTGCGCGAACTCGCGGCCAAGCACCCCAACTTTCACTATCACCCGGTTGTCTCTCGGGAAATGCGCGCGGAACGCGAGACCGTCGTCGGACGCGGCGAGTATGTCCACCATTTCATCGACCGCCAGATCAGCCATAACACGGGTGTGATGAACCTGCTGCACTCACCGAGGACGCTGGTGTACATCTGCGGGCTCGCGGGCATGCAAGTCGGCGTGTTTGAGATGTTGGCGCGCCACGCGATCGAGGGCTACACCAAAGTCGCTGACGAACTCGCCGCCAAGCCCGTATCCGAGTGGACGGCGCCAGAAATCAAGCGCAGCGTGCGACCGACGCATCGGTGCATGCTGGAGGTGTACT
>QWPT01000041.1:7293-24064 GCA_003671075.1 Planctomycetota bacterium
TGCTTTGGTGCTGGGATGCTTTGGTGCTGGGATGATGGGCGCGTGGTTAGCCGCCGCCGGGGCCTTTGCCGCCGGGCTTGGTCATCGAGGTCGCGTCGAGCAGTTTCGCGAGTTGCTTGGGCTCTACCAGTTTGTTGCGTAGTGCGTATTCGCGCACCGTCTCGCCAGTCTTGAACGCTTCCTTCGCCACCTTGGCTGCGGCGTCGTAGCCGATCACGGGCGCAAGCGAGGTGCACATCATCAGGCTCTTCTCGACGGTGCCGGTGGCTTGGGCCTCGTTGAGTTGCAGATCGTCGAGGCACTTGTCGCAGAACATCTGGCTGGCGTTGGCCAGGAGGTCGATCGACTCGATGAGCCGCTCGGCCATCATGGGCATTGCAACATTGAGCTCCAACAGCGAGCCGATGCCGCCGAGTCCACCCATCGTGATCGCCGCGTCGTTGCCGACGACTTGGCAAGCAACCATCATCACGCTCTCGCAAATGACAGGATTGACCTTGCCGGGCATGATCGATGAGCCGGGCTGGGTTGCGGGGAGCGAGAGTTCGAAGAGGCCGCAGCGCGGACCGGAACCGAGCCAGCGGATGTCGTTGGCGATCTTGGTCAGGCTCACGGCGATGGTCTTGAGCCGCGCGTGCGCATCGACCACGCAATCGCGCGTCGACTGCGCCTCGAAGTGGTTGGCGGCCTCGGCGAACTTCACGCCGGTTTCCTTGGTGAGCCGCGCGCAAACCACGCGGCCGAACTTCACATGAGCGTTGATGCCGGTGCCGACCGCGGTGCCGCCGATGGGCATGTTGAGCGCAAGCGCGGCGCAGGCCTCCTTGGCGCGATCGATCGAATAGTGCGCGGCGGCCGCGTAACCGCTGAACTCCTGACCGACTCGGATCGGCGTGGCATCCATGAGGTGAGTGCGGCCGATCTTGACCACCTTGTCCCAGGCCTTGGCCTTCGCGTCGAGCGCCGCAGCAAGTCGCTCGAGCGCAGGAACAAGCCGCTGAGCAATGCGCAGCGCGCCCGCGATTTGCATCGACGAGGGGAAAGTGTCGTTGGAACTTTGGCCGTAGTTGGCGTGATCGTTGGGATGAACGGGATCCTTCGAGCCGATCGCCTTGCCTGCGCGCTGACTGGCGACATTGGCAACAACCTCGTTCACATTCATGTTGGTCGAAGTGCCCGAGCCGGTCTGGAAGACATCGATCGGAAAATGCTGCATGAGCGGATGCGGCATACCGAAAGGCGCAGGATTGGCGAACTCGGCCAGCAGTTGGTCGCAGGCGCCGACCACATGCGCGGCCTTGTCGGCGGCGAGTTCGCCGAGTTGAGCATTGGCCTCGGCGCAGCACTTCTTGAGAATGATGTGCGCTTCGATCTGCGCCTGAGGCACGGGGCGAAACGACACGGGAAAGTTGAGCACTGCGCGTTGAGTGGTCGCGCCGTAGAGCGCCGTGGCGGGCACGAACATCTCGCCCATCGAGTCGGTCTCGCGACGAAGGTCGCTGGTCGAGGTTTTTGCGGACGACTTCATGGCCGATTTGGCGGACGACTTCGCGGGCGACTTCATGGACGATTTCGCGGACGACTTCATGATGGTGGCATTCGACTTCATAGTGCTGCAGCGCTCCTAGCGGGGAAGTCAAGAATATAGCGCTAGCGATCATTCGCGCGCGCTGGTGCGCTGGCGAGGACGGCCTCGACGCTGGCGAGGCGGCGGCGTTCATCGTCGGAGAGACGCGCGCCCAATCGCAGCGTCATCTCGTCGACCAGCGCGCGCGCAGATTCGTCGCCGGTGCGAGCGAGGGTTTCGGCGGCGGCGACCCAACGCGAGGGCAGCGGATCTTGGCGCGCGGCGTCGTCAAATCGACCGGCGCTGAGGCGCGCAAGAAAGAGCGCGTCGGCGAGCGTGGTTCCGGGCTGTGGGTGCGCGCCCTCGAGGCGCGTGACCGCATCGCCTCGGCGCCCGACGGCGATCAACTCGCTGGCGAGCCGCGCAATCACCGCCGCCGACGCCGCGTCTTCACCACCGGTGAAGCGACGGGCGCCCGCCTCGAGGATGCGCAGGCGCACGCGCGCGTCGATGGAGCGAGCGGTGGCGAGAAGCTCGTCGGCGGCGAACAGTTCGGCGGCGGAGAGTTTGGCAGCGACCTCCGCGATGCGCTCATGCAACTGCTCGCGCAACTCGCCGGAGATGGGAAAGTCCACCAGTTCGCGAAAGCCAGCCGGTGTGGGGCGTTCGTTGGCGATCGCGGCGATGACGATGGCGGCGATGGCCGGGTCGCTCGCGCGAGTGAGCACGCGCGCGCTGTCGCCGGCGCGCAGGAAACCCTCGGCCGCGCCGCGACGGACGGCGGCATCGGATGATTCCAGCAGCCGAGCCGCGCGCACGATGTCCTCTTCGTCGCCGAGTTGCGCAACCAGCAGCGCAATCGACGGGGTCGGGCGGTTGTCGGCCACGATGCGCAGCGCCGGTGCGAGCCGCTTTTTCCAGTCGATCGGCGCGGATCCCAGCCGCACCAGTTCGCAGAGCAGCCGCGCGGCACGCTCGCCGTGAACAGCGTCCTCGATGCGCGCGCTGGCCGGCGAAAACGCCGATGCGGTTGGCGCGAGCAGCAGCGCATCGAGCCACCCGTCGATGACTCCGTCGTCGCGTTCACGCTCCAGCCGCGCCGATAAACCATCGCTCGCAAAGGTCAATCCCATGTCGATGACGAGCCGGCCAGCGCGCATCCGCACCCGCGGGTCGCTGTCGCCGAGCATTTCGGCGGCGCGCTCGGTCAGCGCGTTGTCGGGCCGAACCCCGTCGCGCAACATGCGTTCAATCTCAATCACCGCTGCCAAACGCACCGCGCCCACCTCGTCGCCCAGGAATTCCGCGACCGCCTTCATCCGCGCCTGTACAGGAAGGCTCGCGAGCCATCGGCCGGCGAGATCGGTCACCCGCGACTCGATCTGCGCGCATTCATCGACCGCCACAGATGTTGGATTCAACACCGCGGCGCTCTGCCCTAGCGACGGGGCTTGCGACGGGGCTTGCGCGTGCGTGAGCGAAAGAAAAATGGCGAGCGTGGCGTTGGTCACGAGATACGCCGAGGATCATCGAAGCAGGAACCAAACGCAAGCGCGAGATATGAGGACCGTTACCTAGGATCCCGGCCCTGCGTGAACCCAGCCTCGAACCAAAGGTATGGCCGCACTCGGGAATCCTCCGCTTTTCCCCCTCAACTTGCCGACGAAAGCGCATATCTTCGTACGAGACAGGATCACCAATGGCTGAGATGAGCAAAGGCGAACAACACGCGAATCGCGCTCGAGAGATGCTCCGTCAGGGCAGGCTCAAGGACGCTGAACGCGAATTGCGCGCCGCGGTCACCATGAATCCTTCGCGCGGTGACTGGATGTTGCAGTTCGGTTGGACTCTCGAGGCCATCGGCCGCCACGACGAAGCGCTGCAGCAGTACCGCCAATCGGCGACCCTCCTGCCCAACGCGCGCGATCCTCGCCTCGCTCAGGGCGTGCTGCTTTCGAAACTCAATCGCTACGCCGATGCCGTGCTCGCGCTCGAGGCCGCGCTGCGCCTCGACCCAACCTGCGAAACGGCCGCGTCGCTTCTCATCCGTTCGCTCGCGCAGGCCGGTCGCCATGATGAGGCGGAGACGGCGTACTACATGGCGCTTGACGCCATCAAGCGCCCAGCGACGGCGCATCTCGAAATTGCGCGCAGCTTGCTGGCCCGCGGCGACCTCAAGCGCGCCGAGCATTGCTTCCGCCGCGCGATCTCCGAAGGACCCACGCTCAGCGGAGCCCGCACTGAATTGGCGCGCGTCATGCTGATCTCGGGGCGTCAGGTTGAAACCGCGCCGTTGCTGGCCGAGGAATTCAAGCGTTGCGGCCTCAACTCGCCGATCGCTCTTGAGGCCGCCCGCATTCACCTCGCTTGTGGCCGAAATCACGAAGCGGTTCAGGTGCTCGAGCAACTTGCGCGCATCGACCCTTCCAACGGGCGCCTGCACCTCTTGCTTGCCCGATCGATGCGCCGCCGTGGCGACCTCGTCCGAGCAGTTCGTCACATCGAGGTCGCAAGCCGCATTTCCCCCGACATGCCCGAGCTTGCGGTGGAAGCAGCGCTGGTCGGGCTTTCACGCGGGTTTACCGATGATGCCCGCGGAATTCTGAGCAAGCACCTTGAGAAAGTAGCGGAGAAAGTAGCGGAGAAGACCGCGGAGAAAATGGCGGAGAAGCTGGCGGAGAAAAGGGCCGACAAGCCTACCGAACCAGAAATCCGCGGCCTTCTGTTTGATCGCGTTGCGGACCGAATCGACACGGTGGAGTTTCTCGGCGCGCTCCTTGCGGTCGGACTCGCGCACGACGCTGAAAAATATCTGCTCGCGCGGTTCGGCACCGATGTCCTGCGTTCACACTCCAACGACGCGGAGATCCTGCGCCTCGCCGCCCGCATCGCCCTCGAACGCGGCAATCTCGGGCGCGGGCGCGCACTGTCGCGCCGCCTGCTCCGGCTCGAGCCCGATTCCCTCGCCGCCCTTCACAACCTCGCGCTCATCGCGCTCACCCGCCGCCGCTTCGCCGCGTCGTGGGAGTGGATCAAGCGAGCCCGCACGATCGCACCAACGGATCCAGGCATTCGCAAGCTGCGCACGCTGTGGTGGTGGGTTCGGCTGACGCCGCGCCTGAAGTAATCACGCGCAGTGATTGCGGGCAGTGCTTGAAGGCTATCGAAACCGCACAAGAAACCCCAAACGCAACGACGGACGCTTTCGCGTCCGTCGTGCAGTTTCATATGTTCCGCAGCAGCGTTCTGCCGAGATTGGTTCACGGCGGTTCACGCCGTTTCATGTCCGATGCGCCCGTGCATCACCATCTATCACCATCTATCACCATCTATTACATGGTCGCAGAGGTATACGGCAGCAGCGCCATGAAGCGCGCGCGCTTGATCGCCTGGGCGACGCGAGCCTGCTGCTGGGCAGTGAGGCTGGTGCGCTTGCGCGAGTAGATTTTTCCGTTGGGAGTCATCAGGCGACGGAGGTCGTCGGTGGCGCGGTAGTCAACATAGAGACGACCGGCGACGCCTTCCTTGAGGCGGAATGATGGGGCCTGCGTCTGGAACTGGGTCATGCGAAGTCCTGATTTCTGGCGCCGCAGAACCCACAAGGGAGTTCATGCGGAGCGGTCCTGGATGCCTCCGCCCGGAAATCGGTTCGGAGGGTGTGCCCACCACGAGCGGTGGGCGACGGGTCGGGGAGGATAGCAAGTTGACCGCCGATCGCCAAGCAACCTTGCGCCACGCTCGCCGATCGGCGCCGCACGATCCACAGTATCGATCGGCAGTATTGATCCGCACTTCTGTGGTCTGAGAGGAACTCTGCGAATCTCGTGCTAGATTTGAATCGAGGAGCGTGCGCACACTTGGCTTTGCCTGCACCAAAACCGGTCGACGCGCTGCGTCAACACACCCGGGCCGTCGTCTTGATCTCGGCCGAAGGCGATGCTGCGCCCACGCTGCTCGATGCCATCCGCGACTCCGAGGTCCCCTGCCAACTTATCGGGCATCCACTGGTGGCGATGGCCGAGTTGATCCGGCTTGAGCAGGACAATCGCCAAGGCAGCGCGGAACGAACGGCGCTGATCGTCGCCGACGACGAACGCATCGACCAGCTTGATTCGCTCTTTCACGCGGTGCGCGTGCGTCTGCCTCGAGTGGCGATTTGGGTCATCGCGGGAGACTTCGCCGTGCAGGTGCAGCGCGCGACCGCTGGCGAGTCGGCGGCCCCGAGCGGTGGCGCACGCGAGTCGAGTGGTGGCGCACGTGATCCGAGTGGTGGCGCACGCGAGCCCCTCCGAACCAACCGCCGCGCGCCGCAACTTCGCATTGTCGACCACTCCGACGAGCCTGCTCCGCTCACGACCGATGTCGTCGAAATCGATGACGACCTGCCTTCGACCGAAGTGGAAAAGCGCCATTCGACCGCGCTCACCGCTGAGGAGCTCGACATGCTGCTCGGATGGGAAGATGGCGATCCTGACGGAGCCGACCCCATCAAGCCAACCGACAAGTCCTCCGAAAAGCCGGGCGGACGCCCCTTCGGCGGCCATCGCCCTGGAGATCGTCCTGGAGATCGCCCTTGAGCGACTCTCGGCCATCGACCCGTACCCGCCGCGCGCGACTCATTGTTGTCACCAGCAGTGAGGCGATGCGCGAGCTCGCGACGGCGCTTCGGCGGCGGGTGGCCTATGTGATCGAAGTCGCCTCGGCGTTCGACGCCGTCGGCGAGTGCCACAAGGCCCGCTCGACCGAACCGATCGCAGGTGTGATTCTTTCGCCCGAGTGCGAGCTCTATGACCCGGCTGCGTTCATCAACGCCTTCGAGCGCGTCGACCCTGCGGTCCCGCTTCTGCTCGCCGTTTCGGCGGCTGATGAAGACAGCACCGCCGCCGCCATCCGCGAAGGTTTCGAGCACTCCATTCGCCTTCCGCCGCGCGAAGACGAATTGCTGCGCGTGCTCGAAGACCTCGACATGCTCGACGCGCCTCAACCCATGCGCCCTTCGATCCCGCATCCGAAAAACGAGGTCCTTCTCGACGCTGTTGTCGAGCGTGCGCAGGAACACTTTCGCCACGACCCAAAGGAATCGCACGCGCCGCATCCGATGCCCGCCGCGGCATCGATCGCCTCTTCGGCATCAGCGTCGTCAGCAGGTTCCTCGCCATCCCCATCCCTGAACCCAGCCCTGAACCCAGCCCTGAACCCAGCGCTAAACCCATCGCTGAACCCATCGCTCTCCCCCCGCGCAGCCACCAGCACCGGCCGCCCCGCATTTCAAATGCCCGTCGCGCCTCGGCGCAGCCACGATCAACCCGCCGACGCGCCTCCAAGCGACCTCGATCTTGTCCGCGCCGTGACCACTGGACACGATGTGCAAGGCGCTGCGATGCGCGTGCTTCGCCATCATCTTGGTAGCGCCGATGTTCGCTTTGTCGCCGAATCGCGCCCGGGCGAGGATGTCGCGAGCGACACTGATCGCCGCGGCCTTCGCCAAGTCGTCGTTGGTCGCACCGATGGCCGCCCCTACGGCGTGCTGCTTTCACGCTCAATCGACGAGGACTGCCTGCTCGCCTGGGCCACATGGCTCAGCGCTTGGCTCGACCTCGACGAGAACCACCAGGAACTTCGACGCCTCACCTGGTCCGACGAACTCACCGGCGCAGGCAACCGTCGCGCCTTTGACCGTCTGCTCCACGAGAGCATCAAGTCCGCACAACAGGACTGGCGCTACTTCGGGCTGATGCTCTTCGACATCGACGACTTCAAGCGCTACAACGACGAGCACGGCCACGACATCGGCGATGAAGTGCTCAAGGAAATCGTGTTGCTGCTCCACAGTTGCATTCGACGCGGCGACCGCTGCTTCCGCATTGGCGGCGATGAGTTCGCCGTGCTTTTCTCCGACCCCGAAGGCCCTCGACGCGGTGGCGTGCTCGACCGCGAGAGTGCGACCATGATCGCCCGCCGTTTTCAGCGCGCCGTTTCAGACCTCAATCTCTCGCATATCGGACTGGAAGGCCCGGGGACCATTTCGGTGTCGACCGGCTTCGCTGCCTTTCCGTGGCACGGGCTTGAGCCGATCACGCTCTATCGCGCCGCGGATGGCTTCTGCCTCGAATCCAAGCGCGCTGGCAAGAACCGCATCACCTTTGGCCCGGGCATGCAGGAACCAGATCAACCGAAGGCTTGAATCCCACGCACACAGTCTGGCCACTCGCAGACTTTCGCTGATATCCGCGCCAGTCCAGCAAACTCTCGCTTATGCCGCGAGGCCCGCGCGCCGATGAGACGATTCGCCGATTGGCCGCGAGCCTTGATGCGGACCGATTCCATCCTGAAGATCAGACCCGCCGCGCAGAAGTTCATGAACCCCGCCCGCGTTCCCCGCACCCTGATTCTGAGCGATCTGCACCTAGGCAGACCGGGTGGTGCTGGTCACGCCGATGCCTTCGAGACGCTGCTTTCCGATTTCGATCGGGTGATCGTGAACGGCGACATCGCCGAGCTCCATCATGCCGCCTACCAGGCCGACGCCGAAATTGAGCTCGCACGCTTTCGCGACATTTGCGTTTCCCGTGGCATCAAGCTTGATCTGATCGCGGGCAACCATGATCCATTCATCAGCGATGTCCGCTCGATCAGCCTCGCCGATGGTGCGGTGTATGTCACCCACGGCGATGCGTTCCATCCTGCAGTCGCGCCATGGTCGCCGTTTGCCAGCGTGATGCGCAGCGCGTTCGAAGCCTCGCTCGCCGCCGCGCCCAAGGACCTCGCCGAAGACGCCGCCCGATTTCTAGCCGCACGCGAAGGATCGATCGCCGAGTGGCGGATGATGGGCAGCGGCGCACATGTGTCGACTGCAGCCAACATGGCGCTGAGCCCGCGCCTGGCGATGTCGGTGCTTTCATACTGGGCGCGCTACCCCGCGCTCGCCGCCGATTGGGCGGCGAAATTCGCTCCGCAAGCAAGCACGGTCATTGTTGGACATAGCCACCGCGCCTTTGTGCGCTTGGTGCGCGGCCGACACATCGTGAATACAGGAGCGTTTGGATTTCCTGGTCGGCCGCACGGCGTCGTCGTCGAGGGAAACACCGTGCGCATGCACGCGCTCACCAAACGCGGTCATCTCTTCACGCTCGCCGCGCATCCGAAGGCGGCCTGGTCGATCGCGCTTCTCCCGCAACGCGCCGCCGCCGAAACCCGCTCAACGCGCGCGAATCAACCATCCGACGACGCGCCCGCCAGCACGCCCGCGATGAATCGCGCAGCCACGCCGAGCGCCACTTCGTCGATCGACGCGCGATAGCCGCGCGCTGCGCACAACGCCACAAGTTTTTCCGACGCGATGTTTCCCGACGCGCCGGGCGCATACGGACATCCGCCGATTCCGCCGGTCGAACCATCGAATCGCCGCACGCCCAGTGCAAGCGCGCGGTCGGCGCAGGCAACGGCGCGGCCGTGAGTATCGTGAAGGTGCAACACGAGCTCGCCAATCGGACGCACGGTTGTACATGCCCGCAGCATCCGTTCGATGTCATCGGGATGCGCGACGCCGATGGTGTCGCCGAGATCGAGCTCATCGACACCGATGTCGGCCAGCTGCGCACAAGTCGCGCGCACCGCCTCAGGCGCAATCAGTCCGTCATACGGACACGCGACCACGCAACTCACATAGCCACGCACCGAAACGCCCGCCGCATGAGCGCGCGCAACCACGGGCTTAAATCGCACGATTGAATCGGCGATGGTCGCGTTGATGTTGTGCCGCGCGAATCCCTCGCTTGCCGCTGTAAACACCGAAATCTTGCCGACGCCGCAGGCAAGCGCGCGCTCAAGGCCCTTCTCGTTGGGAACCAGCGCGCTGTACACAGTGTTCGCGGAGCGCGGCACGCGGGCCAGCACCTCCTCAGCGTCGGCAAGCTGCGGAACCCACTTGGGGCTGACAAAACTCGTCGCTTCGATTTCGCGAAAGCCCGCGCCAACCAGCAACTCGATGAAGCGCACCTTGTCATCGACCGAGACGATGCGCTTCTCGTTCTGAAGCCCATCGCGCGGACCAACCTCGCAGATTTCCACGAACTCAGCGAGGCCGCTCGTGATTCCACTCATGATCCACGCTCGCGCCTCTCGCGCGCAATCTGCTCGCGATGCTCGGCGGTGGCGTGGCGATAGAGAAACACCGCGACGACGAACACCGCGATGGTCACAAACGCGCCAGCGGCAAAGAGCGCAAGCTCGGCCGTCTTCACATCGAAGACGCCATCGGCTGGGGCTGGACTCACGACGCGCCCTCCAGAAAGACGAGGCTTCCGACCGTCGCCGCCGCCTGCGCGCCCTCGGCGTTCACCAACACCTTGGTCGCGTCGGCGTATGAACTCGAGGAAATCATGGCAAAGGCAACAGGCACCGCGCCCAACATCGGCGCGATCGCGCTTGAGGTCACGACGCCAATTTGATCACCGAAATGCACGCCGTCCTCGGCGATCGCAAACACCTGCGCATCGCCTACTGGCAGCAAGTCCGCCTCCACCCGCAGGCCGACGAGCTTCTGCTTGGGCTTGCCGAGATTCTGCATACGAGCAACGACTTCCTGCCCGGGATAGCAACCCTTGGTGAACGAAACTCGCGAAGCGAGCACGCCGGTTTCGTGCGGCAAGTTGGTCGGGCCGAAATCGATGCGAAACAGCGGCGTTCCCGCTTCAACGCGCGCGGTGTTGGTTGCGAACCAACCCGCGGGGCGAGCGCCGAAAGTCACAAGCGAGCGCCACACGCTCGCCACGCTCGACACTGGAACGCTCAGCGCGAAACCAATCGCACCAAGCTCATCAAGCCGCCAGATTTCCGCGCGTGCATCGCCAAGCGGCGCGCTCCACGCAGTGAGCCCTGCAGCATCCAGTCCAAGCGCCTTCAACGCCGCCTCGGACTTTGGTCCATGCAGCGCGATGCGCGCGTGCGTTGCCAACCGCGACTCGATCGTGACCTCTTCCGCAAACAGCGCCTTTTCCAGCGCAGTTTGCACCGCGGCCGCGTCGTGCACCAGCGTGTCGATCAGCAAGATGTCGGCAAGCTTTACGATCACCAGATCCGCTTCGATGCGCCCCTTGCGATTGATGAGGAACGCGCGCGCAACGCCGCCATCGACAAGCTTCGCGATGTCCTGCGTCACCAGACGATTTACAAAGTCAACGCGATCCTTGCCGCGCAGCGTGAGCGTGGCGCGGTGCGGACAATCGACAAGCGCGGCGCCGCTGCGAATTGCGGCATACTCGAGCTCGACCTCGGCGAACGCTGCAACCACCTCACAAGTCGGATCACCCGCTGCATCGGCCGGACCGAAGGGCAGGTACTCGATTTCCAGAGCCGCGCGCGTGGTCACGGCAGCGCGCGCTTCACGGGCGCGCTCGCTACGGCGCGCCGCATCTTGTGCAGCAAACGCGCGGTGCTCAAGGCGAAGGTGTGAGTCGAACAGCATGGCTGCGATCCTATACCATCGCGCGCTTTCGTATCCAAGCATCTTCAAGGACCATCCATGGACATCGATCTCTTCCGCCGTCTTTGCGAAACTCCAGGCATTCCCGGCCGCGAGGAGCGCGTGCGCGCGTTGATCGCAAAGGAGACTAAGGGGCTCTTCGATTCCTGCACCACCGATGCGATGGGCTCGTATATCTGCACTCGCAAGCCGACGCGTAAAGCGGCGGGCAAGACCACGGGGAAGTCGACGGGGAAATCGACGGGCACGCCCGCATCCACCAAGCCGGTGCGCGTCATGCTCGCCGCCCACATGGATGAGATTGGCTTTTTCGTGCGCCATATCGACGAAAACGGAATGATCTGGGTCAATCCCGCCGGCGGCTTTGACGCACGCAACCTCTTCGCCTCGCGCGTGCTCGTCTGCACGGCCAACGGCGATTTCAAGGGCGTGATGAATCCAGGCGGCAAGCCGATCCACATTTCCAGCGAGGCCGAACGCACCAAGGTGCCTGGCGTCGAGGAGTTCTTCATCGACCTTGGCCGAGATGCCGCCGATGTGCTCAAGCATGTTGAGATCGGTGACTTCGTCGTGATCGACACGCCGTTTCTCGAGACGCCGAAGAAGCTCGTGTCCAAGGCCATCGACAATCGGCTCGCCTGCTACATCGCCATCGAGGCCTGTCGCATGCTCGCCAAGCGCAAGAACGGCCACGCTTGCGAAATCGTTTGTGCGTTCACCACCCAAGAAGAGGTCGGACTGCGCGGTGCGCAAACCGCGGCCTACGCGGCGAAGGCCGACATCGGCGTTGGCCTCGATGTCACGCTCGCCTGCGATACGCCGGGAGTGCCCGACAACCAGCGCGTCACCAAGCAAGGCCTCGGCGCGGCGATTCTCATTCAAGACAGTTCGATGATCTCCGACTACGGGCTCGTCGAGGACTTCGTGAAGGTCGCGAAGAAACACCACATCCCATTTCAGAAGTCGATCTTGCCGCGCGGTGGTCAGGATGGCGCGGCGATCCAGCGCGCGGGTATCGGCGCGCGATGCATCGCCATCGTCACTGGAACGCGCTACATCCACACCTCCACTGAAATGGTGGACAAGGGCGACCTGAACGCGACCGTTGAACTGTTGGCGGAGTGGCTCGGCGGCTTGGACTAAATCAGCGCGCGATTTCGAGCGCGATCTTCGCAATCTCCAACGCCGCGTCTTCACGCGCGCGTGCGACAAGCGCGCCACGCATGGCCTCGCGCCGCGCATGATCGCCCATGAGCGCCACCAGCGCGGCGCCGAGCGTCGGTGCGTTTTTCTCCGCATCGATCAAGTCGTCGCACAACACCGCGACGCCTTCATCGTGGTACGGCCGCGCATTCCATTTCTGGTGCTGATCGGCGTGATACGGATACGGCGCGAACACCGTCGGCACCGCGTTGAGCATCGCCTCGGCAACCGAGTTCGCCCCCGCGCGCGAAAGTGCCAAATCAGCGGCGCCCCACGCAAGCCCCATTTCATGCAGAAACGCGATGACTTTCGCGCGCACGCCCGCCTCGCGATAAGCACGCTCGATTGGCGCGCGATCGGCGTTGCCCACCAGATGCAGCACTTGCCACTCGCCAAACAGCGGACGCTCGCGCAACAGCAGCAGTTGAATGAGATCGTTGAGACTCGTTGCGCCTTGCGATGCGCCCGTGACCAGAAGCGTGCGGAATCCGCGTTCAAGACCTAGCTTTGCAATGCACTCGTCGCGCGGCATCGACGCCAACGCCACCCGACGCACCGGCATGCCCACGATGCGCTCGGCAAACCGCGGCATCGACGGCGTCGCGCACGCGCTCAGCACCCGCACCGCTCGCCGCGCCACCAGTCGATTGGCCTTGCCCGGCGTGGCGTCGAGATTCACCAGCAGCACGGGCACGCGCATCGAATGAGCGGCCATCACCACCGGGCCCGTGACATATCCGCCGAGCGCGATGACCACGCGCGCGCCGCGTTCGGCCAACAAGTCGCGCGCCGCCGCTCGGCCGGCCACAAAGGCGCGCACAAAGCGCATGAGTTTCAATGGCTGCGGCGAAAGTCCTTCCGCCTGAATCGGCACATAGTCCGCGCCCACATGCTCAAGCATGCGCGCATCGACGGCGCGGGTGGAGCAGGCGAACACTCGGTCAAATTGCGGCGCTATTTCCGCGAGCCGCTCGGCAATGGCGATGCCCGGCGAGATGTGTCCACCGGTCCCGCCTCCAGCAAGCACGATGCTTCCGTCACTCATGCGCCGACGACACTTTCCCCTTGTCCGGCGACATCAGAAGCGGTATCGGCATCAACCAGCAGCGCGCCGTCCTCGGTGATTCCAAGTGCGCGCTCGCGGCGCATGGCGTTGCGCTCGATCGAAAGCAGAAGGCCGATCACAAGTCCAGTCGTGACCCAACCCGATCCGCCCGACGAGATAAACGGCAGCGCGATGCCCTTGGTCGGAGCGAGCCCCGTCACCACGAGCAGGTTGATGAGCACCTGAAGCCCGACCGTGATCAGCACGCCCGTTCCGAAGAGTCGCGAGAATGGCGGCACAATCGCGTCGCCTTGGCGCAACTTGGAGCCGCGCATGACGATGCCCAGGCCACACAACAACAGCGCCGCGAAGAGCATCACAATGAGCATCGCGCCCATCACGCCGAGTTCTTCGCAGATGATGGCGAAGACGAAGTCGGTTGTATCTTCGGGCAGGTAGCCGAATTTCTGCAGGCTGTTGCCGATGCCGCGCCCCCAGAATCCGCCGCCCGAAATCGCGCTGAGCGCCTGAATCGTGTGGTAACCGGCACCCTGCGCATCGGCCCACGGATCCAGGTACGACGTAAGGCGCGCCATGCGGTACGGCTCGAGCTTCACCGCAATCACGGCGAACACCGCGCCAACGGGCACCAAGCCCGCGACATACCACCAGCGCATTCCGCCGATCATCAGCAGCGCCGAACAACTCACGAAGACGAGCGCGGCGGTGCCGAGATCCTCCTTGCCAATCAGCGCGCAAACGAAAGTAATCAGGCCCAGCACGGGAAGGAACCCACGCTTGAACGACTGCATTCGGTCGGCGTGGCGCACGCAGAACCACGAGACCACGATGAGCATGCCCCACTTGGCGAACTCGCTGGGTTGGAAGCCGAGCGCCGCCGGTCCGATCCAACGCGAACTTCCGTTGACCTCGCGTCCAACGCCCGGCACCTGCGTGAGTCCAAGCGTCACCACCATCGCGCCCAGGATCCAGGGAATCCACGAGCGCACGCCGCGCGTGGTCATGAAACGCTCGACATCGAAGCGCGAGCCGATCCACAGCGCGGCCAGCGCCACCACGGCAAGCACCGTCGGCCGGCCGAAGAAGATTGTGTTGAACTCGATCGGCGTGTAGCGCGCGCTCATCCGCTCGAACGCCTCGCGGCTGAGCGCGCCCGACTTCACCAGCGCCTCGTCGGGAAGCACATCGAGGCCTGCGGAATTGATCATCACGATCCCGATGACCAGGAGCGCGAGCATCGACAAGATCACACCGTGCGACATCCTGAGCATGACGCCGTTTATCGGCAGGTCGGCCGTGCGCAATGGAGAAGTCGCGCGCGCCATCGGTCTGCTTTCGCGGGCATCGATCGGCTACCCTGCCCGCCCGATGTCCACCGGACCCACCGTTTACCTTGAGACCTTTGGCTGCCAGATGAACGAGCTCGACAGCGAACTCGTGCGCGGGCACCTCCGTTCGCTCGGATATCGGTTTACCGAGGACTACCGCAAGGCCGATGTTGTCCTCTACAACACCTGCTCGGTGCGCGAACAGGCTGAAAACAAGGCATATTCGCGATTGGGCCTGATGGGCATCCGCAAGAAGGCGGGCGATCAGGTCATTGTCGGCGTGCTTGGCTGCATGGCCGAACGCGACGGCGCCGACATGCTCAAGCGCTTCCCGCAGGTTGATCTCCTCTGCGGACCGGGCGAACTCGACCGCCTGCCCTCGCTGATCGACAATGTTCGCCGCACCGAAGGCGCCACCCGCGCCGAGCGCATTGCCCTCGGCGGTAACAAGAGCCGCCGCTCGACCACGCTGGCCGCGGCCGAGGACCATCTCGAGCTTCTCGATCTCTCGCGCGCCTTTGATCCCACTGGCCCCGACGCCGCCCGCCGATCGGCGTATGTGCGCATCACCCGTGGCTGCAACAAATTCTGCACCTACTGCGTTGTGCCCAACACCCGCGGCGCCGAGGTTCATCGCCCGCCCGACTCGATCATCGATGAGTGCAAGCGCCTGGTCGATGCTGGCGTGATCGAAATCACCCTGCTCGGGCAGACGGTGAACCACTTCCGCTATACCCACGGCCCCGCCGTCGACAGCGAAGGTCGCGAGCAGCCTCAGGTCGGCCCTGGACTTGCGGGGTTTCGAGCCCCGGTTCGCCCCGATGAGCGCGTCACCAGCTTCGCCCGGCTCCTCGAGCGCATCCACGATGAAGTCCCTGCCCTGCAGAGACTTCGGTTCGTAACCAGCTATCCCCGCGACTTCGGCGACGACATCCTCGATGTCATGGCCGCCTGCCCGCGCATCTGCCGGTACATCCATGTCCCCGCTCAGTCGGGCTCCAATCGCATTCTCAAGGCGATGAACCGTGGCTACACCCGCGAGGAGTACCTCGGGCTTATCGAACGGGTCGCCCACAAGCTCCCCGATTGCACCATTGCCGGCGACATCATCGTCGGGTTCCCCACCGAAACCGACGCCGACTTCGAAGAGACGGTTTCGCTGGTGCGCGCGGTGCCCTTTAAGAACAACTTCATCTTCAAGTACTCGCCGCGCCCGGGCACGGTTGCCATCGATCGGTTTGAGGACGATGTGCCGACCGAGGTGAAGAAGCTTCGAAACAACCTGTTACTCGATGTACAGGCGGAAGTTGGCCGCAAGGCGCACGCCGTCTGGATCGGGCGGCGGGTCGAGGTGTTGGTTGAGGAAATCCGCGACCACGGAGCCGCCGCCGAACACGCGCTCGAGCCTGCGGGCGCCACGCTCGCCCTGCAGATCGCGCACCCCGAGTCAAAGAAGGTCGAGCTCCGCTGGAATCGCCGTCAAGGCGCCGCCGATGCTGGAACGCATCCGCGAGGTGGTGTCCAGACCCGTGTTGGCGTCCAAGCACTGGGCCGAACGGCCGGCGATCTGATTACCGCCATCAATCTCGGCCCAGAACACGCCGCATCCGACGCACAAAGACTGATCGGCACAATCGTTCAGGCGCAAGTCACCTCCTGCTCGCCGCTGCTGCTCCAAGCGCGGGCAATGTAGTGGTCGAGAAAAAACTTGATGACGCTTCGCTGCGCGGAAGTGGTTCATCTGTGACGACCTACAAGCACTCAGCGGCCCGAACGGTCAGAGAAGTTCGACCGACTTCCTTGACTGCCCACGATCACGCACTATGTTCTTTATCGAGGGAGGGGACATCGCTAAAGGGGCGGTGTTCCTAAAGGGACTGTGCTGAGCTTGTCCTCAACGAGCTCGCAAAAAAGGATTAGGGAGTTTCACATGAAGAATGGAATGATTGTGGCCATCATTGGCCTCGGCGTGACCGGTATGGCTTCTGCTACCTGGACCGACTTCTACACCGTTAAGACGCAGACGAGCAACTCGGGGATCAACCTCGACGTGTATCAGCTCTTCGCCCGCTTCAACGGCCCAACCGACACCGTCCTGAACGCGTTCAACCTTGACCGGACCA
>QWPT01000042.1:0-11489 GCA_003671075.1 Planctomycetota bacterium
CCGGCGAGCCAAACAACGCCACTGGCAACGAAATCTACCTCTCGACCTGGATCACTCCTGGAACCTGGAACGACATCTACCCCGCTTATGCCGCGGGCTACATCGTCGAGTGGGAGCCGCTGATGGCGGACTGCGATGGCAACGGCATCTGTGACTTCGTTCAGATCGCGCAACAGCCAAACCTCGATGTGAACGGCGACGCAACACTCGATCAGTGCCAGTGCATTGCTGATGTCGTTGCCGACGGCGTGGTCGACGCCGTCGATCTTGCGCGGGTCCTGAATGACTGGGGCAGCCCGAACTCGAGCGGCGACATCGACAGGAACGGAATCGTGGACGCTAGCGATCTCGCATATGTCTTGTCCACATGGGGCCCCTGCCACCCGTAATCGAACGGCGACATCTACACCAACAGAAGCCGCCGCAGCTGTGCGCGCTACGCCAATCGAAACACTTCTTCAAGCGGCACGATCGAAGTATCGGCGCGCCCGCCCGGCAGCTCCTCGAAGTACTGCACCATGCCCTTCTGCCAGCGGCCGTTGATTTCCTCGCTCTGCATTCCTGCGATGGCCTTCTTGAAGTCAGGCGTCTCGAGGTAGCCGATCAGCAGGCCGTCCGCGCGCAAAAAGATCGAGTAGTTCGTCCACCCGTGACGCGAGAGCGCCGCGAGCATTTCTGGCCACACCGCCTTGTGACTCTCGCGATACTCGGCCAGGCGATCGGGCTTGACTTGCAGCGTAAAGCAGACTCGTTGCATCATGATCTCGCTTTCGATGTAGAAACACTCAGCGCACAAACGCATCGGCGAGACCGCCGTCGACATGGAGCACTTGGCCAGTCGTGCGCGAACTCTCGGGCCCTGCGAGGAATCGGATCGCGGCAGCCTGATCGCGCGGCGTAATCGTTGTTTTGAGCAGCGTGCGGTCGGCGTAGAAGCGCCCGAGGCACTCGACCAATTGCGCGTCGGTCATCGATTCGTCGTGCGCGATCGCGTACTTCTTGAGACTTGCGATCACGCGCGCGCGCGGGAACATCGTGCTGCCCTCGATCACCGTCGCCGGCGCAACTGCGTTCACGCGCACGAACGGCGCGAAAGTCACCGCCAGCGAACGCACGAGGTGATTCGCCGCAGCCTTCGACGCGTCGTACGCGCTCGAGCCCTTCTTCGACACGACCGCGTTCACGCTGGTGGTCACGACGGCGCTACACGGAAGTTTCTGCGCCATCATCACCGCCGCGGCTTCTTCGACCAACACCGCCGGCGCAAGCACATTCACTTGCATTGCGCGCATGAAATCACTGTCGCTGGTTTTGCCATCGGCGCCCGGTGTCGGAAACAATCCTGCGGTCACGACGATCTCGTCGATGCCGCCGTACGCAATCACGATGTCCTCGAGCGTCTTGCGCACCGCAACGCGATCGGTCGCGTCGCACGAAAGCGCAATGGCTGGGCCGCACGCGGAAATCCCGCTGCCCGCAACGCCGATCCCTGTGCCGACCGACTTTTCGAGATCCTTCGCCGCGCTCTCCGCGCTCTTGGCGTCGATATCAACGCAGGCAACGCACGCATCATCGGCCGCGAAATACGCGCCAGTCACGCGACCAATTCCACTGCCGGCGCCGACGATCACGCTCACATGGCCCGCGAGCGGCTTGGGCTTGGGCATGCGCTGCAGCTTCGCTTCCTCGAGGCGCCAGTACTCGATGTCGAACGCCTCTTGGCGCGGCAATGCGCGGTAGCCACCGATGGCCTCAGCGCCGCGCATCACTTCAACGGCGCAGCGATAGAACTCCGCCGTCGTGCGCGACTCGGACTTCGACGAGCCCCACGCAATCATGCCGATGCCAGGAATGAGAATCACCGTCGGCTCGGGCGCGCGCATCGCCGGGCTGTCGGCGTGCTTGCATGCGTCGTAGTACGCCGCGTAATCCTTCACATACTGCGCAAGGCCCGCTTCGGTCTTCGCGCACAACGCCGCGAAATCCTCGGTGTTCGGATCAAACGCCACGAAGAGCGGCTTGATCTTGGTGCGCAAGAAGTGATCGGGGCACGAAGTTCCAAGCTCAGCAAGCCGCGCCGCATCGTGGCTCGAAACAAAGCGCAGCATCGCCGCGTCGTGTTGCACCGTGGCGATCATGCGCCGGCGCGATGAGACTTTTCCCCGCACAAACGGCAGGAATTTCACCAACAGCGCACGACGCGCTTCATCAGACACCGGCGCAATTTTCTGTCCGCCGAAAGTCATCGCGCCCTTGTCGTGCGCAGCGAGATACTCCGCCGCGCGCGAAATCAGCGACAGCGAAAGGTCGTAACACTTGACCGCATCGTCGGACCAATTGATCAGCCCATGCTGACCCATGATCGCGCCCTCGGCGTTCGGATGATTCTTGCACAAATTCTCGAGCGCGAGCCCGAGCTCAAATCCGGGGCGCATCCACGGCAGCCACTCGAGTTGCTGGGCAAAAACCTCGCGCATGATTTCCTCGCCACGCACGCAAGCGGCAATCGAGATGAGCGCGTTGGGATGAGTGTGATCCACATGCGCGTGCGGAACGAACGCATGCAGCGGCGTGTCGATCGAAGTCGCACGCGGATTGAGGTTCCAAGTGCAATGGCGATACAGGTCGACCATGTCGTCCTCCGCCTGCGTCTTGATTCCCTTCGGCGTGCGCGCCGCATACACCGACTTGAGTTGCTCGAGCTTCGCCATCGAAAGCGACGAGAAGAACTCACGCCCCGCAGTGCGCAAGTCGCCGCCCGAGCCCTTCACCCACAGAACCTGCTCGGCCTTGCCGGTGAGCGGGTCCTTCTCCATGATCTTGCTCGAGGTGTTGCCGCCGCCAGTGTTGGTCACGCGCTGGTCATCGCCGAGGCGATTCGAGCGGTAAACAAGAAGACCGACGGGATCGAGCTTTGCCGCATCGGCGGCGTTCCAAGTGCGGGTAACGAAAGTCGGATTCTGCGTGGGCGTTGCGGTGGTCATGAATGGCTCGAGATAAATCGGAAAGGGATAGAGCCTAACGGGCAAGGCGGGCGGCGGCGGCGGACATGCGCGAAGTTGCTCGAAAATCAGGCTCAAAGCGACGAAGTTGCGACGCACGCCGCACGATGTCGCGCAGCGTTGCCGCGGAAGTGATGCCCTCGAGCGCCGCGTATTGCATGAGCGCGTTGCCGATGGCGGTGCACTCAACTGGCCCAGCCTCGACGACCAAACCGCTGGCGTCGGCGATGAGTTGGTTGAGAAGCGCGTTGGCGCTGCCGCCACCGACAATCACGATGCGGCGCGCGTCAAACGACGCGATTGTGGCGACCTCGCGCGCAGCCTGCGCCGTTGCGAGAGCGATGCTGTCGAGCGCGCAGCGGATGACTGCGGCGTCTGTGTCGGGATCCGGTTCGCCGCGCGCAACGCACGCAGCACGGATCCGCGCCGGCATATCGCCAGGCTCGAAGAACACGGGATCATTAGGATCAACGAGACTTCGCAGCGGTTCGGCCCCGCGCGCGAGTTCCTCGAGTTGCTCCCACGAACGCGCGCGGCCATCGCGTTCGAACGCCGCCTCGCACTGCTGCACCAACCAAAGCCCCGCGACATTCTTCAGAAACCGAACCGTGCCGAACGCGCCGAGTTCGTTGGTGATGTTCGCGGCGCGCGCCGCATCGGACACCACCGCACGCGGCAACTCCGCGCCCACCAGCGACCAAGTTCCGCTTGAAACATAGAGATCGTGCAAAGGATCGATCGGCGCCGCCACCACCGCCGCCGCCGTGTCGTGGGTCGCAGTTGCGATCACGGGCGTCGCGGTTGAAAGCCCGGTTTCATCGGCGATATCAGGCAAAAGCGTGCCGAGCGGCTCGCTGCAACCAGCGTCAACCAACGGCGGCATGATGCGCGCGGGAATGCCCGACGCCGCAACCAACAGCCTGTTCCACGCGCGCGTGTTGGTGTCGAGCATCTGCGTCGAACTCGCGTTGGTCCGTTCGCAGGCGATCGAGCCGCACAAACGCCGCGCAACAAAGTCGGGAAGCATGAGCATGTGCTGCGCGCGCTCGAGCGGATGCAGCGGATCGGCAGCGTCGGCCGCCAGCTGATAGAGCGTGTTGAACGGTTGAAACGCGATGCCCGTTGCGCCGTAGATCGTCGCGTCGCCGAGTTCTTCACGCATCCGCGCGAACGGGCCGTGAGTGCGCGCATCGCGATATGCCGCAATCGGCCGCACCAACTCGCCCTCGTCGTCGACAAGCGCGTAATCGACCGCCCACGAATCGATGCCGATCGAATCAACCTCGCCGTCATCCGCCGCTCGGCGAAGACCTTCGAGAATGTGCTCGAACATCGATTCAAACGGCCAACACAAACGCACATTTCCCGACCGATGCGCGGTGACGGGCGCGTTGGCAAATCGGTGTAGTTCGCGCACGGCGAGGGCACCGTCAGAGATGCACACTTCCATCACCCGCCCACTCGACGCGCCAAGATCAATGGCGATATGCCTGCGTTGACCGCTCATGCGTACGACCCTCCATGCGCTGATTTTTTGCGAGGTAATCGAGCTGCCGCCGCCCGCGCCTCGTATCCGCCCGCGCGATGCGCCGCCAGCGGATCGCGCGCAAGTCCGCGCGTCTCCCGCCACTGCGCAAGCTCTTCGCGCACATCGCAGGCAAACGCCCGCTTGAGACATTCTTCCGCCGCAACGATGTCGTTCCTCGCCCGCGCCGTGTCGAGCGCATCGAGATCAACCAGCAACGCCTTGGCAAACAACTCCTGCGCCGTCATCACCGTCTGCACCATCGCCTCGACCTTCGGCTTCATGTTGTGCGACTGATCGACCATGAACTCCACCGGCAAGTCGCGTCCAAGCGCGCGCTCCGCCTCGCAAATCGCCAGCATGATGCGGAAGGTGCGGTACGGATCGATCGATCCCATTGTGAGATCGTCGTCGGCGTAATGACGGTCGTTGAAGTGAAATCCGCCGAGCATCGACTCATCGGCCAGAAACGACACGATGTGCTCGATGTTCTGCCCGAGCAGGTGATGCCCCGTATCGACGAGCACCTTCGCGCGCGGCCCAGCGTGCTTGGCGAACACATAGGCCATGCCCCAGTCAGCGACATCGGTGTGATAGAAAGCTGGCTCAAACGGCTTGTATTCGATGAGCAACTGCATCGACGCCGGCATCGCATCATGCACTTCGCGCAGCGCCTCCATGACCCATCGCTTGCGCCGCGCAACGCTGCCCTGCCCGGGATAGTTGGTTCCGTCGGCGATCCACGGCGCGAGCGCGGGCGAGCCAACTGCACGGCCGATTTCGATCGACGCGAGCATGTGATCGATCGCGCGCCGACGAATCGACGCGTCCTCATTGGCGATCGATCCGTGCTTGTAGCACTGATCCTGGAACACATTCGGATTGACCGAGCCAATGCGCAGACCACGCGCCTTTGCCGCCGCCACCAGCGCGCCCGCGTCGGACCCACTGCAATCGATCGGCAAATCCCACAGCACATGAATGGCGACGCTCGGGCACGCACCCGTTAATCGGTGCACCTCCGCAGCATCATCGAGCTTGTCCTCGAGGCTGAGCGCCGCCGCGTCCTGCATGAACTTGCCGAATCGCGTACCCGTGTCGGCAAACCCCCACGACGGCAGTTCGATCGCCAATCGCTCGAGCCGCGCGAGGCGAATGGAGTCCAGATGTGACGGGCGGCCGACGCGTACTTCCATCCGCGCAGCCTACGGGATTCCCACTAGGATGCGTGCATGTCTGATCTGTCGCGACTTCTCGACAACAACCGCCGCTGGGCCGAGCGCATGGAGCGCGAACGCCCTGGTTTCTTCCGCATTCTCGCCGCGCAGCAGCGCCCGCGTTATCTCTGGATTGGTTGCGCCGACAGCCGCGTGCCCGCCAACGAGATCATCGACCTGCCTCCTGGTGAAGTGTTCGTCCACCGCAATGTCGCCAACCTTGTCGTGCACAGCGATCTCAATTGCCTTTCCGTGCTTGATTTCGCAGTGAATGTGCTCAAGGTCAGTGACATCATCGTGTGCGGGCACTACGGCTGCGGCGGCATCAACGCCGCGCTCGCACCGAGCGAGGGCCGCATCGTCGATCACTGGATTCGCCATGTGCGCGACATCGCCAAGTTCTACAAGGACGATCTCGAGCGCAGCAGCACGCCCGAAGCGCAGGCACGCCGCCTGTGCGAACTCAATGTCGCGGTGCAAGTCGTGCATGTGCGCGAGTCGCCAGTGCTGCAGACCGCATGCGAGTCGGTCAAGGTCCACGGTTGGATCTACGACGTCGCCGACGGCCGCCTGCAGGACCTCACTCCGATGGTCGACGAAGTGCGCGCCCTTGAGCCTTCGTGCAGGCTGCCCGCATGAGCGGCAACATGCGCGGCAACATGCGCGACAACACGGGCGACGTCAGCGGGAACGTCAACGGAAACCTGGTGGAATCGAAAGACGGCGCAACGGCGCGAAATCCCGAGCATTTTCGCGTCGTCGGGCCTATCGGCGCCATCGGCATCGTTGTCGCCTCGATGGTCGGCAGCGGCATTTTTTCGCTCACCGGCCAGTTTGGCGCGAAGGTCGGTAGTTCGCAGAACATTCTCGCCGCATGGATCATCGGCGGTGTACTCGCCATTTGCGGCGGCCTCTCGCTCGCCGAACTCGGCGCGATGATTCCCTGCTCGGGAGGCAGCGTTGAGTTCGCCCGCCGCGCCTTCGGCCGCACTACCGGCTACCTCGTGGCGATGGTCACGATTCTCTCCGGCTACTTTCTTTCCATCGCCGTGGTCGGACTTCTGCTCGCGCAGTACGCCAATCAGCTGCTCCCGACTCCGCTCGACCTGAATCTGATTGCGTCCGTTGTGATCGTCGTCGCGTTCGCCTCGCAACTTCCCGGCCTGCGCGCCGGCTATGCGTTGAACACCGTCCTCTCGATCATGAAGATCGGCTTTGTCGCGATGTTTGTGATCGCCGGGCTTTTTTGGCCGGTTGAGGCGCGCATGACTGCGCCTGTGGCAACGGCCGCCGCCGAGCATCCGGGCATCTTCTCCGCCGCGGTTGCCAGCGCGACGCTCGTCGTGAGCTTCGCCTATCTCGGCTGGTCGACCGGCGCCGACATTGCTGGCGACATCAAGCGGCCCGGTCGCAATGTCCCGCTCGCCATCATCACTGCCATCACGCTGGTCTTTGCCCTCTACATCGGCGTCAATCTCGTCTACTTACGCGTGATCGATCCCGCGGCCATGGTCGAGCCCGATGGCACGCCGATGCAGGCCATCGGCGCCGTGGCCGCGCGTCTTCTCTTCGGCACTGCCGTTGGTGACGCCATGGCGGGCGTGATCGCGATGCTCTTCTTCTCGACGATCGTTTCGGGCACGATCACCGCCGCGCGCATTCTCGAGTCGATGGCGCACGCGCGCGAGATTCCTGCGTGGACTGGCGTGCGCCTGGCCAACGGCGTACCTCTGCGCGCGCTCATCGTCACCGTTGCGGCGAGCCTCATATCGCTGGTCGTGGGAAATCTCGACGACATCCTCGGCATGCTCACCGTGCTGGTCAATGTGTTCTCGTCGCTGTCGGTGGCCGCGGTTCTGGTTCTTCGCCGCACCATGCCCGATGCGCCGAGGCCGTTTCGCGTGCCGCTGTATCCGATCACGCCGATTGTCTACCTCGCGCTCGCGGGTTGGAGCGTCGTCGCGAGCGTGATGGACGGCGGGGTGACGGCGATCGTCGCATCGATTGCAGCTGTGGCGATTCTGCTGCTGATCAAGCCACTCCTCGGCCTCAGCTCACGCTGACTGGTGCCTGGTTGGTGCATGGTTAGTGCCAGGTTGGTGCCAGGTTGGTGCCAGGTTGGTGCCAGGCACCGATCACTCGGCGGGCGGCAAGCGACCCTGCACCTCGCGCAGCATCGCCTCCGTCGGCGCAATTTCCTCCGGCGCAAGCCCGAGTTCGCCTGCGAGTTCGGCCGTATCGCGCGCGCTCGGAAGCAAGCGCGTGTTAAAGCTGCCCACCGCCGCGTTGAAACTCTTGGCCGCAGTCGACAGTCCAGCGCCGACCTTCTCGAGATGCTCAGCGAACTTCCCGATGCGGTCGAGCAGTTCCTTTGCGTTCTCGCCGATCTTGCGCGCGTTCTCGTTGAGTTTCGCCTGCTGCCACTGCAACGCGCAAGTTCGCAGCAACGCCAACAGCGTCGAGGCGGTGGTGATGATGATCCGCTTGTCGAGCGCCTCGCTGTAAATGCTGCCGTCTTCTTCAAGCGCCGCGATCAAACCGCTTTCAAGCGGCACGAACAAGACGGTGATCTCAACGCCCTCACCCATCGCCTTGGCGTACTCGCGCGACGCGAGCGCGCGAACATGGGTGCGCAAGGCCTGCGCGTGCGCGGTTCGGCGCACCACGCGATCCGCGTCCGACAGCGCAGGATCAAGCGAGTCGAGGTACGCATTCATCGGCACCTTCGCATCGATCGGCACGAACCGCCCGCCCGGCAAGCGCACCGTCATGTCCGGCCGCAACTTGTTGCCCTCGTCGCCGTCGACGCTCGTCTGCTCGTTAAAGTCAACATTGGCAACGAGCCCCGCCATCTCGGCGATGTTGCGCAGCGAGACCTCTCCCCAGCGCCCGCGTTGGCGATTGTCGCGCAGCGCGCTCGACAGCGTCTGCGCCGCGCTTGACGCTTTTTGCTGCAATTCCGCTATCTGACGCAGCTGTTCGCCGAGCGTCTTGGCGTCGCCCTCGCGCTTCTCGCCGAGCGCCTTCACCAGTTCTTCCTGCTTGACGAGTTGCTCGCGCAGCGGCAGCAGCGTCGCGTCGATCGACTTGTGTCGAGCCTCGAGCTCCTGCGCGGAAAGTTTCTGCTGGCCCTCGAACTGCTCCTTCGCCTGCTTCACCAGCGTCTCCGCAGCCGACTTCAGCACATCTGCGCCCGTGGCCTTGAACACATCCTTCAGCGTCTGCTCGGCGCGAGCAAGAATCTCCCGCTGCTCATCGAGATTCTTCTGCCGCTCGGAAAGCTGCGTGCGCAAGCCGCTGAGTTCCTGCTCGGCCTTCGACCGACGCGCTGATTCATCGTCGGCCCGCGTGCGCTCGGTGGCCGCGCCGTCGCGAAACTCGATCGCCGTCTGCTGCATCGCCGCCAGCGTTGCCTTTGCGGACGACTCGCCCTGCAGCGCCGCCGACGCCTGTGCGCGCAGCGTGTCGCGCTCGCGCTTGAGAACATCAAGCTCGCCGCGCATCGCTTCGGCCGCAGCCGCGCCAACCGCCCCACGCGAACGCGCAAGCAATTGCGCAATGACAAACGCGCCAGCGCCGCCAAGGACCAGGCCCGTTCCGATTCCCACCAAGATTGATATTCCGTCCATAAGCGCTTCATCGTAGCGAAGCCCCCCCACCGCGCAACGGTTTGCGCGACACTACCGCGATGCGCATCCACAGCGACCTCAGCGGAATCCTCGTGCTCGACAAAGAGATTGGCATGAGTTCGATGCGCGCCGTCGAGATCGCGCGCCGCCGCGCCGGCCGCGCCAAGGCCGGTCATGCCGGCACCCTCGACCCGCTCGCGACCGGCGTCCTCATCATCGCGTTCGGCAAGGCGACCAAGGCCATCGACCTGCTCATGGCCACCGAGAAGCGCTACGAGACCGATGTCGACCTCTCCGCCTTCACCGCCACCGATGATCGCGAAGGCGAACGCCGCGAGATCGCCGTCGCCACGCCGCCGACCCACGCCAGCGTCCAAGCCGCGCTCCGCGGATTTCTCGGCGAAATCGACCAACGCCCGCCTGCCTTCAGTGCGATCCACATCGACGGCAAGCGCGCCTACCAGATCGCGCGCAAAGCTTCGCCCGACGACGCGCCCATCGAGATTCCCGCTCGCAAAGTCCTCGTGCATGAGATCGCGCTGCTCGCTTACGAATGGCCGATCGCGCGCGTGGCGATCCGCAGCGGCAAGGGCTTCTATGTCCGCAGCCTCGCGCGCGACCTCGGCCTCGCGCTCGGCACCGGCGGTCACTGCATCACGCTGCGCCGCACCGCCGTTGGCCCGTTCACCGCAGAAATGGCGCATCGCCTCGAGGACCTCCCCGAGTCGATCGACTCAACCTGCGTTCTCGAACTCGACGCCGCGCTGGCGATGATCACCCCGCCGCAGCCGACAGCTTCGCCCGTCGATCCTCGATAAAACTCGTGATCACGAACAAGCCCATCCCCGTGAGCAGCAGCACATCGGCGATGTTGAAGACCCACGGAAACACTTCGGAAGTCGAGTTTCCCGGCCACATCCAACCGTTGGGCAGACTCCATCCCGGCAGCATGTGCAGGAAATCGCGCACGGCGCCGTACTCGATGCGGTCGTAGAGATTGCCCAGGCCGCCGCCAAGAATCAGTCCGATCGCAACATGCGCAACGCGCATCCGCTGCCGCGTCCCGCGCACGAACAGCGCGATTGCCGCGACCGTTGCCACAATCGTGAACCCAATGAACAACTCGCGACGATGCTGGCCGATGCCGAACACCGCGCCGTAATTCAGCACCAGGGTGAAGTCGAGCAACCCAAACGGCAGCGCCTCGACGCGACCGTGGTGAGGCAGCATGAACGATGGATCATCAAGCACGCGCTCGCGTGTGAGTTCGACGGGGTAGCCCGCCACATGGGCAAACGCCCACGACTTCGACCACAGATCGAGCGCCAATCCACCGGCAAACACGCCAACAAGCCGAAACCATGACGCTGCCGAACGCCACGATGGACGCTCAGCGGCCTCGATCGGCGCAGGATTCGTGTCAGGCTCGTCGGCCGGCATAGAGGTCCGTGCAGAAATCAGCGGCTGCCGCTGGCTTCGATGATCCGCTCGGCTTCGATGGTGTACTTCGCCCAAGGCTTGGCATCAAGACGCGCCTTCGCGATCGGCTTACCCGTCATCTGGCAGACTCCGAAAGTCTTGTCCTCGATCCGCTGCAGCGCAGCGTCAATCTCGTTGACGATCGCACGCTCGGTCTCGGCCATACCAAGAGTGAAGTCCTGCTCGTACACATCGGAACCCATGTCCGCCATGTGCACAGGCACGCCGGTCAAACTGCCGTCAGAGGAGCGCAGCGCCTCGTCTTCCATGCCGTTGAGCATGCCGATCAGTTGGCGGCGCTTGGCATGCAGCAGCAAGCGGTACTCGTCGAGTTCCTTCTTGCTGAGCTTCGTCTTGATTTCTCGGATTTCCTGCTCGTTGGGAGGTGCGACCGGCACCGCCGTGGCAGACTTCGACTTCTTGGCGATGACGATGCCCTTGGTCGAGATCGCGCGCACTCGGCGGCCGTTGATCATCATGTACTCGCCAGTTCCACCGCGCGCATTGGCGACGGCAGCCGCCGCCTCTGCAACCGACTTGTGCTGGCTGAGATCGATCGGCCCCTTCTTCGGAACAATCGGCGGATCGCCAGGCGCGGGCTTGGCCTTGAGCTGCTTCGGCTCAGGCTTGGCGACAG
>QWPT01000042.1:11858-23435 GCA_003671075.1 Planctomycetota bacterium
CGGGCTTCACAGCAGGCTTGACCACCGCCTTCGCAGCAACCATCGCCTTTGGAGCAGGCTTCGCCGCCGCGGCAGGTGTCTTAGACACGCCCTTCGCCGGTGCCTTCTTGGCCGGTTCTTTCTTAGTCGCCACGAATTGTCTCTCTCTCCCCCGTCAGAACGATCACCGCGATCCGCTCTTCGGGGGGGCGGAGCGTAGCAGCGTCGGAGTGAACCGTCAAAAAGCCCGACGAAACAGGTGCGACCGTGTTGGTCACTGCGCCGTCGCCGCGAGCTCGTCGCGGAAGGCACCCATTTTGCGGAACTTCTCGAAACGCTGGCGAACCAGCGTCTCCGGGTTGACCCGAGAAAGCTCCCGCAAGCGGTCGACGATCCAGGTCTGAAGGCTGTCGGCCGATTTGCGCGGATCGCGGTGGGCGCCGCCGAGTGGCTCGGCGATCACGCCATCCACCAGCCCATTCTCAAGATTGCGCTTGGCCGTCAACGCAAGGCATTCGGCGGCGCGATTGTTGGTGTCCTCGTTGGCTTCCTTCCAGAGGATCGCCGCGCATCCTTCCGGCGAAATCACCGAGTACCAAGCGTGCTCAAGCATGCCGACCCGATCTGCGACCGCGATGCCGAGCGCTCCGCCCGAGCCGCCCTCGCCGATCACGACCGAGACGATTGGCGTGCGCAGCCGACTCATCTCCATCAGATTGACCGCGATGGCCTGCGCCTGGCCGCGCTGCTCGCTGCCGATGCCTGGGTACGCGCCCGGAGTATCAACAAGCGTCACGATCGGCAGACCCAGTTTTTCCGCAAGCTTCATCTTGAGCATCGCCTTGCGATAGCCCTCGGGATGAGCGCAGCCGAAGTGAGCCGCGACCTTCTCGGCGACGGTCCGCCCCTTGTGGTGCCCGATGAACATGCACTTCATCGAGCCGATGCGGGCGAAGCCGGTCAGGATGGCGGGGTCGTCACCAAAGGTGCGATCGCCGTGCAACTCGCAGAAGTCGCGGCAAAGCATCTGCACATAGTCGCTGGTCTGCGGACGCAACGGATGGCGGGCGATGCGCACAGTCTGCCACGGAGTGAGGTTCTCGTAGATCTTGCGGAGAAGCCCCTCGCGCGTTTGGTTGAGCTGACGAAGCTCAGCCTCGTAGCGTTCGGCGTCGGGGCGTTCCTCGATCGCGTCGATCTGACGCTCGATTTCAAGAATCGGATTCTCGAAGTCAAGCTGGTAGAGCGGGCTGAAGCCTGGTCGTGGCATAAGCGCGCAGTGTATCGCAGGAAGTCGCTGCCGCGGCGCGCTTGGTCCGACCCCCCTTGTTGAACCCCTTGTTGAACCCCTTGTTGAACCCCGTGATAGGCCCAATCGGCGACCCCGAAATTCGCTACTTTGCCTCAATGATTCCTCGACTCGTGATCGTCGGCTTTGGAAATGTGGGACAGGCACTCGCTCGAGGCGCCATCGCCTCGGGCATCGCCGCTCCGAGTGAGATCGCTGCCATCGACCCTGATGCCTCGCGCCTTTCCGAGGCGCGAGAGCTGGGCCTGCGCATCGTCGACGCTCATGCCATCGCTGCTGCGGAAATGGTGGTTCTAGCGATCAAGCCACAGAATCTCGCAATGCTGGCCAGCCAAATCGGCACGGTTCACGCTGACGGCCCGCTGGTGATTTCGGTGATGGCCGGCGTGCGCAGCGCATCGATCAGCGCCGCACTCGGCGCAAGTGCGCGCGTGGTGCGCGCCATGCCCAACACGCCAGCAGCCGTGCGCCGTGGCATTACCGCCATTGCATCCGACGCGCAGGTGACCGAGTCCGACATCTTGCGCGCCGAGCAACTCTTCGCCTCGGTCGGTTCAACGGTGCGCGTGCCCGAATCGCTCTTCGATGCAGTCACCGCCGTCAGCGGTTCCGGACCAGCCTTCCTCTTCCGCTTCCTCGAGGCGTGGACCTACGCGGCCGAAGAGATCGGCCTTGCGCCCGAAATCGCGCGCACACTCGCCCGCGAAACGCTGATCGGCGCCGCGGCGCTGCTCGATGAAACCAAGGACGAACCCGAGATCCTGCGCGCCAAAGTCACCAGCAAAGGCGGCACCACCGCCGCCGGCATGCTGCGCTTGGACGACACCGCGTCGCGCGCGGGCGGCGTTGACGGCCTCATGGTCGAAGCGCTCAAGGCAGCACGCGACCGCGGCGCCGAGTTGGGCAAGTAACTCGCGCAGTTCTGCGGCGAGCGTGTGACAAAAATCTCAGTTCTAGAAATCTCGGCGACGGAAGTACCACGCGCCGAACAGAAGAACTACGCACTCGAATGCGAAGCTGGTGCCGACGACCCACCACACCGGTCGCTTGGCCATCTCCTCATCGATCGCGGCCTTGAGCTTGCGCTCGGTCACGAACTGCGATCGGAAAAATCCGCGTTGGCGCCGCGCATTCTCGTCGTCGCCCTCCGCCTCATCCTCCGAACCGATGTCCGCCGCCACCGCAAGCGACCGCGTCACCAGCCCCGCCGTCTCGGTTGTCTTTGGAATCACCGTCTTCACCGCGAAGAAAATCCCATGGGCAAGTTGCCAGTTCGAGTCGGTCGCGCGCTGATCCTCGAGCTTGAGCACCAGTCCCGACTTCGCTTCCTCGGTCTGCAGCGAGGCGATCTTCTTTTCGATTCCCGCGATCTCAAGGCGCGAAAAAGTGCTTCCAAACAGCGTGAATTGCTCACCGGCGTGAATCAGGAAGATGAAGATCCAGAACAGCAACGCCACGATCACCGATGCAATCGGCGAACGAGTCACGAGCCCGACCACCGCCTGCACCGCGAAGAGATAGCTGAAGAAGACGACCATCAGCGGCACCACGACGAACACGCCGATCTCCCACACACCGCCGCGCACTCCGAGCACCAAGAACGCGAGCACGGCGAACACGCTCACCTGCAGAGCCGTGAAAAGCAGTCCGGTTGTAAACTTGGTGACGATGAGCCTAGTGCGACCGACGGGCTTCGAGAGCATGGTGTCGACGCCGCCCGTCACTAGGTCGGGGAACATCGACGCCGTCGACAGCAGCGCAAGGATCGTCGAGAGCCACGAAAGCCAGAACCCGACACCGACAGTCGAGATGATGACTTTGTAGAGCTTTCCATCGGGGAAGAGCTTCGTGGTCACGCCGGGGATCGCCAGTTGGTAGCCGAAGACGGAGATGCCCGTCTCATCGATGCCGATCGCCGCAATGGCGCCGATCACGAGCGCATTGAGTACAAGCGCGACCCAAAACAATTTGCGCGCGTTGAGCTCGCGATAAGCCGCCACGAACAGCGCGCGCGTCTGCACCACGATGTCGGCGAATGTGAGTTTATCCCTGTAGAGCTCGTGTTTTTGCATCTCAGCGCCCTCCAGTGATGTTGCCCGCACCGACCGCTTTGGTGCGTCCGTCGACATCGCGCACCAGGCGCATGAAGAGATCCTCAAGCGACTCGCGCGACTCGCGCACGCCGACGATCGCGATCCCCTGCGCGCGCAGCCGATCGATGAGTCCCTGCACGAGCGCGAGGTCATCGGTCTTCAACTCGATGACGCTGCGACCTTCGTCGCGCGCGCTAGAAACACCACCGAGAACCGCGCCGAGAACCGCGCCGAACTCCGCGCTCCACACCGGCGCTTCGCCCTGGATCGTCACGCACCACTTGCGACTGTCGTGGGTGAGTTCGCTCATCGAGCCCGACCGCTCGACCTTTCCCTTCAGCATGATCGCCACTCGATCGCTCACCTGCTCGACCTCGCCGAGCAGGTGACTGTTGAGGAACACCGTTCGGCCCTGATCGCGCATCGCCAGCAAGACATCGCGAATTTCGCGGCGGCCGACGGGATCGACGCCATCGGTCGGCTCGTCGAGGATCACTAGTTCGGGATCGTTCACCAGCGCCGCCGCAAGACCGGTGCGCTGCTGCATTCCCTTCGAGTAAGTACCAACGCGCCGATCGGCCCACGCTGCCATGCCCACGACATCGAGCATTTCCGCCGCGCGCGTCCGTCGAGCGGAACGACGCATCAGGCTCATCGCACCGAAAAACTCGACGCACTGGCGCCCGGTGAGATACTGGGGAAATCGATGGTGCTCGGGCAGATATCCGATGCGCGCCAGGGTGGGGCGATGGCCAACGGGCGCGCCGAGAATGGTGCCGGTCGCCGTCGTCGCGCGCACAATCGTGGTCATGATCTTGACTAGCGTCGACTTGCCGGCGCCGTTGGGGCCGAGCAAACCGAAGATCTCTCCGCGACGCACCTGCATCGCTACTCCCTGCAGCGCCTGCACGCGACCGGAGTAAGTCTTGGTCACGCCGCCGAGATCGATCGCGAGATCGTTCGCAAGATCAGAATCGAATGTGGGTATTGCTGCGTTCGCGTTCATGGGGCGCGGAGTGTAGGGCGGACGCCGCTGCCATATCGTGCCGACATGGAGCCAATCGACGACGCGCCCGAAGACCATCGCGCTCACGCCAACGCAAACGCAATGGCGTTCGCGATGCTCTTCGCGTTGTCGCTGGCGTTTCTGTTCGTGGCTTACTGCATGGCGCGCGCGCTGATCGGCGGATTCGGTGCGAACTTCGCCACCATCGCGCTCAGTGCCGTGGCGACCGCCGCATCGTCGATCTTCTTGTGGTGGCTCACGCCATTGGCTGACTTCGCCGAGATCTTCTGGGTGCATGTTCCCGCCGATCGGCGCGCGCGTCGCGGTCAGTGCCCGCACTGCGGATATCCGCACGAATCGCGAGCAACCTGTTGCGAGTGTGGTCGCGCAACCGCTCCACTTCCCGCATGGACACTCTCGGCGCGACCGGTGAAGCGCATGGCGGCGATCCTCGTCCCCGCGTTTCTTCTCGGCTGCGTTGCAGGTGAAGCATGGAGCCTGCTCGACGAGTCGCGCTTCGCCGCCGAGCACAACCACGCCAACGAAAGCGTTCGCGCGCACTACACCCGACCGCGCGCCTTCCCCGCCACCTTCGCACGCATGTGGGCCGACGAGTCGAGCGAACTTCACAGTGAACCCTGGCCCGACTTCGCACGCGACCGCAGGTGGACGCCCAAGGATTCAGCACTGCGCGAGCGCGGACTCGGCTGGCGTGAGCGCGCATCGACACCGTAAAAAGAACGCGGCGCGCACGATTCGTGCGCGCCGCGGGATTCACCTGCTTACCACCGTCAACTCACTTCTCGTTGGACTCGCCGACCTGCGCGGTCTTGGTGACTGGCTTGGCGAGATTCGCCGGCGTCTGCACCTTGGGCGTTCCCGTCGCGGCCTGCTTGGCCTTGGCCTTGGCCGCCTCGGGCAGCGGATACTGCGCAACAAACTCGGGCTTCAGGAAGAAGTAATACATCTTGCCGTTGGCGACCTGTCCGCCCGCGAGCAGTTCGGCCGCTGCGCCGTTACCCATGTAAAGATCGGCGCGGCCAGCAGCGCGGATCGCGCCACCAGTGTCCTGATCGAACATGAAGTTCTTGTACTCAGTCAAACCACGGGTAATTGTGTTCGCGCGCGTATCGACCATGGTGAGGCCACCGCGCGGGAAGATCGTCTTGTCGGTTGCAATGGTCGCGTCCTCGTTCACCCTCGTGCCCAGCGAGCCCGCGGGCCAGCGGTCGCTCGGATACTCGGTGAAGAAGACATAGGACTCGTTCTTCTCGATGTACTGGTTCACCGTGTCGGGCTGCGTCTTGTAGAGACGGCGAATCGACGAGAGCGAGAGCTGATTCTTCGGGATGACATTCGCCGCGACCAGCGCCGCGCCCAACCCGAAGTACGGTCGGTCGGTCTTGCCCGCGTAACCGACGAACATGACCGAGTTGTCGGGCATGATCAACTTGGCACTTCCGTTGACATGGATGATGTAGACATCGAGTTGGTTCTCGAGGTACACCAGCTCGGTGCCCTTGAGCATGCCACTCGAATCAATCTCGGTACGCGTCGGCCAAGGCTGAATCGAACCGTCGGCCATCTTGCGACCGAGCGGCTGACCCGTGGCCGGATCCGACACCAAATCAGTCGGGCGGGTGTAGAGCGCATACTTGAAGCGCCCCTCGGGCTCGCGGCTGGCCTGGAAGATCGGGGAGTAATAACCAGTAAACAACACTTCGCGATCGGCGGTGTAGCCGACCGACTGCCAGACATCGAACAGCTCGAAGAACTTCTTCTGGAACTCCCCCGAGTTGGGCGAGCTGGTCATCAGGTCCCGAAACGCCAGCACGCTTGCCGCGGCCTGCTCATGCGTGCAAACTTCCTCGGAGGTGCCCTGGTTCTTAAAGGGGAACCACTGCTTGCTCGAGGGCTTCTGGAACCATCCGATACTTTCGTCGGCGGCGCGCTCCAGATAGAAGGTCTTGCGCGCGTAGGCGGCAGACACATCCGGCATTGGGTCGCCAGGTCCGAGTTTAATGAGGGCCGGGCCCTCGGTTATCCCGGGTTCCGCCGGGATCTCCTTGTTGGTGCGGCATCCTGCCAAAACGATCGTCGCCATTGCGGCGACAGCGGCAGCGCGAAGCATGCCGCCAAGAAACGTGCGATCCATCATGATTGGGACTGTATCGGGAAAATCTTGGACCTGTCCGCAGAGACCCAACCCCCTCCGCTCATTTCTCGGGGAGGCAAAAGCATCTTCGACCACAAGCGGAATCGGGGATATACTCGGTTTAGGAGATAAATTATGTCGAACGTCGTCACGACCGTACTTGCTTTCAACCCATTCGGAATAGAAATGGTCCTCCTTGTGTTGGGCCTCCTGATCTTCGGCCGTCGTTTGCCGGAAGTCGGAAAGTCGCTTGGCCAGGGCATCAAGGAATTCAAGCGTGGGCTTAAGGATGAGGAAGAGCCTCGTCGTGAAGAGCCGCGTCGCGAAGAGATCCGCCGCGAGGAGCCCTCGCGCCGCGCCGCTCTTCCAGGCGAGCAAGTGTTGGCGAGCCCGGAGGCGACCAAGTCCGCCACCGCAGAGCACACCCACTGACTCACGCCGAATTGCTTGTAAACAGAAATCAAGCAGCGGACGCGACTTGCGCGTCCGCTGTTTGTTTTTTTGCCCGTAGTTAGCGCGCGGGGATCGTGATCAGCGGCGGCGGTGACGCGGGGCCGGCCTGAATACGACTCAACTGCATGAGCAGCGCCAGCGTGTCCTTCGATCGGATGTCGTCGTTGGCGATGGCGTAGTAGTGGCCGGTGTACTCGACGAACACCAGCGCGTCCTTCGGCGGCGTGTCGTACACGCGGATGATCAATTCGCCCGCTCCCCGCTTCACCTTGGTTCGGCTGACCCGCGACGGCGGCGTGTCGACATTCCTCGCGGCCATGAACATCGCCGAGAACAGCGAGCGAAACTGGAAACTCTCGATGGCGATGGTCTGCTTGCTGGCCACGAGCTCAAATCCGCCGCCCTTCATAGGTGCAACGGAGAGTTCATCGACATCCTCGGCGTCCTGAAGCGTCTGGAAGAAAGCCTGGAACTTGGGGTACGAATCCGAGCTCGGACGACCCATCATCACCTCGCCAGACTGAAGAGTGACGCGTTCAACAAGCAACTCGCTGAGCTTGACGATCGGCCATCCCGCGCGCACCAGCAGCGCGAAGGTCGTGGGCGTGACCTCGGACATGAATTGATCGACATACGCCTTGCCTTCGATCGGCGTGTAGGAAATCGTCGGCTTGCTGGAGAACTTGTAGTCGATCTCAAGGCCGAATTCGGAATCGCCGTCGACGGGGATTGTGGCGGTGGAATTGCCGCCGATGGACGACTCATATGAAGCCGTCAGCGCGCCCGCCTGCATGAACAAAGGCGTTTCGCGATAGTGCATTCGGACGAGATTCAGCAGCATCTGCTGGGTCTGGTTGCCCTGAATGATCGAATTGAAGTCGACGAAGTCAGCGCGCAGCGCGGTGTTCGCCACCTTGCATCCACCGCCGAACAGCGCAAGGGAAGTCGCGGCGACCGGAAGAATCGCCAGGGCGAGCAGCCGACGCGGCGAACGAACAAGGGCGTTGATTGAAGTATGCGTCATCGGGTTGGCCTTCATTGGTGAATCACTCGCCATCATCGCCGCCTGCAGAGTTCTTGTCGCCGTTGCGGAACATACCCTTTCCTAACTGCAGACCGTTCTCGGCGGCGATGCGCATCAGGTCGAGCAGGAACGCGTGGCGGGTAGCAATCTCTGCGGAGTCGGACTTTACATTGAGATAGCTCGTGAACTGGATCTGAATCGAAGCCCCGTCCATGCTGTTGACGCCGATGTCGGTTCGGTCCGCGATGATCGACGCATCGCCAGCGGCACGCGCGCGGATGGCCGTGATGAAGGCCTCGAGCCTCTCCGGGGTCGCGCCCTTCGTCACCGCGAGCTGCAGGACCATGAGCCGGCTCCTGCGCGTTCCGAGGTTGTTGATGGTCGCGTCGGCAAGATTGCCGTTGGGTATCACGATAATGCTGTCCTGCGCCGTGCGCACGCGCGTCGAGCGGATGCCAACGCCTTCGACGAAGCCCTCGGCGTACTTCGAACTGATCCAATCGCCGCTCCGAAATGGACGATCGGCAACCAGGATGCCCGCGCCAAAGACATTCGAAAGCGTCTCGCGCGAAGCAAAGGCCACCGCAAGTCCGCCGATTCCCAGACCCGCGAGGATGTTCGATGTCGGGATCGAGAATAGGTAGGCAATGGTGAGCGCCGCCGAAACGATAATGGCCAGGCGCGCGCAAGCAAGCAGCAGATTGACCACCAGATCATCGCTCGAGCCCGCCGTGCGTTGTGCTCGCGAGATGAGCAGCCCACCACCAATCGACACCAAAGACCAGCAAACTCCGGCGTAAGCGATGATGACCACCGACCCGACGATGGGAACCGAGAATTCGCGAGAACGCTCGGGAACGCCGATCAGGTGCGGCACCCGCTGAATCGTCAGTGTGAAAAACAGCAACGCTACCGCCCAACCGAACCAGGTCGGCTGAGTCTTCGGCATCCAGGAAATGGAAGCTAGGGCCCAGCAGCACACGCGCGATACGAGTTTTGAAAGCACCAGCGTGGTTGGCAAGCAGATCAGGAGCGCCAGCACCTGCCAGAACTCGAATCGCGCAACTCGCCCCATGAGAAACGGTGCATTTTCCTCGACGAACTTTCGAATTTCGAAGTAGGCCATCGGCGCAAGAATGTCAGGATGCGACTCAACTGCAGGCGGCAAATCGGCGACGACAAAGTAGATGTCGGGAATGGCTTCGACGGTTTCGGTGGTGAACTTCCACGGAGCACCAGGTTCGTGCCCCGTGGGCGCGATGACGACCGAGCCGACTGGGTGAACGAAGTGGACATAGGGATCGAGCACGACGCCGTCGTTGGGAATCGACTGCAGACCGATGAACCCAACGCGATCGAACACGCGCCCGAGGTATGCCGCGACCAGACCCGAGTCGGATGCGCGCAGCGAGTCAGGAAACGCGCTCAGGTCAAGCGTGGATAGCGCGAGCGCCTTGCCTCGGCGATCCCAGTTGAACATTCCATCTAGGAAAGCGCGCATGGTGTCGCGCGGATTCTGCAGGAGTTGGTAGGACTTCGGGCTCGGCGGATTTTCACCGTACCTCGCCAACAGCGACTTGCGCGCCGTGATCAGATCTTCTTCGTTGGGAACGACGATGTGCCACTCCCCCGCGTCGTTTCGTCGGATGGTCACGATAAGCGTGGCATTGGAGCGCGACTGCACGAGTCGCACTGACAGCGATCCCGAAGGCGCCTCGTCCAAGACATCCGACAATTGGAATGTCGTCAGGTCGATGACATCGAAGAACTCGCGCACCTGGCGCAGTTGCTCGACGCGGTTTTCCTTGGCGGCTGGCGACTCGAATTCTGCGGCGCGCACCGCGATTGCCCACGAATCACTGATCCCGCAGCGCCCAATATTGCACGCCCTCACGAAGTTCATCCACGCTTCTCTTGGCGTCGATAGACCGATCGTCGGCGCAACGCCCTGCTCACTGGTGCGCCGTCCAGTCAACCAACCATGCAAGTCGGCGCTGCCAGCGAAGGTGCGCTTGTCGTGACTGAGCACCAACTCGAACTCGTCGACCCGGTCCCCTTCGAACCATCGGCCATCAAGCTTCGATCCACTCACCGTGCCTTCGAAGCGGCCGTCGTAGAGCCCGTAACGGCCAGTGACGAGATCGCCCTTTTGCTCGAAAATCAATCGCCCGCCGCCCTCGCGCCAATTGGTCTCCCACACGCCAGCCCAATCTTGGCCGGCAGATGAGGCGGTAGTGATCGACAGCAAGCAAGCGAGAAAAAAAGGCAACAAGCGAGGCATAAGTGGTGGCTCCAAACGCGGGGCGCGCAATGTAGCCACTGGCTTTGCCGCGAGTGTGTGACCGCCCTGCAGGATGAACCGCGACGAATCAGGCTATTCGCGAACGAAGCCCTTGCCGAGGCTGAGGCCGATTTGGTCGGCCGTGCGCATCACATCGACGAGAAACACATGTTTCGCCTGGAATTCGGCGTCGTCGGAATTCACACTGAGCGCGCCGTTGATCTGTAGTTGCACGCCGGTGGCCAAGATGCCGATCACTCCCACGCTCGTCTCTTGGGGGATGAACGCTGGATCGTTCTGCACACGCGCGCGCACCGCCTCGATGAATTGCTCGAGTTTCGAGGGACTTGCGCCGTCCACCACCGTCAGCTGGATGTTCATGAGACGATGATTGCGAATGCCCTGGTTGACGATGGTCGCGTCGGCGAGGTTGCCGTTGGGAACGATGATGACATCGCCCTGAGTGGTGCGCACGCGCGTAGAACGAATGCCCACCGCTTCGACAACACCCTCGGCCATCTGACTGCGGATCCAATCGCCGCTGCGAAACGGCCGATCGGCGACCAGGATGCCCGCGCCGAAGAAATTGGCCAAGGTGGCTCGCGACGCCAGCGCCACGGCAAGACCACCGATGCCCAGGCCCGCGAGCATGTTCGAAGCCGGAACGGCGAAGAAGTACGCAATGCCAAACGCCGCCACGACGCAAATCGCCACCCGCAAGCATGCCCTCAGCAAGTTGATGGTCAACTCGTCGGTGGTTGTTGCGGTGCGCATCGCAAATGTCATCAGCAGCGCGCTCAGCAGCGTCACGCCGTGCCAGGCCACCACCGCGCCCGCGAGGGTCACGAGCGTGCCTATGTAGGGCATGGTGAACTCCCGCTGGCGCTCAGGAATGCCCAGCAGCGTCGGCAGCATCCGCATCACCAGGGCGAATATCAACACGGTTGCCGACAAGGAAAACCAGCGCGGCTGCGTCGCGGCCACACCGGGAATCCGTGCCAGGAGGCGGCAAGCCAGCAACGCAAGCAGGCGCGCGCTCAATATGCCGATCGGAACGACCACCAGCACCACGAGCAACTGCCAAACCTCGATGCGCTTCACCCTTCCCAGCAGGAAGGGCGCGTGATCGCTCACGAATTGGCGGAGGCGAAAGTAGGTTGCCGAGGGAACCCAGCCCTGCGGCGATTGAATCGTTGTCGATGGCGGCAGCTGACTAGTGGCGAAGTACAGCTCGGAAATCTGCTCGACGGTTTGGGGGGTGAATTTCCAAGGCGCTC
>QWPT01000043.1 GCA_003671075.1 Planctomycetota bacterium
TCGACCGAAAAAACCCGACAACGGTGTACGACATCCACGCGACCATGCTGCGGTTACTGGGGATCGATCACACCAAGCTCACCTGGCGCCACAACGGCAGCGACCGTCGGCTGACCGATGTGCATGGACACGTGATCGAACCGATCATCGCCTGACCCGAACGCGCCGCGCCGCTATTCCTGACGGATCGACGCCGAATAGTTCGGCGCTTCCTTGGTGATGGTGATGTCGTGCGGATGGTTCTCGATGACCGTTGCGCCCGAAACCTTCACGAAGCGCGCCTTGCGGCGAAACTCGTCGAGGCTCGCGCAGCCGCAGTAACCCATCGAGCTGCGCACTCCACCAACGAGTTGATAGACATACTCGGCGAGCGCGCCTCGGTACGGCACCATGCCCTCGACGCCCTCGGGGACGAACTTGCGCGCGTCCTTGATGCTGGCCTGCCCGTAGCGATCGCCCGATCCCGCGCTCATCGCGCCTTCGCTGCCCATGCCGCGATAGCTCTTGAATCGGCGGCCACGGTGCAACACCACCTCGCCCGGACTCTCGTCGAGTCCCGCAAACATCGAGCCGAGCATCACGCATGAAGCGCCCGCGGCAATCGCCTTGGCGATGTCGCCCGACTGGCGAATTCCACCATCAGCGATCACGGGTATGCCCTGCGCCTCACACGCGCGCACCGCCTCCATAATCGCAGTGATCTGCGGCATGCCAACGCCAGTGACAACGCGCGTCGTGCAAATCGAACCAGGTCCGATGCCGACCTTGACCGCATCGGCGCCTGCGTCGATCAGTGCCTTGGCTCCGTCGGCGGTGCCGACATTTCCCGCAATGACCTCGATGTTGAAGCGCTTCTTCACACCCTGAACGGTGTCGATCACATTCTTCGAATGTCCGTGGGCGGTGTCGATGACGATCACATCGACCTCGGCAGCAATGAGCTTCTCCGCGCGCTCAAATTGACGCACGCCGATGGCTGCACCTACGCGCAATCGCCCGCGCACATCGCGACAAGCGTTGGCGTGCGTGCGCACATTCTCGAGGTCGCGCATGGTGATGAGCCCCTTCAGCCGACGCTGCCCGTCGACGAGAAGCAACTTCTCCACCCGCGCGCGACTCATCATCTGCTCAGCTTCGGCGGGCTTGGTGTCAGGCGCTGCCGTGATGAGCTTGTCTTTGGTCATCACCTCGCCGACCTTCGCTTCGCCGCGACCGTTGAGAAACTTCATATCGCGGCGGGTAAGAATGCCAACCACCTCGCCTCGGCTGGTGCCGTCGGCGGTCACGGGGAAGCCGGAAACTCCATGCTCAGCCATCAATTGCGCGGCGCGGCCAACCGTGTCCATCGGCGACAGCGTGATCGGATCGACGACAACGCCGTGCTCGCTGCGCTTGACCTTGGCCACCTCGCGCGCCTGCACATCGGGCGTCAAGTTCTTGTGGATGATGCCAATGCCGCCTTCTTGAGCGAGCGCGATTGCCAGCGCACCCTCGGTCACCGTGTCCATTGGTGAACTGACCAGCGGGATCTTCAAAGAGATGTTCCGCGTCAACTGCGTCGAAGTGTCGACGAGATCAGGCGTGATTTCGCTGTAGGCGGGAATGAGAAGGACATCATCAAAAGTGATGCCCTCAAGGACGATCTTGGCTTCCATCGGGGGATCATGCAGGAGCCTTCGCCGCGCGTCAAATCCTCAGCCCGAGAACGGTTGCGCCACGCGCGTCGCCGGTGCCCCACCGTTTCCGTTTAGACATGGTTTGCGGTAAGGTGCGGAACTTCCCCGCGGGTCCCGCGGATTCGCTGCATGCGCCGCAGACTCACGGGCGCACGGAAGAATCGATCCCGGCATGGCTGGGACGATGCGGAAGTACTGTCCTGGCACCGTTAGAGGCACCTCATGTCGTCCGCGCGCAACGAACTGCTCGTCCCACTCTCGATCAAGCACCGCGGCACCGTCGCTGGCGAAGGACTGAAGGCCTGGATCTCCTGGCTTGAGGCGATTATCCGCGTCGAAGGCTCTGACTTGATCGTCAAGAGCGGCCTTCGACCGCGCGTGCGCCACCGCGGCGTCCTGAAGGATCTCGAAACCGCAATCTGCACGCCCAACATCATGATGCAGGTGGCGATGGACATCCTCGATCCGAACCAGGTGAATTACTTCGAGCGCCACGGCTCGATCGACTTCGCCTACGACTACAAGAAGGCTGGTGATGAGGATGGCACTTCGTCGCGCCGCTTCCGCGTCAACTTGTTCATGGCCCGCGGCAATCCGTCGTTGGCGGCGCGTCTGATCACCAGCAACATCAAGCGTTTCGAAGAGCTTTACCTGCCCGCGATCCTCGGCGATGTGTCGATGGCCGCGCAGGGACTCATCCTCTTCTCCGGCGTCACCGGCTCGGGCAAGTCGACCTCGATCGCGTCGATGATCGACTATGTGAACCAGCGCAAGAAGGTCCACATCATCACGATCGAGGACCCGATCGAATACATCTTCAACGACGCCAAGGCCACGATCAACCAGCGTGAAATCGGCATCGACGCCACCAACTTCAACGATGCGCTGCGCGCGCTGGTGCGCGAGAACCCCGATGTCGTGCTCGTCGGCGAAATGCGCGACTACGAAACCTTCGAGGCCGCCATCCGCGCCGCCGAAACCGGCCACCTTGTGTTCGGCACCATCCACGCTAGTTCGGCGTGGCAGACTTTCGGCCGCATCTACGACCTGTTTCCCGAAGGCGAGCGCGATCAGATCCGCAAGCTGCTCGGCTACAACCTGCGCGCGATCATCTATCAGAAGCTGCTGCCAACGCTGCATGCGCACATCGCCCGCATCCCCGCGCTTGAGATCCTCATCAACACCCCTGCGGTGCAGAAGTACATCCTCGACGGCCGCGAAGGTGAAATCCTCGAGCTCATCAAGCAAGGCCACGACGAAGGAATGCTCGACTTCACCAGCGCACTGGTGAAGCTCGTCGAGGACAACATGATCCACCAGCGCGTCGCCCTCGAAGCGACGCCGAAGCCTGAAGAGTTGAAGATGCGGTTGAAGGGAATCGGCTAAGGCCAATCCGAGAAACGCCGCAGAAAGCCCGCGTTACCCAGCGCGATGCAACGCGAAGTGAACCGCCAGTTCCAGATCTGGTTCGAGACCCCACCATGCACGACCTTCTCCCGCACGCCACGCCGGTCCTCGCGGATTCCATGATTCTGATGAGCATCGCCAAGCCGATCCTCCTCGTGGCGCTCTTCGTTCCCTACATGCGCTTCGTGGCCCAGTTCGAGTCCGACGCCCGTCGCTTCACCCTGCCCGTCGTCAAGCTCAACTTCATCTTCCTCGGCGTCGCGGTTCTCGCGCTCCTGGGAATCGTGCTGATTCCGTGGTTCGCCGTGGGATGGATCCTCGGCGCGATGATGATGACCGGCACGATGTACACCTACTGGAAGTATCGCGACGAACGCGTTCCAGCATCAGAGAAGTTTCAGTTCGGCGGAGAGGGCTTCGCCAAGCGCATGGAAGCTCGTCGCAAGGCCTCGAGCGAGCGCGCTGCATCGGTGCTGTTCACCAACGCCAAGGGCGTGAAGCAGCCTGTTCCGCAGAAGGAAGATCCGTCGCTCACCGTCTATATCGCGCTCGAGCAAGTGCTCATCGGCCCCATCGCCTCCCGTGCGACGCGCGTCGATCTCGCGAGTTCGCAACAAGGCGTCGGTGTGTCGATGCTCGTCGATGGAACGCGCACCAAGCGCGAGCAGCTCGCCCCCGATACTGGCAACGCCACCATCGACCTCATCAAGCGCATCGCTGGTCTCGATCCCGCCGATCGCCGCCGCCGCCAAGTCGGAACCTGCAAGATGGAGGGCCCGTCGGGCTCGACCCATCTCACCGTCACCACCAGTGGATCGAGCAGCGGCCAAACGGTGCGCATCGATTTCGACCGCGCATCGCGCTTTGGAAAGTCGATCGACACCCTCGGCCTCGCCGCCGCGCAAATCGAAGCGCTGCGCATCTTCGAGAAGCCCGAACACCGCAAGGGCGTCATCCTCATCAGCACCCCTGCCGGTCAAGGACTCACCACCCTCGGCTACGCGATCATCGCCCGCCACGACGCATACACCAGCAACATCAAGACCCTCGAGCGCGAACCGCAGTTCCGAGTCGAAGGCGTCGATCACAAGATGTTTGAGCCTGAGCCTGGCGTCGAAGAGTTCGGCCAGATGCTCACCAAGATCATCCGTCGCGACCCCGATGTTGTTCTCTGCGGCGACATTTCCGAGCCCGGCTCCGCCAAGGCCGCCGCGCTCATGGGATTGGAATCGCCGCTGGTTTATGTGCTGATTCCCGCGGAAAGCATGGCTGCGTCCATCGCGATCTGGACCCAAGCGGTCGGCGATCAGAAGCTCGCCACTCGCTGTCTCGCTGGCGTCATTCATCAGCGACTCATCCGCAAGCTCTGCCCGAACTGCAAGAGCGGCTTCACCCCCGCGCCCGAGCAGGCGAAGAAACTCGGGATCGCGCCAGGTAAGGAAGTCCAACTCTTCCGAGCCAGCGGCAAGATCCAAGTCAAGAACCGCATCGAAGACTGCCCGGTCTGCCAAGGCACCTCGTACTTCGGGCAGGACGGTATTTATGAAGTGATGATTCTCGACGAAGAGGCGCGACGCCTGCTCTTCGAGAACGACTTCCGCACCGCGTATGCGCGCGCGGTTCGCGAGCAGAAGATGATCCAGCTGCAGGAATCGGCGCTGCTGAAAGTTCGCGCAGGCGAAACCAGCCTCGACGAAGTTCAGCGCATCTTTGCGCCCAAGCAGTCGGCGAGCGCGGCCAAACCCGCCGCGGGCGAGCCGAGCAAGAAATCCTAAAGCTGCAGCGAGATTCGCCAGAAGCCTGAAAATCAGCAGAACCAACGAGCGCGCGACTCCAGCGCGAAGGACAGCACGATGGAATCAATCCTCAACATTCTCGTCCTCGGATTCGCCGGCCTGATCGCCTATTGGTGGGCGACGCAGGGGCTCTTCAGTTCGGTGCTGCACTTCATCTGCGTGCTCGCCGCTGGTGTGCTGGCGTTCGCAACTTGGGAGCCGATGACCGACCTAGTTGCCAGCATCCCCTCAATGCAGCCTTACGGTCGCGGCATCGGACTGGTGCTGCCATTCGCCGTCTACCTGTTTGCGTTGCGCATGCTGAGCGACAAACTCGCGCCCGACAACTTGAACTTTCCCCACTGGGCAAACCTCGGCCTCGGCGGAGCCTTCGGCGTTGCCAGCGCGATCCTGACCGTCGGCATCACGCTGATCGGTGTTGGCCATCTGCACAGCTCGCGTGACCTCGTCGGTGTTGTCGGCTCCGCGCGAACCTCCGCATCGAAGGGGCAACCCGACCTGCAGGTATCCGCGCTCTGGATTCCCGTGCATGTTGAGGCGGCTCGTTTCTTCGGCATGCTCTCGCAGTCCTCGTTTGCGCCGACCTTCTCGTCGACCACGCTTGCCGGCGAGCATCCGAACCTCGGCCAACAGGCCTTCGGACTGCACCGCGACACCTACAACCGCGCCGGTCGCCTTTCGCGCACCACCGCTGCCAAGAACTCGATCAGCATCGTCAAGGCGATCCTCGTTCCCGAGATTGCTCTGCCCGATGGTCGCACCATGGGCGCCTACCTCGTCGATCTCCAACTCGATGCGGGCGCGTCGACCGAAGGTCAGGGCTTTGCCATCTCTGCGGCGCAGTTGCGGCTCGTCGGCACGGCAAAGAGCACTGGCGACGCGGCTTCAGGAGCTGGCTCTGGCATCGCCTATCCGATCGCGTGGGCGCAGCCGAACTCCGGCGGCGGACGCACGACATTCATGTTCGACGACGCCGGTCACTACATCTCTTCGCCTCCAGGAACGCAGGCGCTCAGTGTGACGCTCGTCTATCCGTCGGATCCGTTCCCCGCCACTGCACCGCCGCGCTTCATGACCGCAGTTGGGCTTCGCCTCCCCTTCCCGCAGGTCGCGCAGCAGTCGACCGCGCAGGAAGCGATGTCGATGCTTCTCGGCGGCGCTGACAGCGGCGTCGTTATTCCACCTGGAACCATGGCGATCAATCCGGAAGACATCACGATCAATGACTCGATTGCGCCAGGCAACGCCGACCTCAACAATGTCGGCGCGATGGATCTCAAGGACACCAACTATCTGTTCCAAGGACTCGGCGAGTACGAGCAAGGCGGATTCCGCGGCAACAAGGGAATCGTGGTCAAGGGTGTCTGGGCCCCACCCAACACTCGAGTGGTGCGTCTGAACGTCAGCCGTGGATCAGGCAGTTCGATCGACCTGTGGAACGATCGCAGCAAGGTGCGCGAGACCGCTGGTGACACCGCGAACTTGGCAATCGTCGACGACCTCGGACGAACTTACTTTCCCATCGGTTACATCCACGCGACCGCGACCGGCGACCGCCGCGTCACCGTCCGCCTGCAGCGCGACGGCGGCTACTACCAACTCAATTCGTTCCCAAATCTGTCGAGCTCCGGATCGGACAAGCTCTACGCGCTGTTCACGCCCGCAGTCGGACGCAAGATCGTCGCGGTGCGGCTTGGCACTGAGTGGGTGTCGACGGCAAGCCTAGACATTGTGCCCGCGCATTAAAACGCGCCTGCCATTGATCACGCGCCCCGGCCAATCGGCTGGGGCGCATTTCATTTTGGGCCCATTCATTTCGAGCCCTTTCATTTTGAGTCAAGTGCGCCGCTGATCTCGTCTAAAGATTTCGCGCGTAAATCTGTAGTGACTTTGCCAAGCCGCAAGAAGCCGTGCGAAGATGCGCCTAGTTGGATCCGAACGTTGGATCCGAACGTTGGATCCGAACGTTGGATCCGAACGGTGGATCCGCTCACACGAAGAGCAGATGAACATCACGCGAGAAAGGAATCCCGCCCGACGGGAGCGTTGTCCATGCATCCAAAAACATTTCAACCTCATGCGCGCAAGGCGCGCAATCCTGATCGCGCGAGATGGCTGCGCCGTATTGCCGCTCATCTTGCCGCTCACGTGCGCAACGATGGGGTAGCGGTGGCGTGGGCGTTTCTGTTGCGGACCATGCTCGCGCGTTGGCGCCGGCCCGCGCGTGATCCTGGCGAGCGGGCGGCCGAACGGTTCCTGCGCGCGCTCAACTATCGCGTGCTCGCCCGCAACTGGCGCAGTCCGCGCGACCGGCGCGACGAAGCCGATCTCATCGTGCTCTCGCCGAACGGCCGCGAAGTTGCGATTGTCGAGGTGAAGCGCGCGGCAGGTCCGTGGGATCCACTGGACCGCGTCGATGTGCGCAAACGCGAGGTTCTCTGGCGAATCCTGACCGACATCGAGGCACTCGCCTCGGCGCGACCGAGCAGTTCGCCGTTGCATCGGGCAGCGGCTCACGCTGAGTGCATTCGGGTCGACCTCGTGGGTGTGCGCGGCGAAGGTTCGACCTCGATGGTGGTCGAGCACGCGACCGGAATCTTCACACGAGAGTTCGTCCGCAACGCCCGCAGCCGGGCGCCCTAGCTGTCATTTCACGCCGCCCATCGCTTCACGCCACCATTGCTCAACGCCACCGACACTCAGCGCCAATAGCGATCGAGCGCGAAGGCGATCAGTCGGTCTTCCATCTCGCCGATGTCGTCGGTGACCCAGCGGCTTCGCAAGGTGCTGAGGTAGCGCTGTCGCTCGATGGTTTCGCGGATGGATCGCAACTGGTTGGAGATGGCCAGTTGAAGTTCACGGTCGTAGACCGAACGGGCAATCGGACGCTCGATGGCTATCACCGTGAACCAACTGGTGAAGTCGCGTTGTTGCAGCGGCTCGCTGACCTTATCGACGGCGAGACCTTTGATCCGCGCCTTCACCGCGTCACTCAAAGGCAATCCGTCGATGCCGTCAGCAGGCAGATCGCTCGACTGCCAGAGACCACCGTCGACAATGGCGAACTCCTTGATGATGTCGGAGAAAGTTCGGCCTTCAGCAACGAGCGCCTTCATACGCTCGATCTTCTCGGCATCGGCAAGCGTGTCGAAACGGATGCGTCCGATCTTCACCTGCTGCGGCGGGTTGTAGATATTGCGATCACGGTCATACGCCTGCAACACCTCGCGCCACGCAACGATGGCGCGCGGCTTGATGCGTTGATTGAGCAGTCGGCCGGCGAGGGCAACATCGCGACGCTCCTGCATGAACTCGTCGAGCGATTGGGTTCGCTCGGACTCAAGGCTCGCCTCGGCAGCCGCACGGCTTCCACCGCGTTCGGCGATTGTTTCTTCCTGAATCCCGCGCAGCCACGCGAAGAGTCCCTGCTGCTGCTCGTCAGAAAGTTGCGATTCTGCCTCGGCGACGATGAGCTCGCTGTCGACGGTTTCTTTGAAGACCGCCTTCACGGTTCGAATGAACTGCTCCCGCCCCACCACGCGATCGGGCATCGCGGCCATCGCGATGAGGCGATCGGCATGCGGTTCAAAAAACGTGTCGGCGAAGATCGGCCGTCCGTTGATCTGGCCAACCAGTGCGTCGACCGGCCAGTTTCCGCCGACCTTGATGCGCGTTGCAACCACAGGCGGCGTAACCGCATCGATGGCCGTACTGCCATCAGCAAGCCGCTCGCTGACTTCCGCGCGCACACTTTCCGTTACCTGACCGTTGCGAATGCGTTCGGTGACGTCGACTTCAACCGAGGGCTGCGCGAGAATCTCGGGCGACATCTCGACCACATCGACGCCACGGCCATCGGCGAGGTCCGCGGGCGGATGGGCGAAGTCCGCCACCGAAATCCTGCGCACATCGCTCGGCGAATTCGAACTGCAGCCGACGAGCATGCTGACGACCCCCAACCCTGCAACAAGCATCGGCGCTCCAACAAGCATCGGCGCCCCCACAAGGATCGATGCCGTCGGAAAGATTGCAATGCGGAGGCTCGGAGACATTGATGGAATCGTACCGAGCATGCGCACAGTCGTCGCCGCCTCGGCTATTCTCGCGACATGAGCGACGAGACCCCACGCCTGCACATCGACTCCGACTGGAAGGCCCAAGCGCAGGCGGAGAAGGAACGCCTTGCCGCCAAGGAATCCGCGCGCGCCCAACAGCCGCGCTCGGCGCCGCCTCTTGTCGGACAGCCCGAGCATGCTGATCAAGGCGATCAGGGTGAGCCCGGCGAGCCTGGCGAAATGCCGCCGGCCGACTTCCGCGGACTGATCATGACCCTCGGAAGCCAAGCCATGATGGGTCTCGGAGCCTATACCGATCCGCAGTCAGGTCGGGTCATGATTGACCTCGCCGGCGCGCAGTTCGCCATCGACCTCCTCGGCGTCGTCGAAGAGAAAACCCGAGGCAACCTCGCCCCCGACGAAGTGACCGAAATCACCGAGGTTCTCGCTCAGTTGCGCGCGCGCTTCGTGCATGTCGCCAAGATGATCCATGAGCAAATGCAGCGCGAGGCTGGCAACAACATGGGCATGATGGGCGGCGGCTCCGACATCGCCGGATCCATCGGTCGTGGCTCGGGGCACACTTCGCCCAGTGGACTGATCATCCCGGACTGATTATCCCTAGCTGATTATCTTCGGCTGAGCGCAGCAACCGCGGCAGACTCGTTGGGCAAGAACACCCGCTCGAGCACCGTGACCACCTGCGGCACAAAGAGCACCACGCCGAGCATCACGACGAACAGTACGATCGACGCGAGCACCACGCGGTCGGTTCGCAACGCGTCAAGCGGGCTATCCGAACTTCCATCGTTGGCGCGGCGCCAGAAGCGATGAATCGCCACCAGCACGATCGGCGTGAGCAACGCCAACCCGCTCGCCCGCGCGCCGTAGAGTTGCCATGTGTGCTCCGACAGCGTGTACGACAGGTACATCAATGTGGTGATGACCGCCGAAACTCCGAGCAACCATTGAAGTTCATCGCGGCCCCGGTACTCCGCCGCACTCTTCCATGTGCTGCCCGCGCGCTCGGCGGTCACCAGATCGCACATCCGCTTGGTGCATCCGAGAAACAGGCACAGAAAGAACACGCAAAGCACGAGCCAAAGGCTGATGCGGACATCGATCGCCACCGCTCCAGCAGCGGCGCGTAGCGCGAAGCCTGCGGCGATGGTCATGACATCGACCACCGCGATCCGCTTGAGTCCCCAGTTGTAAGCAAGCTGCAACAGCGCGTAGAGCGCGATCGCCGCGACCAATGCGTGCCCCACCGCGAGCGCCGTGGAGAACGCCGCAACAAGCAGCACGATGCCCATCGCCACTGCCACGCGAGGCGAAATCGCACCCGACGCCACCGGCCGACGGCACTTCACTGGATGTTGACGGTCCTTCTCAGCGTCAAAGGCGTCGTTGATGCAATAGAAGCCGCTGGCGACGAGACAGAAGGAAGCAAACGCCAGCAGCGCGGCCGAAGCCTTGGCAAAGGCGACGCTGCTTGGGTCGGTCCCATCGGCGCCGTTGGTTCGCAGCGCATTGGCGAGCCAAAAGATAAACGCCAGCAGCACGAAACTGTTCTTAGTCCAATCGCCTGGACGGGCAAGACGGACGATGTCGCGGGGCGAGGTCATTTCGGGCTCTATCGGCGCTTTCACTCGGCGACCCCACAGGAGTCGCACAAGTCGCGGACCTTGAATCTCACACCAGTTCCATCAGAACCTCGTTGGCGAGCATCATGCCGCGTCGGGTGAAACGCAGGCGCGCGGTGGTGGCGTCGCGCTCGAGCAGCCCGTCGGCAATCGCCTTGGCGATCACCTGCACGCGCGCCGGCACCAGCGCCACTGCCCGAGCCTCGAGCCTGGCGTCGATCCCCTCCGCCAGCCGCAACCCGATCATCAGCGCCTCGCTGGCGTGGCGCGCCGGATCGGGCGCCTCGTGGTCCACCACGGGCTGCCCCGCTCCATCGGTTCCATCCGCCGCATCAGCCTGATCCGTCCGCGCAAGCCAGTCGCCCAACCGGGGGACGACCTTGAAGCGATGGCCTGCAACAAAGCCGCTCGCGCTCGGACCGATCGCCCACCACGGCTCGTTGCGCCAGTAGACGAGATTGTGCCGGCACTCGCGCCCCGCGCGCGCATAGTTGGAGACCTCGTACTGCGCGAACCCCGCGGCCTCGAGTCGGTCGCGAGTTGCCTCGTACATCTCCGCCTCCAACGCGTCGTCGCACGGCTCAAACTCGCCGCGCTCCAGCCTCTTGGCCATTGCAGTATTCGGCTCGTAGGTGAGCCCGTAGCAGGACAGATGCTCGGGGCCGATGGCAAGAGCGCGATCGAGATCCGCGCACCAATCCGCCAGCGTTTCCCCTGGAATCCCGAAGATGAGGTCGATGTTGAAGTTGACGATGCCCGCCTCGCGGAGGAATCCCGCGGCGCGGGCGACATTCGCCGGATCGTGCCAACGCTCGAGCGTCTTGAGGTGGCGCGGATCAAAGCTCTGCGCGCCGATCGAAACGCGGTTCACACCTGCGTCGCAAAGCACGCGCGCCTTCTCGAGATCGATCGTTTCGGGATTGGCTTCCACGGTCCACTCGACGCTCTTCGCCAACGGAAACCGACGAATTTGCGCGGTCAGCGTGCGCAACTCATCCGCCGTCAGCAGCGTCGGCGTTCCGCCGCCAATGAACACCGTCTCGATTTCGCCCTCGACGCGCGCGAGCGTCCAGTCGACATCACGCGCGACCTGCGCGAGGTAGTCCCCGCTGCGGCCCTCGCGGTCGACGAACGAATAGAAGTCGCAATAGTGGCACTTGTGAAAGCAGAACGGCACATGAACATAGAGCCCGCGCGCGCGATGGCGCCCCCCGGGCAACACCGACGCCATCGATACCGGCGCGGGAGCAGCCGGGGCCAAGTCATTCTGCCGTTGAATATGAAGTCGAAGATCCGCCACCCTCGCAGGATAGGAAGTCCCGAAACCTGCGCCGTCAGTGAAAGTCGGCTCAAGTCGACTCATGCGGCTCTCCAATCAAGCCGATCCGTCTGCAGCGGCTACTTGGTCGCCACTGCGGAGGCTGCTCGATGGCCGGCGAAGAAATCATCCGAATCATGTGTCCCAATCTAGGGTGCCAACGCGTACTCGCGGTGCCCTCGAGTGCTCGTGGGAAGCTCGTCCGCTGCCGCGGCTGCGGCTCGAACATCCGTATTCCCGCCAACCGACCCTCCGCCAGCGACGGTCCCGCCGCGGCGAATCCGGCGAAGCCCGCCACCCCCGCTCAGCACAAACCCGCGGCCTGACTTCGGTCCACCAAGCCGCCCAAGCATCGGCGCGGTCGCGCTAGACTGCGCGCTTGCAGCCGCACACCAACAACCGCGCTCCTCTGCACGCAGCATCGCACCCGTCGGCCCATGCCGCCGTTGTCGGCCTCCAATGGGGCGACGAAGGCAAGGGCAAGATCGTCGATCTGCTCACCTCACGATACGACTGCATCGTTCGCTACAACGGCGGTGCGAACGCTGGACACACCGTCCAGGTTGGAAGTGAGCGCTACGCGTTACACCTGATTCCGTCGGGCATTCTCAGCAAGGGCAAGATCAACATCGTCGGCAACGGCGTCGTGGTCGACCCGGAGAAACTCCTCGACGAGGTCGACGGGTTGCGTAAGCGCGGCGTGCATGTGGGCGACAATCTGCGCATCTCCGACCGCGCTCATGTCGTCATGCCCTATCACAAGGAGCAGGACGCCGCGCTCGAAGAACTTCTCGAACTCAAGTCGGGAAAGCTCGGCGCTGGTCAGATCGGCACCACTCGCCGCGGCATCGGCCCGGCCTATGCCGACAAGGTCCGCCGCTCGACAGCGCTGCGCATGGGCGATCTGCTCGACCACGCGCTGCTGCTGCGTAAGCTCGAAACAATCTGCGGACTGCGCATGGCCGAGCTCGAAGCTCTGGGCGCCAATGTCACGCCGCTGATCCCGCTCGAACTCGCCGACCGCTTCGCCAGCGCTGGCGAGAAGCTGCGACCGCACATCACCGACACCGTCTATCTGCTGCACGATGAAATCGGCGCGGGCAAAAACGTCTTGTTTGAAGGCGCAAACGCCTGTCTTCTCGACATCGACCACGGCACCTTCCCGTATGTCACCAGTTCCAACTGCTCGACGCTGGGAATCCCATCGGGCTCCGGCGTGCCTGGCCGCATGATCGGCAAGGTCTACGGAATCATGAAGGCCTATTCGACGCGCGTCGGCGGTGGGCCGTTCGTCACCGAACTGCTTGATCCAACCGGCGATCTCATTCGCAAGCGCGGTCGCGAGTACGGCACCACCACCGGACGCCCCCGCCGCTGCGGCTGGCTTGATCTGGTGGCGGTGAAGTACTCGGTGATGATCTGCGGCGCCGACGCCATTGCCTGCACGCTGCTCGATGTGCTCAGCGGATTCGACGAACTCAAGATCTGCGTCGGGTATCGCCGCGCCGACGGCACCGTCACCGATCGCTTCGTTCCCGATGCCGAGCGCATGCAAGGCTTCACGCCCATCTACGAGACGCTTCCGGGCTGGCAGCGCGAGCTCACCGACTGCACCGACCGCGACGACCTGCCGCGCGAGGCGCAGTCGTATCTCGCTTTCGTCGAGAAGTTCGTCGGCATTCCCGTCGAGCTAGTCAGCGTCGGCCCCGAGCGCACGCAAACCTTTGAGTCCAACGCGCGATTCGCGAGCATGGTCTGAGCGATGCCTCGGCCGGATGTGACCCTTCCCCCTGAATCGCCCCTCTTCGCCGTCGCGCGTGAGCGTTGGCCGCGCCATGTCGCCATCATCATGGACGGCAACGGACGCTGGGCGCAGGCGCGCGGACTTCCACGCGCCGCGGGGCACCGTGAAGGCGTCGATACGGTTCGCCGGATCGTCACCGAGTCAGCCCGCCTTGGCCTCCACGCGCTCACCCTCTACTCCTTCAGCAGCGAAAACTGGAAACGGCCCGCGGACGAAATCGCCGCGCTCATGCTCCTCTGCTGCGAGTTTCTCCGCGTTGAACGGCCGACCATGCTGCGGCAGAACATCCGCTTCCATCGCATCGGTCGCCGCGAGGGGCTGCCCGCCGAGGTCCTCGCCGAGCTCGATGAAACCGAGCGGGCGACCGCCCACTTGACCGGACTCAACCTCTGCCTGGCGCTCAACTACGGTTCTCGGACAGAAATCGCCGACGCCGCCCGCGCCCTCGCCCGCGAGGTCGCCGCCGGCATCCGCGACCCCGAGTCGATCGACGAGGCCGCCATCGCCAGCCATCTCTACACCGCCAACATCGCCGACCCCGACATCCTCGTCCGCAGCGCTGGCGAGATGCGGCTCTCCAACTACCTGCTGTGGCAGATCTCCTACGCAGAACTGCATGTGACCGAGGTCCTCTGGCCCGACTTCAGCGACCACGACTTCCACTGCGCGCTCGCCGATTTCGCCGCCCGCAAGCGTCGGTTCGGTGGCCTCGCCGACACCACGGTCAGCTGACCGAGCGACGCAACTGCACGAGGCAGGCCGACCAAGGTCTCATCAAACTTTGCCCGACCAAGGAATCCCGCCGAATCCCCGCCATAGCCTGCGGTTGGCTTGCATTGTCGAGCGTAGAGAGGATGATGCTTCATCAATGCGAAAGTGGCGTGCGGTTCGGATCGCCCGTCGCCGTGAAGTTCCTCTTCTCGTGACCTTTGGTCATGGCCGGGAACTCCACACCAGCATGACCGTAGTGGCAACGCCGGAAAGCCGGCTCGCCGTTGTCTGTCCGCGTGTGGACGGCAAGTATGGACGGCAAGCATGGACAGCAAGCACGGACAGCAAGCACGGACGGCGAACCAGAGCGACAACTTCAAGATGAAGACCTCCACCAGCGCATCGATCATCCTCAGCCTCGCCGCCGTATCGCTTCTTCTTGCGATGCCTGCGCAGCTCGGTTTCGAAAGCGGTTTTAGCAACGGACTGAACGGCGGCTCCGCCAACAAGCTCGACGCTCAACTCGCCGAACTCGGCATCCAAGACCGGATCCACTTCGACGACACCGATCTGCTCCCTGGCGCTGATCGGCGCTGGGCGTTCCCCATGCTGCAAGCGGCGCAGTTGGCGGTGGGCGATCGCATGTCCTTCGTGCTTCCGGGCGGAACTTCCATTGCGATGGCGCTGGTCGAGCGCCAGCTGCTTGACGAGCGTTCCATCCAATTCACCTTCAGCGATCCCGCGTTTGGCAACGCCGCCGAAATCACCGTGCGCGAAGGCATCGTGCGCGGAGTTGTGCACGCCACCGTCGGCGGCCGCCACTTCGTCTGGAGCCTCGTCACCGCGACCGACGCCAACGGACTCACGGGCGAGTACTACGACGACCTGCTCGACGCCACCAACGACACCCACGAGAGCTTGACGCTCGGTTTCGACGCCAACAGCAAAGATCGTGGTGCGGACGGGAACAGCGCCGGGATCAGTGATGGGGGAATCGCCGGCGGCTCCAACTGCCAAGACAGCGGACAGATCATCGATGTCCTACTCGCCTACACCCCGGGCTTCGCCGCGCTCTTCGCAGGCGACACTGCGGCGCTGCAGTCGGCGCTCACCGGCGACATCGGCATTGCCAGTTCGTCGATGGCCAACTCCAACGCCGTTCCACGCTTCCGAATCGCTGGTTTTGCGCCGCTTCCCAACAGTTCGACGGGAACGCTGGATGGCGATCTCATCGCGCTGATCAATCCCAACGATGGATGGAACGATGGCGTGCATGTCACGCGCAACGCTGCGCGCGCCGATCTCGTCGCGCTCTACTCTGACGCTGCGCCCGCTGGAAGCGTCAGCGTGATTGGCGTTGGCGCGGCCAATGGCGCCGATGCGTTTAGCGCCGTCGGTCGCACCGCTGATCCGCAGCCCGTCAACTCGCTCGCGCGCGCGCTGGGCGCCAACATGGGTTGCTGCTCGCAAGTTGGCCTGACTCCGCCGTGCGACGGCTACTACAACTTTTCCCACGCGTGGACCTACGGCTCCGGCACCGCGAGCTACCAAACCATCATGGCTTCGGGCACAGGGATCGTGATCCCGTTCTATTCGAACCCCATCGTGTCTTGGCTCGGCGCGCCCACGGGAACCTCCACCGCCAACAACGCGCGCACTGCAAGCCTCACCGCGATCATCGTTGCCAACTACCGCTGCTCGAGCAACGCGCTGATCGACTGTGATGGCGACGACGTTCCCGACGATCAAGCGATCCTCAGTGGCCTCGTCCCCGATTGCAACGCCACCGGCATTCCCGACAGCTGCGACATTGCGCTGGGTATTAGCCTCGACATCAACCTCGACGGCATTCCTGACGAGTGCCCGCTGGGCGATGTTGAGTTCAGCGCCGCGGGGATTTCTGCGCTCGACACGCTCGGCGCTGCCGTTGGCATGTCGGCCAAGTCGGGCGATGCCCTACCGCTGGCCGTCATCGGCGCGCCGGGCAACGACACTGGTGCCTCCAACGCGGGCGGCGCGTATCTCTTCACCGTCGAAGCGGGCGTGCCTGTTCCGATCGCCTTCCTGCAGGCGGGCGACCGTCTGACCAACGCCTTCTTCGGCCGCGGTGCCACCGTCTACAAGCGCGCCGACAGCCTGTCGAACCCCATCATCACCGCGCGCAACTTCGCGCTCATCGGTGCCTATCGCTGGACCGAGACATCGACGGTTGGAACATTCCCGTCCAAGGGCGCGATCTACCTGTTCGCTCAGCAAGGCGCGATTTGGAATCAAATCTGGCGCTACACCCCGCCAGCCACCAATGTCTACCAAGCGCGGGAAAACTCGCTGTTCGGCTACTCGGTGGCGATGGGGCGCAACCCGCGCGAAGGCAGCGACCAGATCATCGTGGGCGCGCCAGGGCACATCAACGGTCGCGGCAAGGTCTACCTGCTTCGCAACTATTTCCCCACCGGACAATCCGTCGAACGCGCCGGCCTGCTGTCGACGCGTCAATCGACGACTCCCGTCGACGGCGACAACTATGGCGCCGCTGTTGCGCTCGAGCCGTTCCTTCCCGTTGCTTCGACCTCGCGCGTGATCGCTGTGATCGGTGCGCCGGGTCGCAACCTCGCCAAGGGCGCGGCCTACATCTTCGATCGTGGTCCAGGTTCGAGCACTGGCATCGGAACCTTCCCAACAACTCCGATCACGCTCAGTCCCACCGGCGCCGACGCGCTCGCGGAAGGCGATCGATTTGGCGCAGCGGTCGCGATTTCCGGCAATCTCATCGCCATCGGCGCACCGGGCGCCTCGGGCGGTAAGGGCCGCATCTACTTCTGGGAACGATCGACCACCACCATTGGTGCCATCCCATCGACCTACACCTATCGCGGAACCTTCAACGCGCCTGATGGCGCCGAGGGCGACGCGTTTGGCTCGAGCATTGGTATCTCCGCATCGGTTGCAAGCACCGGCTTCACCGTTGTCGTTGGCGCGCCGACCGCCGACATCCAGACTCCGGGCGGCCTGCGCAACAACGCGGGCAAGGTCTATGTGCTTCACAAGACCATCGGACTCGCCGGCGCAGAACTGCTCTCCACGCGCGCGTCCTTCAATCCTGCCACTGGCGACGAACTGGGCTATAGCGCCGCGTCGACCCGTGGATTCTCGCTGATCGGCGCACCGTTCAGCGACACCACTGGCCTCAACTCGGGCAAGGCCCGTCTGCTGACAACACCGTGATGGCCATCATCGACCTCATGCACGCCGCGGACAGTTCCGACAGAACCCGCACCGGGCACCGCGACCAACAGACTCGAAATCTCCGAACCTCCATGCGACCTCTGAGCCCCATCGCGATCTTCTCCGCCCTGCTCGTCACGGCATTGCTGCTTGTTGGCGGCCGCGCGCACGCGCAAACCTCGTGCTCGACCGCAACCAACACCTGCTTCACGCCCAATCTCATTGCGCCTGGCTGCAACAATCCCGACTGCTGCGGACTGGTCTGCACCATCGAGCCGACCTGTTGCGACCTCGCCTGGGATGATGTTTGCGTCGCCATCGCGCAGAAGTACTGCTCGAGTTGCGGCGCCGTTCCCGAGAGCTGCTTCACCCCGCATCCCACGCCATCCTGCAACAACGGCGTCATCTGTCAGGCCGTCTGCGAAGTCCTCGGCTCCGAGTACTGCTGCCAACTTCAGTGGGACGCCGCCTGTGTTCAGCAGGCGATCAAGCTCACCGACGAGTGCGGTGAACCCGCGGCCGGTTCGTGCCTGGTCGTACACGAGAACCCCAACTGCAACGACACCACTTGTTGCTCGCGCGTCTGCACCATCGACCCCGCCTGCTGCGCGACTTCGTGGGATCAGAGCTGCGTAGCTTGGGCCGATCGCTTCTGCTTCTCCTGCGGCAATCCGCGCGCGGGCAACTGCTGCCATCAGAACGAAACCCCCTATTGCAACGATCGCGTCTGCTGCGAAACCGTCTGCGCCGCCGATCAATTTTGCTGCGAAACCCGCTGGGACACGCTCTGCGGCGAAGTCGCCACCGAAGTCTGCGGTCAGTGCGAGCGCGTCTGCGGCTACACCGATCCAGCCAACCCCTCCGCGCGCGCCTGCCGCACCGTGCACACTCAGCCCGGCTGCTCCGACGCGATCTGCTGCGACAGCGTTTGCTACATCGACAACTTCTGCTGCTCCGTCAACTGGGACTTCACCTGCGTCGAGGCGGCGCGCGCGACTTGCGCGCTCAGCAACAACCCTGAGATCAACGCGCTGTGCTCGACCGCCAACGGTAGTTGCTTCATCCCGCACCATTCCGCCGGCTGCTCCGATGCCGCGTGCTGCTCGATCGTCTGCACCGCCGACCCAACCTGCTGCGACATTCTCGCTGGTTCATGGGATGTGGCTTGCGCCGAGCGCGCTTCCATCGCTTGCAACGGCTGCGGCAACATCACTGCGGGTAGCTGCTTCTATCCGCACGGTTCACCGTCGTGCCTCGATCGCCAGTGCTGCACCGACGTGTGCGATCTCGATCCGACTTGCTGCGAAACGCTCTGGGACAGCTTGTGCGCCAACAGCGCAGCCACCATCTGCACAACCGGCGCCATCACCTGCGGCGATCCGCGCACCCGCCCTTGCTCGCTCGCGAGCTACTTGCCCGCTTGCGAAGACGCCAACTGCTGCTCAAAGATCTGCGACATCGACCCGACCTGCTGCTCGCGCGCCTGGGACGAAACTTGCGCCGCCAACGCCAATGTCATCTGCGCGTCACCGGCTGGTTGCCCCGGCACCGGCTCGGCGCTCGCGGTGCACGGAACCAACGGCTGCTCCGATCCTGAATGCTGCTCCGCGGTTTGCTCGGTCGATCCAATCTGCTGCACCTTCGGCTGGAGCGAACGCTGCGTGACCATCGCCAAGGGAATCTGCTGGAGCTTCGGCGGTTGCCCGGGCGACGGCCCCTGCGATGTCATCCACCTGACTCCAGGCTGCTCCGACTCCACCTGCTGCTCGGTTGTCTGCGAAGCCGACCCACTTTGCTGCGATGTGCAGTGGAACAGCGTCTGCGTGAGCGCCGCCCGCAACCTCTGCCAACCGCTCGCCGCTTGGCAGTGCCCGTGCACGGGAAGTTGCTTCGAGGAACACCCTGAAACCGCTGGCTGCGAAGACGAAGTTTGCTGCTCGGGCGTTTGCCACATTGATCCGCTCTGCTGCACCGAAAGCTGGGACTCGGGCTGCGCCACCATGGCGCGCGTCGTCTGTTGCGGCGCGCCTGGTTGCGGCGACAACTGCGCGGGCGAATGCTTGCGCCCGCATCTCACGCCCAACTGCAACGACCCCGCTTGCTGCGAAGCGGTCTGCCGCTTCGAGCCATACTGCTGCGAAGTGCGCTGGGATTCCGCCTGCGTGCTCGCCGCCCGTTCCACCTGCGTGGGCGGCTGCGGCCAGCCTTCGAGCGGCAATTGCTTCAACGGCCACGACACCCCGGGCTGCTCCATCGGAAATTGCTGCGAGACCGTCTGCGGCGATGCCCGCTTCCAGTACTGCTGCGACATCTCTTGGGACGAAGCCTGCGCCACCGAAGCGCGCACCGCCTGCGAGGTCTACCTCCCCAGCTGCGGTGACATCGGCAGCGACGGCTGCAACATCCCCCATCTGAAGCCCGCGTGCTCGGATCGCGCCTGCTGCGACGGCGTTTGTTTGATCGACGATTACTGCTGCACCAACGAATGGGACGCGACCTGCGTTCAACTCACCTACACCGCCGACGGCTGTGGCCGCTACCAGTTTAAGTGCGGCGATGTCTGCGCTGGCGACTGCTGCGACGCGCACCCAACGCCGTGGTGCAACGATCTCGTTTGCTGCGAAGCGGTCTGCCTCGTCGACATCTTCTGCTGCACCAGCGCGTGGGACGCCTTCTGCGCCTCGACCGCGCGCGTGAATACCGCCTGCGAAACTGTTTGCCCCGATCCTCCCTGCGGCACGCCAGAAGCGGGCAACTGCTGCTTCCCGCACGAGAACGCCAACTGCAACGACCAGGATTGCTGCGACGCGGTCTGCAAGATCGACGCCCTCTGCTGCCAGACGGTGTGGGACTCGATCTGCGCGGCGCAAGCGGCGGAGGCTTGCACGCTTTGCGGTGGCGGCCTGAGTTGCGGCGACGCGGCGGCGGGCAGTTGCTGCAACGAGCACGCCAAACCGTTCTGCAATGACGCGAAGTGCTGCTCGATCGTCTGCTCGTTCGACGAAACCTGCTGCATCACCGCCTGGGACACCACCTGCGTGAAGTTGGCGCAAGCGTTCTGCGGCTGCGGCAACTGAACCGCGTCGTCGGGAAGCTTCGACCGATTGGAATCAATTCTTTCAGCGCACGCGCGTCACAAACGCGCGTGCGCTTTTTCCATGGCGCCAGATGAACACCACGCCGTCGCCCTTGGGATTGCAGCCGAGCGCGCGCGTGAGCACATTGGCCTCGGCGGCATCTCCGCGCACCCGCACACTGCGCGGCGTAAGACCGTGAGCGCGCATCGCGGCGGCAAACGCCTCAACGCGCACCTTCGACTCGCAGACGATCTCAAAGCTCTCAAACCACGGCGCGGCCAGCGGCGTCGGGCTCTCGACCAAGCCGAGTCCGCGCGTGACCTCGCATGCGTCGTAGCCGATGGCCGCCTCGGTAAGAAGTTGAGCGCGCTCGAGCGCCGCTGCCGGCTCACACAGAAACGCGCCCGGACGCGGATCACGAAACGCGCCAAGTCGGTCGGCGCGCGCGTCGTCGGGAATGCCGACGATAGTGTGCACGGACGGAGCGTCGTCATGCGCGGGCGACGTGGATGAGGTTGATGACGGCGAGGCTGCGCGCCGCGCATCGATCAGCGTCGCGCGCGTCTTGCCCGCGTCGCGCGCAAACGCGCCACTCCACGCAACCGCTTGCACCAGCGTGCCGCGCGACTCGATGAATTCCCACTCGATCGAAACCGCACCGAAGGTTCGACGGTCGACGCCCGGGGCAAACTTGATCGCCACCGCCCGCGCCTGCGCCAACGCACACTCCATCCACGCGCGCCCGGGCTGATGATCGTCGATGTTCCAACTGCGCGTGCCACCGCGCTCATCACGCCGCGCGGGATCCGCGTGCAGCGCAATGCCGTTCAGGTCGAGCGACTGCGCATCGGCCACAACCGACGCGCACCCCGCATTGCGCCCCGCCATCCACGCCCGCCGCGCATCGAGGTCAACCGCCGTCACGCGCAGCCCCGCCGCCGCGAGCGCCATCGCATCGCCGCCGATGCCGCAACAGATGTCGGAGATCTCCGCGCCCGCGCCAAGCACCTCGCGCATGCGCTGCGCCTTCCAGCGCGCGACCGAGTCGCCCGACGCCTGCTCGATGCCCTGCACATCGCACCAGAGCTCCGCCCCGCGCGCGAACTTCCCCGATGCGCCACTCCCCGCCTTGCGCCGAGCATCCGCCAACTCAAGCGCCGCCGACACCAGATCGGCGTCGAATCGCTTGCGTAGCCGAGCCACGCTCGCCGCATCGCGCGAGTCAACCGCGGCCGCAGCGACCTGCGCCTCGGGCGACTGCGCGAGTTGCTCCCACACCGAAACTTCGTGCCAATTGGGCATAGGTGGGACACTAACCGATCGACTGACATCGCCCTACTTCGAGGGGCGAACAGCTCCACCCTCCGAGAGCGCCGCCGCAGCCCCGCAAAGCTGAACCACGCACCCGCCAAACAACAACGCCACCTGAAGTCACCCGACTTGAGGTACTGGAAGTCCCCGCAGATCTCCTCAACCGATCGACCCGACGCCACATGACCTCCACACGACCTCCACATGGCGCTGGACCATCACGGCTGGCATTCGCATCCCCCGAATGCACGCCTATCCGCCCATGACGGCGGGATCGAAGGTGATGCGACGGAGAAGTTCCTCAGACTTGGCGCGAGTATAACCCTCGATATGCGCAATCCCATTTCTGCCGCAGTTTTGCGCCGAGACGATGCGCGCCCGCACTCGCTGCCGTCGGCCGCGGCGCAGCGCATCGGCGCGCTACTGCTCGACGGCGATGACGGGCCGGCGGTAGTCGCGCGCAAGGGCGCACTCGCCACGCTCGCCTGCTGCGGATTTTTTCTGCTGATTGTGCGCACCGACTTCCATGCGGCCAACTCGACGGGCTTTCTCGCCACCCCGACCATCGGTGCGTCGGGCTCACACGAAGTCCCGACTGAGGATCCCCGCATGCGTCTCAACTCGAATTTTGGTGCGATGGCTGCTGCTGTCGCTTTGTCCATTGGTGGTCAGGCCGTCGCGCAGGATGCTGTGCAATGGCGCGTGGCGGATGGGGGAAATGGGCATTGGTATCAAATCGATGGCCTGAGTCCCTTGGGATTGAACTGGGCGGACGCCGAATCGAGAGCGGTGGCGCGAGGAGCGCACTTGGCGTCGATCACCTCAGCCGCGGAGAATTCCTATCTGGTGGCATTCGCCAGAGCCACAGCTGCGCCCTATGGCACCTTCTGGATTGGGGGATACCGCACCGATTCGAACTGCAGTCCCGCTTGCTTCACATGGACAACAGGCGAGCCGTGGAGCTTCGAGAACTGGGGACCAAGCGGAGAGCCTTTCGACAGTTGGGGTTGCTGGAACCCCAACCCCAACAATTGCGGTTGGAGTGGACCGGGCACGGGTCTCGCAGTCGAGTTCATCACGTGGGGTGCCTATTCGGGTCTCTGGAACGATGAGACCCCCAACCTCATCGGCATTGGTGGTGCTGCGGGCGCACCCTCCATCATCGAATGGTCCGCCGACTGCAACAACGACGGCCTCGTCGACTACGGCCAGATCCTCGCTGGCGAACTCGCTGACGCGAACCTCAACAACATTCCCGATTGCTGCGAAGGCGGCGCGTCGTGCAA
>QWPT01000044.1:0-19385 GCA_003671075.1 Planctomycetota bacterium
CCTTTTATTGTTGGCAGCGTTACCACGAGCCATTGCTGTTGGTGGTGTTGCCGATGCTTTGCGCATTGCAGCGCGAGCGTCCAACGCGCGCGTCGTGGTGGCAACTGCTCTTTCCGCTGATTCTTGCGGGCATTCTGGCCGTCATTACGGTCGGAGGCCTGCGTTCAGACCCGGTGGCCCCCGACGCATTGCCCGCGCCGAACCACTTCGCGCCAGGTGATTCATTCCTGCCCGCGCATGCGGGGCAGTGAATAATGCGAGTCGCGACGGGCATTTTGAACGATATTGCGTTTGCAGGTATCTACCGCGTTGCGTGTGGTTTCATCTGACCTGGATGGTCGCAATCTTCTTGCGGCAACCTTGGAAATGATTATGAGCAACGCGCCACACCACAATAACTGTGAGCGAAATCGCGAGGAAATCCTCGCAGCGCTTCTGGTTATGACGATTGCTCCGAACTTTCCAACTCGTCATGTATTCCGCTTGCATGGCATCACCTTGATGCCATTGTCAAGATGAACTGTCGCGCTTCCCCAGCACGGCTGTGTACTAGTTGCGGCAATCACTGTCCTTCCCCAGGGATCTGGTTGCCGAAGTCGTCCCATTGAGCATGAGCGTCGGTCGTCCCTCGCTATTGCTCGAGCAACACCATTCGAGGTTTGTATGCGCTTCTCACATTTTATTGCGAGCACGGCAGTTCTTTCTGTCGCCGGTATGGCATTCGCCCAGTCCGCCGTTCTGCACAACGGTGTCCATGTCACGCTGAAGTTACCGGTTGAGAATTTCGCCGTGGAAGGTCCGTTGTGGAACATCGATTACGCAAATCGTCAGCTCGTTTCGCTGGGCCATCGGATCACCATTCCAGCGACTCTGAACGGCACGGCGTTTACGATGGGCGGAACTCAAATCGTGGACAGCGAGGAAATCAGCTTCGGTGAGATCACGGCCCTGAACTTCGATCGGCTCTCCGATACGAACGCAGCGTCACGCGACACCATTCAGACCACATCTGGCGGAGCAGGGCCGATTCGCCTCGGACCAGCGCGCTCCATTCACAGCACGGGTGAGGCGCGTGGCATCTCAGTCGGCGGCCTCGACCGCACTCCTGTGGTCGAGAAGTCAATCGAGGACAACTACTTCTTCCTCGTCCGCAACGCGTTCCTGCAGTATCCCACGGGCGTGCTTCCCGCGAACTTTCTCGGAACCATCGGTATTCGCACCGATACTGGTGGATTTCCCACCAACAACAATCAACTTCCGCCGCGACGCTTCTGGCGCTATCCGACCGCTTCTGGCGCGACACTCATCGCGCAGGGTTCGGTGTATGTCGACACCGCAGGTACTCGGTACCTGATCCCCGACTTCACAGTCAAGGGGTTCTATGCCACCCTGATTATGTCGGAGAACGTCTGCATCGGCAACATGGTGGCTTCCGCGATCGGCAACTACAACACTCCTGACTCGTTCGTGATCGGCGCCACTCTCTGCCTCATGAATCAGGATCCGCGCATGCCGCTCACTATTCTTGGAGTCGGCGATTCGCCGGTGAGCAAGGAGTTCTTCAGCACCAATGTGCAGCCTGGAATGTCACTGGCGGTCGTAGGCCACATGATCGGCGAGCATGTGATGTTCGCCGAGGTCATCGATGCTTCCGGGGACCTGTTCGATCCTGCAGTCGGTGTATGGGTTTCGGTCATCGATCGCACCTTGAGCTACGCGCCTAGCAAGGGCCTTACCTACACTGGATCCGTGACGCCAATCGCGGGCAACAGCATCTACTACGAGTACGGAAGTGTGAATTCCTTGGGAACCTTTGTCGCCACGACACCCTTGGTTTCGCTCGATCCGAATCTGATCATCGACACAGTTCTGAATACGGCAAAGTTCGTTATTCGTGATCAATCTGGTGGTGATCTGACGACGGCTCGATCGATTCGGTTCACCGTGAAGGAAAACGCCGGCGGGACGGTCCTTCGACAGACCGTCTGCAACTGGGCCGACCTTCTCAATCTCTGAGAGCTAGGACTCCTCGAGTTATGTTCAGACGGGCTGCCGCAAGGCAGCCCGTCTTTCGTTTTTGTGAGGGTGCCATGGCTGAAAGTGCGGGAAATTCATGAATTTAGGTTGAACTGCATCGTTTGCGCGGCAAGTTTGATTGCATTCTCGGGTGGTCAGTTTGATCAATTTGATATTGCGACCTATCCCGAGGGTCGTGTGCTTGCGGCGTCCCGCATACACGCATTCTTTCGCAATTGCTGCCCGTTCGTGTAAGTCGTCCTTATCGAACCTCGGTAGCCACCATCCGGGGTGTTCCATGTTTGCAACTCGTTTTTTGACGTGCGCTGTCGGTGTGTTTATCGCTGGCGTTGGTTCGCCGGCGTTTTCTCAAGTCGCAGTGCTTCACAATGGTGTGGAGGTGACGCTGAAGCTTCCTCTCCAGCCCTTCGCGTGTGAGGGGCCGATTTGGGATATCGATGCGGCCAATCACCAGATGCGGGTCGTTGGTTACCTGATGACCTTTCCTGCATCGCTCAATGGCCTGCCGTTCACCATGAGCGGCACTGGAATCACGGGCATTGAGGATTTCAGCGAGGGACCAATCACCACCCTGACTTTCGACCGTCTCACCGACTTCAATGCAGCCAATCGTGATGTGGTCTTGGACACTGCGGGCGATGCAGGCCCGGTCCGACTTGGCCCGGCGCGCTCGATCATCAGCCTTGGCGAGGCGCGCAGCTCGCCCTCCTCGACCGGCCTGCACCGATCACCGCAAACCGAGAAGGCGATCGAAGACAATTTCTTCTTCATTGCTCGTAACGCGTTTCTCTCCCATCCGCCAGGAAAGCTTCCGGCGACCTTCCTCGGCAGCATCGGAATCCGCACCGAGACCGGCGGCTTCCCCGTCAACAACAACCAACTTCCGCCGCGTCGCTATTGGCGCTATCCAACCTCGGCCGGCGCGACGGTTATCGCGAACGGCCATGTTTATGTCGATAATTTGGGACGCGAGTACAACATCCCTGACGTTGAAACCTTGGGCGGCAGCGTCAATTTCGGTTTCTCGGAGAATGTGTTGATCGGGCACGTGACATCTGCCGCGCTCGGAAACTACAACACGCCTGACTCGTTTGTCGTGGGTGGTGTGCTGGTCCTCATGAATCAAGATCCCCGCACGCCCTTGGACATTTATGGAACGGGACTTGCTCCCGTGTCCAAGGCGTTCTTCGGCTCTTACCTCAGCGTCAATCCAGGCGCAGCAGTTTCGATCGTCGGCCACATGATCGGCGAGCATGTGTTGATGGCCGAAGAGATCGAGGTCGATGGTGTCTTTGATCCGGCAATCGGAGCGTGGGTGTCAACCATCGACAACCAGTGGAAATATCAACCTGGCGCAGGGCTGAGTTACCGCGGCAGTATGGTGCCATTCGCGGACCATACGCTTGCGATCCGCTATGGAAACATCGATGCTAAGGGAGTCTTCGTTCCTGGCGTCAATACTGTGGAGAGGTCGCTTCAAGCGAACTTGACCAGCGATCCGCTGTCCGATTCCGCGAGCTTTAACGTTCGAGACCAGGCTGGTGGCGACGCAAACAGCTTGCGAGCGATCAGGTTTACCGTCACGAAGATCTCCACGGGCGAGGTTGTTCGTGAACAGGTGTACGACTGGGCTACTTTGGTCGGGCTCTGATTGCTCGGAGCGCGGATTCGTTCAAATCGCAGTTGAACAACTCGACATGGTTACGAACCCACTTCAGACGGGCCGCCCAAAGGCGGTCCGTCTGTCATTTTCCTGCCGCGCAATGTGGTGCGCGCTCGCGTATATTCCTCGCCCTATGTCTAAAGCAATCATCAAGACCGCCAAGGGCGACATGCACGTCGACTTCTACGACGCCGATGCTCCCAACACCGTTGCCAACTTTCGCAAGCTGGCTGGGCAGGGCTTCTACAACGGCCTCACCTTCCACCGCGTCATCCCGAACTTCGTGATCCAGGGCGGCTGCCCGAGCGGCACGGGTTCCGGCGGACCGGGCTGGAAGATCAAGTGCGAGCTCACGGGCGGCAATCAGCACCACGATCGCGGCGTGCTGTCGATGGCGCATGCTGGCCCCGATACCGGCGGCTCGCAGTTCTTCGTTTGCCACAGTCGGACCAATACCGCGCATCTCGACCGAAAGCACACTTGCTTCGGCAAGGTGGTGAAAGGCCTCGAGGTGATCGACGCGATCAAGGCTGGCGACAAGATCACCGAGATCACGCTTGCGGACTAATGCCCGCGCGATTGCGTTTGGATCTTGATGGCACATCTTGGTCGCTTCAACACCCTTACCGTCGTGCGTGAAACGCAGTCGGGCTTCTATCTCGATGGCGATCAGCTGGGCGAGATCCTGTTGCCTGGACGCTACATTCCGCACGGGCTTGAGGTTGGTGGCGAGATCGAGGTCTTCGTCTACCGCGACTCGGAGGACCGCCTGGTCGCGACCACCGAGCGGCCGCGTGCGTGCGTGGGCGAATTCGCCTGCATGCATGTGAAGGACATTCACGAGCGCGCCGGCGCATTTCTCGACTGGGGCCTCGGCAAGGATTTGCTGCTGCCCTACCGTGAGCAGAAGCCGAAGGTGCGGATGGGCGAGGATGTTGTCGTGGTGGTGGTCATCGACCCCGACACCAATCGAATCATCGCCAGCACGATGCTGAAGAAGCACATGAGCCTCGAGGCGCCGCGCTATCCCGAGGGTGCGCCGGTGGACATGCTGATCTACGCCGAGACTGAACTTGGTTACAACGCCGTCGTAAACAACGCCCATCGCGGGCTGATCTACCGCACCAATCTGGCGGGTCCGCTGAAGATCGGCGCGCGCATGAACGGCTTTGTGAAGTCGGTGCGCGAAGACGGCAAGATCGATTTGAGCATCGATGCGGCTGGATATTCGCGCGTGCGACCGTTGAGCGAGATGATCCTCGCGGAACTCGAGCGCGCGGGCGGGCGATTGAACTTCGATGATTCCAGTGATCCGGAGGCGATTCGCGAGCGCTTCGGCGTGAGCAAAAAAGCCTTTAAACAAGCGATTGGCGCGTTGTATCGCGATCGTCGGATCTTGCTGCTTGATCCCGGTATCCAGCTGGTCGTGACGCCGCCATCACGCGGAGGCCGCGGGTGACCAGGCTCGAGCGCGCGCAAGCAAACGCCGTGCACTGGCGTGAACAGGCGGCGCAGGTGGAGCGCGAGCGACGGGCAATGATCTGGCTGCCGCGCGTAGGAATCCCCGCAGGAATCGTGGTCTTTCTGATCTTTCATGGTTGGATTGGCTTTGGCATCGCCGCGATGAGCATGCTGACCTATGTCATGGGGATGTATATGACGACGGTGCGTCGCGCTGAATTTGCTCAGCACATGCGCGATGCGGATGCGGATCTGGTGGCGGCTCAACGGATTTCTGAGCAGTGAGTTTGTGCGCTGATTTGATGAATACCCAGCGTGATCCGAGCGATCCGCGTGAACGAGAAGGAGTTCGAGATGGTCGAGATCAATGTCCGTTACCAAGGTGAACTGCGTTGCCAGGCCGAGCACGGTCCTTCGAAGACCACGCTGCTGACTGACGCGCCCGTCGACAATCACGGCAAGGGTGAGTCGTTTTCGCCGACCGATCTGGTGGCGACGGCGCTCCCTTCGTGCTTGATGACGATCATGGGCATCTATGGCGAGCGTCATGGAATCAGCTTGGTCGGCATGACCGCGCGAACTCAGAAGGTCATGACCAAGGAATTGCCGCGTCGCATCGCCAGCCTGCGCACCGTGGTGACTGTGCCGTTGGCGGCGAATCACGAGGCGCGGGTAGCGCTGGAAAACGCCGCGCACACTTGCCCAGTACACAAGAGTCTGCATCCGGATATCGATGCATCGATCGAGTTCGTCTACGCGGGCGCGTGATTGGCGCATGATTGGCGCATGATGAGCGCATGACTGAAACGCGTGGCTATCACTCTGGCTGAAATCCTTCGAGAAATTGCTTGGTTGTTGCGTCGTGGCGGGGTAGTTTGCCTTGATGCCATCTGAACGATCACGCGTGTTTCCATCGAGTAGCCGAGCATGGGTGTGGCTCGCGTTGGCCGGCTGCGTTGTTGCGCGGGCGGGTGGCGACACCATCACCGTCGAGTTCGTCGGCAGCTTTGCGCCTGCGGTGACTCAACGGGTGAACTCGGCGGGCGAGATCGCGGGAGATTTTCAGTTCAACTCCATCACCTCCGCGATGCGCTATCAGCCTGGCGTTGGCCGAGTGGCGCTACCTGTGCCAGTAGGCGCGACGCAGAGCATCGGCACTGGCATCAATGAGATTGGAACGATCGTCGGGCGTTACAGCGTTGGATCGGGAACTTTCGGCGCGATCTGGAGCGCGGCCAATCAGTTGACGACTCTGCCGCCGCCGCCGGGAACTTGGTCGTATAGCACGCCGGCCAACATCAACAACTCCGGCACCGTTTGCGGATACGCGACGCGCGCCGTTGTGGGTTCCGATCCGCAGCGCGCATGGCGATGGACGGCGAAGCTGGGCTACGAGATGCTCGCGCAGCCGGCGGGAATCGTGTCGGTGTGCCGTGATATCAACGCTTCTGGGCAGGTGGGCGGACACACCGAGATTGCTGCGTCGGTCTTTCGTGCTTGCGTCTGGAACACCGATGGAACGCTGACCGACCTCGGAACGCCGGCGGGCACCGCGCAGTCGTACGGTCTTGCGATCAACGACGCGGGTACTGTTTGCGGGACGGCGGGCGCGAACGATGTTCCCTTCGCGTGGACGGCGGCAACGGGAATGCGCGTGCTGCCTGATTTCGGTCCCGGGCTGAAGGCTGCGGCATACGACATCAACAACGCGGGATGGATCCTCGGTTGGGCCGACACCGCGCCGTTCGAGACCGTGCCCGTGGTGTGGGATCCCGCGGGAAACCTGCACAACATCGCGACGCTGGTTGACCCGGTCCGTTTCTACTTTCCTGGCGACTACATAGTGCCGATCACGATCAGCGACACGAACCTCATTGTTGTTCGCGGCTACGACTTCACGGTCAGCGGCGATCCGATGGTGCTGATGTTTCGCATCATTGCTCCGTCGGCGTGCGTGACCGACCTCGATGGAAACGCTTCGACGGGCTCGACGGATCTCGCAGTATTGCTGTCGGCTTGGGGAACCGCGGGCGCGGCGGGCGAAGACCTCGACGGCGACGGCGTGGTGGGCGCGCGCGATCTGGCGGCGTTGCTTTCGGCGTGGGGCCCGTGCCGGTGATAGGGCCGTGACTGGCTCATGACTGGCTCATCACAGGGCATACTGCAACCATGAACCTCCGTCGATCGATTCCGATGCGCGCGCTGCTGCTGGCCTTCATGTCGTTGGCGTTGGCGGGATCGGCTGCACTTCGCGATGACGCGACGCTATTTTTCAAGGGCGGCAGAATTCCGCGCATCGTGATCGAGCTTGCGCCCGAGGCGATCGAGGCGTTGCGCAAGGAGCCGCGCGCCTATGCGCCGTGCGTTGTGCGCGAGGGCGATCGCGTTGTTGGCGAGAAGGCGGGAATCAAGCTCAAGGGTGCGGCGGGGAGCTTTCAGGAGTTTGACGCTCGACCTGCGTTCACCATCAATATCGACAAGTTCGGAGAGGCCGCGCCGTACCACGGTCTCGCCAAGTTTCATCTCAACAATTCGGTGCAGGACGAGTCGTTGTTGAGTGAGTGGACATGCTCGGAAATCCTGCGCAGTGCCGATCAGCCTGCCACGCGGGTCACTCATGCCCGTGTGATGGTGGCGGGTCGGGATCTCGGCGTGTATGTGTTGAAGGAAGCGTTTGACGAGAAGTTTCTCGCGCGCAACTTCAAGGCCGCCACGGGCAATCTCTACGACGGTGGATTCTGCCAAGACCTCGATGCTGAACTCGAGCGCGATGAGGGGAAGGGCGCCGATGATCGCGCGGATCTGCGCGCGATTGCCCAGGCTTGCGCCGATCCTGACATGAAGAAGCGGTGGGAGCGCATTGAGAAGCTGGTTGACATCGAGCATTTCGTTCGCTTTGTTGCGTTGGAGGCGATGCTCGGTCACTGGGATGGCTACGCGTTCAACGCCAACAATTACCGCCTTTACTTCGAGCCTGGCCGCAAGGCGCGCTTTCTGCCCCACGGAATGGATCAGTGTTTCGGTGACCCGGGCGCGTCGGTGCTGGAGTCGCCGCATGCGATGCTTGCACGGTCGGTGATGCGCAATCCCGAGTGGCGCAAGCTCTATCGCAAGCAAATTACGCGGCTATTGCCTGAGTTCGATGCCAAGAAATTGATCAAGCGTCTTGAGCCCGTGCAGCGGCGCCTGCAAGATGAGCTTGGTGAAGTTGGCGTCGAGCCCGCCCGAGTGCAGGCGGAACGGGCAAAGGAATTTGCCGATCGACTTGCCGCGCGTGAGGTGAGCCTGCGCGAGCAGAGCGTGGCGCCGGAGCCGAAGCCGCTGGTGTTTCGCAAGGGCGTTGCCGTTGCAATCACGGGTTGGCACAGCATGTCGGAGTCTGAGGACGCGACTGTTGAGGAAGCCGAGATTGGCGGCGCGCAGTGGTACCGCGCGGCCTGCGGTGTGAGTGGAAAGTGCGTGGCAGGTTGGCGGCGTAGCGTGCTGCTGACCAAGGGGCGATATCGGTTTGAGGCGTTGATTCGCCTTGAAGGAGTCGAGCGGCTTGTCGAGGAAGGCGCGCCTGGAGTTGGCGGCGGAATTCGCTGTGCGGCCAGCGTGCGCAGCGAAGCGGGGCTTGGCTCGGGCGAGAGCAAGGCGTCGTTCGAGTTTGAAGTGAGCGAGGAGATCGCTGATGTGGAGCTGGTGCTCGAACTGCGCGCATCGCATGGATCGGCGGCGTTTCGCATTGATTCGCTGCGGCTTGCGCGCGAGTGAAGCGGCTCGATGCGATGCGAGAGGCGCGCATCGCCAATACTGATCACGCGCTGCTGCCGGGAATGTTTGCCGAGGCCGCGACCAAATGATGATCACGTCAAGTTAGGATCACGGCGATGATCACGGTGATGATCACGGCGATGATCACCTCAAGTGAGGATCACGGCGCGCGTCATTTCGTCGGCGTCACGCTGCTCGGAGTGAAGGATGTGTCGAGATCCGGCTTGCTGGTCCAACGCCGCTTGGCGTCGGGCTTCTCGATCTTCTTGCGAAGAAGCACGGTGTTGTCGAGGTTGAGGTCGCCCGACCAGATCCACTTGGCGTCCTTGAAATCGTGCTCAAAAAACGGCTGTTTCGGGTCGATGCGCTCTTGCGTGTACTCGGTGGCGTTCTCCCACTTCGAGTCGTCGTAATCAACGGCGAACCAGTTGTCGGGGATCGGCTCGCTGCGCACCTTGGGGTTCGCGGTGTCGCGGTCGATCGGGCCGTGGAAGATGCACTTGGCCTTCCATGACGCGTCGGTCACGGTTGCGTCGGCGAACTTGATCACGATGCCGCCGTCGCCGATCGAGCGACCGTACTCGCAGCCGGTCTTCGGATCAGCGTTGTCCTTGGCGATCACGGCGATCGTCATTGGATACTCGGGCAGAATGTCGAGCGAGACGACATTGTGCGGAAGGAAGTCGATCGAATCAACGGCGATGAGTTTGCCGTTGATGTACATCGCGAACCAGTTGTCGGCGTAGATGCTGCCGTGGATGGTGTCAGTCGTGGCGGGTTTGATGACTCCACCCCGTCCACCTTGTCCACCTTGTCCACCACCACCTTGCCCACCACGCGGACCTCCGCGTTGTTGCGGCGGCTGATCGTCGCCGCCGCCGCCCTTGCGCTCGAAGCGCAGGTCGAAACTCGCGGTGCCGAGCGTGGTCTTCTCGATCGCCTTCAACAGTTGCGCGCGCGTTGCGCCGTCGCGGCCCGCGTCAAGCTTGGGCGCCTCGCTCAGCGCGTAGACGGTCGCGGTGTACACCTTCACGCCCGGGCCCTTCGAGCACGGAGGTGCGTATTCGCGGCGGCGATTGACGGTGTTCACGCCCCAGGTGCCGATGTCGCGCGCGCCTTCGCCGATGCCAGTCGCCGTTGCGGGGATGGCGTAGAGCATGATGTAGACATGCTCGCTTTCGGCGCCGGGCGGGATGTGGTGCATCGTGACCGCGATGCTCTTGGTGCCCGCGGGCAGACCGCTCCACTTGAGCGCGGGCGAAAGACTGTCGCCGTCGCAGGTGCAGCGCGTTTCGAGCATGCCGTTGGCATCAAGCGACGCGCACTCGAGGTTCATGCCCGGCGTGTTGGGAGTCTTGGCGACGCGCGGCGCATCGGGTTGATCGCCGCGCGGCGGGTTGTCATCCGTTGGCGGCGGCGGCGGGCGATCGTCGCGCTGCTGTCCGCCGCGGCCTCCTTGTCCACCTCCACCTTGTCCACCGCCACCTTGTCCTCCACCTTGCCCACCACCTTGCCCACGCCCCTGGCCGCGCGGCCGGCCGGCGCCACCTTGGTCGCGGCCCGTATAGGTTTCCTTGGTCACCTTGCCGTCGGCGTCGGTGAACTCAAAGCTCACCTTGCCTTCGGACTCGACGCGGTACGCGATGGTGCATTTCTTGCCAGCGAGTTCATACTCGAGCGTCCACGCCTTTTCGCCCGTCTGCTTGAAGCCGGTGATGCGTGCGCCACGCAGCGCCTGCAGCGCGGGACGCAGCGGGTTCGCATGCGCTTGCGGGGTGACCTCGCTCTCGTTGCCTTCGCCATTGAGCGTGACTTTGCCCTTCATGCCGCCGTTGATGTAGGGATAGGACTTCGACGCGTGGTAGTGGTACGAGCGCGTGCCGCCGCCGAACCCTTGGCCCTTCGGTAGCTCGCAGAAGTGGCCGTTGAGCTCATCGAGCTTGTCGTGCGCGCCGCATGGGCAGGCGAGGTCGTCGCCGGGTTTGGCCGCGGGATCGAACAGGCCGTAGATGGGGAAGCCGTCGAGCGCGTAGGCGATGGGCTTGCCCTTGCCAACGATGGCCCCGATCGCCAGCGGCGCGGCGTGATAGTGGTAATCGTCGGCGCGCCCGCAGTGGCCGCCGAACTCGTCGAGCTCGCCAATGGAGAAGCTGTCGACGCCGCGATTGTTGAGCGCGTTGAAGATCGGAATTCCGTTGGCCGCAAGCGCAACGGCGCCGCGCATGAGCGCGTTCTTGCCCGAGATCGGCTTGTCGGCGAGCTCGGGCTTCAGCGGAATCTGCCACGCATTCGCGCCCTCGTACTTCTGCGGAAGCGGAACCTGCTGCTGCCACGCGGTGATGCCGACCATCATGGTGGACTCGAGCGGCTTGTGCGGAAGCCCATCGCTCTCGACATAGAGCCAACGCTCATCGGCGCGCGTCTTCACAAACGGCGCGAAGGCGTCGAAGATCGCGGCTTGCGGCGGCTTCGCGGCGTCGGTCGGCTGCGCGGCGGGGTTCGGCTGCGCTTGATCGACGATCGACTCGTTGATCGTGCGGATCGCGGCGATGCGCTGCTCGGCTTCGTTGCGGTCGGCGGTGGCGAGATCGGCGAGCGCGATGGTGGTGATGTCGCCCGTCGCGGTTGCGATCGCGACCTTGCCCGAGCGCGCAAACATAAACGAGCCGTCGACGACTTCGCCGGTGCGCGCGTTGGTCCACGCGCGATTTGATGCGGCGTTGAAGTCGTTGGGCGGATGTGCGTGGGCGATGCACGCGAGCGAAAGCGCGGCAATCGCGCTGAAAACGAGTCGATTCATGGATTGGCTCCTTGTTGTTACTTCTTCTTCTCACCGCCACCGCCGCCGCCGCCACCACCGCCTTGCGCACCGTAATCGGCGCTGAAGAAGATGTAGGTGTTGTCGGCGACGCCCATTTCAACGAGCACCGCGCACATGAACGCGATGCCCTTGTCGGTGATCATCGCGGTCTGTTCAGGATTGGGCGTGGCGCCGCAGTCGGGACCTTGGTTCGAGTTTGGGTCGTCGGAATCATCGAAACCGTTAGCCTTCGGGTCGGAGCGGCCGACGTGCCACTTGCCGTAGTGCGCGGTGGGGTAGCCGAGTTCGCGCGGGACATCGCCCGTGGTCGTGACGCCCGTGGGAATCACCGTGTCGGGCGTCTGTCCGTCCGTCTGTCCGTTCATGTCGACCGACGTGCTCGACCAGCCAGTCGCCTCGGCTTGGATGAAGATGAAGTTGGGCGGCCGATTTGTCGCCGTTCTTGTCGCAGTTGTCGGCGCCGTTTTTGCGGGCGCAGTGGTTTGCGCCAACGCTGCCGACTGGAGAAGCAGAAGGGCGAGGGTGAGCAATGCGCGCATGGAGTGGATCGTGTGCCGGTCAGCGCTCGCGGATCACTTGCCGCTCGGGCTCGTGATGGAAGTCGTGGGCGACGAACGCGCAACCGAGCGACGAATTGCCGACAAGTTCAAGCTCGATCGATCGCGGGCCGCCCTGCGCCTGAGTCCATCGAGCAAACGCGCGGTGGCTCTGTCACTTCGCGCGCTTGAGCTTCATATCGATAACGACGGGCTTGGCCACGGCCTTCGTCAAAGCACCGTCGTCCTCGCCTTGCTTGACGGGCTTCGACTCGATGCGCATGGCAAGCGTGTCGGCGTCGTTGAGCGAGTAGGTCACGCTGGCGAGATCGCCGGCGTTGGCCTTGGCGGCGTCATCGACGGGCACGAACACCGCAACATTGTCCTTGGCCGACGAAAGGCGAAGTGTCATCGGATCCTTGCGGCGCGGATCGGTTTCGAAATTGCTGTGGACATGCACCTGTCGGAGCAGCACCTCGCCGTTGGCGCCGACCACGAGCTGGGTGAACTCGAAGAACGCAGGCGTTCCGTCGGGGCGCGTCTGGCGGAAGCTGCCGAGCATCGACTTGCCGCGCGCGGGCATCCAGAGTTCCTCGCTGACCATGCCGTTGGGAAGTTCGGTGACCCAGTGGCCCGCCATGAAGGCGAGCGGCGCAAGTTCGGTGGCGGTCGGCGCGGGAGTGCGCGGGGCGGCGGGCTTTGCGGCGGGCGCAGCAGCCGGAGTCGCGGCGGGCGCAGGCGGATCGACGGGGGCGCTGAGTGAGAGAGCGACGGCGAAGACGGTGGTGAGCATGGTTTGGAACATGGTTTGGATCATGGTCTGGATCATGGTTTGGATCACGGGGCGAAGAGGGTAGCGCAGCAAGGGCGATCTGCGATCATCGCGACTCGCGCATTCAATGTCACACCCCGCGCTGCACACGCCCGGAACGCCCATCGAACGCCCGTGGCCCGAGCCCGCGCGGCCGTGGTCGGTCACGATGGCCTGGGAAGACTTGCTGTTTCTGCATTGGCGCGTCGACGCGCAGGCGCTCGCCGCGCACATCCCGCCCGGGCTCGAGCTCGAGACCTTCGACGGGAGCGCGTGGCTCGCGGTGGTGCCGTTTCGCATGGCGCGCACGCGGTTTCGCTGGATGCCCAAGGTGCCGACGACGCACGCGTTTCCTGAACTCAATGTGCGCACCTATGTGCGCGCGCGATCGCGTGACGGTGCGCTGCGGCCGGGCGTGTGGTTCTTCAGCCTCGATGCGGCAAGCAGGCTTGCGGTTGAAGGCGCGCGCCTGACATTCGGTCTGCCGTACTTTGCGGCGCGCATGCGCTGCGAAACACGCGAGGGCCGCGTGTCGTACGCGAGCGAGCGCGTCGATCGTCGCGGACCTGCGGCGCGCTTCGAGGCGAGTTGGCGCGTCGCGGGCGAGCACGCGCGCGCGGTGCCTGGCACGCTCGAGCACTGGCTGGTCGAGCGTTACTGCTTGTACGCGATGCGACGCGGGCGGATCGTGTGCGGCGAGGTTGCGCACAAGCCGTGGGAGGTCGCGCCGGTGGACCTGCGCATCGAGTCGTGCGAGATGACGCGCCTCATTGGTTGGGGGGGCGGATGCGAGGTCGGATGCGGGGTCGGATGCGAGACGCGCGGCGCGCCGGTGTCGGCGCTAGCGGCGCGTGCGGTGGAAGTCGCCGCGTGGTCGCCGGTGGCGGTGTGATGTGGCGTTGCGACGTGGTGTTGCGACGTGGTGTTGCGACGTGGCGACATCGACCGCACGCGAGGCGCTAAGGTGCGGCGATGCTGGACTACCTTGCCATCAACCGCGCCAACTGGGATAGCCGCGTACCCAAGCACCTTCAGGGTTACGCCCTCGATCGATTTCGCAGCGATCCCAGCTTTCTGTCGGGCGTTGTCCGCTTCGACCTGCCGCGGCTGGGCGATGTTCGCGGTCTGGCGGGAGTCCATCTGCAGTGCCACATCGGAACCGACACCATGTCGCTGGCGCGGCTCGGCGCGAACATGTGCGGACTCGATTTGTCACCCGCGTCGATCGCCGCCGCGCGGAGGCTCGCGGGCGAATTCGGCCACGTTATCGAGTTTGTCGAGAGCGATGTGTATCGCGCGGTTGATGCGTTCGGTCCCGCCCGATTCGACTTCGTCTACACCGGCATCGGCGCGCTTTGCTGGCTCCCCGATGCACGGCGCTGGGCGAAGGTGGTCGCGGATCTCCTCAAGCCCGGCGGTTGGCTCTTCATTCGCGACGGACATCCCGCGCTGAACATGCTCGGCGACCCGCGGCTCGACGGATTGCTTGTCGCGGAGTTCGACTACTTCGAGAATGCGGGCACGCACTACCGAAATGAGACGACCTACGAGGGCGACGGCACGGCGATCGCTTCGCCAGAGATGATCTTCTTCAATCACGGGATTGCGGAAATACTGGCGGCGGTACGCGAAGCAGGGCTTCAGCTGGAGTTGTTCGAGGAGCACGACTCGGTGCCATGGAATCCGTTTGCTGAATCCTGCGAGCAATTCGGCGAGCTCGGCGAGTGGCGGATGAAGCCAGGAAAGCCGCGCATTCCGATGAGTTTCTCGCTGCGCGCACGGAAGCTCATGTGAGGGATCATGTGACGGCTCATGTGACGGATCATGTGACGGATCATGTGACCGCTTGCGCTTTCGCAGGCGAAAGAGCCGAGCCTCTGCCAGAGGCCCGCGCTTCCTCTCACGAGCGGCGTGGATGCGGTCCGTGGAGACGCCGTGCGCCGCGGTTTAACCCGTCTTGGGCGTCGTATTCTTCGCGATCGTCTCGAGCAGGCTGCGCATCTTGTCGTCGCCGCCCGCGTCGCGCTGGTCGCCTGACTGCATCGACACCGTCGGCTGCACATGCGATTCGCCGCAGATCACAACGAGGAGGTTCGACACCAGCCGCGCTTCTTCGCTCGGCTGCAGCTTGTGGCCGTTTTCGCCGAGGAGCTCGATCGCGTGATGCACGATCTGCACCGCGCCGTCGACGATGACCTTGCGGGCGTCGACGAGCGCCTGTGCCTGTTGGCGCACGAGCATCGAGCGGGCGATCTCGGGCGCGTAGCTCAGGTCGCTCAGCTCGAACGACGCGATCTCCGCACCAGCGGCAACGACCTTCGATTGCAGGATTTCCCGCATTTCCTTGGCGATGCCCGCGGTCTCGCTCTTGAGGCTCACCTCGTGGGTCGCGGACTCGTACGGGTAGCGCGACGCGACCTGCTTGAGCACCGCCATCGCCTGCGTGCGCACGAAACCGGGCGCGTCCTCGACATCGAGCGCCGCGCGCTTACTGTCGACAAAGCGAAAGGTCACGACCGCAGCGACGACGATCGGATTGCCGTTGCCATCGGCGACGACCGTGCGGTGCACCTCGATCGCCTGCTGCTTGGTCGAAATGCGAATCGCCTTGCGGCCCCACACATTCACCCACGAAAGGCCAGGATCACGCACGAGTTTGGAGAACTTGCCCCAGCGCAGCAGGACGACTTCCTGCTGCGGCGAAACGACGAGCCACGAGACGAGCAGCGTGACTGGGAAGAACAGGATGCTGAGGATGGTGGTGAGGACGATTTCCATGTCGGGGACTTTCGTTGGGTTGCATGATCCGGCTGCTCGCCGACGCCTTACGCTTTCGCGAACTCTTTACGCTTTCGCGGGGGAAATGCCGAGGATTTCGTAGTAGCCGGGCGGTAGCGCGAGGCCGCGCGCCTTCGCGTCTTCTTCGACGGCCTTCTTGAAGGCGGGGAGCATATCGCTCCACAACATCGCGCGGTCGTTGTGCGCCATGGCGAGGCGCTCGACGCCGAAGCAGACATTGACGGGGTGGCGGGCGCCCGCGTAAAGGCATTCGACGATTTCGAGTTCGGTGCCGTCGGAGAGCGTGTATTCAAGGGAAAACGACTCGAACGATGGCGCGCGCGGATGGCCAACCGGGCAGAAGTAACCCGAGCCGCTGCCGGAAGCCTGCGCTTCCTCCCACGCGCGGATGCGGATGCGGTCGGTGGAGATGCCGTGTGCCGCGAATTGCGCGAACAGATGGCGCGCGCGCTCGGTCGTGGTGACCGAGAGACGCTTGGGATCGAGACCCACCTCAGCTTGGAGATAGTTCATCATGATGTCGATGCACGCGGTTTCCTTCGCGTCGGTCGCGGTCATGATGGCGAAGAGCGTGAAGATGGGCAGTGTGCCCGGCGTGTGGCGCTTCTGCGCATCTTCGACGCGCGCAGCGGGCTGCAGCACATAGGTCGCGGGGCGGATGCTCGTGATGTTGTCGTCGAACTGCAGCCCGCCGTTGAAGGCGTGACCGGTGACGAACGGCTCAGGCTTGTGCGCCGTGAAGCCGCGCTTGTCGAGGTGCTCGGTGAGCTGGTTGGCGATGTCGTCGGCGGTGACCATGCCAGACGGCAATACGACGGTGGCCTGCGATTTGTTTTTCGAGGCCGATGCGCAGGCGCCCGCGAATGCGGATCCCGCGCCGATCGCGGCGGTGAGTTTGATGAAGTTGCGGCGGTCGAGCGACATGCGTTGGCCTTTCAGTTTTTCTGCGGCCACGGTCGCGGCAGATTTGGTTTCGAGGTAGCGAAACAGTTCGATGCGGATCGGAGTCTACTGGCAGCCTCGATGTTTGCGAGGCGCGCGCGGCATTTGAAACTGCTACAAGTCGGATTAGGAGCCCTCGCATGACCATCGCACGCAAATCCATCGATCGCCGCAATCCGTTCTGCACCATGTTTGCCGTCCGAACCCTGGCCGTCCGAACCCTGGCCGTCCGAACCCTGGCTGTCCGAACCCTGGCTTGCGCGCTGTTCTCAGCCGTCGCCCTTTCGCCGGTTGCTCTCTCGTCGATCGCCTCGGCGCAAATTCCGCCCACCGCGCCCACCGCGCCCGTTTCGTGGCCGAGCGATAGCTCTGGTCTTACCGCGCTCGCCACGCAGCTGGTGAACGCGTGGTACGCGAAGGTCACCGCGCAGGACGCCGATGGCGCGAAGGCGCTTATGCAGAGCGGCTTTCAGTGGATGAACTTCCAGGGCGCGCTTGACCGCACCGGCATGCTTGCCGCGATCAAGGCGGGCAGCACCGCCTCGGCGAGCGTGAGCGGCGTGATCGCAACGCGCGTGGGCGACGCGCTGGTTGTGAGCTGCCAGGTGAGCGCGCAGGAGACGATCGGCGGCGTAACGCTGCCGACCGACGCCGCGCCGCGCCTGAGCGTGTGGCAGTGGGTCGACGGCGCATGGCGCATGTCTGCACTCGGCTCGATGAACATCCCGTCAACGCGCCCCGCGCCCAACGCGCCGAGCTTCGCGGGCGACGCAACCGCCAACGCTGCCGGACTCGCGATGGTGACCGCTTTCGTAAGCGAGCAGACCAACAAGGCGTACGAGAAGTATGACGCGATGCTCGCAGAGGGCATGCAGTCGGTGAACTTCAAAGGCCAGAAGCTGCGCGCCGATCTGGTGAAGGGCGCTCACTACACCAAGTCGTCCGCGCCCGCCGTGTTCACCAGCGCTCGCGCGACGACCTGCGGCAGCCTGACCGTGGTGACATGCACGATGTCGCTCGGCGTGTCGATCGGATGGAGCACGCTGCCCGCCGATCCCGCGCCGTTTATGGCGGTGTTCCAAGGAACGGGCGATGCGGCGAAGGTCATCGCGACGGTGAACACGAACCAGCCGAAGTGAGCCGCGATCGTCACGCGGGCTTGGCAATACCAAGCACCTCGTAGTAGCCCGGCGGAAGCGGCAGGTTCTGGCGCTTGGCGTCGGCCTCGACGGCGAGCGATAGACATGCGCTAGACATGCGACGGACATGCGACGGACATGCGATAGACATGCGATAGACATGCGATAGACATGCGATAAACATGGCGTGGCTCCGTTTGGGCGGGAGGTCACTTGCGCGAGCGATCTCGTGTGCGCTCCTCGGCGCCAATTTGAGGCCAAGTCGGCGAAATCGCGCTATTCTCGCCGCATGCTCGATCGCCCACGAAATCAAGTTTTCGCTTGCCCGCTTCGCTACACGCAGGGACCCGACGCGACCAAGGTGTTGGGCGCGGAGATCGCGGGCCTCGGCTTGCGCGGCCCCGTGTTTCTGCTCGCGGGGCGCGCCGCGACCGCGGCGTTGGCGCAGACCTGGACCGAAACTTTCGCCGCTGCGGGCATGGCGTTTACCACGCACGCATTTGGCGGCGAGTGCTCGCGCGCCGAGATTGCGCGCGGTCGAGCGGCGGCGGCGGCATTCGGCGCGCGCGTGATCGTCGCGGCGGGCGGCGGCAAGGCGCTCGACACCGGTCGCGCGATCGCGGATGAGCTCGGGCTTCCGATCGTCTGCTGCCCGACCATCGCGTCCACTGACGCGCCGTGCAGCGCGCTTTCAGTCATCTACACCGACGACGGCGTGGTCGAGACGGCGCAGCAGTACCCCCACAATCCCGCGCTCGTGCTCGTTGACTCCGCGGTGATCCGCCGCGCGCCGCTGCGACTTCTGGTCGCGGGCATGGGCGACGCGCTCTCGACCTGGTTCGAGGCGCGCGCGTGCTACCGCAGCGGTGCGTTGAATGTGCGCGGCGCCCGCGCGACGCACACCGCCATGGCGATCGCGGAGTGCTGCTGGCGTTCGCTGCAGGCAGATGGCGTCGCCGCCATTGCGGCCATGAAGTCGTCGGCGACCGTTCCGCCGCCCGAGCTCGAGCGCATCATCGAAACCAACACGCTGCTCTCCGGACTCGGCTTTGAATCGGCGGGCCTCGCGGGCGCGCACGCCATCCACAACGGCATCACCGTTGCCGAGGGTTCGCACGCGTACTACCACGGCGAGAAAGTCGCGTTCGGAACGCTCGCGCAACTGGTACTCGAGCAGGCGCCCACCGCCGAGCTCGACAGCGTGCTCGATTTCTGCATTGCTACCAATTTGCCCGTCACGCTCGGGGAGATCGGCCTCGGCGGGGCGAGCGACGAACTCATCGCCCGCATCGCCCAGCGCGCCGTGATCCCGGGCGAGTGGATCCACAACGAGCCGTTCGTAGTGACGGCGGCAGCGGTGGTGGACGCAATCCGCGGCGCCGATGCGCTTGGTCGTGCGCGGTTGGCCATGCGCGCGTGA
>QWPT01000044.1:19479-22789 GCA_003671075.1 Planctomycetota bacterium
CGCGTCAGTTGACCTTGCGCTCGCGGCCGGCCCAGTACGGCTCGCGCAGGCGGAACTTCTGCAATTTGCCCGTTGCGGTGCGCGCGAGTTCGCTGCGCAACTCGACCGAAGTCGGACACTTGTAGTGGGCGAGCAGGGTGCGGCAGTGTTCGATCAGCTCGCGCTCGGTCGCGGACGCGCCATGCGCGAGCACCACGAGGGCCTTGACCGTCTCGCCCCATTTCTCGTCGGGCACGCCGATCACCGCGACCTCGGCCACCGCCGCGTGCGAGCAAAGCGCGTCCTCGACCTCGATCGACGAGACATTCTCGCCGCCGGTGATGATCACATCCTTCTTGCGATCGGTGATGGAGATGTAGCCGTCGCTGTCCATCGCGCCGCCGTCGCCAGTGTGGAACCAACCGTCCTTGATCGCGGCTTCGGTTGCCTCGGGCGATTGCCAGTAGCCATCGAGCACGACATTGCCGCGCGCGACGATTTCTCCGCTGGCCTCAACGCGAACCTGCACGCCGATGGCTGGAGCACCCGCGCGACCGAGCTTCTGCGCACGCTCGTGGGTGGAAAGCGTGTCCCACTCAGCGCGCGAGCGGTTGAAGGTGAGGAGCGGCGATGTCTCGGTGAGCCCGTAGAGCTGGATGAACTCCCAACCGAGTTCGGTTTCGATGCGCTCGATGGTGCGCGTTGGCGGCGGGGCGCCGGCGACCACCATGCGCACGCGGTCGCGGCCAGGGATCGGACCGTCCCAGTCAAGCGCGGCGTCGAGCACCGCACTCACCACCGCGGGCGCGCCACACATCATGTTCACGCCGTGCTCGGCCACACGGCGCAGGATCTCCGCGCCGCTGACCTTGCGCAGCACGATCTGCCGCGCGCCCATGCCCGCAAGAATGAACGGCATTCCCCAGCCGTTGCAGTGGAATGTCGGCAGCGTGTGCAGGTAAACATCGCGGTCGCTCGCGCCGAGATGGAGGCCGAAGGTGACGGTGTTGATCCACAGATTGCGGTGCGTGAGCTGCACGCCCTTGGGCCGCGCGGTGGTGCCGCTGGTGTAGTTGATGGTGGCGGTGGCGTTTTCGTCGCGGGGCCATGCATGAAGCCCCGCATGAATCTCCGCATGAAGATTGATCGCAGCGCGCGCCGTGAACAGCAGCGCGTCGGATTCGGGGCCGAGGATCGCCCGTCGCTCGCAGGGAATGTCGGCAAGCGCGTCGACCAGCTCAGGGTCGATCAACAGCAGCCGCGCGCCCGAATGCTCGACGATGTAGCGGATCTCCGCGGCGCTCAGCCGGAAATTCACCGGCACGAGCACGCGTCCCGCCGCGGTCACGCCGTAGAGCGCGATGAGCAGGCGCGCAGAGTTTTGCGAAACAATCGCGACGCGCTCGCCGAAGCCGATGCCGAGCGCGTCGAGGTTGGCCGCGCAGTTGCCCGCGAGCGTGGCGACAGTGCGGTAGTCAAGCGCGCCCATGCTTGGCGCGGGTTGCGTCGGCTCGTCGATGATGCCGATGCGGTCGCCATAGATCAGGGCCGCGCGCTCAAGAAAGTCGTTGGTGGTGAGCGGAACGATCATGGCCGCCACTTTACGGGAACGGTCGGACCGTATCGCGCGTCACGCCAGCCAGCGCTCAAACTCGATCTCGTCGCGCACCTGGATGTCATCGAAGCCGAGCAGCGGGATCTCGGGGATCAACGCGCGCGCGCGGTCGACATTGCCCTTGTGGAGCGCCGCAAATCGCCAGCCGCGCCGCTGGTAGAAGCGGATCGCGTGGGTGTTGTCGTTGGTGGTTGTGAGGTAGATGCGGCCGCAATTGTGGGCACGCGCGAAATCCTCAGCGGCCGCGAGCAGCGCGCTGCCTGCGCCACGTTGCGCGCCATCTTGCGGGCCATCTTGCGGGCCAAGACGCGCGCCACGACTGCTGAGCGTGATGACTTCGCACTGCCACGCACCTGGGTCAAGGTTGATGGTCACAAGTCCCGCGAACGCGCCGTTGATCTCAGCCACGAATCCCGGCAGCGCGTCGGCCTGATGTCCACGACCGAGCGACCAGATTTGGCTTGAGTGCCAGTGGGTGTTCAGTTCGGCTCGGACTTCAGCCAAGTCGCGCGCTTCGATCGGGCGAATGATGGGCGACTGACGCGCAGCTGGCGATGAAGGAGGCATTGCGACAGAATAGTTGATCTCCCGTGATCAGGAACGCCTTGGCGTGCGTCCCGATTGGCGTGCGTCCCGATTGGCGTGCGTCCCGAATTGTTACGGACTTTCCCCACGGTCGAGAACCGTCGCTACCCGCGCAACCGATCCGCGCTTTCGCCGTCGCGCGACTTGACTCTTGCCGTATCAAGAACGCGGCGTATATTTGCCATGAGCCCCATCGGGCACGCCGAGACCATGAATTCCATGCGCTCCATTCGAATCATGCGCTCCATTCAAATCGTGCGGATTGGCTTGCTCGCCATCGCCGCGCCGGCCGTCGCGGACATGTTTCTGCAAGGCGTGAATGGCGATCACGCGATGAGCGCGACCCACGATCGTTTCTACACCGCGCCCGCTGGCGGCGCCGAGCGCGCCTTCATCGGCGAGGGCTACGACTGGTCGGGTGTTGGTCGATCAAGCAATGGTGCGTGGATCACCATGATTTCGCCTTCATACTTCGTCAGCGCCAACCACTATCACCCCGGCGCCGGCGACACCATTACTTTCCACGAGAACAACAACCCAGCAGGTGCGACCCACGCCTACACCGTTGCGTCGTTCGGTTACGACACCAACTATGCGGGTCAGTCGTCGGATCTCTGGCTCGGCAAACTCACAGTGCCGCTGAGCCGCAAGCACCACATCGCGATCTATCCCGTGCTCGCTCTGGCGGCGGGTGACGCGGCGTATGCGGGAATGTTTATGTTTGCCTACGGCGCGCCTGACCGCGTGGGAACCAACACCATCGGCGCCATCGTCGACGACTTTGAAATCGGTCGAACCCGCACCATGCGGTATTGGTTTGATGCGGCCGAAGGCACGGGCACCGGCGCGGGCGATTGCCACCTCATCGGCGGCGACAGTGGCGGCCCGAGCTTCGCCATCGTCGGCGGAAAGTTGGCGCTCGTCGGTGTGCATTTCACCACCAATGACACCAACGGCGTCTTCGATCCCGAGGATTCCTGGCCCTTCGGCTTTGGATGGTCGGGCGATTCCTTTGTCCCGTTCTACCTCGATCAGCTTGACGCCAACATGGCCGGCGAGCACGCGATCACCGTGCATTCACGCGCTGATTTCAATCTCGACGGCCGAGTCGACAGTCAGGATCTTTCGACG
>QWPT01000045.1 GCA_003671075.1 Planctomycetota bacterium
ACCGGCACGCTCGCCGGCCACTTTGCGCGCCAGATTTCGAAGGTCAACAGCGCGCACGCGGTGCCGAGCGCGAAACCTGCGCAGACATCACTCAGATAGTGCGCGTGAATCGCGGTGCGCGTGAGCGCCAGTACAAAACCGAGCGGCAGAAAGAGCGCGCGCCACCGCGGCAAGGCGATCGAAAGCACCATGAACGCGGCGGCGCAAGTTGTCGCGTGCCCGCTGGGAAAGCTGTTCACAGCGTGACCGTAGCTGAACGGCGTGAAATCAAGACGCCCCTCTTCGATCAGCAACTTCGGCCGCGACTTTCCGATCACGATCTTGAGCGCGTTGACGATGAGTCCGCTGCCGCCGACCGCGGCGATCATCGCAAACGCCCAGCGCGCAATATTGTGCTGCTTGCGCAGCGCCGCGACTGCGAACAACACGCCCGCAGGAATCAGCCACCAACCGCCCTCGCCAAATTCGGTCGCCCACTGCAGCGCTTGATTTTTGGAGAGTTTGCTTGCGTGCGCGGCTTGCGCCACTGCGGCATCGGCGGCGAAGTGCGCAATCACCGCGGCAATCAACATCGCGCCAACAATGATCCACGCTCGTCGTTCAAAGTCGCGGCTCATCCGGCCATGCCTCGTTTGAGCGCAAATCCGCTCGCCAGCATCGTGACTCCCGCAAGCGCGAGAACCGCGACAACCTGCCACGCATCGGCGATCGCAAAGCGCACGCAGCCTTCGCGAACCATTGCCGAAAGCGCGAGGGTTGCGCCGCCCAACAGCGCGCCTGGCACAAACGCGCGAACAATCTCCCGTCGCTGCGCGCCGAGCAAACGCCGCGATGCGTGCATGCAATACGCAAGACCCACCAACAGCGACAGCGTCACGCTTGCGGCGAACATCGTTGCGCCGCCGTACCACGCCGCAAACGGCGCAACCAGCGCGATCACCACCACGCGAATCATCAGCGTCCAGCGGTCGATCTCGGGGCGACCGAGCCCCCAGAGCATTGGGCCGCAGCAAGACAACACGCTCGAAACCAGCGCCGCCGTCGCAATCATCGACACCAGTCCGGCCGAACCCGCGTATTTCTCGCCGTAAAGCACGCGCGGCAGTTTCTCGTCAAGCACCACCAGCGCCGACACCACCGGCATCACCAACAGCGAAACGCCAGTGAGCGTCTTGATCCAGATGCGGCGCACACGCGGGATGTCGTCGCGAATTCCTGCGTAGGCCGGTGTAAGAACGGTGCCGAAAATCGGCAGCGCGATTTCGCTCGGCAACGAGCAGAGTCGTTGCGCGAGCGAGTAGATGCCGAGCACTGGCAATCCCGCCATGCGTCCGAGCACCAGCGAAGGCGCACTGTTTGAAAGCATGATGAGAAATGGAACGCCGGCGGCGCGTTGGGCAAATCCGCGCAGTTCCGCCGCAGCAATCGCGTCCTTCGCCAGATCGAGCCGCTTGGGAACGAGGATCCATCCCACCGCTGTGGTCACCGCCGAAGATGCGACGAACCCGAGCGCGAGCGCCGGCGCGCCGAATCCTGCGTACACGCCACCGACGGAAGTCGCCACTTGCGCGCATGCACCGGCGATGGTCGCGATGGAAATCGGCTTGAAGCGCAGGTTTTTGCGCTCGACAAACATCCACGGATTCTCCAAGCCGGCCAACAGCGGACTTAGCGCGATGATCAACACCATCTTGAGTACCGCGGGCTCTTCGAAGTACCAAGCCGCGAGCGGCGCAAGCACCGCGGTGCCGATGGCGATCACGAGCCCGCGCAGCGCCAGCACGCGAAACGCGGTACCGAGAAAGCGTGGCTCATCGCTGCGCTTGGATTGCACAACTGCTTGATCGATGCCGAGATACGAGATCGTTTCAACGACGCCCGCAACCACCATCGTTGCGGCGAGCAGGCCGAAATCAGCGGGTGCAAGCACGCGGGCAAGGACGAGGCTCGCGAGAAATCTCAGCCCGCGGTCTGCACCACGCGCCAGAATTTGCCAGAAGGCTGCACTCGTCGTCTGCCTGCGGAGCGTCATCGCGTTCGGAGTCTAGCGAAAGCGAGTGGCGGCGTAGGTGCGCGCTTAGTGCCACGCGTTGAGGAGCATCGCTAGGTCGGGCGCGCCCACCGTGGCGTCATGATTGAGGTCGGCGCCGCAACCGACGCACGGACCCCACACATTCAGCAGCAGCGCTAGATCGGCGGCATTCACCGCGCCGTCGCCGTTCAGGTCCGCAGGCGCGATTTGGCAGGCATCGGGAAGCAGATCGCCGTTGGCGTCGGTTGCGCTCGCGGGCGCAACAACGATCGCCGTCGCAGTTGGAGCATCAACGCCGTACACGCGGTAGTTGCGCTCGGTGTAACCCGACGCAAGGTTGAAACCATTGATCGTCGACGATCCGCCCGGGCCGGTCATGAGCACGCCGTGTCCGTCACCCGCGTCGCAGAGCGCGCGCGGATCGACCACCAGCGTGCCATTCTCCACATCCCATTCGCCGAGGTACCCGCCTGCCGCGTCGAAGCGCACGATTGCATAGGGCGTACCGGTTGCAATCAGCACTGAGCCGTCGGACTTTGCGAACATTCCTCGGAAATCAGGGGCGCTTGCACTGCGATCCGCAAACACGCTGCCCGCGCCGCTCGGCCAAAGAACGCGACGGATCACGCCCGAACTGAAGGACACCAGCGCATCTTGTCCGCCGCCAGGAAGCGTGCGAAACACAAGGTCGGAGGGCGTTCCCGCCGGAGGGCCACCAACTGCGATCGTGCGATCGATGGAGCCATTGGCGTTGAGGAGCTTCACGGTTCCATCGGCAAGCAGCACGGCGAGCAAGCCGTCGGGCGCTACGGCGATGGCGCGAGGCGACGGGGAAAGCGCCACCGACCAAACGGTGGCCGAAGTGCCGGTCTGTCGATCAAGCGCGTAGATGAAGTTGTCGGCCGCCGCGTAAAGCCGCCCGTCGGCGCCGATTGCTAGATCGCTCACCGGACCAACGCCGCAAGTGACGGTTCGCCGCAACACGCCCGAACGCGGATCGAGTTCACGCAGCAACGCGTCGTTGGCGCTGGCGACCCAGCGTGACTTCGAGCCTTGTAGCTCGATGAAATCGGGCGTTGCGTCGCCATCACAATCCTCGCACGCATCGATGCGGCCGTCGCGCGAACGATCGAGCGACATGTCGCTGTTGATCTCGACGCTGTCGGCGACGCCGTTGGAATTGCAATCAAACTGGCACGAATCAAGCACAAAATTGCCATCAGCGTCAAGTCCGGGCTGCAACCCGATGTCGAAGGAGTCGGGTTGGCCGTTGCCATTGCAGTCGGCCTCGCAAGCATCGGGGCGCTGGTCGCCATCGATGTCGATGACGGTGCCGGCGGCGATTTCAACCGGATCAGGCGTTCCGTTGCCGTTGCAATCCTGGCAGCCGTCGATGATGCCGTCGTTGTTGGTGTCGAGTGCTGGGTTCGCGAGAATTTCCGCGGCGTCATCGATGGCGTTGTCGTTGCAATCCACCGCAATACACGGCGCGCTCACAAGAAACGTCTCGATCGGCGCGGCGGTTCCGCTGTGGAATCGCAGGTCGATGTTCGCGCTCGCGCCCGACACCGCGTGACAGTAGCTCATGATTGTCCCACGCTGCACCGAGCCCGACGCACAACCATCGATGCCATAGTCATGGGTGTGCAAGGTTCCGACATTGTGGCCGAGCTCGTGGGCGACCACATTGATGTCCCAGTTTCCTGGCCGAGTGGCGATCGGATCGGCGAATACGCCGTTGATGTAGGCGCTCACCGCGTAGCCGTAATCCGTGCACGCCGCGTTCAGCCAGGCAACTCCGCCGTAACTGGTGTTGCGTCGGCCGCTGAGAAAGGTGAAGAGATCGCGATGCACATCTGCGCCGTTGAGGCTCCAGTAGTCGCGGAATTGGCCGAGCGGATCGGGATCGTTGAAGATGTCGGCCTGATCGGTCTGCAGGCGAATGTAAGAAACCCGCATCGACGCATCACAATCGCGGCGGTAAATCGCGCTGATCGCGCCAACGAGCGTTCCGACATATTCGGTGGCGCTGGTGGTGTTTTCAAAGATGTGGAAGTACTCCCAGTCGCTGTCGATCGCGAGTTCAACGACGCGGCGACTTCCAGGCGCAATGGCGCCGAAGCCCGCGATGCCACCGTCATTTCCCGCACCGTCATGCGTCAGCGCGCCACCGCAGAGCGGCACATCGGGCGCACTGTTGCCCGACGAACGCACGAACTCGCACTCGCCCGCGCACAGGCCCGGCGCCTCGCTCGCCACGCGACGCAGCGTGAAGCGCCCCTGCCCTTCGCCGAGATCGATCCAACCCGCGGCGCCCGTAGTGGCGAACGCGAGATAGCACGACGAATGGGGATAGCCGTCGACCGCGCCGTCGAAGTGCACCACGCCGCGCAGTGCGCTGGTGAGCTGCGTCGACGCGATGCGCTTGCCCGCACCGATCTCAACGCGCGCATCGAGCGACGCGGCCTCGAAGCGATGCAGGCGCACGCGAACTTCGCCGATTTCGTTGAGCGCAAGCAGCACGGTCGCGGCGCGCGTGTCGTTCGCGCGCAACGCGGCGTGGAGGCCGTCGGCAAAGCGGAAGCCCGCGCCGACCGCGGTGGTCCATGCGACGGGGAGTGCGGGTAACGCGACCTTCGCGGCGGTCTTCGCCACGGGGTTCGCCACGGGGTTCGCCACGGGGTTGGCCACGATATTGGCAACGATGTTCTTCGCAGGCGCAGCGGCAAGCAGCGCAGTCAGGGCGAGGGCGGGGATCAGCATTCCAGAAAGTTACTTCGCCACGGGCCGATCCGATCCTCTGATCTGCCCAGTTTGGCCTACTTCGCGACCTTTGCCTCGGCTGCGCCGCCCGGCGCGATCCAAAACCAAGCGGCTCTCGGCCAGGGCTGCATGTTTGCGGAGGGCTCTTTCAGCACGAAGTGACCCGTGGAATCGGCCTCACCCGCGGCGCGATGGACGATGTCGAGGTCACTCGCGGGCGCGGGCCGCGCCACGAAGGAGTTCTCCTGTCGCAGGAGCGGATCGCGCGATTGCATCTGCACCATGGCCGCCAGCCGGTCGAACTCGTCCTTGGTGATCGAGCCCTCGGCGAGCGCGCGGTCGAGCCATCGCTGCTCTTCGCTCGCGCCTGCGTAGAAGCTCGGCCCCCACTCCTCGACCACGGTGCGATCGACGGCTGGACCGAGGTACATGCGCTCGCTGGTTGACAACATTGCGGTCTGGCCCGCGGCGTTGGCGAGAATCAACTGGCGCTTGGATTTCCAGTCCTCGCCATGCCGAGGATCGACCCGCTCCAGCGCCGCAAGCGCTTCGCCTGCCGTCGGACGCTCAACGATCTCTCGCCCGCGGAAGCATCCGCCCATTGCCGGCCCGAGCAGCGCAAGCAGCAACCACGCCATCGGCAGGCGCGCGCGCAGATTCACTTCGAGCCTCCGCCGCGGTACGGAAACGATGGATGCACGGGCGTCTCGCCGATGCGCTCGAAGTTGCGCAGCGCCTCTGCGCGCATGCTCGCGTACTCGTCGTCGCTCACCAGTCCGTCTTTGTGCGCGCGATCGAGATCGATGAGTTCCTTGCCGATCGACGCGGGGCGATTGCTCGCAGGAATGTGCGTCACGCACCCGAGGGAAAGCATGCACACGGCGAGAGCGGGCACCGCGAGCCGAAGCGCCAGCCCGGACTGCGGGGCGGGGCGTTGACTGCGGTGACTCATCACCACTACTGATCCTTCGTCTTGTCGTTGGGCATATCCACGGGCTTCTGAGCGTTCTGCTGCACCGCGCGCAGCACCGCGTCGAGCTTGCCGCGCTCGGCGTCGAAGCGCGACGCGAGCAGCATGACCATCTGCTCGAGCTGCTTCACGCGATCGGTATCGGGGAGTTCCGTGGCGCGAACGGCGGGGGAAAATGGGAGCTGATTCGGGCGCGCATCGGGCGGCAAGGGCAGAGCTTGATTCAAACTCACCTCCCTGACCGCCTCCGCGTCAAGCTGCATAAAAACTCGAGGCGCGGCCGGCATGTCCGAAGGCGAATTGCGCAATTCGTAGTGACCGATGCTCCGCGACACACGGATGTCCGACCGCAGTTGATGCATTTCGCGCATGGTCGGCTCGGTGCTGCGCGTCGACAGCCATCGTCGCCACGCGTGGGCAGCAAAGCGGTAGCGCATCGCAGGGCGGCCCTTCTGGCGCGTGACATCGACGTCGCCGACTTCCACAAGAACGCCGTACTTCAAGAACTCCATGATGCGGCGGCGGAAGTTGCTCGACGACTCCGCCTCGAGCTCAGGGCGATGCGCGACTTGGCTGATCGCACTGCGCAAGTGTTCGATGGTGAAGACCTCGGGAAGCAGCGCAAAGATCGGCGGAAGTTCGTCGGCCATCGATTCGCGGGCGAGCTCGTCCATGGCGAGCGCGCGCAGACGGGCGCCTTCGCCGAGCATCTGGTGCGACAGCGGGTCGGCGGCAAGCGCGCGGCGGAACTCGGAGTTCGCCTCGGTCACGAGCGTGGCATCGCGCAGCGTTTCTGCCAGCCGCTCGAGGGCGTTCAGCCTTCCACCGCTGGGCAAAGCTTCACTGGAGTCGAAATCGGCAATCCGACCCGTCGTCCAAAGTGGTAGCAGCACCGAAGTTGGCGACGAGAGCCGAGGCATGAGGGGCCGGATACGCGAGGTGACCGTTCCCGGTGGCAGGTTCCAGCGCATCGCTCGGGTGACATAGTCGCTGAGAGTTTGCGACCGAGGGTCGAAACCGTCCAGCCCGCGCGGCGACACGATCTCGCCGCCTATCGTGCCGACCCGCGTGCCTCCGTCGTCATCAGAAGTGACCACGAACACGATGAGCGAGAGCGAAAGCGACAGTGCTGGTTCCGAGCGATTCATCATGAGGAGTTTCGACTCTACGACCATTTTTCTCTGAATGCAAATAAACTGCTTGACTTCTATTCATACAAGAAGTACCTTTCCGATCTCTCCGGCTTTTCGCAAGGCTTGAGACCGATCTAGCAGCGCATGAAAGTATTGGGTGAAACTCGGTGGCAGACGCGGAGACTCCGTGTCTTGAGCGATGGTTCATGCATGGGTTGATGGCATGGGTCGATCGCAAGGGTCGATTCGCGCCATCGAACAATTTGACAGCTTCGCCAGACAGTCGGCGGAGAAGATGAAACCTCGGTTTTTACCGAGGAAATGTCGCTGTTTCATGCCTTCCCCCAAGGATTTCGCGCTGGCCTTGATCGGAACACAGTAAACGCCGCCAGTGAGGCGGATGGTCCGTTCGCCCCGCAGCCGATCCCGCGGCGGGGCTCACACAAACTCCGCCCTCAGCGGAAAGGATGCTGCATGACTCAGTCGCAAAATCAGTCGCAAGCGCAGGCAATCAACTCGCTCAACTTTGATCTTCTCAATCCAGAGAAGAACAACGGCTGCTATCAGTCCGTCAGCCTCGCGAAGGGTTTCGACTTCGTGTTCGTCCGTCCGGGCAGCCCCAACCCTGCCGCGTCCACGGTTCGACTCTTTGGCGACACCGCGATCGAGGGCTTCACCATCGAGGAACTCTCGACCAGCGGCTCGGTGCCCGCCCTTCAGGCGAAGAACGCGACCACCTTCGATGTGCTGCTGATCGCTGGCCAGCTGGTGCAGGGCGGCAAGCAGAACCGAGGCATCAACGCCGACATGCTCGTTGGCGCCGGCCAGTCCGCCAAGATTCCTGTGACCTGCGTCGAGCAAGGGCGTTGGAGCGGAACCCCCCGCTCCCGCTTCGGCCATGCGGGTTTCGAGCCGATTGATGTGCGTTTCTCCAAGATGCGCGATGTGCACGCGTCGCAGCGCGCGGGCCAGGCCGCAGAAGCCAATCAGAGCAAGGTCTGGTCGACCATCTCCCAAATGAGCCGCGAACTCCGAAGCGAGAGCCCGAGCGCGGATCTCCTCCACTCGATTCGAGCGACCAAGGAACGCCTGTGCCGCCCGATGGGCGCCAGTGCGACCGAGGGCCAGAGCGCGGGCCAGAGCGCCGCCACCGTCGATCCCGGCGTTGTTGAGCAACTCCGATTCATCGCAGAGCGCCTGCACGAGATGCAGCGCGAGGCGCGCACGGTCATGGCGCAGCTGAGCGCGCAACTTGCCGAGGGCGACAGCGCAGAAATCAGCTCGCTCCGCCGCCAACTCGACCAAGCGCTGCGCGGCTTGTCGCTCCTGCAACAGCAGTACGACCGCTTGCGACTGCAGGTGGATGAGACCGTTGCTGGGGCGGGCGGCGTGGGCGGCGTGGATGGCATGGGCGGCGCGCCGGTCGAACGCGTCGACATCGCGGTGGCCGACGCGGCGGCGCAGGGCGCGGCGGGCATGCTCGTCTTCTTTAACGGTGAGTTCCTGGCGGGCGACATCTTCGCCGATCCGCAGTGGTTCGCGAAGGTCTACGGCGATCTGCGCGACAGCGCGCTGATGTCGTGGGATTTCGTCGCTCGCCGCCGTGCCCGCTCGAATCTCGAGATGGACCACGAGTCGAGCGCGAAGGCTGCGTCGACCGCGCGTTCGGTGGTGCGCGACGCGCTCGGCGGCGACTGGAACGAGCGCGCTCCGATCGCCCACGGCCGCTCGATGCTGCTCGAACATCCGTATCTCGAGAGCGCGGTGCTCGGCGGACGCGACGGTTCGCCGCTCCATCTCCTCGTCGGCACCAAGCAGCAGCCGGCGATCCTGCGCACCAACAACGAGCGCCCGGATCGAATGGCCTACTGAACTGCATCTCGACGGCCCTCACAAAACCACGCCCCATGGTGGAAAAGATCAGCTGCGTGCGGGGAGAAGAGCCCGGGGAAAGACATGGGAAAGCCCTGGGAAAGACTGGGAAAGACTGGGGAAAACTGGGGAAAGATGCACGCAGCGAAAGAATCCGGAGTGCATGCGGGTGATCGGCCACGCTCCTCTGGACGCGGCCGCGGATGGCGAAAGCTCTCCGCGGCCGCACTTATTTTTGGGGCGCCGCGGGCACCGCCTCCACGCGGCCAGGCTTGCGCCGACCGGTGCCCTTCTGCTTGGTCAACGCGTCGCCGAGATCAGCACGCGCCGCCTCGACGAACTTCATCGCCCGCGCGACAACATCGGCGTGCGCCGCCGACACATCGTGCGACTCGGTCGGATCCGCCGCGAGATCAAACAGCTCGAGCGCCACCGGCTTCTCGACATACGCCGTCTCGCTTCCCTCGTCGCCGCCAGGCTTGCCGTCGAGCGTGCGCGACTTGCGCGGCAAGCTCAGTTTCCAGTCGCCCATGCGAACATCAGCGTGCGCCGCCGACACATCGTGCGACTCGGTCGGATCCGCCGCGAGATCAAACAGCTCGAGCGCCACCGGCTTCTCGACATACGCCGTCTCGCTTCCCTCGTCGCCGCCCGGCTTGCCGTCGAGCGTGCGCGACTTGCGCGGCAAGCTCAGTTTCCAGTCGCCCATGCGAATCGCCTCGAGGTCGTTGTCGTGGTAGTAGAAGAGGAACGCGTCGTGCGTCGGCTTGGCGTCGGCGGCGCAACTCCACACCGCTTGCGCGTCGCGACCGTCGATGGGGCGAGAAGCCGCGGGGGCGGGCGCGCCGACGATCGCAGCCATGGTGGCGAAAAGATCGATCGACATCCAAGGCACATCGCTCACCTTGGCCGCCGGAACATGGCCCGGCCAACGCACAATGCACGGCTCGCGCACGCCGCCTTCGAAAGTTGTGCCCTTGCCCTCGCGCAGGCCACCGCTGCTTCCCGCGTCGGAACCGAACGACAGCCACGGCCCGTTGTCGCTGGAAAACATCACGATCGTGTTGCTGGCGGCGCCTGTTTCATCGAGCGCCTTGAGCACTTCGCCCACCGACCAGTCGATCTCGCGCATCACCGATCCGTAAAGCTCGCGGCGTTTCTCGGGCGTGAAATCCTTGCTGGCCGCGATCGGCGCGTGTGGCTGTGGATGGGCGATGTATGCAAAAAACGGCTTGTTCTCCGCGGATTTCGCGCGGATAAACGACACGGCTCGTCGCGTGAGTTTGCCAGTCACCAGCCCTTGATCCTCCATGGTGCGAATGAACTCGACGGGCTTGGTGGCGTCCATCAGCGGCAACTCGGGAAAGTCCTTGCGCCCAAATCGCTGCGGCCACATGTCGTTTGAGTAAGGAATCCCCAACCACTCGTCAAAGCCATGCAGCGTGGGATTGAACTCGGGCAGGTGGCCGAGATGCCACTTGCCGTAGATGCCGGTCGCGTAACCCTTGTCGCGCAGCAGCTCAGCGAGGGTGCGCTCCTCGGCGGCGATGCCGATTTTTGCGTCGGGAAACAGCGCGCCGCTGATGCCGACGCGGTTTGGATAGCAACCGGTGAGGATCGCCGCTCGCGACGCGCTGCAGACTGGCTGCGCGGTGTAGTAGTGGCGGAAGGTCGCGCCTTCGCGGGCGAGCCGGGCGATATTGGGCATTTCTGCCGTGTAGGAAGGCGGTTTGAATCCCGCGAGCGCGAAACCGGGCGCATCGCCCCAACCCATGTCGTCGCAGTAGATCACCACAAGATTCGGAGTTTGCCCACGCGCAAGTGCACAGAATGCGAGGCTGGCCAACACGAAAGTGACAGTGAGAAGTCGCGACATTTCCCCAACGATACCGCGCTATCCGCTTGCCCAAGCCCGCTCATCTTGGATACTGCACTTGTGACCGCACCCGCGACAGACCATGCGATAGACCATGCGATAGAGCAGGCGACCGACCACGCCGACCGCTCCACAAGGCGCGACGCGCTCTCGGCGTTCGGACTCGCGCTGGCACTTTGCGCGGGCGGCGCATCGTTGTTGGTTGCGCGCGCGGACTCGGGGTTGGAGCCTCCGCAAATCTCTTCGCAACTCTCGACGCAAGCCTCTTCGCAAGCTTCTCCGCAAGCCAGCGCCGACGATCCATCCTGGCGGCCGCTGCCTGAGAAGACTGGACGCTTTGCATCGCATTGGTCGTACCAGCGGATTTCCCATCCATCGGTTCCTCCCGTGGTCGACGGCACTTGGCCGCGCAACGAGATCGACCGCTTCATTCTCGCCCGACTTGAGCGCGAAGGCCTCGCGCCCGCGCCTGAAGCCGATCGCCGCACTCTTCTGCGCCGTGCGTCGCTCGACCTCATTGGCGTGCCGCCCTCGGCCGAAGATGTCGACGATTTCCTGCGCGATCAGCGGCCTGACGCCTACGAGCGCCGCGTCGACGCGATGCTCGAGTCGAAGATGTACGGCGAGCGCTGGGGCCGGCATTGGCTCGATGTCGCGCGCTACGCCGACTCCAACGGCGTCGACGAAAATGTCGCCTTCGCCAATGCGTATCGCTACCGCGACTATGTGATCGACGCCTTCAACCGCGACCTGCCCTTCAACGACTTCATCGTTGAGCAGCTCGCGGGCGACCTCCTGCCTGAGCCCGCCGAACCGACTGCCGAAGACGATGCGCGCACGCGCAGCCGCATTGCCGCGCTTGGATTGCTCGCGCTCGGACCGAAGATGCTCGCCGAGCCCGACAAGGAGAAGGAGCGCGTTGATGTGGTCGACGAGCAACTTGATGTTGTCACCAAGGCGTTTCTCGGCGAGACCATTGCCTGCGCGCGCTGCCACGACCACAAGTTCGACCCGATCTCGCAAGCGGATTATTTCGCGCTTTCGGGCGTGTTTCGCAGTGTTTCAACCTTTGACAGCATCGCAACCGTCGGGCGTGTCGCGCAGCGTCCGATGGCGACCGCCGCTCAACGCAAGCAGCTTGAATCGTGGCGCGCGCAGGCCAAGCAACTCGACGAAACCCGCGACGCGGCGCGCACCACTCTGACCGCGGCTGAGCGGCGCGCCAACTTCGCGCGTTGGTCCACGCTGCTGGCCAATCCAACGCCGAACATGCTGCGCGACGCGCTTGCCGCCGCCGAGCGCGATGCACGCACCCCGCTGCCTGAACGCGAAACTTTCATCGCCGCCCGCGCCGCCCGCGAGGCGCAGGAAAAAATCCGCCCCGTCGATCCGCCGCGCGCGCTGGGAGTACACGAGTCGAAGGTCGACGAGACGCCGCTGCACGATCGCGGCGACCACATGCAGCCCACGGGCGACAAGATTGCGCGCGCCGTGCCTGCCGTGCTCGAGCGCGTGCTGCCGGGACCGATCTTTCCCGCGGATTCCAGCGGACGGCTCGAGCTGGCCCGCTGGATGGCCGACTCCGAAAATCCACTGACTAGCCGCGTCGCCGTCAATCGCATCTGGACTTGGCACTTCGGAACTGGCATTGTCGATACTCCCAGCAATTTCGGCGTGATCGGCAGCAAGCCCGCCCATCCTGAACTGCTCGACTATCTCGCGCGCCGCTTTGCCGACGGCGGTTGGAGCATGAAGGCGATGCATCGTCTGGTCATGGCCAGCGCGACCTATCGCCAGTCAAGCGCGACCCACACTGCGCTGCCCGAGCACGATCCCGACAATCATCTACTGACGCGCTTTCCGCGCAGACGCGTCGAGGCGGAGATCATCCGCGACGCGGTCCTCGCAACCTCGGGCGATCTCGATCGCTCGGTTGGCGGAACGCTGCTGGGAATCGGCGATCACGACTATGTGACCAACGACCAGTCGGGCAACGGCGCGAAGTACGACTCCAATCGCCGCAGCATCTATCTGCCCGTGATTCGCAACGCGATGTTCGGCCTGTTTACCGCGTTTGATTATCCCGATGCGAGCACGCCGATCGATTGCCGACCGCACACCGTTGTTGCACCGCAGGCGCTTTTCTTCATGAACGCGCCGTTTGTCGAGACCGCCGCCATGAAGATCGCCGGCGCGCTGGCCGCCGCCACCAACGACTCCGACCAACGCGTGCGCGGCGCGTTTCGCCGCACGCTCGCCCGCGATCCCGATCAACGCGAACGCGACGAATCGCGCGATTTCCTCGCCGAACTCGAGCGTTCGGGCCTCGACCGCCCCGCCGCACTCGCTCGCCTCTGCCACGCTCTGCTCTCCACCAACGAGTTCGTCACGCTCGAATAGGATCCGCCGATGTTCTGCTCCAATCGCCACAATCCGATGACGCGACGCGATGCCCTCGCTGGACTCTGCGCTGGCTTCGGATCAATCGCGCTCGCTGGCATGTTGGCCAAGGAAGCGGCGGCGGGCGGCGGCATTCTTGCTGCGCCTCACTTTCGTCCGCGTGCCAAGCGCGTCATCTTTCTTTTCATGCACGGCGGCCCGTCGCAGATCGACACCTTCGACTACAAGCCGCTGCTCGCGCGCGATGCTGGCAAGCCGTTGCCGTTCGCCAAGCCGCGCGTGCAATTCGCTGAGACGGGCAATCTGTTGGCGAGCCCGTGGAAGTTTCGCCAGTACGGTCAGTCGGGCGGATGGGTCAGCGATCTCTTTCCCAATGTCGCGCAGACCGTCGACGATCTTTGCTTCGTCAAGAGTCTGCACGGATCAAACCCCGCTCACGGCGGCGCGCTGCTCAAGATCCACACTGGCAGCGACACCTTCATCCGACCTTCGATGGGCTCGTGGGTTTCCTACGGACTCGGCACCGAGAACGACGACCTGCCTGCGTTCATCACCATCTGTCCCACGCTCGGTCACGGCGGCGTGAACAACTTCTCCAGTTCGTTTCTGCCCGCGTGGACGCACGCAACGCCGATCGGCCACGCGGGAATTCCCGCGTCAAAGGCGCAGATCGAGCACATGACTGCTGGGCTTCCCGCTGAATTACAGCGCAAGGAACTCGATCTCCTGAACGCCTTCAACGCGCAACACGCGCTGCGCAACGGCACCGACTCCGCGCTCGAAGGGCGCATCGCCAGCTTTGAACTCGCCTACCGCATGCAGTCCACTGCGCCGGCGGTGATGGACCTCGCTGGCGAAAGCGACGCCACCAAGCAGCTCTACGGAATCGACGAGAGTAAGACGGAAAACTTCGGCCGCCAGTGCCTTCTCGCCCGGCGATTCGCGCAGGCGGGCGTGCGCTTTGTGCAGTGCACTCACAGTTACAAGTGGGATCAGCACGGCGACCTTCGCAACGGCCACACCACCAACGCGGCCGAGGTCGACAAGCCAATCGCTGGTCTCATCAAGGACCTCAAGAGTCACGGAATGCTCGAGGACACGCTGGTGCTTTGGGGCGGCGAGTTCGGTCGTACTCCGACGGCGCAAGGCGGCGATGGGCGCGACCATAACCCCCATGGATTTACGATGTTCATGGCTGGCGGCGGCGTGAAGCCCGGCTTCAGTTACGGCGCCACCGACGATTACGGCTACTACGCCACGGAAAACAAGGTCCATGTGCACGACCTTCACGCGACGATCCTGGCGCTCTTGGGCATCGACCACGAGCACCTGACCTTCCGCCACGGCGGCCGCGACCAGCGACTGACCGATGTGCATGGCACGGTGGTACGCGAACTGTTCGCCTGAACTCGCGCGCGGAATCTCTGACTAATGCGGGGATTTGCGCTTGGTTCTGCAGCCGACTGCCGCATAATTTATGCGGGGCCTGCGAACCTGGAGACTGCGATGACCTTTCGAACGCTTACTGGCTTTGAACTTTGCACCGGACTCACTGCGCTCCTGATTTTTTGCGCGACTTCTCCCGCGCAGAACAGCTTTGTTCACTTCGAAAGCCCGCATGTTCACCCGCTTGAGATGACGCCCGACGGGAGCAAACTCGTTGCGGTGAACACTGTCGATGCGCGCGTCGAGGTGTTCGATGTGCTGAGTTTCGCGCCGTATCTGCGCCACGCGGGCTCGATCGCCGTTGGCGTTGAGCCGATCACGGTGCGCGCGCGCAACAGCAGCGAGTTGTGGGTGGTGAACCATGTGTCCGACTCCATCAGCGTGATCGACCTTGCGAGTATGTCGGTCAAGGCCACGATTCTGACTGGCGACGAGCCGTGCGATGTGGTGTTCGCCGGCGCGCGCCAGCGTGCGTTCGTCACGGCTTCACAACTGAATCGCGTTGAGGTTTACAACATCGCCAACCTCGCGGCCGCGCCGACGATCGTCAACATCGCCGGTGAAGATCCACGCGCGCTCGTCACCGATGGAACCAATGTCTACGCGGCGATCTTCGAATCGGGCAACGACAGCACGGTGATTCCCGAGACCCGTGTTTCGACCGCTGCGATGAATCCATACCCGGGCGATCCGAATCCACCGCCGAACACCGCATCCGGATTCTCGCCGCCGCAAACGCCGGGGCTTCCCGTTGCGCCGCGCGCTGGCATGATCGTGCGCAAAGATGCGGCGGGCGCTTGGCGCGATTCGGCGGGAACCAGCTGGAATGCAGCGGTTTCATGGAATCTCTCCGGCAACGATGTTGCGATCATCAACGCCAACACGCTGGCGACCACCTACGCAAAGGGATTTATGACCACACCAATGGCGCTCGCGATGGCGGCCGACGGACGCGTGGTTGCCGTGGGAACCGAGGCGAAGAACGAGGTGCGTTTCGAGCCGAATCTTCGAGGAAAGTTCATTCGCGTCGAGGCGGCGATTCTTGCTGCCGGCGCTACCACCACGAGTTCGCGCGGCGACTTGAATCCGCACATCGACTACTCGCAGTCCAACATTCCTGCGTTGCAGCGGTTGTTGTCCATTGGTGATCCGCGTGGCGTCGTGGTGAGTAGCGACGCAACCCGCGCCTACAGCACTGGCCTCGGCTCGTCGAATCTCGTTTCCTTCTCGCTCGCCAACTACGCGCGCCTTGGACTTTGCTCGGTTGGCGAAGGTCCGACCGGCATCGTGCTTGACGCCGCTCACGCGCGGATCTTCACGCTGAATCGCTTTGCGGGATCCATTTCCATCGTCGATGAAGCGAGCTTCACTGCGCTGGGCGAGGTCGCGTTTTATGACCCGACTCCGCAGTTCATCGTCCATGGACGGCCGTTTCTCTACGACACCCAACTGACCTCCGGCCTCGGACAGGCTTCGTGCGCAAGTTGCCATGTTGATGCGCGCATGGACCAGTTGGCCTGGGATCTCGGCGATCCGTCGGGACAGATCAAGTTGCTGAACGAGGCGTGCAATCTCGGTTTGCCCGCGCAAGTGGGAACCTGCGGCAATTGGCATCCGCTCAAGGGACCGATGACCACGCAGACGCTCGTTGGTCTTGCCGGCGTCGATCCCTACCACTGGCGCGGCGACCGCAGTACTTTCGACGAGTTCGCCCACGCGGCCTCTTCGCTGCTCGGCGCCGACACCGATTTCACTGCAACCGAAATGGGGCGTTTTGAAGCGTTTATCAACTCGATCTCGTTTCCACCCAATCCAAATCGCAACCTCGATGGATCGCTCAAGACCAGTTTCGCCGGTGGAAATCCCGTCACTGGTTTGCAGCTTTACAACACCGGCAACCTTGACTTCGTGCAATGCGTGACCTGCCACACGCTGCCCACGGGCGCGAACACCAACATCATCAGTGCGAATCTCCTTGCCGAGCCGCAGAGCATGAAAGTGCCGCAACTGCGCAACATGTTTGAGAAGACCGGCTACGACGCGCTCACCAGCACAACCAATGCGCGCGGCTTCGGCTTTACCCACGATGGTGCGACGCCAACGCTGTTCGACTTTTTTAAGCTCAGCGTGTTCAACTTCGCCGCCGGCGCCGCGGGCGACCAACAGCGGCGCGATGTTGCGGCGTTCATGCTCTCCTTCGACACGGGAACGCACGCGTCCGTTGGCGCGCAGGCCACGATGGGCGGCGCATTCGCCAACGGCGCCACGCGCAGGAATCAGTTGGTGGCCATTGCCAACGCCGGCAGCGCGCAGTTGGTGGCGCATGCCATGGTCGGCGGGGTGGAGCGCGGATATGCCTATCAATCAGGCATATTTCAGACCGATGTTCTTGCCGAAACTCAAACGCTCGCGGGACTCGATGCCCTTGCCAGCGCGGGCAGCGTGGTCACCTACACGCTGGTGCCCAACGGAACCAACCTGCGCGCGCTTGATCGCGACAGCGATGGTTTCCGCGACGGCGACGAGCGCGCCGCCTGTAGCAACCCCACCGATCCGTTCAGCACGCCCACAAGCACATGCCGCTTTGACATCGCCGGCGCCAACCATTTCATCGATGGCCAAGACCTCGGCACACTTCTGAGCGCGTGGGGAAGCAGCGGATTGGGCGACCTCAATTGCGACGGCACCGTGGGCGGCGCGGACCTTGCGATCATGCTGAATTCGTGGGGGCCGTGCCAGTAGCGGCGACCTCAATATGCAGGCCTAGACATGTCGCTCTAGACATGTCGCTCTATACATGTCGCTCTAGACATGTCGGGCTATACATGTCGGGGCGAGGGCGCGATGGCGTTGGCGATGAGCAAACCCGCCGCGATCGACGCCGCAACCACCAACGCGCTGATCGCGGTATTCAAACCCGCGAGCGTGTCGCTGGCGATGAGGCCCTGCATCCCGCGAAATCCAATGCTTCCTGGAAGCAGAAGCGCGAGGCCGGGCAGCACGACGGCGAGCGTGGGGCGACGGCGCCAACGCGCGTAGCAGTTGCCGATGATTCCGATGGTGGCGGCGGCGAGCACGGGAGCCAGTTCGGAACCACCGAATTCGCGCGCGATGCGGACCGAAATCCAACCCATGACGCACGACGCGAGCACCACGCCCGCACGCCGCGGCCGCGCCTGAAAAACAATCGCCAGTCCGCCAGCGATTGCCAGCAGCGCAACGACGAGCTTGAACGACACCACCGCGGTTTGCGTGACGGGCACGACGAAGCTGGTGTGCTGCGGTAATCCGATGAGCTGCGCAACGCGTTCGCCCATGCCCGCGCCCATGCCAACGACCACAAGCGTGGTGATCGCGCCGATCAGTCGCGCACTGCCAGAGGCGAGGTTGCGAGTGGAGAGTTCGCTCATCGCCGTCGCCAGCGAGAGGCCGGGAAGAAGCGTCACGAGACCAGCGAGGCAGACGGTTGCTGCCGAGACTTCGATTCCCGCGCGACGGGCGCCGAGCACGACGATCGATGCGATGACGGTGCCGATCAGCGCCGCGCCGAACTCGGCGAGGAGTTCGCGCTCGCGATGGCCGACCGCCAACGCGATCGACGCGCCGACGATGAGTCCAACCGGAACCGACGCGAACATTTCCGCCCACGATCCGCCGAGAAAGAATGCTGCACCTGCAGAAAACAGCGCGTATCCAGCGCAATTGGCCAGCGGCCTCGGACGAGTGATTCGGCCGCGCACTCGCGAAAGCGCGGTGATTCCCTGCTCAGCGTCGAGTTCTCCAACCGCCACTCGGTCGGCCACCCGATAAGTTTCCTCGAGCATCGCCAACTTGGGCGAACCAGGGTCGACTCGAAAGCTAATCGCGCGCTGACGGCCTTCTTCGCCCACGGAAATATGAATCCAGGTTGGAAGCGAGAACACCGAAACGCTCAGCCCCAATCGGTCGGCGCAACTTGTCACCAGACCCTCCAACCGATGAGCGGGCGTTCCTGCTTCATGGAGCATGCGTGCGAGCATGGCGAGAAATCGGTCGCCTGCGGGTTGGAGATCAGAGGTGGGCGCAGCGGTCGACATCGCAAGCAACTGTATCGCGGAGTTCGTCGGGTTTCCGATGCGCACACTCCTTGGTTAGACTCACGCCATGCTGCTCCGCCGGATTTACGACGCGCAACTTGCGCAAGCCTCTTACCTCGTGGCATGTCGATCTACGCAAGAGGCGATCGTGATCGATCCGACCTGCGACATTGACCGCTACCTCGAGATCGCCGCCACCGAAGGCGTGCGCATCGTTGCCGTTGCCGAGACCCATGTGCACGCGGATTTCGTGAGCGGCATGTGCGGGTTTGCCGCGCTCCATCCGATCCGCGCCTACCTCAGCGCAGAGGGCGCGGAATTGCCGTGGATGGCGCGGGCGCAGCTGGCTCCTGGCGCGGAAATCGTGCGACTGCGTGCGGGCGCTGGATTCAGCGTGGGCACGCTCGATTTCATCGTTCGCCACACCCCTGGCCATACCCGCGAGAGCGTGACCTTTGAACTGCTGAACCTGGCCAACGGAACCCGGGTGCTCTTCTCCGGCGATTTCCTGTTTGCCGGCGATGTCGGGCGGCCTGACCTCGGCGCCTTTGCCACCGACGGCCTGACGCTGAAGGAGGCGGTCGATCAGTTGCGCGGCTCGCTCGCGTCCCTCGCCGACCTTCCGTCCGACACTCGGGTGATGCCTGGGCACGGAGCGGGCAGCGAGTGCGGAAAGTCGATCTGCAACATTCCCGCAACCACGCTCGGGATCGAACGCGTGATCAACCGCGCCCTGCGCAGCCACGGCGACTCCGATGGATTTGCGGCGGCGATGGCGACGGGCACCAACGAGCCGCCGCCGTACTTCGCGCATGTGAAGAAAATCAACGAGGCGGGTTCGCGTGCGTTCGCTGCGCTTCCGTCGGTGCGCGAACTGAGTTGCGACGAGTTCGCCGCCCGCTGCGAGCGACCCGAGTTCACCATCATCGACACTCGGCCGTGGAACGACTTCCTCGACTCGCGCCTGCCCTACGCCATCAGCGCGCCGTTCGAGCGCGCGTTCGGCCCGACGGTGGCGAACTACCTCGAGCCTGACGATGCGCTGGTGTTGATCGCCGAGTGCGCGAAGGTGCCCGAGATCGTCCGCGTACTGCTGCGAGTGGGCGTGGCGCCTGAGTCGATCGAGGGTTTCATCGAACCGCGCGCGGTGAGCCAGTTGGCGACGGGCTCGTTCGCAACCCAAGGCGTCGACGACATCTCGCCCGCGCAGGCCCATGCGCTCATCGAGCGCGGAGCCGTCACCGTGGTGGATGTGCGCAGCTGCAGCGAATTCAGCGCGGGGCACCTGCCTGGCGCCAAGCACATTCCTTACACCCACCTGCGCACGCGCATCGGCGAGCTCGACAAGTCGAAGCCGGTGGTCTGCTATTGCCGAGGAGGAAGCCGCAGCACCCATGCGTCGGCGTATCTCGCCCGCGCCGGGTTCACCGCGTTCAACATGCGCGGCGGATACTGGCCGTACGCGGGGCGCGGTTTCGCGGTGGTTTAAGCGCTTGCGCTACTCGTGGGTTCTACTCGTGGGCCTTACTCGTGGGCCTTACTCGTGGGCCTTACTCGTGGCTGCTCGCAGAAGCTTTGTCCGCCTCGATGCGTTGCGCGCGCGCCACCGAATCGTGAAGCTGAACTTCGCCAAAGGTTCCCAGCGAGACGAAACCCTTGCCGTCGGGAAGCCATAAGACCTCGAAGACCGGCTGCGTGTGCGAACTGAAGTTGGTCACGGCATCGCCCGTTGCCAACGACCACAACCGCACCGTCCCGTCCATTCCGCCCGAGGCGAGCAGCGTGCCGTCGGGCGACACCGAGGCGGCGTTGGCGACGTCGCGGTGGCGCTCGAGCAGAAACTCATAATCCTCAAGCGCTAAGCCTAGTTTGCTGGCCGCTCCCGAGTGCGCAACCGCCAGCGCACCGTTGAACCTGAGGAGAATCCAGCGGTCGCCTGAATAGATCAGATCGACGCCCGACATGATCGGTGAAGCGGCGGTGTCGATCACGCCGTCGTGAACCACGCAATCAATTCGCAAGATAGGGCACGAGAGCACGGAGAAACGGTTGGGCGCGTACCAAGCTAACTCGGGGTAGGTCATTGCCTCGATCCGAACCTCGGCGGCGAGGGTGCCATCGCGCAGGTAGACGCGCGCGCTATCGCCGCCGAGAAGTGCCAGCATGGTTGCGTCGGCATTCCATCCGACGCATGAAAATTTGCCTTGGGAAGCAGCCGGTACGGCCACCTCTACCCGCTTGCCGGTCGTGAGATCGGTGAAAGCGAGCGTCGCGCGGTTCAGGCTTGCAACCATCCGGCCGTCGTTACTCAGCGCCGCCGCCTGCAACTCTCCAAGTTGACCGTGCGCGACCGGCGCCCAAGTTCCACGCCCAAGGTCAAGGTCGCTCACTCGACCGTCGGCGCCGACTGCGCGCACAGTGCGCCCTTCGAGCAACCTCAGCGCGCGCGGTTCAACTCTGAACGACTCGGGCTCTGTGTTCCAAGCCAAACTGGCGGAGAAGAAGGCCATGTAGTTGCCGATGTTGGCGGCGATGGTTCCGTTGGCCGCCTCGCCCAAGCCCCACACCGGCTCGCCGGAGGAAATCGAGTGAACGGCGCGGAACTGGCCAGTGGCAACCTCGAAGTCGTGCACCCGACCCGAGCGCTCGCCGACATGCAGCAGCAAGCCGTCGCGCGAGAACGCCATGCTCCACACTTCGTGGCGGACCTGCGTCCTGTGCTCGACTGCGCCAGTTCGCGCATCGGCAATGGCGACGCCACCCAAGGATGAGCCAATGGCAATGCGTTGCCCGTCGGGAGCAACGGCGACTGTGCGGGCGCTGTTGGTGGCGAAGTGAAATCCGGCCAGTCGCTTTGGCGGCCCGTCGTCGGGAATCTCAAAGGCACCAACACTTCGATCGCCCTGCACGATGTAGGCGATGCCGGCTCCGTTCCATGCACCGCTGCCCAACTCGTTGCCGGCGCCGATGTAGAGGGACTGCTGTACGCCCGTCGAAAGCCGAAGCACACTGAGACTGTTGGCTGAAACCAGCAGCAGTCGGTCATTGTCGGCGGCGGGCAGAATCGCGCGGATCATGCCGCCAACCTGAGCGATTGGGACGGCGGCGCGATCGAGAAACAGTTCGACGAGCTCGTTGGAGCGCGCGCCCGCAAAGATGCGCTGACCGTCGAAGGAAAATCCTGCCGCAAAACAATTCGTCACGCCCATCAACTGCGGGCGCATGCATTTGCCCGTCGTGAAATCAACGAGGCCGAACTCACCCCCATCTGAAACAGCCAACCAGCGCATGCCGTCAGGCGACATCGCGCCACCCATCAAGTTGCCCGTTGTCAGCTGCACCGATGGCGCGATGCTGTTGTCGATCATGCGCCGCAACATGCCGCCAACCAGAGGAGGATCAATGGCTTCAAGATCGAGCAAACGACTGTCTTCGTAGGAAAGCAGGCCGCGTTGGGCGTCGATGGTGGCGAGGTTGACGCGCGCGCGATCGCGATCGGCGCGCGCGCGGGCGAGGGCGTTGAGCGAAACAACGGTGGCGGTGGCGAGCGCGAGAAGGCTGACGACGATGGTGGTGGTCCACGCGGGATTTCGACGCATCGAACGGATCAGCCGCTCGGGGCTTGACTCGGCGCGCGCGCGCACACTTCGGTCATCGACAAAGGCACGAAGGTCGTCCGCCAGCGCCGTCGCACTGAGGTAGCGGCGATCGCGATCCTTGGCCATCGCCTTCATCACAATCGCCGCGAGGTCGCGGGGGATGTTGGAGTCGATGAGATGGGGGTTGGCGGGATTGCTCAACCGCATGATCTGCGCGGCGTCGAAGTAAAGGTGGCGCGGGATTTCGTAGGGGCGGCGACCAACGAGGGATTCGTAGAGCACGACGCCGAGCGCGTGAATGTCGACGCGAGCGTCCACCTCGTTGGGAGGCAGTTCGAACTGCTCAGGGGCCATGTACGCGGGCGTGCCGATGAGCGCGCCCATGATCGTTTCGGAGGCGGGAGTTTCGGCCCCAAAATTTTCAGCCACGCGATTTTCAGGCACGCGATTTTCAGGCACGCGGCG
>QWPT01000046.1 GCA_003671075.1 Planctomycetota bacterium
GCCGCTGGCAATCAGCCTTCGTCGACCTGACCAAGCTTGAACAGCTGAATGGCCTTCTTCGCCTGGTCAAACGACAGTCGAGAGCGACCTTGGTGGATCATGCCGATCTCGGTGATGCGCTCCCAGGCGCTGGCGGCAAAAACATCGCTGATTTCGCAGGAAATGCTGCGTCGATCCCAAGCACGCGCCACCGTGCTCGTCGTGCCTGAGCCAGCGAACGGATCGAGCACCAGGTCGCCCGGCCGCGAGGTGGAGAGGATCACCCGCTCGAGATGGACCTCGGGCAACTGGTTCTGGTGCAACGGCCTGCGCTCGGAATTCTTCGAGTGCACCCGGCCCCAGAACGGGCCGTACCACACATCGAATGGCACGCGCATGCCTTGCGAACCGTTGAGTTTGGTTTGCGTGCGCGAGTCGCCGTACAGCGTCGATCGGTCGGTCGGCTCGAGCACCGCATCGGCGTTCCAGTGCGTGTTCTCCGGGTCGCGCGCAAACCAGAGCGCGTGCGACTTGGACAGGATGAAGCTGGAATCGCGGTTGTGCCCGAAGCGGAAGTGCCACACGCACCAGTTCATCAGCGCCAGTTTGCGCCGCTTCAGGTGCATCACGACCTCGGCAACCAGATCGTCAGCCACGTTCACCCAAAGCGAACCGTGCGGCGCGAGGCATTCGATGGCCAGGTCGAGCCAATCGAAGGTAAAGCGCTCGAACTCCGCGCGCGGCATGCCGTCTTTCCAGCCGGTGTAGGGCACATCCCAGTTGAACGGCGGGTCGGCGAACACCAGGTCAACCGCGCCCTTTTCCGGGAGATTCGCGAGGATCTCGCGGCAATCACCCACATAGAGCGAGGTTTCGGGGCCAGTGCTGTGAAAGCGCGGAGTCATGGCGGGCGAGCCAGTGACCAACCGCGGAAGCGGGCTAGGCACGCTGTCGCCGAGCAATTTGACCGTCTCAGCCAGCGAACCACGGTCGTGGCGCTCGGCCTGTCGGTCGATCCCCTTGGGCGTGAAGTAGCCACCGGGCCGGTCTTGAATGAAGTTTTTCGCTTCGGTGCGTCTCAGCTCGGCCATCGTGCGCTGCCAGCGCCGTCACTGTGTGCCGAAGATGCGGTCGCCTGCGTCGCCAAGACCAGGCACGATGTAGAACCGCTCGTTCAGCCGCTCGTCGACGGACGCGACATGAATCGGCAGATCGGGGTGCGCGGCGTGAAGAGCGGCGATGCCCTCGGGCGCGGCGACCAGCGAAACCAACCGAATGTCGCGGCAACCCGCATCCTTGATCAGGTTGACCGCATGGATCGCGCTGCCGCCAGTGGCGAGCATCGGGTCGACGAGAATGACGGGACCGTGGGCGATGTTCGCCGGAAACTTGGCGAAGTAGGTCACCGGTTTCGCTGTCTTCTCGTCGCGGAAGATCCCGATGTGCCCGACATGCGCTTCGGGAAACAGCGCGAGAATCCCGTCCATCATGGCCAGGCCCGCGCGAAGGATGGGCACGATCGTCGTGGTCGCCGCCAGCTCGACGCCCGTCATCCGCGTGATCGGCGTTTCGATCTCCAACGGCCGAACGCCAAGATTTCGGCACACATCGTAGGCCATCAGGCCGGTGATCTGATTGAGCAGATGGCGGAACTGCTCATGCTCAGTGCGCTTGTCGCGCATGATCGTGAGCTTGTGCTGGATCAGCGGGTGGTCGTAGATGCGGACATTGGAAAAGCGCGGACTTTCGGAAGGCATGGGCGGAGTGTACGGCGGAATAACAGCCTCTCGAATCAAGACGAGGGCTCATGCCCGCGAGGCCTTCATGCGCGGAGAAGTTGGCGGTTTCAAAATTTACGATGAAGGCGGTCCGTGGGTCGCTCGATAACATCGCACCAATGGTTAGGGCGCATCGCTGAGCCCTGGGTCAAGTCGAACTGATCGACCAAAGCCGGTCGCGAATGGTTCATCCAATGCGCAAAACAAAACGAGCACTTCGAAAGATTCCCGGTGTCGTAAGCACCTATCGCTTGATGAGGCGAATCGCTGGAACGCTGCTCGGTAAGAAGCGCGACCCGCAGTCCGTCTTCACGGAAATTTTTGAGAAGGACAAATGGCAGGGCCATGCTTCCATTTCGGGCCGCGGCTCCGACGACGACCAGACGATGGTCTTGGTCGAGGGGCTTGGAGAGGTGTTTCGCCAGCTCGGTATCCGCTCGATGCTCGATGCGCCTTGCGGCGATTTCCACTGGATGCAGCGGGTAGACCGCAACACCATCGATTACACCGGCGGCGACATCGTCGCCGAGCTCATCGCTCAGTGCCAAGCGAAATACGGCCGCGAAGGTGTCAAGTTTCGCCAGCTCAATCTCATCACCGATCAGCTTCCCAAGGTTGACCTCATCTTCTGCCGCGACTGCATCGTGCATTTGTCGTTTGCCGACGGCTTGGGAGCCATGCGAAACATTTGCGCGAGCGGATCGACCTATCTGCTCAGTACGAGCTATCCCCATCGATCGAGCAATGACGACATCCTGACTGGCGACTGGCGAACGCTGAACCTTCAGATGAAGCCGTTCGCGTTTCCTAAGCCGATGATGACTATCAACGAGCGCTGCACTGAAGCCGATGGCGAGTACGCAGACAAGTGCCTTTGTCTCTGGCGTATCGAAGACATCGCTCGGGCTTTGAATGTCGCGCATGGAGCGAAATCAACGAGTGGCGTTTGAGCCAAGCGTGATCAATCGCTACATCCGCTCAGGCGCGATGATTCCGTACAACGAAAGTCCATCGGCGAGCACTGCGCGTGCGATGGAGCACAGGCGCAGGCGCGACATGCGCGCCGTGGCGTCGTCGGCCTTGAGCACCGGACAAGCCTGGTAGAAGCCGTTGAACAGCGTGGCGAGTTGCGCGAGGTACGCGCCGACGCGGTTGGTCTCGAGGGTGCGGCCGACATCGATGGCCATCTGCGCGTAGCGAAGAATATGCAGCGCGAGGGCTTTTTCCGTGGGATCCGCAAGCATGAGCGGGGCGGCCGCGATTGCTGCCGCGCTCTCGCCCGACTTGGCGAGGATCGACGCGATGCGCGCGTGCGCGTACTGAAGGTACGGCCCGGTGTCGCCTTCGAAAGCGATCATGCGGTCGAGGTCGAACACATAATCCTTGGTGAGATCGCCGGAGAGATCCGCGTATTTCACAGCAGCGATGCCGACGGCAGATCCGATGCGCGACAACTCAGCGGGAGACATTCCGTGCGTGGGCGCGTTGGGATCGGCGGCGCGACGCGTGACTTCAGCGGTGCCGCGTTCGCAGGCCTCATCAAGGAGATCCTTGAGCGTGAAGTTCTCGCCCGAGCGTGTTTTCAGCGGTTTCTTGTCGGCGCCGAGCACGGCGCCGAAACCGAGATGGACGAGCGTTGACTCCTGTCCGTCGGCAGTCTTGTTCCAACCGATGAGGCGGGCCGCGTCGAAGACATCCTTGAAATGATCGCGCTGGCGGGCGTCGACGACATAGACGACGAGACTTCCGTTGAGCTCGTGGGTGCGCAAGCGCACAGCTGCGAGATCAGTGGTTGCGTAGAGAAATCCGCCGTCCGACTTCTGGATGAGCAGCGGTCGCTCGCGATCGGCGAAGGGCACGATCATCGCGCCCTTGTCGCTCTTGGCGAGGCCCGATTGCACGAATGCTTCGACCACGCCGCCGAGTCGGTCGCGGAAGAAACTCTCACCGCGATTGTTCTCAGGGCCAACCTTCACATTGAGCGTGCGCGCTGCTTGGTAGACCTGCTCCATCGTGACTTCGATGAGGCGCTCCCACAGGCGCACAACTTCAGGATCACCAGATTGCAGGCGCAAAAGCGTCTTTTTTGCGTTCTCCATCGCCGCGCGCGCGGGTTGGTACTGAACCTCAAGCTCGGCAACGCGATGCGGGCCGCAGTGAAACTCGCGGGCGGCATCGAGGTCGGCCGTGCTGGTTTCCACTTGCGCGCTGCGGTAAGTGTGATTGAGATCATCGAGAGTGAGACGAGAAAAATCAGCACCCTCGCGGATGAGTCTCGCCAGCGTCATCGCGATGGGCAAACCCCAGTCGCCGAGATGGTTCTCGCGCCAAACCTTGCGGCCAAGGCGTTCAAACACGCGCGCGAGCGAGTCGCCGATGATGGTGGCGCGCAAATGACCAACATGCATCTGCTTGGCGACATTGACGCCGCAAAGATCGATGACGACTGCGTGCTGATCCATCGCGGGCGGAATGCCGAAGGTCGGGCTGTGTGAAAGTTGGTCGAGGCAATCGCGGAGAAACTCGGTGTCGAGCGTGACATTGATGAAGCCAGGTCCAGCGATCTCGCACTTGCCAGCGACTCCAACGAGATCAGCGGCCTTCAGAATTTCTTCGGCAAGCGTTCGCGGATTTCCACCGCGATCCTTGGCGAGCGCCATGGCGGCGTTGACCTGGAAGTCGCCGAACTTGGCGTTGGTGCTCGCGCGGATCTGAGGATCGGCGTCGCTGCCGGTGACCGCGCGAATTGCGGCGCGAAAGCGGGCATCGAGGGCGGTCGCTGGGTCACAGGTGGGGCGAAGGACGGCGTTCGGCGTTGCAGACATCAGGGTCGGGATGGTACGGAGCCTACGCGCGCCGTGCGCGGTGCGACTACCATCGCCACCCCTCAGGAGCCTGAAATGCCCGTAAAGAAGCGCGTCGTGAAGGTGAAGAAGCCTGCAGTCAAGCCGTCGGGTCCATCGCCGTCGCTTCTTCGAGCGCGCGAGCGGCTCTTGCTTGAGATCACATCGCTGCCGACGGCGGCGGGGCGCGAGGCATGCGTGATTGCAGCGGTCGAGCGTTGGGTCGAGGCGCGCAAGGATCGCGTCGTGTTGGCGCGCGACCGTTTCGGCAACTTGACGATCGCGCAGCACGGGTTTCTCGAGGCGTGTGCGAAGGGTGCGCGCTCAGGCATCGCGCCCGTAATGATCACCGCGCATCTCGACCATCCCGCGTTTGTGGTCACTGCGGTGCGCACGAAGTCGAAGTCGGTCGAGCTTGATCTTGAGTTTCGCGGTGGCGTTCATGATCCGTATTTCAACGGCGCTGCGCTTGAAGTCTTCGACCGCGAGACCAAGAAGAGCTTCGATGCGAAGATCGTTGCGCTTGATTCAAAGATCGATCCATCGGCCAAGCCGTTCAAGACCGTGGTCGCCAAACTGGCGAATCCTGCGGCGGCAAAGCGGATTTCCATCGGATCGATCGCGCGCTGGAAGTTGCCCAAGGCAGAGGTGAAGAAGGGCATCGCCCACACGCACGCTTGCGACGACCTCGCGGCGGTTGCGGCCGCGCTTCTCGCCTTTGATGCGATTGCTCGCGATCCCGCTCTTGCCCACATCGCGTTGCTCTTCACGCGCAGTGAGGAAATCGGCTTTATTGGCGCGATCGGCGCGGCGCGCGAAGGCACGGTGCCCAAGGGCGCGCGCTTGATTTGCCTGGAGAATTCCCGCAGTTTTCCCCATGATTCGCCGATCGGCGCCGGGCCGATCGTGCGCGTCGGCGATCGCCTGAGCGTGTTTACTCCCGAGCTCACCAACCGCGTTGGCGACATCGCCGCCGCCCACGCCAAGGACAACTCGTCGTTTAAGTTCCAGCGCAAACTCATGCCCGGCGGCGCGTGCGAGGCGACTGCATTCGCGAGCTTCGCCATCGCTTCGACCTGCGTGTGCCTTCCGCTCGGGAACTACCACAACATGCAGGACATCGATGAAGTCGCTGCGGGACGCGGGAAGGCGCGGGTGGGCCGCGAGTTTATTTCCATGGATGACTTCAATGGGCTCGTCGAACTGCTCGAGGTCGTCGCGCGCAGGCTCGACGATTCGGCGATCGCTGGCTCGCACCGGCAACTCATGGAGACGCTCTGGTCGCGCCATGGGGACCTTCTTCAGCAGAACATCGGAGGCGCGTGATGTCGTTTGCTCCTATCCCTGAGATTCTTGCCGACTTGCGCGCTGGAAAAGTAATCGTTCTGGTTGACGACGAAAACCGCGAGAATGAAGGCGATTTCGTCGTGGCGGCCGAGGCAATGACGGTCGAAATGATTAACTTCCTCACCCGTGTCGGCGGTGGATATCTGTGCGTTGCCATGACGGCAGAAAACTGCGAGCGCCTTGACCTCGGTCCGCAGACCGGAGTGAACACCAGCTTGCGCGGTACGGCGTTCACCGTGACCGTCGATGGACATCCCAAGCACGGCGTTGGCACTGGCATCAGCGCGCGCGACCGAGCGAAGTCGATTCAGCTGCTTGCCGATCCGAAGTCAACGACGGATGATTTCGTGCGGCCGGGGCACATCAATCCGCTGCGTGCTCGGCCCGGCGGCGTGCTGGTGCGCACTGGTCAGACGGAGGGTTCGGTCGACCTGTGCAGGTTGGCAGGTTTGCAGCCCGCCGCGGCGATCATCGAAATTGTGCTGGATAGCGGCGAAATGGCGCGAGTGCCCGACCTCGAGAAAATGTGCGCGCAACACGGCTTAAAGATGTGTTCGGTCGAGCAAATCATCGAGTATCGCCTTGCGCGCGAAACCCTGGTCAAGCGCGTCAAGCCCGTTTGTGGCGCGAGCATCGAGACGCCCGAAGGCGTGTTCACGCTCATCGCTTTTGAGAGCGCGGTTGATCCGGTGCCGCATCTTGTGCTTTCTTGCGGCGGCGTCGGTGTTCCCGATGCGCACGGTCGAGTGGCGCATATTGATGAAGCAGTGCTGGTGCGCATGCATCGACGCGATCTGCTCGGCGACATCTTCGGGATCAAGTCGGGTCCGAGCGTGACGAGTTCCGCCGACGACTTGCGCGCATCCATGCGGGCGATTCAGCGAGCAGGACGCGGAGTCATCGTTTATCTGCGTCCGGAAGGCGCGGGTGAGGATTTCTTCGCGAGACTGCAGCAGATTCGCCGGCCAGGTGATGATGTGAACGCGCCCGATCTCACGCGCACCGAAGGCGTTGGCGCGCGCGCTCAACCGATGGACAGCCGCGAATTCGGTGTGGGCGGGCAGATTCTTCGCGATCTCGGGCTCACGCGTTTGCGTGTTCTCACCAATCATCCGCGCAAGGTCATGCCCGGCTTGCACGGATTCGGACTGGAAATCGTTGAGCAGGTCGGGTTGCGCGACTGAGCTCGGCGGCGTTGCCCCGCGGTTTACTCAGGCTTTTTCCACGGCCGCTCGTCGATCGTCCACTCTTTGGGATCAGGGCTCGGAATGTCGAGAAGCTTGCGATCCTCGGCCTTCGCCTCGCCATTCACCACCGCCTTGGCGATCCGCGCGACGGTGCGATTTCCGTTCTTCTCGCGAATGACCACGCCCGTAGGCGCGAGACTGACGCGGTCGTAAAACAGCTCGATGGATGCGGTTTCCTTGGCCATCGGCGTGCCGGCCTTGGGAACAAGCTTGAGGCCTGCGACATTCTGCATCGAGCCAAGCAAGGGAATATCAAGGGGAATCTCGGTCTCGCTGACCTCGAAGCGCGCGAGCACATCGGCCTTGCGCTGGCCGATTGGAATTGGAATCGGCCCTTCACCCAACGCAAGCGGATCGAAGCTTTCGCCAGGCGCGACGATCTGCCGCTTGGTGAAACTCTTGTTGCGATAGTCCTGCTCGCAAAGCCAACCGTCGGCGTAGATCCAATGGTCGACGGCGCGGTCGGAGCGACCGGAGCCGTCGACGAACTCTTCGAACTGAATGGCGAATCGCGTCTTGCCGGCCTTCTTCTCGAGCACAAGTTTGCCGAAGCGACGCTCGGTTTCCTCAACGAGCGCGTCGTATTTCTCAAGCGAGAGTGAACCGCTGAGCGATTCGATGGTCGCGCCTGATTGTTCGAGCTCACCGAGGAAGTTGTCCACGCGGCGCGCGCTTGCACTGGGCGCTAGGGTTGGCGGCGCGTCGGCGTTCTGTGGCACCTCGGCGTTCTGTGGCGCATCAGGAGTGCGAGGCGCATCGGCAGCCGGCGCGGCGGGCGGCGTCAGGAGCAGCGGGATCGAGAGAACAAGAGAGAGCATGGCGCGCAGGACGGTAGCCGAGCGCGGGTGATTCCGCCTTGAGATATGCGCAATGCGTGATCGAGGCGCGCGCAGGTGATACTCTTCAATCCATGGCGCGTTTCCGGCATCGTTCCACCGCGGGTCTGCTGCTCGCAGTCGTTTTTTCTGGACCTGCGCTGGCGCAGAATGGCGGCTTTCCCGAGTCGGTCGCGCCGTCCCCGGCCGTGCTCGAGGCGGTCACGGCGCCTTACCTGACCGACGGCGAGCGCAAGGATTTCCGCGTTCTGCACGGCATATTCGACGATCTCGACCTTGACACTCCAACCCGACGCGCGCGAGTGGCGCTGGAGCGTTGGCGATTGGACGATCCGGCGCTTGTGGACGCCAGCGTGCCCTTGCACTTGCGCGTCGAGGCGCTGCTGCGCGCAGGTCGCCATGTGGAGGTGCTCGCGGCGACGAATGAGATGCGCGCGGCGACGGATGGCCATGCGGGCGATGATGCAGCAAAGGCCGTCGATCTCAAGCTGCTTTCGCGGCGCGCGCAGTCGCTGGCGGCATTGGGCAAGCGCGCCGAAGCGGAGAAACTCGCGAAGAATGCCGCGGCGCGCGATGCGCTGGCCAACGCGCGCGATGTCGAGGAGATTCTCGCCGCCGTTGAGCTCGGAGTTCTGCGCATGCGTCTCGACGCGCAGGCGGCGGGCGAATACCGCACGCTTCTTGCCGCGTTGGCGCGTGCGCGCAACGAGATCGATCGTCTTGATCCACGCATTCGCATGCGCGAGGCCCAACTGCTCGCCGATCGCCACGCCATGAAGGATGCGGCGGCGGCATTGGGTGAGGCGCTTGGGCTTTGTCCGCGCAGCGCTGACGGATGGCGTCTCGCGGGTGAAATCGCCATCGCACAGTTCAACTTCGACGGCGCGACTAGTGCGGCGGCTGCATTGCGCCGGCTCGATCCGATGCATCCTTACGCTGCATTTCTCGATGCGCACAGCAATCTTGTTCAGGACGATCCGCCCGCGGCGATGAAGGCGCTCGATCCGTTGATCGTGCGCGCCGAGGCGCCTTCGATGAACCTTCCCGAAACTTTTGCGTGGAAGGCCGCGATTGAGGCCTCGCGATACGACTTCGAAGCGATGCGCGCGGCGCTCGATGCCGCCGATCTCATGCAGCCAGGAGTCGCCGACGCGCTCGTCATCTGCGGTCGTCAACTGGTCTTGGATCGCCAGTACGCCGAGGCGCGCGAGATTCTTTCTCGCGCGGCGCAACGCGAGCCAGCGTGGGCGATTCCTCCGGCGGAACTCGGGCTGCTCTCGATGCAAGATGGGCTCGAAGACCGCGCCGTCGCCGACTTGCGCGCTGCCGTGGCGCTTGATCCCAACGATGAGCGCACGGTGTTTACTCTCAAGCTCGCCGAGGAGCTTGCTGGCTGGAAACGCATAGAAACAGAGCATTTCATCATTCGCCACCCCGATGGCGATGCGGACCTCGTTGCGCAGTTGCTTGCGGGCGTGCTCGATCAGATGCACACCGAGGTCTGCGCGCGCGTCGGCCACGAGCCTTCACAGAAGACGCTCATTGATGTGATGCCCGATCACCGCAGTTTCGGCGTTCGCATCACCGGGCTTCCGCGCATTCACACCATCGCGGTGTGCACCGGCCCTTCCATCGCCATCGAGATCCCTAAGGAGGGCGCGCAGACAAAGCACCTCGGACTGTTCGATCCGCTTGCGGTGCTGCGTCACGAGTACACGCACACTGTCACGCTTTCGATGACGAAGAATCGCATTCCTCACTGGCTCACTGAGGCGGTCGCGGTCACGCTCGAGGACACGCCGCGCACATTCGACAACTGCCAAATGCTCGCGGCTGCGTGGCAATCTGACACGCTCTTCGATCTTGATGAGATTAACTGGGCGTTCATTCGACCACGCAAAGCGATCGACCGCGCGCAGGCGTACGCGCAGGGGCGTTGGATGGTTGAGTTCATCGAGCAGAGCTTCGGCTGGGATGCGCTGCGCAAACTGCTCTTTTCGTATGCCGAGGGTATTCGCGAGGAAGAGGCGATGCAGCGCGCGTTTGCCATCGGTCGCGCCGAGTTTTTCGCGCGTTTCAGCGAGTGGGCCGGCGACGAGGTGCGCAAGTGGGGACTCGCGCCAACGCCGTCGATGCGCACGCTTGCGCTGAAGCTTGCAGAAGGCGATGACAGTGCTGAGCAAGCGATGCGAAAGTCTGCGGTCGAACGACTCGACGCGGTGGCCGCCGCGTGGGCCGGCGCGATCGGGCAACCGGGTAGCGAGCGGTTTCACATGCGCGCCAGCCAGTGGCCGCCGATGCCGATGCCGAAGGTGCAGTTCGATGACGCAACCGTCAAGGCGTTTCTCGTGGAGTTTCCCACCCAGCCCGATCTTGTCGAAATCCTGCTGCGGCGCGCGCGTGGTGCGGGCGCGACCGACACCGCCGAGACGCATGCCTTGCTCGATCGCTATGCGGCGCTGCGGCCGGTTGATCCGCTGCCGCACCGAATCTGGGCGAAACTCGCGACCAACACTGCGGGCGCGCTGGATGCCGGCGCCGATGACGGTGCGCTCGTTCACCTGCACGAACTCGACATCCGCGCCGACAAAGACAACATTTACGCACTGGCCATCGCGCGCAATCGGCGTGCGGCAGGCGACTTGCCCGCAGCGATGGTCGCGGTTGAGCGTGCGGTGCGTATGAATCCCTTCGACCCGTCGGTCCGTGAACTCGCGGCCGCTCTGGCGGTGGAGGGCGGCCGCTTCGACCGTGCGGAGGTGCATATCGTCGCGCTGGTAGCGTTGGAGCCCGACCGTCCCATCCACGCACAGCGCCTGGAACGGCTGCGCTCCATGGTTCACACGCCCGCGGCCAAAGAATGAAATTCTCTGAGTTCATGCACTTGGATTTCGACTGCCCTGAGGTACTCTTAAACCCTGCGACCACCCGCGTGCCTGTGCGAGGCGGCGAATCGCTCGATGTCCGCTCCAAAGGAAACTCGATGACTAAGCGCGTCTTCACCCTGCTCGGCCCAATCGCCGTCCTTTCCTCGTTCGCGACTGCTGACCAAGTCAATTACAACTGCACGCTCAACTCCGCTGCGAGTTCGCTGGTGCAGAGCACGGATCTCGCCGCGCCTTTCGCGGGAACCTTCATCGGAAACTACGACGCGACGACCACTCCAACGGGAACCAAGACGCTGCCAGGCTTCTTCGGTGGAAGCGTGAACACCGCGATTTCCTACTCCGCTTCGTTCGCGCTCGCTGGGGACATTTCCTCGCATCCGACGGGAACGCTCGTCTTTGGAACCGATCTCGCGATCTTCCAAGCAAGCATCGGCGGCCTCAATTTCGACATGCTCGGCGCTGTGCCGGGCACGCTGGGCGCGACGGTCAACATCAACTACCAGTCGTTTCACACTTTGCAGCCGACGGCGATCTATCCGGGCGGCGTGACGATTCCAGTGCCAGTTGGCAGTGGAAGCGTGACCACGCTGCGAGCAACGCAGACGGGCGCGCCTGTGCCCGCGCTGCTCGTGCAGCAAAAGAACGGCAGCTTTACCTTCACCACCGCCGTGCCTGTTGAGTTCACCACGATCGCGACGCTGCTCGGGCAGACAATTGCCGACGGTACGCCGCAACCAGGAATTCTTCCGCTGAGCGGAACGCTGACCATCGGCGCCAACAACACGATCGCGCTTGCGATCGCCATTGCGAGTCAATCGGTGTCAACGCAGCCGATCACAGCGCCGCCGTTCGTTGATCTTCCGCTTGCGATTCCCACGGTGATTCCTGCGGGATCCACGGCGAATGTGCTCATGTCGGGAACCTTGACCTCGGTCACGGTTGGCTCGGGCATCAACGCGACGCTGGTGGCAGCAGGCCAACGGCAGCCAATCACGGGCGACCTCAACGGTGACTTCCATGTCAACAGTCAGGATCTCGCGATCCTGCTCGACGCCTGGGGAGGCACTGGCCCTGCCGACTTTGACGGAAACGGCATCGTCAATTCGCGCGATCTCTCGGTGATTCTGAGCTACTGGCAGTAAACTTGCGGCCACAGTCCGCGTAGGCTCATCGAGATGAAGTGGACAGCCAACATCGCAATCGCAGCAGCGTGCTTGTTTGCGGGCAAAACAGCGTTTTGCGGCGAGGTGCCGCTTGTGTTCGGTCCGCTCATCTACGACCAACTACCCGCGCCGTTTAGCCCAACGATGTTCCGCATGCGCGATTTCGATCGCGATGGGTTCCCTGATCTCTTGATCGCCGGACGCGATCCCGACGATCGGCTGATGACTCGACGAGGCCTGGGAGACGGGCACTTCGCTGAACTGCAACTGCTTACCGCGTCCGGCTTCATCGACTGGCTTGAGCTTGGTGATCTCGACGCCGACGGCAAAGACGACATTGTCGCGGCCTGGCGCGGAGATGTGCCGCGGCTTGTTTGCTACCGCGGCATCGGCCCCGGCCTGTTCGAGGAAGCGACCGTTCTTGCTGATGTCGTCGTCGCGGGAGTTGGTCGCGATCCGCAATCGGTCGCGCTCGGCGACTATGACCAAGACGGTGACCTCGATGTGGCGGTCTGCAACTACATCGGTCAGTCGATTGATGTCTTTAGCAACCGCGGCGCCCTTGTTTTCGAGCGTACTGCTCGGGTGCGGCTCGGGACATTCCTCGGCGGCGTGGGCTTTCCGCGCATCGTGGCGCCTGGCGATATGGATGGCGATGGCGACCTCGATCTCGTTGTCAACGAAATGGGTGGCAGTCGCATCGCGGTATTGCTCAATCAAGGCGGGCGATTTGTTGGAGCGCGCGAGTATCGGGTGCCGCAGATCGGCGCGGAACGGCCTGGACTTGCCGGAATGGAGTTGATCGATGTCGATGGCGACGGCGATCTCGACGCGATCTGCCCCGCGCTGCTGCTGGAGACAACCCAGAAAGTACTGGCGTTCATGAACGACGGAACCGGCGCGCTGAACGAGCGACTTGTCGGCGACGGCTCGCCCACCGGATACGAATTTTGCGTGCATTTGGCTGACTTCGACGGCGATGGCGATCTCGATGCCGTGTCGGGCGCGGCGTTGCCGGGAACGATCGCGGTGGGGCGCAGGACATCTGCTTCAGCGTTCAGCTTTGAGATCGACAGCGCGCTCCAATTCGGCCAACTCATTCGCCACCTCGATGCGGCTGATGTCGATGGCGACTGCGACCTCGACATCATCGGAATCGATGGCCCGGGACGAACGCTGTTCTCTCGGAAAAACAACACGCCGCAGCAGGGATGCGGCGGACTCGCTGGATTTGTGGAGCCGGCGCCAGCGCCAGCGAAGCGCGTGCAAACTGCGCGATTGCTTGCGCGCGGGGCTGTTCTGAGCGAGGCTGTTCTGCGCGAGCCGGTCCCGCGCGCGGACCGCAACAACGATGGCGTGTTTGATGCGGCTGATGTTGCGATTTGGCTCGCCGAAATGTCGCAAGTTGTGCCAGTGGCGATTCCCGTGAAGGCCGGAGGTGCGCAGTGAAGTGCGCGCGCGCGACTGCTCGTTTCATGCTGATTTGTTTTACGGCGGCCATCGTCTTAGTCGGACGGGCTTCTGCCCAATGTCCGAGCGGCGGAGATTGTCGAACGCCGCACGAAACGCCTGGTTGCGAGATGCCCGAGTGTTGCGGAATCGTCTGTGCGTTGAACCCGCTCTGCTGCGAGATAACTTGGGATCAGGCCTGCGCCGATGCCGCGATCGACGGCTGCGATGGAATCAACTGCCCCGCGATCGGCTTGTGCACTGAAGCTCATCCGACTCCTGGTTGCAGCGATTTCCAGTGCTGTGACTTGGTTTCTTCCATCGACGGCTGGTGCAGTTGGGCGTCGTGGGATGAACTCTGCGCGCGCATGGCGACGCAGGTCTGCGGCCAGGGAATGTGTCCGATCGATGTATCGGGAGCGATCGACGAAGCGGAGCCTTGCTACCAAAGGCTGAGCGATGGTTGTGGAATTGGCTACGCGAGCGGACGCATTGTGACCGAGTGCGGCGTGTCCATGAAGGGGCGTGTTGCATCGGGCGGTCCACGCGATCTCGAGTGGTTCGCCATGGACGGGGTGGGCCGCCGCCGAGTGCGTCTTACGCTCGAGGCCGAGTTTCCCGTTGAATTGCAGTACTTTCGCGGCGACTGCGAGGGGCCCAACGAAGTGAAGTGGCTGATCGCTCCTGCGCTGTGCACGGGCGCCCTGAGCCTCAACTTCATTGTCGACAACGGCGCGTCGAGCATGATCCTCGGTGCGGGCAACAGCGATGAGTCGTTGCGCAACGGGCTTGATTGTGACGAGATCAATCCGGACAACCCGCCGCAGCCCGATGATCCGCCGCCGGAGATGCTGTTCGGCGCGCGTTGGCGCGTGCGTGTGGACTGCCTTGCAATCGGCGATATCGATGGAAACGGCACAGTGGGTCCGCAGGATGTCGCGACCCTACTGAACGCGTGGGGCGCGGTCGCGGCCGGATTTGCCTTTGACCCGCGGGCGATCGATGCCGATCTCGATGGCAATGGCGTGGTTGGCGCGCCCGATATCGCGGTGCTCTTCAATTCCTGGTGAGTGCGGACAGCCTATCCACGCGGCAATTTACGCAAGACCGTGACGGATGGGGCGCGATCGTGCATCATTCGCCCATTCGATGAATGGCAAGCAGCAAGCAGTTGACGAAGGGTGCGCGTCGAGTTTTGACGGCGGCGATGTCGCGTCGTTGGCGGAGTCGCGACTGTTCGCACGAACAGCTGAAGGTGATCGTGCCGCGATCGCTGAAGTTTGGCGGGCCAATCGTCGTTGGATTGCGGCGGTGCTCGTGGCGCATGCTCCGCGGCAGGCCGATGTCGACGACCTGTTGCAGGAAGTCGCAGCCACGCTCGTTTCGAAATGTCATCACGTCCGTGACGCGTCGAGCCTGCGGGGCTGGTTGCGCATGGTGGCGGTGAATGCAGCGCGCATGGCGGCGCGCAGTGCATCCATCGAACGACGCTCGCTGCGCGTTATGGCGCAAATGAAACCCGCGATTCTCCGCAAGGAACCCCCCGAAACTCTGAGCGCGGCGAACGAGGAAATGCGCGAACAGCTTTCACGCATTCCTCCGCTCTATGCAGAGCCGTTGATACTGCAATCGATGCGCGGACTTTCGCAGCGGCAGATTGCTGAATTGCTTGATGTTCCAGAAACAACGATCGAAACCAGGCTCGCACGCGCGCGGCGCATGCTGCGACAGGCAGTGGCCGAGGTTGAAGAAGGCCGTGGAAATGAAGCCACGCAAAAGATTGGTGCAACACTATGAGCGACCATCATCACTCCGATCACGCGCCGGACAATTCGTTCACCAGCGATCAAGATTTGCTTCTCGTCCGCGCGGTGGCGGGTGATCTTGATGCGCTTGACGAGATTCGCCAGCAAGGCGCGGCAAATCCGCAGTTGATCGATGAGCTTGCCATGTGGCAATTCGACGAACTGCGCCTCGCCCGCCTCGGTCGTCAACTCGACGCATGCGCCGATCGCGCGGAGATTTCCGACGAACGCAGATTCTTTGGTCGCTCTCCTCGACTTGGCTGGGCCGTCGCCGCCGCCATCGCCATCGCGTGGATCGGCCAAGCCTTTCTGCCGCGCAGCCCTGAGCAGCGCGTGAGTGTTGCGGGAATCGGTGGCGCGATGGAATCAGCCGACGACGCGTTTGACAAGTACATCGAAAGGGCGCGTGAAGAAGGCCTGGTGCGCGGAGATGTTGCGCCGCCCACTCTGGTTGGCTCGCGCGAACTTGGCGATGGCCGCGGCTTTGAGGTCATCGTCGTGCGCCAAATCATCGAGCGTCGCATCGCTCCCGAGATGTATCGAGCCGCGCGAACAGGTGAATCTGGGATGATGCGACCCAAAGTAATCCGTCCTCGGACGGATCTGGTCCAGTGACGCATCCATCATGCACTTTCATGGGCGCCCCATCTTGCGCGCAATCATGCGCGCCGAAACCCGCTAGCGAGACAACCATGCAACGCGATTCAATGCACTCGATTTTCCCACTCACCATTCCTGCACTCATGCTCGGGCTTTCGCTGTCGTCCTGCGCGGTGGCGCAAAATGAAACGCCACGAGACGCGGCCAAGCAGGCCAGTGCTGCGCAAGGCACGACAACTTCCGCCAGCACGGTGGAGTTGCGTGTTGAGGACGGCAAGATCATGGTCGCGAAGGTCAACGGCAAGGATGTCCCGGCCGATCGCATCAAGAAGGTGCGCGGCGGATTCGACATTCTTGACGAAAATGGCGGCGTCATGAGGCATATCGATGCGGAGCAGCCGCCCGACAATATGGGCGGTGAAGGCATGGTTGTGATGAAGTCTGGCCGAGCGATGCTTGTCGACGGCAATGCTCATGCTGTCGTCACGCAGGGTCGTTACGGCCGAGGACAAGATGCCGATGTCGTGATTCTTAAAAGCGATCGTGGCGATGGGCAGCGTCCCGATCAGGCGCAGGTCGAGCGCGCAAGCCCTCCGAAGTCGATGATCGGTGTTGGACTCGGTTCTCCTGACGACGCGCTCGCGCATCACCTCGCCATCGATCGCGCGAAGTCGACGATGGTCACCAGCGCGATGGATGGACTTCCGGCGCAGAAGGCGGGAATGGAGAAGTTTGATGTGATCGTTTCGATCAATGGCGACAAGGACGCATCACCCCAGAGCATCCGTCGCGTTTTGCGCGATGCCGAGCCAGGCGCGAAGATTCGTTTTGAAGTGCGTCGTGCAACCGAGACCAAGTCGTTCGAGGTCGAGGCTGTACCTTTCGACGGCTCGATGCTCGAATTCACTGTGGCCGGAGTTCCGTTGGAAGGCGACTTTTCCTTTGCGACCGACATGAACATCGAGCTCGACGAGGGCGACGAGAACACGATGGTGTTTGTTTCGTCCGATGGCAAGAAGCACGAGATTCGAATCCCGTCGATGGCGGGCATGCAAGGCGGAAATGGCCCCGGTCAGTTTGAGGAAATGCAACGGGCGATGGGCGATTTCGACCGTCGTATGCAGGATTGGGGCAGGCAGTTCGATCGGCGTATGGATGAACAAAGCCGCCGTATGGAAGACTGGGGAAGGCAGTTCGATCAGCGCATGAGCGAACCGGGCCGCCGAGCGCCTGGCGAGATGAATCGCGATGGCGGTGGTCAGCGCTCGCCCGACAACCGCGGCGCGATGCCGGCGCCGCGCGACAATGAGGACCGCATGCGTCGTCTCGAGGAGCGCATCGAGCAACTCACCCGCGAACTCGAGAAGGCGCGCGCGCAACAGAAGCCTGACAGCGATGAGTGATTTTGCGCGCGACTTGCGCGCGACTTAGAACGGCAGCGCTGCGAGATCCACATTTCCACCACAAAGCACAACGCCAACATCCTGCATGTTGGCGTTGTTTCTTTCACGCATCCACGCGCTGCACGCGACCGCAACTCCGACAGCGGCGCTGGTTTCGATGGTGATCTTCATGCGCTCCCAGACGATTTGCATGTGCGCTGCGATGTCGGCCTCACTCACCAGCACGATTTCATCGACAAGATCGCGCACGACGGGAAAGGTCAGCGGCCCGAGCGATGTGCGCAGGCCGTCGGCCATCGTGACCGGCTTCATCGCCGGCTGGATCGAGCCTTCGCGCTTCGACGCCGCTCCGTCGCCGGCAAGCTCGGGCTCAGCGCCAATGATGCGAATCGAAGGCTTCAAGGCCTTGGCGGCAAGGGCGATGCCAGAGATCAGTCCGCCGCCGCCGAGCGGCACGATGATCGCGTCGAGCTGCGGGCATTCGTCGAGAAGTTCGAGGGCGATTGTTCCTTGGCCGGCGATCACATTCGGATGATTGAACGGTGGAATCATGGTTCCGCCCGTGCGAGCGATGACTTGAGCAGCGGTCGATTCGCGCGCTTCAAGCGTTGGTTCGCACTCGATGACTTCGGCGCCGTAACCACGAACCGCCGCCTTCTTGATCTCGGCGGAGTTCGACGGCATCACGACATGTGCGGGAATCCCCCGCATGCGCGCAGCGAGTGCGAGCGCCTGCGCGTGATTTCCCGACGAGTGGGTCACGACTCCGCGCGCTGCCTCCGCGTCGGTGAGCATGCGCACCGCGTTGGTCGCGCCACGAAACTTGAACGAGCCGGTTTTCTGAAAGACCTCGCACTTGAACCACAGCCGACGCCCCGACAGCGCATCGAGGGTCGCGCTGGTGAGCACGGGCGTGCGGCGGATGAATGGATCGACGCGGCGTTGAGCGGCGCGGATCGAGTCGAGATTTGCGGCGTAGTGCGCGGTCTTGGCGGTCGGCATGCGGGTAGCCTACTCGCGTGGCCACCGACCGTTCGCCCGCGATCCGCATCTATCGCCGCGTTTCGACGCGGTTTGGTCCGTTGCGCGACTTGCTGACGCGCAACGACTTTCATCCGATCTCGCCGCCAGACGCCATCGCCGAGTGGGAGTGTTGCGACGACCGTGGTACGCGCGTGCGATTCTTCGGCGCAACGCTGCTGGTTGAGGCGTTGGACGACGCCGTCGCTGACGACTTCGATGCCCGTCATCGGATGGCGCTTCCATCGGACCGATTTCTTCCCGACGGCGGCGAGCCTCCTGATCGCGTGAAGATCATCGCGGGCAGCGATGAATCGGGAAAAGGCGAGCGTGATCGCGCGCTCTGTGTCGCGGCGGTTGCGCTGCCGATCAGCGCCGAGGCGGAGGCGATCACGCGCGGCGTGCGCGATTCGAAGTTGTGCGATGCAAAGGAAATCATCGAACTTGCCCAATGGATCGCCGCGCACTTCACCCACACCGTGCGCGCGATTGCTTCGCTCGCGCGCGCCGAAGCCTTGCGTGCGCACGGCGCGAACGAGTCGCGGCTTCTCGCCGCGATGCACGCGGATTGCTTGAGTGAGGTTCACGATCACGCGCCGTTTCTTCTTGCGCGCGTCGATCGGTTTGCGCCCAATCGTCCGGTGGCGGCGAAGTTGGTTGGCAAGCATGCACGGTGCATCGTCGATGAGTGCATTCGCGGCGAACGACATGTGGCATGCGCCGCGGCATCGATCCTCGCGCGAGCGGCTACGCTGCGTTCATGAACACCGCCGCTGATTCCATTCATCGACTTCACGAACATCGACTTTGGACGCGCGCCAAGATCCTCGCCGCCGCCCGCTCTTGCACCGACGCCGAACTTCACCGTCCATTTGAAATGGGCATGGGCACGCTGTTCGCTAGCGTCAATCACCTTTGGGTTGCCGAGTCGGTGTGGGCCAATGTGCTTGAGGAAGGCGACACTGCGTTCGTCCACTCTTCCGCAAACGCGTTTTCAGCGATTGCCGCGCTGGAGGAGGCTTGGAAGCCACTCGACGCCCGCTGGGCGAGCTTGGTTGCGCGCGCGTCTGACCCAGCGTTTCTTGCGAAACCGATGCACCGCACGCGCGACGGCAAGACTTACACAACCAACGCGCACGACATCTTTCTGCATGTCTGCACGCACCAGCACTATCACGCGGCGCAGATCGCCAACATGCTGCGCCAGATGGGAAAGTCGCTCGGTCCGACCGACCTCATCGTGATGGCTCGCGAGCAGTTCTGACAACCTGGCACCGATTGGCTAGACTCTCGCCTCGCTCGGGGCGCGCCCTGCACACGCAGGACGCTGAGAAGCACCCGTTGAACCTGATCCGGCTCGTACCGGCGTAGGGAAGCGAATGGCGCTCACCATCGCGCGCATTCCTTCCTCGTCGTCACGACCGCGGTCATGACCGGCACGAAGGACAGCCACGATGATCACCACAACCACCTCGACCCCGCTCAACTACGACCTCCCGATGCACGGCGCGCACAACCCGTCGACGCACGCGCAGGGCACCACCCCAGGATCGTTCGCGCGCCGCGCCGACATCGGCGGCCCGCTCGCGTTCAGCTCGCCCGACACGCCGGGCATGCCCGCGCCGAGCAACAAGACCGCGTGGGACTTCCTTCCGACCGGCTGGTCGACCGTCGAACTCGCCGAAGCCCCAACCGGCGCAAAGTGCACGAACTGCTGCGGCGACGCCTTCGCGATGGTCGAATTCGCCAGCGCCCTCGAACAGTGGCGCCGCGTCATCTACCCGAAGTCCTTCACCGCAATCACGCAGCTCGAGAGCGCGCGCATCGGCATCATCACGCCCGAAATGAAGCGTGTTGCCGAGCGTGAGCCGCACCTCACCGCGATGCAGGTGCGCGACGAAATCGCCGCCGGCCGCATGGTGATTCCCGCGAATCCAGCGCACCTTCGCCACAAGCTCGATCCGATGGCGATCGGCCGCGCGTCAAAGACCAAGATCAACGCCAACATGGGCGCGTCGCCGATTTCCTCGGGAACGCACGAAGAAGTCGAGAAGTTGCAGTGGGCGGAGAAGTGGGGCGCCGACACGGTGATGGACCTCTCGACCGGTGGCAATCTCGACGAATGCCGCGACGCGCTCTGCCGCAACTCGACCGTTCCCATCGGAACCGTTCCGATCTACTCGATGATCATCGGCCGCAAGCTCGAAGACCTCGACGAGCCGACGATCCTTGCGACTCTTGAGCACCAAGCTCAGCAGGGCGTTGATTACTTCACCATCCACGCCGGCGTGCTCAAGGAGCATTTGCCCTTTATTCGCAAGCGTCTCATCGGCATTGTCTCGCGCGGCGGCTCGCTGCTTGCGAAGTGGATGCTCGTCCACAACAAGCAGAATCCGATGTACACGGGTTGGGAAAAAATCTGCGAGGTCATGCGTCGCCATGATGTGACCTTCTCGATCGGCGACGGCCTGCGCCCCGGCGGACTCGCCGACGCGACCGACCGCGCGCAACTTTCCGAACTCGAGACCATCGGCGAGCTCACCGAACGCGCGTGGCGCATGGGCGTGCAGGTCATGGTCGAGGGCCCCGGCCATGTGCCGTTCGACCAGATCGAGTTCAACATGAAGCTGCAGCGCACGCTGTGCCACGGCGCGCCGTTCTATGTGCTCGGCCCGCTCGTCACCGACATCTTCCCGGGCTACGACCACATCACCAGTTGCATCGGCGCAACCGCCGCGGGCTATCACGGCGCGAGCATGCTTTGCTATGTCACGCCCAAGGAGCACCTCGGCCTTCCCAAGAAGGACGATGTGAAACAAGGCTGCATCGCCTACAAAATTGCTGCGCACGCCGCCGATGTTGCCCTCGGCATTCCTGGCTCCCGCGACCGCGATGATGAACTCACCAAGGCCCGCGCCGCGCTCAACTGGGCGAAGCACTTCGAGCTCAGCTTCGATCCCGACACCGCGCGCGCCTACCACGACGAGGACCTCGATGTCGACACCGACTTCTGCGCCATGTGCGGCCACGATTGGTGCAGCGTGCGCATTTCGAAGGAGATCCAGGAGTTCGCGTCGGGCAAGGAAGACGAATATCAGCGCGGTAAGCCGGTGAAGAGCGCGGCGCTGACCGCTGAGCAGCAGGAGATCCTCGCCAAGCGCGGCGTGCTTTCACCCAACGAAATTCACGCGCTCGCATCGAAGACCAAGAAGGCCGTCGGCGCCGACACGGGCGAAAAGGCTTCGTGCCACTCCGACTACGTCGACCCCGATGCGGCGCAAGCCGTGCAGGGCGAGAAGGTCGGCAAGCTCGTGCAGGTGAACCTCGAGCCGGCGTTCAATATTCCCAGCGGCGACCGAACGGTCTAAATCGCCGCCATTCAACCGCGCGTCTATTCGTTCTTGGTCGCGCGTCCACCCCAAATCGCCAGCGCCAACGCGGCCACCGACATCGGACCCATGATCCATGTTGCCCACGCGCCCGGGGGTGGCGCGCTTACGACGATCGGTTTCAACTGGCCTTCCATGAAGCGCAGCAGTTGGTCGAGCACAACGATG
>QWPT01000047.1 GCA_003671075.1 Planctomycetota bacterium
ACGTCAATGGCACGCTGGTCCCAGCTCCAGGAGCGATCGCGCTTCTCGGTCTCGCAGGACTCGTTGGACGTCGTCGACGCTGAGTCGATTCTGATCTGACACTATCAAGTATGAACAGGCACCCCGTCGAAAGACGGGGTGTTTTTCTATTTTGGGGTAATCGGGGGTAATTGGGGACAGGCACCTTGCTCGCCTGAGACCGAAAGATTAAACCACGCTGCACGGGCTTTCGAGGAGCGTTCGCGGGGATTGTGCCTGTCCTCAATTGCGCCCCACTTCTCCGCGCCTCACTCCGCATTCTCTCTCCGCACGCTCCACATCGGCGGCCCGCTCGGCTCCTTCGCGCGCGGCACCAGCGGCAGCAACTTGTGCGCCGCATACACGCGCCGCACTGCGGGATCGTCGGTATCGACACGCGTGCCCCACACGCTCAGCGGGCGGAGTTCGTTGGCGCGCAGCCATGTGCGTAGTTCATCGAGCGTCCCGATGAACCACGCGTACGACACGCCGCCGTAGGTGATCGGCGCGCCAGGAATGCGCTGCGGCCAGAGTCGCCAGGCGCGCACGGGCAACGGATCTCTCGGCGTCGTTTCGAAGCGTTTGCGTCCGGGCGCAGCGGGATCGGCGACCTCACGCGTCACCGTGAGCGCGCTTTCGGCCCCGATGCTTTCGATGTGCGCGCCGCCCGTCCACATGATGGTCACGCGGTCGTCGCCAGAGAAATTCGTAGGCTCGTAGCCGCGCACGCCTGCGATCGCCGTCGGATGGGCGACCGTGCCGCTCGGGTCCGGCCTCACGACGGCCCTGAAGCTCGCGTCTTGCTCGAGTCGCGCAGGAAGAAGTTCCGCGGGCGGGATCCATCCGGCGTCGACTGGCAGATCGGCATCGAACGCGTACCACGAGAGAAGCCCGCGAAAACCAATCGGCACTTCGATCAGCATCCAGATGTCGGGCCAGAGCGGCGCGCGATAGCGATTGAGGCGTGCGGGCGACGCGACGCGCTCGAACGCGCTGGGAATCTGCGACCAACCCGTGCCGTTGTAGTAGGGACCGCGCTGCGCGTGTGGCGCATCCGATCGCGCGAGCTGCCACCAAGCATCGTCGACAAGCCGCAGCGAGTCGATCGTTGCAACGCCCGCGGCATCAGCCGTCGCATCTTCGTGCAGTGATGGCTCGAATTTCCCAGTCGGTGCGCCGTGAACGACACTCGCACCCGCGACAGCCTCACCCGTGATCGCATCGAACACTTCGATCTCGACCGGCTGCGTGAGATGCGGGCGAAAACACCCGGCCATTGGCGCAACGATTGGCGCAACGATCGTCGCAACTGCGAGCAGGCGCGCGACGAGCCTGGCGGTGGTCCCATTCGAGCAATGAATTCGCATGCGGCCATGCTACTCACGGAGGCGCTCACCACCGTCTCAAACAACCCCATCAGGCACATTCCCCGCTTTGGCAGGATCGCCTACGCACCAGCGAAGTCGCCTGCTTCATGCGCCGATCCCTGCGTGTCCGCATCGGATACGCGCTCCGTGCAGGAATGGCCCTGCTCGCCGCGCGATGGAGGTTTATGGACGCACAACAGATCACTTCATTCGTCGTTAGCACGCACCAAGTCTTCTCGACCATGCTCTCGCTGACCGTCACCGCAGGTAAACCCTACACCTGCTGTGCCGTTCCCAAGTTCGAGAACGAAGTCAGCGGCATCATCGGAATGTCTGGTGACATGCAGGGCATGGTCGTCCTCTCCTTCCCAACTTCCACGGCAAAGAATGTGATCCGCGCGTTCACTGGTATGGACATGGAGCCGTCATCGCCTGACTTTGCCGACGCCGTCGGCGAGCTCGTCAACATGATCTCGGGCGCGGCGAAGGCCAAGTTCGAAGGCAAGAATGTCTCGATCTCGTGTCCGTCGGTTGTGATCGGCAAGGGGCACAAGGTTGCGCAGCCGAGCGATGCGGTCTGCATCACCATCCCGTTCGATTGTCCGGCCGGGCAGTTCTCTGTCGAGATCGCGATCAAGAGCGCGAAGGCCGCGGCGAATCCCACCAGCCAGCATCCATCTTCGGCCAAGGCCGCTTGAGAAAAGGAATATCACATGAAAGTCATGCTTGTCGACGACTCGAAGACCATGCGCACCATTCAGCGCAACATTCTCATGCAACTTGGATTCAAGGAGATCGAGGAGGCGTGCGATGGCCTTGACGCGCTGTCGAAGGTCGGTCCATTCGCGCCGGAACTCCTGCTGGTCGATTGGAACATGCCCAACATGGACGGCATCACTTTCGTCAAGACCTATCGCGCGCAAGGCGGTCGGAGTCCAATTCTGATGGTCACCACCGAAGCCGAAAAAACGCGGGTGGTCGAAGCGATTCGCGCTGGCGTCAACAACTATGTGGTGAAGCCATTCACGCCCGATTCGCTTTCGCAGCGCATCAATGAAACGCTGACGCGCGCGAAGGCCGCGTGATCGGCGCGATCAAACCGCGATCCAGGCGCGATCAAGGCGCGATCAAACATGATTAAACGGTGTGTTGATGGCGAGAGGTTTGCCAATGCCTGATATCGCAACAGAACGCATGCCATTCATCCGAATTCTCGACAACGGTCGCAGGGCCGTTCTTGAGATTCCATCGAACTCGGCCAAGGAGCTCGTAACTGAGGACGCGCTCTTAGGCCTCGTCCGCGAACGCGGTGTCTTTGTCGATCGCGCGGTCGACGAGGCAGTACGCGCTCTCGCGGTTCGAAACATGTCGCGCGGGGCTGGAGACGCCACCGATGTCGATGGTGCGATTGCCGAGTGGATTGCCCCCACCCACGGCGCAGATGCACGCATCGACTGGGTCGAGCGATTCCGCCCCGACGCGGCCATAGGTGAGACCGGCGACGGTGCGCTGCCCGTCGATCATTACAACCGGGTCAAGCGCATCAAAGTGGCGGCGGGGGATGTGCTGGGCACGCTGGTGGCGCCCGAGGAAGGCGTCGACGGCCGCGATGTTTGCGGTCGATCGGTCACCGCCAATCGCGGCCGCAAGCTTGCGCTCCAGCCCGACGGCACGGTGCAGGTTGAGTCCGACGGCTCCATCCGCGCGCTGAAAGACGGCGTGCTCTCGCTGGCGCGGCTGAAGATTTCCATCGTCGACGCGATGGAGGTTCCTGGTGCGGTCGACTTCTCCACGGGCAACATCGACTTTGTTGGAAGCGTAAAGGTCAAGGACGGCATCCGCGACAACTTCACGCTGCGCGCGACTGGCGATGTCACCATCGGTGGGCTCATCGAGGCCGCTGATCTGATTGTCGGCGGCGACTGCACCTGCGAGCGCGGCGTTGCTGCGCGCGGCAGCGGCCACATGCTCGTTGACGGCTCGCTTGAAAGTGCGTATTTGAACGGCGTTTGCGGGCGTATTCGCGGATCGCTCGCCATCGACCGCGAGATCGTCGGTTGCGAATTGCTCGTGGGCGGCGATGTCACGGTGGCGCGCGGGTCCATCGTCGGCGGCACACTCATCGTCGGCGGCGCGCTCAAGGTCGCGTCGATCGGAACCGAAGCGGGCGCCAAGACCGTCATTCGCATCGGCGCCATGCCCATCGAACTGGCCAAGGCCGCGCGCATCGCCGAACTCGCCAAGGAACTCGCCAAGCGCATCGCACCGTTGGAGGATCGTCAACTTGAGATCGCCGGTCGTGGCTTGAAGGCGACCGCGGCGGAAAAAGAAAGTCTCACCGAACTTGCCTTCGAGATCGCTGAGGCTCGGCGGCGGCTGCGGCTGCTCGACGAGAAGCGCACCGAACTGCTCGTGCACGCGGGCTCGTCGCGCATGGTCAAGGTCGAGGTCTCCAAGTTGCTTCACGCGGGCACGACCATCTTGGTTGGCAATCGCGAGGCGCGCATCACCACCACACTCAAGGGGCCGCTCACCCTGGGCTGGGATGAGAATCGGAACTTGCAGGTCCGCATGGCCGGCGGTCGGGTTCAAGAGCTGCGCGAAGTTGCGAGCGTGCGCGAAGTCGCCGCCTGACAGGCGCGGGCGCTGGCGTTACCATCGCTCCATGCGCATCGGCGTCATCATTGCAGCGGCAGGCAAATCGTCGCGTTTCGGCGAAGGCGACAAGCTTTCGCAGGACCTCGGCGGGCGCGCGGTTTTGCTGCGCACCGTCGAGGCCTTCACCAAGCGTTCTGAGGTGGTGTCGATCATCGTCGCGGGCCCGCCCCATGAACTCGACGACTTTCGCCTGCGATTTGGCCCCGCGCTCGGATTCAACGGCGCGCGCATCGTTGCCGGCGGAACGATCGAACGCTGGGAGTCCATTCGCAACGCGCTCGCCGAACTCCCCGACGACCTCACGCACATCGCCGTTCATGACGGCGCGCGTCCGTGCATCGGCGACGAGCTGCTCGATCGAATCTTCGCTGCCGCCCGCGTCGCGCGCGCGGTTGTCCCTGGCGTCGCCGTGCGCGACACGCTCAAGCGCGTCACCGCGGAGTCGTTCACTGCCGCCGAAGACGATGTGATCGCCGACTTCATCCTCGGCGATGTCGGCAAGACTTCGTCGTCAGGCCGACGGGTCACCGAGACGGTTTCACGGACGAATCTCTACGCGATCCAAACTCCGCAGATCTTCGACGCGTCGCTGCTGCGAAAGGCCTACGCCACCGTCGAACTCTCGGGTACGACCGACGACGCCAGCGTGATTGAACGCATGACCGATGGCGCGCGCGAATCGGTGTTGGTGGTCGAGGGCGACCCACGCAATCTCAAGATCACGACCGCCGACGATCTCGAACTCGTGCGCGCGATCATGAAGGTCGCGCCACCAGCTGGTCGCACGCCGCGGTTTTAGAGAACGCCACGGTTTTAGAGAACGCCACGCTCGCTCAAACGCGGGTGCGCTTGCCGCCGATGGTGAGGTCGACATGCTTGGGTCGCGGAGCCTTCATCGCCGCGGCGCCGGTTGGGCAGCCCGGGCACGCGGCGTTCTTTTTCTTCGAGCGCGTTGGTAGCAACGGTCGCAGCACCAGCCACATCGCGCCGATCGCCAACGCAGTTGCGGCCCAGAATTGCCAATCGCCGGTCGGAATCGTTTCCGTCATCCGCCACCTCCCAGCGCGATCACCAGCGCGCGTGCGAACAGTGCGAGTAGGTACGCCACCACGCTCATCCATCCGAACTGCAACGCCGCCCATTTCCACGAGCCGGTTTCGCGGCGGGTGACGGCGAGAGTCGGCAAACATTGCAGCGCCAGCACATAGAACACCAACAGCGCCACGCTCGTTGGCACATCAAAGAGTTTGCTGCCATCGGTGCGGGTCGCCAGCGCAAGTTCATCGGCGACCTTGGTGTCATTGTCGCCATCACCGTGGCCAACCAGCACCGTCATCGTGCTGCGAAACACCTCGCGCGCCAGAAAGCTCGTCATCACTGCGATGGTCAGTCGGTCGTCGAGTCCGAGCGGCGCGAACACTGGTTGCACCGCGCCGCCGATCCAACCCGCGAATGAATTCTGCTGCTGCACGCGTCGTTGCAAGTTCTCCGCATCGGCCCGCAGCGCCGTCGCTTCGTCGGCGTTTCCCGCAGCATCGGCGTCCACGGCGCGCGCTTCGATAGCGATCGCTTCCACCGGCATCGCCGAGCGCGGATACGCGTTGATCCACCACATGACTACGCAGATGGCCAGAATCACCGTGCCCGCGTTGCGGAGAAAGACCACAGCGCGGTCGTAGGTCGAAAGCACCGCGCCGCGCAAATCTGGAAGGCGGTAGGGCGGAAGTTCGAGCACCATCGGTCTGCTCTTTCCGCGCAAAATCGTCTTGCGAAAGATCGCCGCCGTCACCAACGCCGCCGCCGCTCCCAGCGCGTAGCAGCCCGCGAAGGCGAGTCCGGCAAGAAATCCCGATTGCGGAAAGAGCAGCGTCACCAGCAGCACATACACGCCCACGCGCGCCGAACAACTCATGAAGGGCGCAACCAAAATCGTCGCCAGTCGGTCCTTCGGATCGGGAATCAGACGCGCGCTCATGATCCCGGGCAGCGCGCAGGCATGACTCGAAAGCAGCGGGACAAACGCCTGTCCCGGCAATCCGAAACGGCACATGATGCGGTCCATCACGAACGCAGCGCGCGCGAGGTAGCCAGTGTCTTCAAGCAGCGCGAGTAGGAAGAACAGCAAGCAGATTTGCGGCAGAAACACCACCGTTCCCGCAACGCCGCCGATGACGCCATCAACGAGCAGGCTGGTGAGCGCGCCCTCGGGCAGCACGGCGGCGATGGTCGAGCCCAGCCAGCCGAAGCCTTGCTCGATGAGATCCATCGGAATTTCGGCCAGGCGGAAGATCGCAAAGAACATCAGCGCCATCGCCAGCAGAAACACCACGCCGCCGAGGATCGGATGGGTGAAGGCGGCGTCGAGGCGATCGGTCAGGCGATCAGTGTCGGCGCCGAGAGTATTGGGCCCGCCGACGCTCGATGAAACCGTTTGATCGATCCAGTCTTCGGCGATGCCAGCGGCGAGGATCTGCGGCGGCACTTCGACGGCGGCGTGGATTGCCGCTAGCAGCGGTTCGATGCCGACGCCCGCGCGGCCGTTGGCCTCGACGCAGGGAACGCCGAGTACGACGGCCAGTCGCTGCGCGTTGACGGAAAGTCCGCGCCCGCGCGCAAGGTCAGTCATGGTGAGCGCGACCGCCATCGGCCGCCCGCCCGCCGCCACCGAGCGGAACAGTCGCAGGCCACGCTGCATGTTGGTCGCGTCGAGCACCACCAACATCGCGTCGGGCATGCAGCCAGCAAGTCGCCCCGCAAGGCAATCGCGGCAGAGCTTCGACTCGGGCAACTCGAGGTCGATCGCGTAAACGCCGGGGAGGTCGATGAACTCCATCTCCACGCCGTCGGCAACGCAACTACCCATGCGAGCCTCTACGGTCGAACCAGGAAAGTTGGCCGTCTTGGCGCGCACGCCGCAAAGGCGATTGAAGAGCGAAGTCTTGCCAACATTGGGATTGCCCACCATCGCAACGCGCGTGGGCGGAGGCAGTGGAGTCCTCGTCGCGCGCGTAACTGGGTTGGCGTCCCCGGTCACGGCTTCGGCGCATCCTGTGCGCAGCAATCAGCGCTCGGACATTCGCACGGCCGAGTCATGATGCGCTTGGCGAGGTCTGGCGAGAGCCCGAGCCGAGTCGCATCGAGCTGAATGATGCAGGGGCCGCCAGCGCTCGCGCGGCAAACCGTGAAGGTGCAACGTTCGTCGAGCCCCATCGCCCGCAGCACGGCGCGATCCTCATCCGAAAGACTTGAGTCTGCGACCATCGCACGATCGCCGCGCTTCAGTTGCGTCAGCGGAAGTCGGATGGGAAGGGGGTCGGACACGGTTGAGGCCATGGTAAAGGTCGAGTGCTACAGAATATTGCGACTGAGTCGCAACGGCAACCTCCAAGGCGACCGATTCCGCTGACCGAGCGATTCTCGGCTCCCTCCGTCCTCCAGTCTGCGCCGCTTTCTCGGACGGCGGCTGAAGAACCGCCCTCAGGCAGCCGATTCCCCCGTCCATGAGGCTCTGGTTTCGGAGCATTGCCGCACTTCTCGGCTACGACGGCGTCGAGCAGGCTTCGATTCGATCGATCCTGCAGCGCGCCGCCGAGCGATCGTCATCCATTGGCATTGGCAACCTCGACGGCGCCGCGCTGCCCAGCCCGCTTTCCGGTCATGTCGTTGAGCTCGAGGACAACGCGCTCATCATCAGCCGCCCGTTCGAAGGTCCCACCCGTCGCGAGCTGGTTTCCAGCGAGCGGCTGCATCTCTCCATCGCCGCCGATAAAGGCTTCCACCACGGCGAGGTGGAGGTGCTCGGTCGATGGGTCGCGGGCGATGGCGCGTTGCGCCGCTACGGCTACCGAGTGAGTATTCCCACCATGCTGATGCACGAGGAGCGCCGCGGCCTGCACCGGCTTCCCGTCGCGTTTGACCTTGCGCCAAAGGCCCTTCTGCTGCGACCGGTGACGCTCGAGGAAATCGGCGAAGGCACGGTCATCGACATTTCTGAGGGCGGCATGTGCGTGCGGGTCGAGCTTCGTTCGCTGCTGCGTCCCGACGAGGCGGTGGTGGTGAAGGCGGACTTTCCTGAGATTTTGCTGGTGACTTTGCCGGCGATTCACACGCGAACCACCGTCGCTCATCTCATCAGCGCTCGCCAGCCCGGCTTCACCGAGGTCGGCCTGCGCTTCAACGAGCCGCAGGACGCGCTCGGCCAGGCGATCCGCGCGCTCGAACTGCGGCGGATCAATCGTGCGGGCGCGGCGTGAGTTCCTGATCGTGCGGCGGCTCACCATCAACCGCATCAGCGCGGTCGCCAGACTTGCGGTAGTGCGCGCGGCGTTTGGCGTATTCCTCGGGCGAAACCGGCAAATCCAGCGGCTTTCCCTCGACATGCATCTGATGCAACTTCTTCAGAAACGGCACGCACCACTGGCATCCAGTCCCCGCGCCAAGGCAATCAGATATCTGGCTCGGCACGCGCGGATTCTCCCGGGCGACGAAGTTGGCGATCTTCCGCAGCGAAACGCGAAAGCAGAGGCAGACATGATCGTCCGGATCCATCGAAACAGGGTACGCGGTAAATCAACGGAAAACTACGGCGTAAATCTGTAGGAGATTCAGGCCGTCGCCGCACGAGCGGTATGATCGCGGGACGCAATGCACGAAGGCGCATGCGTGTGAACACGCGCCCGAACAAGAGGCTTGATGAGCATGGACAGCATTCGAAAAATCATCTCCATCGCCCGCCGTCAGCTTCTGCTGGCGACGCTGCTTGACGCGCTCGCTTGGGGTCTGGTTGCGGGTGCGATCGTCGCGGTGTTCGCGCTGTTGGCGTTGAAATTTTTGCCCGCCGCGCAGTGGTCCACCGAGATCTTCCTTGCCCTCATCGCGTCGGCGCTTCTGCTCACTGGTGCCGTGGTGTTCGCTTTGCGCCACCGCGGATCTCCCAGCGAAGTCTCACTGGCGTTGCGTGTCGATGACCGGCTCAAGCTCGAGGAGCGTTTCACTTCCGCCCTCGCCCTCGAGCGATCAACCGACGCCTACGCGCGCGCCGCCGTTGCCGATGCCGTCGAAAAGGCGTCCGATCCCGCGTTGCCTGCGCGGGTGCGTGCGGCCTTTGCGCCCACGATCAGCATTCATACCTTTTGGTCAGCCGCGTTGATCGCGCTCGCCATCGCCGCGCAGGTCTTCCTTCCCGCCTACCGATGGCCGGTCGAGGAAGACAAGGCGGTTCCGATTGCATTGACGCCAAAGAAGTTGGCGCAGGACGCCATCGAGCGCGTGAAGCAGGAGCTCGAAAGTTCGAAGGCGCTTCCGCAGGAGGTGCGCGATTCGTTGAAGGGCATGGCCACCAACGCAGACCCGAAAGTTGGTGGCGATGCCGATGCCAGCGAAGAACGGCGCGAGGCGATCAAGCGCATGAGCGAGGTGCAGAAGCGCCTTGACGAAGTGCGCAAAGGCGAGGGCGCACGCATGAACGATGCGCTCAAGCGCGACCTCAACGAACTCAAGCAAGGCGACGGCGAAACCGCAAAGTTCACCGAGAATCTCGCCAAAGGCGACTTCGCGGGGGCGAAGCAGGAGCTCGGCGAGTTGTCGAAAAAACTCCAGTCGGGCGAAATGTCCGAGGCGGAGATGGCCGCGTTGAAGGCATCGCTGGCCAACATGGCCAAGTCGCTCGAGGCTCTCGCCGAGAAGCAGCAGTCCATGAAGGACGCGCTGGAGAAGGCGGGGCTCGACACACAACTGGCGAAGAATCCGGAAGCGCTCAAGCGCGCGATCGAGCAGGCACAGAACCTGACCGACCAACAACGCGATGAACTCCGCAAGGCCGCCGCCGCCGCGCAGAGCAGCCAGCAGGCCCTCAAAAAGTTCGCCAACGCCGCAAAGTCCACGGCCAAAAAGCCCGCACAGCCCAAGCCCCCGCAGCCCAAGACCCCGCAGCAGCAGGGTCAGCAGCAACAAGGTCAACAACAACAACAACAGCAGCAGCAGCAGCAAGGCCAACAAGGTCAACAAGGTCAACAAGGCCAACAGGGTCAACAAGGCCAGCAAGGTCAACAAGGCCAGCAAGGTCAACAGGGCCAGCAAGGTCAAGAAGGCCAAGAGGGTCAGCAGGGTGAGCAAGGTCAGGGCTCGCAGCCGTCACTCTCTGAACTCTCCGACATGCTGAGCGAACTCGAGATCACCGAGGAGATGTTGCAGGAGGCCGAGGCGATCTCGAACATGTGCGACCAGCAGGCGCAATCGCTCGGCGAGGGCATGTGCAAGGGTGGTCAATGTGATTCTCCGAGCAATTCGCAGAACCCAGGCCAGAGGATGGATCAAGGCCAGACCCGCGGCATGAACGGTGGCCGCGCTCAAGGTGGCAACACTGCCAAGTCGAAGACGCCAACCGCCACCAAGATCGAGAAGGCCAAGGCGAAAGCCGCTGGCGGCGACATCATTGCTCGGCAGCTGGTGGAGAATCCAAATCCTGAAGTCGGCGAGAGCGTGATGCCCAGCGAGTCCAACGGCGAGGCCGTCGATGGTGGCTCAGGCGCAGCGGTGCAAGAGGAGCGAGTGCCCGCGCATCTGAAGGATGCGCACAAGCATTACTTCGGCACGCTCAAGCGTGAGATCACCAAGAAGTCGGGCGCGGCGGCCGGAAGCAACTGACGGCGGCCTGGTGCAAGTGACGGCGGCCTGATGCAGCTGACGGCGGCCTGGTGCAACTGACTGCGGCCTGATGCAACTGACGGCGTCATAAAGTCCACGGATGTCATTGTTGGAATCACGCCGCAGCATGCTTACCCGTTCAGGCGCCGCGATCTTCGCTGGCGCGATCGGTTCTTGGATGGCGGGATGTGATCGTTCCTCGGGCGCGCGGAAAAGTGTTGTCGCCTACATCTCGGCCGACGATGTCTTGGCGCGGGATGTGCTGCGTGCTTGCGCGGCCGCCACTGGTGTTGAGGTCGACGCCGTCTTCGACACCGAGATGACCAAGACCACCGCGCTCGAGTCGCGCATACGCGCTGAGCGCGATCGACCACGGGCTGATCTCTTCTGGAGTTCGGAGGCGATGGCCGTTCATCGATTGGCCAGCGAAGGGCTGCTTGAGCAAATGCCCGAGCAAACCTGGAGTTCATGGCCAGAGGCGCACCGCGACCCGCAGCGGCGTTGGCTCGCTTTTTCGGCGCGCGCGCGGGTCATCGTTGCCCGCAAGTCGGTCGCGCCCATCGATCAATGGGCCGATCTCGCGCGACCCGCGCTTGCGGTCGGATCGTCGTCGTCGATCGCGATTGCCGATCCACGCTTCGGCACCACCAATGGACACTTCGCTGCGTTGGCGCAAGCTTGGCGTGCGGCAGCCGCGCGCGGAATCGACGCGCCCGACTTCGATCGCTGGCTTGACGGCATGCGCGCCAATGGCGTGCGCGTGCTTTCGGGCGGCAATAGCGCCACCGTCGAGGCGGTTGCTACTGGTGAGTGCGCGTACGGCCTCACCGACACTGACGACGCGCTCGCCGCCATCGAGCGCGGACTTCCGTTGGTGATGTCCCTCGCGCGCACGCTGGCCCCCGGCGTGCGCGGCGGCGGAACGATGCTCATTCCCAACACCGTCGCGTTGATCGCGGGCGGTCCTGGCGATCGCGCGGCGGCGATACGCGTTGCCGAGTTTCTCGTTTCGCCAGCGTGCGAGGAGCTCATCGCCCGCTCACCATCGCACAATTTGCCCCTCGGTCGCGCATCATCAACATCAACAACCCTCGCGTCGTGGCTCCCCCCATTTGCCGAACCTGACCCGTTGCTCTTCGACGCCCTCGCCGCATCGAAGTCGGCGGTGGCACTTTCGATCGCGGCAAAGCGACGGCTCGAAGGGGCGTCGGCATGAGCAGAATCCGTTGGCCGCAATCCATCGGAATTCTCCCCGCGCTCGCGCTTGCTCTCGGCGGGTTGCTCGTGGTGGCGGCCATTGGTTGGCCCGCATGGTCGATCGCGCGCGTTTGCATCGACCCCGCCGCAACCGCCACGCTTCCTGAGGCCACGCTTCCCGAGGCCACGCTTCCCGAGGCCACGCTTCCCGAGGCCACGCTTCCCGAGGCCACACTCGAGAGTTCCGTCAACATCCTTTTGCTGCGCAGCATCGGTTACGCGTTTGGCGCGGCGCTGTTGGGCGTGTTGATCGCCTGGCCGGCCAGTCGCGCCTATCGCCGCAATCCGAGCAGCCTCGGCAACCGCATCGCATCGGGCGTCGTGCTTCTGCCCATCGCGCTACCGCCGTGGCTTCTCTACGCAGCCATGTGGATGTCGACGGGACCAGGCACGCTGGTCGGCGATTTCTGCGAGCGTGCCGATCTGGTTGGTGAGCTACGCAAGACGCTGTTGGTGATTGCGCTGGTCGACTGGTGCGCGGCGTTGTCGTTTGCGGTGCTGGTTTGCTCAGGCCCGCGCGAACTGGTGCGCGACGGTCGGCTGCTCGCGCTTGATCGCGCTGGCTTCGTGCGCCGTGCCCGCGCCGCCCTTGCCCGCGATGGACGAAGCTTGCTCGTCGCACTTCTAGCCTGCGCGAGTTTTCTACTCTGCGAAACCACGGCGTTCGACCTCGCGCAGATCTCAACCTACGGCTTCGAATTACGCACCCTCGACGCGCTCGGCGCCGCGCCCGCGACGGTGGTGCGCGCGGCCTTGCCAGCCATCGCCATCGTGCTGGCCATCGTGCTCACTATGGTGGTGCTCTTGCCGGCGATCTCCCGCGCAACCGGCGACGCCGCGTTGCGTTCACGCAGCGATGGCTCCGCCGTGACCCGTTCTCGCGCCGCGCCCGCGCTGCTCTTGGTCGGACTTCCAACCGCGATCGTCGTGCTCGCCCTCGCGCGCGTAGTACTCGCCGTCCCGCGCTCGAGCGATTTCCTTGCGCTCCACGGTCGCGCCTTGGCAACGACGCTTCTGGTTGCCACTGCGGTTGCGCTTCTCATCGGCGCCCTCGGAGCCTGCATCCGTCTGCTGCTCAGTGCGCGCGCGCGTGCGTTGCGCATCGCCGCCCGCGCCTTGGCCATCGCTTGCATCATGAGCGGTTTCATGCCCGCGACCATCACCGCGATCTCCATCGTGGCGGCGTACAACTCTCCCGTGCTCGGCTTCATCTACGACTCACCGCTTGCGATTGTCCTGGTGCTTACCGCGCGCGTTGCGCCGGTGGCGGGAATCGTGGCCATTGCGCTCGCCGCCCGCGAGCCGCGCACGGCCGCGCGATTGCGCGCGCTTGACGGTGACAGTGTGCTCGCCGTTTGGCGCGGCATTCGCAACGAACTCGCCATCGCCAGCGCCGCCAGCGCAACTCTCGCCTTTGCCTGGAGCCTGAGCGAACTCACCGCCAGCGGCCGAGTCGTGCCGCCGGGGCTGGCGTGGATCGCCACCGACATCCTCAACGCCATCCACTACCAACGCCCCGACACCGTGATCCTCGCCACCGGCGGATTACTGCTCGCCGCGCTTCCCGCACTCTGGATGCTCACGCGACTCATGCGTCGGCTGCAGGGTGCAAGTGCGCTGCTGCTGGCGATTGGCGCCAGTGTGTCACTCATCATGATTTCAGGCTGCGATCGCGCGAGCGACGATCGCGCCGCCGCCGCCGCCGCTTCCACCACCACCGCCGCCACCACCGACGACCGCGTCATGTCCGCGCTGCGCAGCGCCACGCCGTTCGTATCCGAGTCTCTCTCCATCGAAACCGAGTTCGCCGGCGTCGGTCGCGGTCGCGGGCAGTTCAACGCTCCGCGCGTGGTCGCCTACGACGACCGCAATCCAATCAGCAGTAGCGTCGGCCGATTCCCCTTCGATGGCTCGACCTATGTCATCGACAAGGACGCCCGCGTGCAGCGCTTCCTACCTTCGGGCGAGGTTGTCGCTGAGTGGCGGCTGCCCAAGACCGATCGCGGCAAGCCCGTCGGCGCCACCGTCGCGCCCGATGGGTCGCTCGTGGTCGCCGACACCCATGAACATCGGATCGTCTGCTACTCGCCCAGTGGCGAGCTCCTTTGGATGCTCGGCGGCTACGGCAAGGGCCGGGGTGAGTTCATCTACCCGACCGACATCGCGTTCCTGCCTGATGGCCGCATGCTCATCGCCGAGTATGGCGGCAACGATCGCATCCAAGCCTTCGGCCCCGATCGCGCGTTCATGTACGAGTTTGGTCACTGCGGAACCGGCGAGGGCGAGTTTCTCCGCCCGCAGGCGATGGCCTACGACGCCGAGCGCGACGAGCTCTATGTTGCCGACGCGGGTAACCACCGCATCGAGGTCTTCACATCCGACGGCGAGTTCCGCCGGAGCGTGGGAAGGCCCGGGCTCGGCGCGGGCGAGTTCAGCTATCCGTTCGGCGTTGTCCTTGAGATCGGCGATCGCGCGGTCGATTCGCTGGGCGTTGCGCATCCGAGCGTCATCGATCCGCAGGCCCGCCGCACGCTGGTGGTCGTCGAGCACAGCAATCATCGCTTGCAGTGGATCGACGCGCAGTCGGGCGAATCACTCGGGATTGCCGGCGGGCTCGGCACCGAAAACGGCCGACTCAAGTACCCTTGGTCAATCGTCGCCGCCGGGTTGTCGCAAAGCGGGGCGCAGCGGTTTGCTGTGTGTGACAACGGAAACTCAAGAATCGTGTTCTTCGCGCTGCCCAAGTCCTGGCTGGGAGAACGGCAGCGCAAGACGGATGCCGCCGACTGATCGCGCATGCACTTCGAACGCCCACTCTTTCTCCTCCTACTCCTGCTCCTCGTGCCGGTGTTCGCGCTTGCGTTGCGTAGCCGCCGCAGCGAGGAGCCGTGGAAATGGTGGTCGAGTCTCGCACTGCGAACGCTGGTCGTGCTTGCGCTTGTGGGCGCCGTCGCTCAGCCCGCGCTCTTGCTGCGCAGCGAGGCGCTCACGACCGCATTCGTCCTCGACCGCAGCCGTTCGATTCCCGCGCCGCTGCTCAAGCAGTCGCGCGAGTTCGCGCAGGCGCTCGTCAAGGGCAAGCGCGAACCTGAGGATCGCGTGGCCGCAGTCACCATCGGCCGCGACGCCGAGATCCTCGCGCAACCCGACAAGCGCTCGATCATCGCCGACGAGGAACACGCCGGCGACCGCGACGCGTCGAACATCGCCGCCGGCATCCGCCAAGCGCTTTCGATTCTTCCGCCCGACTCCGCCAAGCGCATCGTGCTGATCTCCGACGGCAACGAGAACATCGGCAACGCGCTCGCCGAAGCCGAGGTCGCCAAGGCCAACGGGATTCCCATCGATGTTGTGCCCATCGAATACGAGTCGCCCAACGAGGTCGTCTTCGAAAGCCTCAAGGCGCCGCCGCGCGCGCGACCGGGGCAGACCGCCGATTTGCGCCTCCTTCTTCGCAGCCAACGCGCCGCCCGCGGAACCGTCTTCCTCAAGGAGGGCGGTCAAACTGTTGACCTTGATCCCGATGCGCCCGGCGACGGTCTTCTCGTGGAGTTCGAGGCGGGGCCGCGCACCATCACCGTGCCTTTCCCGCTTGAAGGCGCTGGAACCCGGCGTTTCGAAGCGGTCTTCGAACCCGCCGACCAAGCCCAAGACGCGATTCTTGAGAACAACCGCGCAACCGCGGTGACCTTCGTCGACGGCTCGGGCCAAGTGCTCGTCGTTGACCCGACCAGCGGAATCGACACCGCCGCGCTTGTGGACGCGCTCAAGCAGACATCGATCGAGGCAGTGGTCGTTGATCCGAGCGCGCTCTCGCAAGGCGGCGACTTTCTCTCCGGCTTCGACGCCGTCGTGCTTGCCAATGTCCCGCGCTGGTTGATCGACGGCGAGACCGACCGCCTGCTGCGCGCGTATGTGCACGATCTCGGCGGTGGGCTGCTCATGCTCGGCGGCGACCAGAGCTTCGGCGCCGGCGGCTGGATCGATCAAGAAACCGCAACCGTCCTTCCCATCAAGCTCGATCCGCCCGCCACTCGACAGATGGTGCGCGGCGGCCTCGTGCTGATCGTCCATTCCTGCGAGATGCCCCAAGGCAACTACTGGGCGCAGCAGGTCTCGATCGCCGCCATCGAGGCGCTCACTCGTTTAGACCTCATCGGCATCATCACGCTGGTCAACGGGCCAACCTGGTCGCTCGCGCTGCAAGAGGCCGGCGACAAGTCGCGCGCCGTCGCCGCGGCGCGATCGATGGTCGTCGGCGACATGTTCGACTTCGAGTCGGCCGTCACCATGGCCACCACGGCTCTCGAAGCATCGAAGGCGGGCCAGCGCCACATCATCATCATCTCCGATGGCGACCCCGCGCCGCCGACGCAGGCCACGCTGCAGCGCGCCGTCGCGTCAAAGATCACCATCACCACCGTGATGGTCTCCGGCCACGGTACGGCGCAGGACTACACCAACATGAAGCTCACCGCCGAATTCACCGGCGGGCGTTTCTACGAAGTGACCAATCCGAAGTTGCTGCCGAAGATCTTCACCAAGGAGGCTTCGGTGGTGTCGCGCTCCTTGATCGTCGAGGGCGACTTTCGTCCGAAGATCGCCTCGTCGACCTCGGGCCCGTTGCGCGGATTCACCGGCGTTCCCCCGGTTTCTGGCTACATCCTCACCGTTGCCCGCGAGGGACTCTCCCAGGTGCAGATCGCCAACAGCACCGAAGAGGGCGTCGATCCCATCTACGCATGGTGGAATCACGGCCTCGGTCGTTCGATTGCGTTCACCTCCGACGCCGGCGCGCGCTGGACGACTGCGTGGACTTCGTGGGGCGAGTATCGCGCGTTCTGGGAGCAATCGCTGCGTTGGCTGCTGCGTCCAGCCGTTCCCACCAACGCGTCGATCCGCACGCGCGTCGATGGCGAAACGGCGATTGTCGAACTCGAGGCCACCGACGGCAGTGGTGGCTTCGCGACCAATCTGAATCCTGAAGGCATCACCATCGGCCCTGGCGGCGAAGTGGCGCAACTCAATGTTGTGCAGACTGGCCCGGGACGCTGGCGCACCGAGTTCCCCGTCTCCGAAGCGGGCGCGTATCTCGTGAACTTCAGCCTCGGCACCGGCGCCGACGGCCGACGCTCCACCGTGCAGGCCTCGGTGAGCGTGCCGTACCCCAAGGAGTTCCGCACCGTGCGCGACAACCGCGCGCTGCTCGAGCAGATCGCCGACAAGACCGGCGGCCGCGTGCTGCGCATGGGCATCGCCGACGGAATCGATGCCTTCGAGCGCGCGGGACTTCCCGTTCCCGAAAGCCAGCGCCGCATGTGGGACCTGCTCGCGATCATCGCCGCAGTGCTCTTCCTGCTCGATGTTGCGGTGCGCCGCATCGCCATCGACTGGCAGGGCGCACGCAGCGAGGTCACTGCCGCCATGCAGGTGCGCAAGGTTGGCGAGGGAACCGTCGTTGCTTGGAAGAAGGCGCGTGACAGCCGTGGCGCGCGCGAGACGACGGCAGGCGCGGCCGAGGCCATGCGTAAGAATCTTGAAGAAGGTCCCGCGCTCGATGTGCGCAGCGAGACCAAGGACGGTGGTGCTGCTGCGGCCGCCGCGGCCGCGGCCAAGAACGCTCAATCAAACACTGACGACGCGGCCAAGCCCGCCGATGTCGAAGAAAACACCGCGTCGCGTCTTCTCCGCGCCAAGCGTCGCGCGACTGGCGGCGACGACGTGGGCAATAACGCGGGCAACAACCCGGGCAACAACCCGGGCAACAATTCAGGCAACCCAACGGACGGCCCCCGTGGCTGATCCGCAATCATTCGCCACCGATGAACGCGAACTCGACGGCGGTGGGCTCGACGACATCGCCGAGGCACGCCGACGCTGCGAGGCGTTTCGCAAGATCTTCGCTCGGCTGCGCGCCGAAGTCGCCAAGGCGCTCGCCGGCCAGCGCGAGGTCGTCGATCTTGCGCTCGTGAGCCTCTTCGCCGACGGCCACCTTCTTCTCGAAGGCGTGCCCGGCCTGGGCAAGACTCTGCTGGTGCGATCTCTGGCCAGCGCAACCGGCCTCGGCTTCTCCCGCATCCAGTTCACGCCCGATGTGATGCCCGCCGATGTCACCGGCACCAGCATTCTGGTCGAGGACGAAGCCACCGGCCGCCGCGCCGTGCGCTTTCGCCCCGGACCGCTCTTCGCGCAACTCGTCCTGGCCGACGAGATCAACCGCGCAAGTCCCAAGACTCAGTCCGCGCTCCTCGAGGCGATGCAGGAACGCTCGGTCACCGTTGGTGGCGAGACGCATACGCTCGTCCGACCGTTCTTCGTGATGGCCACGCAGAATCCCATTGAGCAGGAGGGCACCTTCCCGTTGCCCGAGGCGCAACTCGACCGCTTCCTGCTCAAGCTCGAGGTGCCGCCGCCCGACCGCGAGACGCTGCGCGAGATTCTCGAGCGCACCACCAAGGCTGAACTCGTCCTGCCCACGCAAGTTGTCGACGCGCGCACCATTATTGCCGCGCAGAAGCTCGCGCGCCGCATTCCCATGGCGCCCGAAGTGCAGGATTGGATCGTGCGCATCGTCCTCGCCACTCATCCCGACGGCGAGTTCTGTGCTGATGACAATCGTCGGCTGATTCGCATCGGCGCCAGTCCGCGCGCTGCGCAGGCCATCGCCACTTGCGCGCGCGTGGTTGCGCTCATGGCCGGCCGTTACGCGGTGAGTTTCGCCGACGCGCGCAAGGTTGCCCGCGCCGCGCTGCGCCACCGCATTCAACGCTCGTTTGAGGCTGAAAGCGAAGGCCTTTCCAGCGATGAGATCGCGCGCCGAGTGATCGCGGCAACGCCGACGGAGCTTGTGGCAGCGACGCACGCCGCGAAAGCCACGACGGACAAATCATCGAGGGCATCTGCATGATTCCCACGCCGAAATCCACGCCGACATCAGCGCCGACATCAGCGCCGAAGTCCACGCATGCGCCAAAGAAGCTCGACGATCTCCTCGACTCGCGCCTGATGGCCAAGCTCGACGCGATCGATGTCGTCAGTCGAAAGATCTTCGCCGGCAAACTCCAAGGCGAGCGCCGCTCCAAGCGCCGCGGTCAGAGCATCGAGTTCGCCGACTTTCGCCCCTATGTCCACGGCGACGACCTCCGCTTCGTCGACTGGAACATTTACGGCCGCCTCGACAAACTCTTCCTCAAGATGTTTCTTGAGGAGGAAGACCTCTCGCTCATCATCGCTCTCGACACCAGCGCGTCGATGCGCGTGGGCAATCCCGATGCGTTTGACTATGCGCGCCGCCTAGCGATGGCGCTCGCGTATGTCGGCCTGGTCAATCAACACCGCGTTTCGCTCGTTGGCTTCTCCGCCGGCAAAATGGAGCGCGCCTCCAACCTGCGTGGCCGACGCAAGGCCGCCGATGTTGCGCGTTGGCTTCTCGACCGCGAGCCCGAGGGCGCGTCGGGTTTCGAGGAAGCGATGCGTCTGGTCGGCACCAGCCGCATGGGCCGCGGCGTGATGATCACGCTCTCCGACTTCCTCTTTCCCGAGGGTTTCGAGAAGGGGCTCGCCATGGTCGCCGGCCGAGGCTACGACCATTACGCGCTGCAGGTCCTCGCGCCGCAGGTGGTCGATCCCACCCGCGAAGGCGGCGTGAACGGCGATCTTCTGCTGGTGGACAGCGAAACGGGCACCGAGGTTGAGATCACGGTTACGCCGGAACTGCTGCGCGTTTACCACGATCGTCTCGATCGCCTTTGCGGCTCGCTGCGCAACTACTGCACTCGTCGCGACATCATCCACATGGTCGTCGAGACTTCGACGCCCGTCGATACGCTCATGCTCGAGTTCCTCCGTAAGCGAGGGCTGCTGCGATGACGCTCACCACCCTCGCCGTCAGTTGGATCACGCCCGTCGCCGGCGCCGTGCTCGGCGCGTCGATTCTTGCGCCGCTGGTTGCGCTTTGGTTTCTGAAGTTGCGTCGCAAGCGTCGCGTGGTTTCGAGCACGCTGCTGTGGACGCGCTCGCTCGCCGACCTGCGCGCCAACGCCCCGTTTCAGCGCCTGCGTTTCAGCCCGCTGTTGCTGCTGCAGATTCTCGCAATACTCGCCATCGCTTTCGCCGTCGCTCAACCCGAGGCTGAGGGCCTGGGCAGCGCGGGCGGTCGCCATGTGCTCATGATCGATCGCTCGGCGAGCATGAGCGCCATCGAGACCACCAGCGACACGGGCGCGAAGCTCGACGAGCCGACCGCGCGTCTGGCCCTCGCCAAAAACGCCGCAAAGGAACGGGTGCGCGCGCTGCTCGGCGGCGGCTGGTTCTCGCTCAACGCCAGCGATGTGATGATCGTGTCCTTCGGCGCCCGCGCCGAAATTCGCGCGCCGTTCACCGACTCGATCGCCACCCTCGAAACCGCCATCGACGCCATCGAGCCCACCGACGAGTCGACCCGCATCGACGAAGCCATCGAACTCGCCCGCGCGTTCACCACCAACCAGAATCGCGGCGACGAGCGCGGTGAGCGCGCCGACGCCGCCAACACCACCGGGCAACTGCCCACCATCGAGCTCTACTCCGACGGTCGCATCGCCGACCTCGGCAAACTCGCGTTGCGTGACGGCGAGCGGATCGTCTACCACCGCGTCGGCGCGGCGGAGAACAACGCCGCCGTTGTTGCGATCAGCGCCGAGCGTCCGCCCGACTTTCCCGACCGCATCCAGGTGTTCGCCTCGCTTGCCAATCCGTCTGCGCAGCCGCGAGCCATCACGCTGCAGCTGGCCGTCGATGGCACCGTGCGCTCGGTCACGCCCGAACCGGTGCAGATTCCCGCCGCCATCGATCGCGACGGCGTCTTCACGCCCGGTCGCGCGCAGGTGACCTTTCGCCCCTTCGAGCAGCCGTCCAACGCATCGATCGAGGTCGCCATTGTCGAGGACGACGCCCTGCGCGCCGACGACGCCGCGCTCGCCGTGGTTGCGCCCGCCAAGCGGCTCGCGGTGTTGCATGTCGCCAACGCTCAAGGCAGCGACGGCTTCATCTTGCGCGCGCTTCTCGAGGGTCTGCCCATCGAGCGATTCAACACCATGGATCTCGCCGGCTTCGACGCCGCCGTCGAGTCGGGCACGCTCTCAAACTTCGATGTGATCGTTCTCGACAGCGTGCAGCCGAAGAAGCTTCCCTTCGGCCGCTATCTCGTCTTCGGCTCCGCTCCTCCGCTCGAAGGGCTCACGGCCTTCGGAACCCACGACGGCGTTTACGCCCGTTTCGTGCGCGAGGAGCACATGTTGTTCCGCTCCGTGAGCCTCGACGAACTCTTCATCGCCAAGGTGAACGCCGTGCAGGCCGACAAGAGCTTTCAGGTGCTCGCCGAAAGCGCCGAAGGTCCGCTCATCCTCGCGCTCGACCGCGCCGAGCTGCATGTGGTCTATGTCACCTTCGATCCGCTCGACTCCAACTGGCCGTTCCAGCGCTCGTTCGTGAACTTCGTCGCCAACGCCGTCGAGTTCCTCGGTCGCGCCGGTGACGCCATCGCCCTCCGCGGACTCGCTCCCGGTGAAGCCCTCGCGCTTCGACTTCCCGCAGGAAGCCGCGATATTGAAATCGCCATTCCCAACGGCACGCGCGCCAAAGTCATCGCCGACGCCGAAGGCAACATCTCCTGGGGCCCCGCGCAGGTTGCCGGTCTCTACCGCATCGAGTTCATCGCGCCCAACACCGAAGGCCGCCAGCTGAGGCTCGTCGCCGTCAACATCGGCGACGCCGCCGAAAGCCGCATCGCGCCGCTGCCAGACCTCGTCCTCGGCAACACCAACGTCCAAGGCATCAGCGTCGCCGCCACCCGCCGCGGCGCCCTCTGGCCATGGATTCTCGTTTTAGGGTTGCTGGTGATCGTGGTGGAGTGGTGGTACTACCAGCG
>QWPT01000048.1 GCA_003671075.1 Planctomycetota bacterium
GAAGTAGGGCGGGCTGGATTCGAACCAGCGTCTTATCGATTATGAGTCGACGGCTCTAGGCCACTGAGCTACCACCCCGAGGGTGCGAAGTGTACTTCGCGTATGCGCGCGCGGAGTCGAGCGCGAATCACCGGTAAAGGCAATTGCTTGGCTCGAACGCGGCGTCGTCCGTTGGCACGAGCACGCTGCCCGCGCTGTGGGAGCGGGAGAGGAGCGACGCCTGCGAAGCCCGACGGAGTTTGGACTGGCCCGATGACATCCAAAAACATCCATATCGCGCCCGCATAGCCATAAAGACATCCATAAAGAGCCATATCTCGGAGAGGGTGCGGCCAGCCCATCCCGTCGCTGGCAGATGAGAAGGTCGTGGCCACATCGAAGACGATCAGCCCGCCGCCGCCGCGCCGCCAGCGACAAACCCGCTCGCCCACGCCCACTGGAAGTTGAAGCCGCCGATGCGGCCGTCGACATCGAGGATCTCGCCGGCGAGGTGGAGTCCCGGGCACACGCGCGACTCCATCGTGTCGAGCTTCACTTCCGCAAGCGGCACGCCGCCCATCGTGACCTCGGCGTAGGTGAAGCCACGGTCGCCTTCGACATGCAGCGGCAGCGCGCACGCCGCGCGCGCGAGCGCCTTGCGTTGTTCGCGTGTGAGCTGGCGCAGGATCGCCGCAGGATCGACGGCCGCGACTTCGCACAGCGTGCGCGCGAGTCGCTCGGGCACATGCTCGCGCAGGAAGCCAAGCGGATTCGCCGCGCGGCTCGCGAGGATCTTCGCGTCGAGGGTGTCCTCGCGCTCGCCTGCGATGAAGTTCGCGAAGAGCCCAGCGCCAGCATCCTCGATCAACGCCGCGCGCCAGTAGCGGCTCATGTCGAGCGCGCACGGACCCGAGAGGCCGAAGTGCGTGCAGAGGAGCGAGTTGGTGAACTCCTTGAGCACCTTGCCGGTCGACGATTTGAGCGTGAGCGTCGTGTCGAGCGTGAGGCCCGAGAGCGTGCGCAGTACATGCGTGCCAGGAAGAATCAGCGGCACGAGCGCAGGAAACACATCGTTCGTGATCGAGTGGCCGAGCGCGCGCGCAAACTCGTAGCCCAAGCCGTCCGAACCGGATTTTGGGAGCGCCTTACCGCCAGTGCAGAGGATCAGGCGCGGCGCACGCAAGGCGCCCGAGTCGCCGTTGATGGTGAAGCCTCCGTCGGCATCACGCGTGATCGCCGTCACGCGCCGTGGATGATGGATGACGACGCCCGCATCATTTGCGGCGCGAAGCAGCGCGTTCAGGATGGTGTGCGCGTCGTCGGTCGTCGGAAAAAGTTTTCCGGTGTCCTCGCGCTTGAGCTCGACGCCGTAGGCCTCGAAGAATTGCACCGTTTCGGCGACGCCGTAGCGACGCAGGACATTCTTGATCGCGTTGGGCGAACTTCCCGCGTAGGCCTTCTCGTCGACGCTGTGGTGGGTGACATTGCAGCGGCCACCGCCAGCGACGAGGATCTTCGCGCCGATGGTCTTTGCTCCATCAAGCGCGATCACTCGCGCGCCGGCGCGCCCCGCGTGAATCGCGGCGAACAATCCAGCAGCGCCCGCGCCGACGACGATCACCTGTGCATCCATCGCAGCGAAACTCACTTCGCGACGGCTCCAGCGCCTGCATTGGCTGGATCAAACGGCGCGAGCGTGACCGCGCCCTTTACCGCGATCGCCTTTTCAGCCGTGAAGCCAACACCGACCTGAGCGCCCTCGGGTCCACTAGCGAGGAAACGCACGAACACCGAATCGCGTCCAGGTACGCCCGATTCCAGCGTCACCAGCAGCGGAGTCTCGCGGTCGGGATTGAATGTCCGGTCGTAACGCCGACCAACTTGTCCCGAGGACACAACGGTGACGCCCTTGGCTGGCGTCAGCGTCACTCGGTCGGCGAAACCAACCTTCATTTCCGCAGCACGCGCGGTACGCGAAGGAATGAGTGCGTCGTTCTTCAACTCGATGGTGACTTCCCACAGACCGTCGGCGAGCTTGCGCACCAGCGACGGTCCCATCGATACGCGCGGCATTTCTCCGGCATGGAAGATGGTGAACGCTGCATTGCGGTGGCACTCCTCTTCAAGCATGAACGCGGGTGGGATGCGCGACGCCCACTTGTTGCTGCCACCGACCAGAACCTTGCCGAGCGTCGGATGATCGACTTCGGTCAGTGGGGTTTCGGTCTGTCCGAACAGCACCGAATCGCGCCAGAGGTTGCGCATCTGCGATGAAGGGTCCGAGCCATTTTGCATGATCCGTCGTTCGGTCCAGAGCTCGTTGGTAAAGCTCACCACCGCGAGGCTCTCGGCAAGCCAGTTCACGAAGCCTCCATGCACGGGATAGAGATCCGAGTGAATCACCATCAGGCGATAGCCGGGGAGCATCTGCTCGCCCACGCGGCCGATCGACTCGTACACGCCTCGGTCACCGGAGTATGCGCCGTCGCGTTGGGGCACGCCGGGGCCGCGAAGAATCATGCCGCCCGCGTTGTGATAGGCCTGACCAGCGGCGATGTTCGGCTTGGTCATGATGAATCGCGCGACCGCTTCGGTTTCGGGATAGGAGAACGGCCAGTCGCCAGCGCCACCCTGCACATGCTCAGGATTCCACCCTGCGGGCCAGTTTCGATTCATGTCGTAAGTGCCCGGGCCGTCTTCGTTGACCTGCCCATCGCCGTCGTTGTCGATTCCCTCGCTGCCCGCCATCGACCAATCGCCTCGGCGAATGGTGCCGTCTGCGCGCGGCGCAGGCTCGACGCGCTCCATGTCGTTGGGATCGAGCTCGCTGCGTTTATGAGTGCCGTTGGGATCGCGCCGCCACATCATGCCAATCGATCCGTCGCCATCGAGGTCGTCGGGACCGTCCTCGTCAACGGCGCCGTCCTTGTCGTCGTCGGTCGGTTGGTAGCCGGTGCGCGATGAATGCGAACTGTTCTGCTTGTCGAACCAGTTCTGCCGGCCGTCGGGGTTGATGCAGGGCAAGAAGTAGAACGCGCTGCGGTCGACGAGCTTGGTGATCGGCTCGACCTTGCCATAGTTCTCCACCAGATACCACGCGGTGTACAGCACCGTTTCCGATGCTTGAATCTCGTTGCCGTGGATGTTGCCGTCGATGTACATCGCGGGCTTGTCGGTGTCGCGCCCGGTCTTGGGGTTGTTGAGGATGAGCGCGAATATCGCTCGCCCTTCGCTGGATTTCCCTAACTCGATGTAGGTGAGCAGCGTCGGGTGCGCGGCTGCGAGCGCCTTAGACTCGGCAACGAGCTTCGTGTAGTCACGATAGTGGTCGAAGCGCAGATCGCTCTTAGACGCCGGGCGATCCTGTCCGTAGACGGTCGCAGTCGTCAGCGCGAGTGACGTGATGATGATGACGATGATGATGAGCGGACAGAAGTTTCGCAGTCGAGAAAAGGTTTGATGCATCATCGCGACGCCTCCTTGCCAACGCGAGCGGTGCGCGTGAGCGTGTCGAAGAAAGGTCCGCCGACGGTGATGTCGAGCGCGCCAGCGGTGGGCATGCGCACGATCCATTGGTAGTCGACCGATGCGCCCGCGGCGAGGCGCTCGATCTTTTCGACCGGTCGACCGCTGAGCACTTGATCAGGCTTGAGCGCAAGCCGAACCACGATCGGCGGCAACACGCCGTTGATTCGTCCCATCGCAGAAATCGAAGGCATGGTTCCCTTGTTGGTCACGCGCATTTCGATGCGGGCGAGCCCATCAGCGAGCGCAGTCACAACGACATCGCTCACGGTGATCTCGGGGCGCTTGGCCATGGCGGCGACAACGAACTGCGCGGACTTGTCCGCGATGGCGCTGGCCTGGACCGCCGTCGGCGATTCACGAAAAAACGGCGCAAATCCGCCGATTTCAACGGGGCCGAGCTTCGGGTGATCGAAGGTCTTCCACGCGATGAAGCCGCGGCCGCCGTACATGCGGTCGCTCACGGCAAGCCACGCCGCCTGTTCGCCATCGCCAGTTTCTGCTGGCACGGGCGTGCCTTCGGGGAGCTTGGGCAGCTCGGGACGGGCCCAGCCGTTGGCGGCAACGGCGGTGATTCCGCGATGGTCGGCCAGCCAGATCATCAGCGAACCAGCGAGATCGGCGGTGTCGGATTTCTCGATCTTGGTCGAGTCTTTCCAGAGTTTGCCGAACTCGCGATAGAGCGCGTGATCGTCTTCGTGATAGACCATCGGCGTGCGGCCGGTGGAGTCTTTGTCCTTGGTGTCGGGAAAGTGTGCGAGGGTGTCGTGGCGACCGAACACGATCGCGGTGGCGATCTCGGGGTGATCGCGCACGAACTTGGCGATGCCCAGCGACTCAGGCTCGCTGAGTTGGTAGGGGCCCGCGTCGCGCGCGGACTCGGGGTAGCGGTGGGGGAAGTTGCGGTCGAGATCGACGCCGCCAGCGCCGTCCTCACTCATGAGTCCATCGGAATCGGCGTCGAGGCCCTCGATAAAGACTTCGTGGGTCGCGACCTCACTTTTGTCGTGGTTGGCGGTGCGGACGATGCGCGGATCTGCGGCATCGACAACATGGGTCGCGGTGCGGCCAGGCGGCGCGACGCGGCGCATCATGGTGATCACGCCGTCGCCATTAACATCGCGCGGTCCATCCTCGTCAACGGTTCCATCGCGGTCGTCATCAACCGCGCGCAGATTGGTCGACCTCGGATAACTCGTCTTGAACGCCACGGCGCGCGCATCAGGATTCGCTTCGGGAATTGCGTAGACACGCATCGATTCCAGCAGCGTCTTCTGTTCGCCATCAAACGCCTTCAGCGCAGCGAACACTTGCTCGGTGGACATCATGGTCTCGCCGTCCATGCCGCCGACGATCAGCAGTGCGGGCAACTTCCGCTTCGCGTCGGTTCCATGGAGCGTGATGGCGCGAATCGGAAGTCCGCCGCGCGAAGTAGCGATGCGCTCGACGCGCGCATTGGCTCGATGCTCGTAGTCGCTAAACAGGGCGCCAGTCGTGGCCGCGTCGCCAGCGGGAAATGCGCGTGGCGCAAGCGGACCGGGATCGATCGGCGCAGGCTCGACGGCGGGTGTTGCAGGAGGCGCAACAGGTGGATCATCCGCGCGCGCAAGCGATGGCGCGATGGATACGAGAATCACGCAGGAAAGAGCGAGGGAGCGGAGATCGCGCGACTTCGAGGCACAGAGCATGGCGCGAAGGATAGCCGCCGCGAGCGCGGGATTGATCTCTCCGTCAGATTCCCGTGTCGAGTTTTGCGTCTTCGATCATGTACAACCCGACGAGCCAATTCTCCACCAGGTACGGCTCCACCTTGAAGGTTCCTTCGATAGAACCGAAGTTGATGGTGTGGCGCTTCCAACCCTTGACTGAGTCAGCGAGCTTCACTTCAACAGCGTCGTAGGGCGTCGGGGGAATGCCGATGCAGCAGCCGTCCCATTGATTGAGCATGAGCAGGCACTCGCTCGAGGTTGGCGCAACCAACGGAAACGCGAGGTATCCGCCGATCTTCACCCGCTTGCCCGACAGGAAGGCGATGCGAGCAGGAAGCTTCTTCTCACCGAGGCGCGGCATGTAGTCCTCTTGTGCGCTCGAGAGAAACTCCCATGAAACTTCGTAGGGAATCTCCGCAGTTCCTTCTCCCCGGATCGTCCAGGCGTCGTCGACGGAAATGGCGCCGTCGGCGAGCTTGATGAACTTGCTCGGGATGATTTCGGCGTTGGCGATGAACGGAATTTCAGGCTCAAACTGAGCGCCCGCCGCGATCACCTCCGCCGGTGGCCGCGTAGGTTCCGTCGAAGGTTGCGGCTTGGCGGAGGCTTGAGCGGAAGATGGCGCGGTGGGGGACGGAGTCGGCGCCTTGGTTTCGACAGACTCGGGCTTCGGTTCGGGTGTTGCTTGCGCGACAGATGGCGCGACAGATGGCGCGACAGATGGCGCGACAGATGGCGCGATCGACTCGGAATCGGACATCGCATCGCGACGCGTATCTGCCGCGGGCTGAAACAGCACGATGAGCCCGCCTAAGAGAAGCAGCGCGACGATGGTCCAAACGATCTTCATGATGGTCTCCGCTCAGCCGATCGGACGAAGGTTGCGCGCGACTGAAGTGCGGTATGCGAGCACGGAAGGGACAATACCCGCGATGGCGGCCAGAAGCGTCGTTCCCATGGCCACGAGCACTGCGCTGCGTGCGTCGAGCTCGGGAGCGATCACGATGCCGTGCGCGTTGAGCAGCCACGCTGTTGCCGCGAAGAGCACCGTGGCGCAGACAGCGATGCCGACGGTTGCGCCGACGAGGCCAACGATGGTGCTTTCGGTGAGCACGAGCCAGAAGATGCGCGCCTGGCTCGCACCGAGCACGCGCAGAATCGCAACTTGGCGGCGGCGCTCCGACATCGAGTTGACCATCGACAGCAGGATCGCAACGCCCGACGAAAGCAGCGTCGCGCCCGCCATCGCCAGAAACAGCACATCGATGCTCTTGACGATGCTGAACAGCCGCTGCACTTCGTTGGACGGGATGGCAACGGTGATCGATCCGTCGCGTCGCAACTTGTCGTACTGCGACACCAGCGCTGGCGGAGTGTTCGATCCCTCGCGCGAAGGTAGGCGCAGCAACACGCCGGTGACATTGCGATCGTCGTCGACGAGGTCGGCGGCGGTCACCAGCTTTTCCTTGCCCGATCGCTCGAAGCGGTCGTGCGCGTGCAGCATCCAACTCGATTCAAGGTCGCTGAACAACGCGCGATCATGCGGTGAACCCGTGGGTTTCAGGATGCCCACGACGGTGAATTCGTATTCCTTGTGCACGTGGGAATGTTCGTCTGCTTCATCGCCTGCGCCTTCGCGCGACTTTCCCGAGCCGTGGGTCAGGACGAGCTTCGCCCCCATGCGCAGGCCAGTTTCTCGCGCGACTGAGCTTCCGAGCACGACTTCGAAATTCTTGTCGAACGCGCGGCCGTCGGCGAATTGCCACGGTTCGCCGAGCACGGGCTCGAACTTGCTGAAGAACTCGGGCGCCGTCGCCACCACGGGAAACGAGCGGTAGCTGTCGCCGATGGCGGTTGGCACGAACATCGCCCACGGGAACGATTCGCGCAGTTCGTTGAGCTTCGCGCGATCGATCGGCGCCTTGGGCGAATTGGCGTAGAAGAGGCCGTTGAGCACACTGACCAGCGGGCTGCCGTCGCGCGAAACCAAGAGGTGCGCGTTGCCGGTGCCTCGCTCGAACGCGCGCTCGCCCGCGCTGCGCAGCGAAAGAATCGCCAGCAGAAGGCCCGCGCTCACCGCGACCAGCAGGACGACGACGGTGGTGGAAAAGAGGCGGGCGCGCAGGCTGCGCAGAACAATGGTGAGATCGCTCATGCCGAGGCTCCTTCGCGCGTCGAATCATGAGCGGCTCGCCGCTTCATCAATTCGTCGAGCCGTTCTTTGCGGGCGAAATGCGCTTCGAGCGACGGGTCGTGCGAAACCACCAGCAGCGCCGCGCCTTGCTCGCGGCATGCATCGCGCAGGACGCGCACGGCGTTGACGGCGTTTTCGGGATCGAGCGAGGCCGTCGGTTCATCGGCGAGCACGAGCGTCGGTCGACAGGCCAGCGCTCGCGCAACTGCCACGCGTTGCTGCTGTCCAACCGAGAGTTCTTCGGCGCGCGCGTCGAGTCGTTCGATGCCCAGCGATCGCAGCAGCGACTGCGCGCGGTCGGCCCACTGCGCCTTGGGAACATCGCTCATCAGCAGCGCAACTAGCACATTCTCCATGGCGCTGAATCCCTGCAGCAGGTTGAAAGTCTGAAACACCATTCCCACCGTGCGCCCGCGAAAGCGATCGCGGGCAGCACCCTTGAGCGCGTGTATGTCCTGTCCACCGACATGGACCGTTCCCGAGTTCGGGTCGACAAGGCCAGCAATCAACTGAAGCAGCGTGCTTTTGCCGCATCCTGAGCGGCCGATCAACAGCATCTCCTCGCCGCGGGCAAGGGTGAGCGACGGCAACTGCAGTTCGAAGCCCGGGTCGTTCGGGCCACGACCCTGGTAGCGAAAGTGAAGCCGCGTGATCTCGAGGGCGTGAGAGGAGGGACTCGACATAAGGATGAAACTGTATCGCGTCGACGAACTGCACGCAGACAACTGCGTAACGCGTTCGCGCAAGGCGGGGGCTTTGCAGGTGAATCACATGGCTGAATCTCAACCAGATCGGGGCGAAGAGGCCGATTCCCGCCGAGAATCGAAGCATCTGCGCCGTATGTTTGATCCCGAGCCGCCCGTGTGCGCGTTGGGAGCCTCGGGAATCTCGCTCTTGTTCAAGCTCCTGCGCGAGCACGATCGGCGGGGCGGCTGGCCTCCAGTTCGAAGCCGAGTACATGCGCGCGTCTTACTCGACCTTGAACGCGACTACTTCTTCACCGACGAGGAGTCTGCGTATTTGAGCGAGGTGGAGAAGCGCGCAATCTGAGTTGCGACTGGTATGGTTCGCGCCATGCATCAGGCTCTTGCTCCCGCGGTCGCGCGTGCAGTGCTTCTCTCCGTTCTCGTCGCGTCCTGCGCGCCTGACCCTGCATCGACTCGAGCAACGGGAACGCACATCGAACTCGCCCCAGCGCAGGTCGTCCAACCCGCCGATGAATTCGCCCGCATGTGGCCTGAATATCGCGCCGCGATCCTGCTGAACGATGGAAAAACCCAGTGGGTATTGACGCTGGACGACGCACGCACCATCGCCCGCGGCGGTGTGGGGAACGATGTTGCGTTTGAGTTCAACTACGCGGTTCAGAACGCAGTGGTTGACCGGCTGCGCATTGTTGAGATCTCAAGCCTGCACGGCGAAGGTCTTGCGCGCACCTGGACTCGCCGCTTCACCATCGCCGGCCTCGCGAGTCGTGAAGATGTGTTTGTGCGCGTGCCGCTGCGCACTCCGGCGGGCGACGCCCTCGACATTCGCGTCAACGGCGCGGCGCTCTTGCCCGAATTCGGCGCGACCGAAGCCCGCGTTCCGCTTGCTCGCGATGAAGCCACCGAGATCGCGCTCACGAGATTTTAAGCGGGCCAAAAACGGAAGCAGCCGCCCCCCATTTGGGTGGCTGCTTCCTGGATCGGCCCCATGTGCGCATCGGTTCGTCCTCCGTTGCGCACGTCTCTAGTGGCCAGGTTGTGGCATGGCACCACGCCCCGACAACACTAGTTCTTACTCCCAACCATTCGATCCAAACTCCGGTCTCTCTTCGTCCTGAGATTCATCCGGTTTCTGATTGCGCTCGCGGTTGGATTGTTCGATCATCCGACGCAAGTACGCATTCTCGCGTCGCGTTGCCTCGAGATCGAAGACTAGGTACTTGACGCTCAGACGCAAATAGTCCAGAGCATCTTGAAGTTCGGTGACTGAAGTTTGAACCCTTGCCCGACGCGTTTCCGCGCCGTCGGCAGCCTCGCTGGCCTGGGTTGAAGGCAGTTCGCGGATGCGATCGAGAATCTGATTCATCTTGTCTTGAAAGCTTGATTCGTCCACGGTCATTCTCCTCGTCTTCAGTTGTGCTGGCGGCCGCACTCGCGGTTCGTAAATACCTATTGCAACGCCCATGCCAACGGTCGATGTTGGACGACGATTCGGAGGAGATTGTGTGGGAGCGGCGAGATTCTGGACCGCGCCTGCGCGACCCTCTCGCCTGTTGTGCCGCCTAGGAGGCGTGATGCACGCGCGCAGCGTTTTGCCGACGCGGCTTAGCGCACCTTGTCGAACTTTTGCAACACCTGCAGCGCAGCGCGCGGCGCGTCAACCAGCAGGGCATCGATGGAGATGCGCTGTCGGCGAAAGTCGGACACCAGTCGTTGCAGCGCGAGGTCGCGGTCCATCGACCACTGCTTGTAGAAGGCCTCAAGCTCGGTTCTGTTGAAGCGCGTGAGCGGATCGTCGAGCCCGCTTTGGGCGACGGCCCAGTCGGTGAGCTTGGGGGTGAACCGGTCGGTCCCGTCAAAGCGGTAGAGGCTGAGCAGGATCTTGAGCCTGCGCTCGGCGGTCAGGAACGGGTCGGTGGCGTCGGGCGGAAGGTCGGACATCGCCTGCTCGGGGCGGCGCTTGGCGATCTGTCCCAGCCATCCGCCGTCGGAGGCGCTTTCGCGGGCGGCGAAAGTGTGCTCAGCCGCACCAGTGCCCTCGACGATTTCGAGATCAGCCGCACTAGCAAGCAGCGTCTTCAGTCCAGCGGCGCCGAACTTCATCCAAAGCCTCTGATCACGCATCCCGGCGCGGGTGAGAACCTCGACCCTCGAAACCACGCCGATCCCCCATTCGGGGCGCTGGCGATGTCGAAGGTGCATTCCTTGCGTGAAGGTCACGGGATTGAGCATGGGGAGTGTTTCGGGTGCGGCGGCATCTGCAAATCAGATGCGGTGGATGCAGTCAGTGCGGTCAGTGCGGTCAGTACGGTCATGGGATGAACGCTGCGACGAATTGGCGGGACAATGCTCGTTCGTGGCTCGTTCGTGGGTCGTGCGTGCGTTTGAGGATCAAACTGCCACCGAGCGAACATCAGGCGATGATCGATCGGAGTGAGAATAAGCGCAACAATCAGAGGCCGAGCAGCAGCGGGTACGGTTGCACGATGATGCGCCAGATGTCCTGAGTCGATGAAGCCGCGATGACTGTGATCGGTGAAGACGGGCCGCAACTCGCTTGCGAGCGGGTCGAGGGTTGAGCCACGAGCACTCGCCAAACGGGCGAGGAACTCGGTGACGATTCCGTTCCGATTCCGTTCCGATGTCGTCAGACATTCAAGGTTTCACTCGATTGCGGGTGGTGCGTCGATCGATTTCTCGGCTTCGGCGCTTAGGCGTGCCCTCTTCGCGCCCGCACGGTGGTGCTGGCAAAAGTGGGCAATTCCCGCGATCAGGACGGTGTTTGGCAACACCGACCGCGCAACTCTTCAGTACGAACTCGAAGTGGTTGTGCAGGAAGAGTGTAGCAAGAAACCGATGATGCAAGCCCGTGGCGTAAATATTTCACCGCATCAAATGAATCGCTCGCCGTTACTGTGACGCTTATGGATCCATTGAAAGGAACTGTTCGCATTGCATTTCTCGGCGACATCAACGGCGCTCCGGGCCGCATGGCGCTTGAGCAGCAGATGCCTAACCTGCGTGAACGCTTTCGCCCCGACCGAATCATTGCCAACGCGGAGAACGCGCGCAACGGATCGGGTCTGACGCCCGAGCTGTTTGACCAGTTTCGCCGCATGGGTGTCGACGCGTGCACGCTCGGCGACCACGCGTTCCGCGAGGCGAAGATCATTCCGCTTCTCGACGATCCAACCAAACCGGTGGCTCGACCAGCCAATCTTTCTACGCGCACGCCAGGAAAGCGGCTCATCCGCATTCCCGCCGACGCGCGTTGTCCGCGCGAGATCTTCGTGTTCACGCTGCTCGGCCGCATCCACATCGGATCGATTCAGGCCAACGACCCTTTCGAGTGCGCCGACCTCATGTTGGCGGCGATGCCCGAGCGCAATCCGATCGTGCTCGTTGAAGTGCACATGGAGGTCACGAGCGAGAAGGCGGCGATGGCGCATCACCTTGATGGGCGCGTGGCTGCGGTGCTCGGAACTCACACTCATGTGCCGACGGCCGATGAGCGCATTCTGCGCGGCGGCACCGCGTTCCAAACCGATGTCGGCATGACCGGTCCGCACGACAGCGTCATCGGTCGCCGCACCGACGCGGTGCTCAAGCACTTCACAACTGGCGTGCATGTTGCATTTGACATGGGCTCGGGCGGCGAGGCGGTACAAGGCGCACTGGTCGAGATCGATCTCGCGCGCGGACACGCGATCTCAATCGAGCGGATCAATCTTCCCGCACGAGTGGCGCAGCGAACGCCTTAATCGGGAAATCGTGCGCGACCGAATCCGCCGCCGCCGGGAGTCTGCACGGTGAACTGGTCGCCTATGCCCAGTTCAAGCGCAAGGACTGCATCGCTGCAATCGATGGCAATGCCGCCGATGACAGCCTGCTGCGTGGCGCACGCGCCTGGTTGACCGCCATCGAGGCCTTGCGGCGCAAACTTTCGCCGCGAACCAAAGAAGGAAAGCGAGACGGGGCGCAGGAACTGGTAGCTGCGAATCAGTCCATTGCCGCCGTGTTGCGCGCCGTTGCCGCCGGAATGAGGGCGCATCTCAAAGCGCCGAATGACCACGGGCGCGCGCCGTTCGAGAACATCGACATCGGTCAGTCGCGTGTTCGACATGTGCACATGCACGGCGCTGGCTCCGTCGAGTCCAAGCCCCGCGCCCGCGCCGCCACCGAGCGTTTCGTAGACGCCGAAGGTGGCGTCGCCGAACAGAACATTGTTCATGGTGCTCTGGCTTTCGGCCGCGATGGCGAACGCTTCGATCAGCGTGGCAACCACCGACTGACTGGTCTCGACATTTCCAGCAACCACCGGTGGGCAGCAAGTGGGATCGGCCGAGAACGACGGGTTGAGCATGCCTTCGGGAACGATGAGATCGACTGCGCGCAGAAGACCCTCGTTCATCGGAACATCGCGGTCGATGAACAGACGCAGCGCGTAGAGCGTTGCCGCCTGCGTGACCGCGCGCGGAGCGTTGAAGTTGCCGCGGTGGACGGGCGCGGATCCGCTGAAGTCGATTTGAAGTCGGTCGTCGACGCGTTTGACGCGCACGCGAATGACGGATCCGTCGTCGAGTTGGCGTTGCGCGTGCACTTCGCGCTCAGGCCATGAGCGCAGTTTCGCACGCAAGGCGCGGTCGGCGCGATCGAGCTCGCCCGCACAACGCGCAGGAAACGCTGCGCCCAGTTCAGTCGCCAGCGCTTGCATCTGCGTGACGCCGTGGCGGGTAGCGGCAATCTGCGCGAGGAGGTCGGCGATGTTTTCATCGGGATTACGCGAGGGAAACGGCGCGTCGGCAAATCGGGCGCGGCAGCCGGCGAGGTCGAAGCTTCCCGCGCGCATCGAAAGAAACGGCGCGAGTACCACGCCTTCCTCGGCGAGGACGCGTGCGTCGGGCGGAAACGAACCAGGGCGCGTGCCGCCGATTTCGGCATGGTGCGCGCGCACGGCGACATAACCCACGCGCAATCCCCCGACGAAAACCGGCGCGACCGTGGTGACATCGGGCAAATGCGATCCGCCAAACGCAGGATGGTTGGTGACGGCGATATCACCCTCAGCGAGTTCGAGCACCGCGGCAACGCTGCGCACGCAAACGCCTAGCGCGCCAAGATGCACGGGCAGATGCGGTGCGTTCTGCACGAGCGCGCCGTCGCGATCAAGCACGGCGCAAGAGAAATCAAGGCGATCGCGGATGTTCGGACTCAGCGCCGTGCGCTCGAGGACATGACCCATCGAAAGCGCGATCGACTCAAGACGCGCGGAAAAGAGCTCCTGCTCCGCGTTGCTGCTGCGCGCGGCGATCGCGCTGGTGCGTGTGGCCACAAGGTCGCCCGATTGGTGAACGATTGCACACCAGCCCGCCTCGAGCACGACAGTTTCACCGATGTCAACGATGAGCGCAGGGCCGTCGATGACGGTGCCGGCGCGCAGTGCATCGCGGTGCAAGGGGGAGTCGCGGCGCGGGATCGGATCGCGGCGCGGGTTCGCAGTGGATCCCAGTCGCGCGTCGTCTTCGACCGCGGGCGTCTCGGAAGCGGCGTCTTGGGTGCGGGCGTGCACGCGCGACGCGATGGCCCGTGTGCGCAGCGACACAACTTCGATGGCGCGCGCGGGCGGCGCGTAGCCAAAAAGCTCAAGAAATCGAGCGCGAAACTGCGACTCAAGCGTGGCTTCGTCGCCGAAGTCAACTTCGATCGTCGACTCTTGTCCCGACAGTCGAAGCGCGACCGAGGTTTCGCCATCGGCGGCGTCGGTGAATCCGTCTGCGCTGAGCGCTTGACGCGCGCGCATGGCGGTGAGCGCATGAATCTCGTTGAGCCGCGCGCCGATTCCGCGCAGAGGCAGAAGCACGGGCGTCGTTTCGAAACGCGCAGGCTCGGCGTCGAACACTCCTTGCGCGCACATAAAGCCGGCAAAGCGTGGGAAGACGATGCGATCAAGGCCGAGGCGGGTGGCGATCGCGCACGCATGCTGTCCGCCCGCGCCGCCGAACGCAATCAATGAATGGCCGCGCGGATCGACGCCGTCGCGGATGCAGAGCGTTTCGATTGCGAGTGCCATGCGTGCGTTGGCGATGTCGAGAAACGCTGAAATCGCGGCCGCGCGCGTGCATCCATGCTCATCGATCGCACTGTTGAGCGCGCGTTCGGCTGCGGCTCGATCGAGGCTCATCGACTCGAATCCGGGCGCAAAGTGGCCCGCGAGCAGATTGACATCGGAGATGGTGAGCGGACCACCGCGACCGTAGCAAGCGGGGCCAGGGTCGGAACCCGCGCTCTCAGGACCGACTTCAAACGCACCGTCGCGCACGCGGCAAATCGAACCACCGCCCGCGGCCACGCTGTCGATGGCCACACTCGGCGCTGCGACGGTGGCGCGGGCGATGCGCGATTCGCTGCGCAACGCAACGGATCCATCGCAAGTGCGCGTGACATCGGAACTCGTGCCGCCCATGTCAAATCCAACCGCGCGAGCAATGGCGTGGCGACGCGCGACACCGGCCACCGCGCACGCGCCGCCGGCGGGACCGGAGAACAGCGTGTCGCGCGCAGCGAATGTCGCCGCACTCTGCAGCACGCCCGCACTGGTGAAGATGAACGCGCGCGACTCGGGCGCGTGACTGAACGGCTCGGGCGCGTGGCTGAACGGCTCGGACGAACCGCGTGTGGCATCGACGACGAATTGGCTCAGAATCGGCGCAATGCGCGCGTGCACGCATGCCGTTTCTGTTCGCGTGAGCAGCCGTGCATGCGGCGCAACGGCCGCCGCCGCAATCACGCGCATGCTTGGCGTATCGAGCTCCGCAGTGATCTGCGCCTCGCGTTCGTTGAGCAGCGCGTGCGCAAGCGACACCACGATGCAATCGCATCCCTCAGCGCGCAGCGCATCGGCGGCCGCATGCAACTGCGCATTGTCCGCGCGCATGTGAGCCTGTCCGCTCGCGAGCGTTCGTTCACCAATCGCGCGCACCGCATGCGCCAACGCACCCGTGCGCACTGGAACGCGGGCAAACAAATTCTCTCGCGTCTGGTCACCGATCTCAACGACGCCAGTCAGTCCGTCCGAGACCAACACGCCAACCTTTGCGCCGCGTCCCTCGAGTAGCGCGTTGGTTCCGCGCGTTGTTGAAAGCCTGAGTTCGATTGGCGCGAGCGCTTCGCTCAACGGCGTTGCGGTCACGATGTGCAGTCCAATGCGCGGCGCGTCGATCCAATCCGCGCCGCCGCGTTGGCGCTGCATGAAGCGCAATGGCGTTCCTTCAGCCAGTTCGACGGCATCGTCGAGCTCAACCGTGGTGCCGCGTTGCGTCCGCACCAACAGCGCGTTGCCCGTGCCCGCGACGGGCGCACTCAGCATCCATCCATCGAGAAATCCATCAGGAAGCGTGAGTCCCGCGGCGGGAGCGATGCGCAGCGAACCTCGGGCGCAGCTCACGACCGTTGCGGAGATCGATCCATCAGAAGGCACTTTCACGCGGGAAATCTGGCCATTTGGCCCGCGCGCCACGACATCGGTGAAGGTTCCGCCCGTGTCGATCGCCACCACCCAGCGCAACGATGGGTCGAGGGGGACGGGGTTGGAGCGCGGGAGCGGCACGGTCGGGTATTGTTCCCATATGACGCGCGCGTGTGTCGGACTTCTTTGCATCGTTCTCGCAGGTTGCGACGGCACCACCGTGCCTCCAACTTCTTCCGACAGTTCGCCTGCGCCTGCCGCCAATCCCGCCGCCGCGCCCGCCGCCCCTATGGCACCGAGCGAGCTCGGCCCCGTGCATCGATTGACAGTCACCGACCTCGATGGAAAGCAGGTTTCGCTCGCGCAATTTGCGGGACGGCCGATGATCATCGAGATTTGGGCTACATGGTGCGGCCCATGCCTGGCCAATCGGCGGACGGTGCACGAGTTGCGCGGGTCGATGCCTGAACGCGTGCGCGTGATTGGACTGAGCGTCGATACCGGCGCTCAGCTCGTGCGCACTCACCTAAAGTCGAATCCTGCCAATGATTTCGAGGGCATGGCCTCGCCCGAGTTCATGGAGTTCGTACGCACGATCAACCCCTCGCCGCTGATTCCCAAGACCATGTATGTCGACAGCAAGGGCCGCGTCGCCGATCTTGCTGAAGGTACGCAGTCGGCGAAGTGGCTGGCGGCGATGGCGAAGAATCTGAAGTGAACGCAGCATCGAGCCAGTCGCGCCCTCGTTCGCTGAGCCACGCCAGGCTTGCGTTGCACGACCTGTGTTACGCGTTGTTCGTCATTGTTCTACTTCCCATCTGGTTGCCGCGCATGATTTGGCGCGGAAAGATTCGCACCGACTGGCCCGCGCGTCTCGGCCGCGGCGCGACCATTGCGCGCACATCCCGTTCGCGCGTGCTTATCCATGCGGTTTCCGTGGGCGAGGTCAATGCAATTCGTGGTTTGGTCGAGCGCCTGCTTCTTGATCGTCTGCAGCCGGAGATCGTGGTGAGCGTGACCACTGATACGGGGTTTGCCCGTGCGCAGGCGCTGTTCGCCAATCGTCCTGAACATGCGCAGGGCAATCGCTGCTCGGTGGTGCGCACGCCGTTTGATTTCAGTTTTGCCGTGCGTAACTGGCTCGATCGCATACGGCCTGATTTGCTGGTGCTCGTTGAACTTGAACTCTGGCCCAACATGACCAGGCTCGCGGCCGCGCGTGCAATTCCCGTGGTCGTTGTCAACGGTCGTTTGAGTGAACGCAGCGTGAAGCGCTATCGCATGGTGCGCCGTTTGGTGCACGGAATGTTTGCGCGCGCCGATCTCGTTCTCGCGCAAAATCGCGCCTACGCCGATCGTTTCGCCGAGCTCGGCGCCGGTGAAGTGTTGGTGAGCGGCAACATGAAATGGGACTCGATCGCGATCCGCGAAACCGTTCCCGGCGTCGAGAAACTCGCGCAGGAAATGGGGATTCCTCTGGGCGCGCCGCTGATCGTTGCGGGAAGTACCGAGCCCGGCGAAGAAATTCTGCTCCGCGACGGTCTGCCGCCGGGCGTGCGTCTGCTCATTGCGCCACGCAAGCCCGAATGGTTTGCGGGCGTCGCTGCCAATCTGCCCGGATGCGTGCGCAGATCGGCCAAGGAGCAGGGCGGCGCTGATACGCGCTACTACCTACTCGACACCATCGGTGAACTGAGCATGGCCTACGCGTTGGCCGATGTCGTGGTCATGGGCCGCAGCTTCGGAAAGCTCTACGGTAGTGATCCGATCGAGCCGGCAAGCCTTGGCCGGCCAGTGGTGATTGGTCCGCGCGTCGCCGACTTTCGCGATGTTGTGGAGGCGTTCGTGCAAGGAAGCGGGATCATTCAGATTTCCGCGACGGAACTCGCGCCCACCCTCGCTCAACTCATGGCCGATCCGGCGCGCCGCGTTGAAATCGCGCGCCACGCCCGCATCGTGATTCGCGCCGAACAGGGCGCAACTAGCCGCACCGCTGAAGTTCTTCTGGCGATGCTCGCTTCGCGTGGCTAATCGTGGTCGACGCGTTTGCTACTCTGTTGCGACTATGGCCACCAACGGAGAAGTCGCAGCCGCGTTTGAGGAACTCGCCGTCCTGTCCGAGATTCTCGGCGCCAATGTGTTCAAGGTGAACGCGTTTCGTAAAGCCGCCCGCGCGGTTGAAGCGTTGGCGACGACGGCCTCGGAGATGGATGTCGCGGCGCTGAAGGAAATCGAAGGCATCGGCGCGTCCACCGCGGCGAAGATCGTCGAGTTCGGCAACACCGCATCCATGACGGAGCTCGAGGAACTGCGCGCGCAGATTCCTGCAGGTTTGAAGGAGGTTCTTGCCATTCAAGGCATCGGCCCCAAGACCGCGCGCGCGTTGTGGATCGACGCTGGCGTGATCGACCTCGTCACGCTGAAGGCTGCCGTTGAATCGGGCGCCGTCGCCAAACTTCCGCGCATGGGACCAAAGACCATCGAGAACATGAAGGAGTCGATTGCGTTTGCCGAAAGCGCACGCGGCCGCATTCGTATTGGCGAAGCGATGCCGCTGGCGGAGGCGCTGGTCGGCGAGCTTTCCGCACTGCAATTCGTGCAGAAGATCGCCTACGCCGGCAGCCTGCGTCGCGGACGCGAGACCATCGGCGACATCGACATTCTGGCATCGTCGACCGATTGCGCAAAGCTGATGGAGTTGTTCTGCGCGCGCGCCGAGGTCGCGCGCGTGCTCGGACAGGGCGACACCAAGTCGAGCGTTCTTACCAAGAGTGGCGTGCAAATCGATCTTCGCGTTGTTCCGCTCGACCGTTTCGGCGCCGCGCTGCTGTATTTCACCGGAAGCAAGGAGCACAATGTTCGGCTGCGCGAACGCGCGATCGGGCAGGGAATGCGCCTCAACGAGTACGGACTGTTCAAGTCCGATGCCAACGGTGATGTCGCCGACGGCGCGGTGCCCGTTGCCGCCGCAACCGAAGAGGATGTGTACGCAGCGTTGGGAATCGACTGGATTCCACCGACGATGCGCGAGGATCGCTCGGAGATTCCAGCGTTTGTGAAGGGTGTGCCGCATCCCGAGCTCATCGGCGTCGCCGACATCAGGGCCGAGCTTCACTCGCACACCACTGCGTCGGACGGATCGATGTCGATCGACGAACTGATCGCGCGCGCGCAATCGCGCGGCTTTCACACCATCGCCATCACCGATCACTCGAAGAGCCAGTTCCAGGCCAACGGGCTCGACGAATCACGACTGCGCGCGCACATCAAGGCGATTCACGAGGCGCGCGCCCGCCATCCGCAGATGCAAATCTGGGCGGGCAGCGAGGTCGACATCCTCAGCGACGGTTCGCTCGACTACAGCGACGAACTTCTTGCGGAACTCGATTGGGTTGTTGCGAGTCCGCACGCGGCGTTGAAGCAGGAGCCCAAGGTTGCCACCGAGCGGCTGCTCAAGGCGATTCGTCATCCGCTCGTGCATGTGATCGGCCATCCCACTGGCCGCATCGTCAACGGTCGCCCCGGACTTGAGCCGGCGATGAACGAGCTCTACGCCGCCGCGAAGGAACACGCCACCGCGCTTGAGATCAACAGTCACAACATGCGGCTCGATCTGCGCGATTCCCACATTCGCGCAGCCGTCGATGCGGGTTGCATGCTCGCGATCAACTGCGATGTGCACGGCCCCGACGACTTCGACGAAATTCGCTTCGGCGTGCTCACCGCGCAACGCGGATGGTTGCCGCGCGCGCAGTGCATCAACTGCATGGATGCGAAGGGGCTCGATGCGTGGCGGATGAGGAAGCGCGGACGGTAGGGGCTTGCGGTGATTATTCGTATTCCCCTCATTGCAGCGTGTTCGCAGCGCCTCGCAGCCGTTGCACGATCTCACGCACGAATCGCGCGCACGAGTCGAATCCATCGGTCTGCACCGCCTGCGCGCCGTCGAGCCGCATGTATCGACGTCGATTGAGCTCGATCATGATCGACTGAACCCGTGCGTCCCTTCCGAAATGTCGCATGGGAACCATGCCTCCCGCGTACGGCGCATCGATTCCCAGCGACCAACCCATTTTTGTGGCAGCTGAACACGCCGCCTCGATGAGCGCCGGATGGGTGTGCATTCCCGCGGTGCCGATGCAGCCATCGGGCCGCGGGACCGATTTGTCCAAGTCGCAAATGAACGGCGTGTCTGGATAGGAATGCGCGTCGATGATGAGCGCGCGTCCTGCCCGCTGCAGCGCGCGCTCAACGGCGGCGGTCAGCGCGGCATGATGCGGTCGATACCAGCGGTCGAGATACCACGCACGCCGCTCGTCGCTCATGTCTCGACGAATGCGCGCACCGTTGTGCCCGTGCGTGTAGAGCACGCCGAGTCCAACACGCGACATCGGTTCCGCCGCGTCATCCTCGAATCGCTCCACATCGACGGCGAGCCGGCTTGCAGGCGCCGTGACGAACTCAGTGTCGGGCCAATCGCATGCGAACAGCCTGTCGGTGAAGTGATCCGTCGACGCGGCAATGTGCAGGGCGAGCTCGTCGCGGTCGACGATGTAATCCGCGAGCGCTTCCGGCGGAATCACGGTGCTCGCGTGCGGGATGTGGATGATCATCGGCGTCATGGCAAGGTGCAGATGATGCATGCGCTCGCGCCGCGATGCGGCAAGCTCAAGAGTTTATGGCGGCGGCTGCGTGCGGGTCCACCGTCGGTTCATCGTCGAACATATCCGCCGCTGACATCGTCCCAGTGGAAACGCACGAACGACACCGCGTCCTCGCGCGACAGGAAGTAGCCGAACACTCCCCAGTCCATGGCCCAGATCAGGTAGACGCCGCCATACCCGCACACGCGAACCGGGTGCCCCGACAGCTTCCCCCCAATCGTGCCTATCCAATACTCCGTTGCGTTGTCGTGTATCTCATCGTGGAGGATGTCGTGGACGCGCGCTCCAAGTTCGCCGTTGAAGTCGCCAGCGCGGAGCGATGCAATCGCGCGCTCAAACTCCGATTCCGCAAGTCGAGTCCGAAGCAGCGCGCGGGCGCGGCGGTTGGATGCGAGCTTCGTGCCAGCGCCAGCGAGGTCGACAGACCGTGATCCAGAAGGTTCCATGGGTATGCTCGGTTCACATTCCGGCTGCGATGTTCGCGCAGCCCGCGCTCTCGGCGTTGGTTGCTGGTGTTTGCTCGTCTCATGCGCCTTGAGGCCGCAGCGACGACGGCTCGGACTGGTTTGCCGGCGCGGCCTCGGTCATCGTCGGCTTTGCGCGCGACGGCAACCGCATCGGTAGGAACGTCGTCCCGAAGAGCCCGATCGTTCGCGCGTCGGGGGTCTCTATGCACTCGATGCCTAGTTCCTGACAGACGCGCTTGGCTTCTTCCCACGAGCTCTGTTTCTTCGTCATCGTTTTCCCTTTCGCGTTCACGCGAAGTGCTTGTGGGTTCCGCGGTGGGTGACCCCAGACCGACATGGTATTCAGACTCTCAGACCAAGATCTTGAGTCGGCGTCAAGTAGGCTGCAAATTGCCGCGATTCGGATTCGGTTCGCAGCATCGACGGATTACAGTCGCAACTCGCCGTGCACGCGGTGTGCGAACCGCGCGTGCTCGTTTCGCGGCTGGTGAGGCAACCCCAAGTTCAAGAGGAGTTTCAGATGAGCAAGAACGCAATGGCAGGAGCGGTGACGCTGTGTGGCGTTGGACTGTGCATGGTTGGTGCGGCGCAGCTGCTGCAGCTCGGACGCGAGGCGCATGCGGCGGTCGGCGCGGCGCCGGCGTTCGCGTGCGCAGTTGCAACCACGGCCAGCGCGCAGGCTGGCCCGACGGTCGTCTGGTACGGAACCTACGGCGGCAACTACGGCTCGTTCATCGGCGGCGCGGTGATCCGCGCGTGGTCCGACGGCACGATCGAGATGAAGAAGGTCGAGGTGTTCCTCGCTTCCTCAAGCGGCAATCCGTGTGGAGCGACTGCGCCTTGCACCAGCCCGTGGATCGTCATCAACTCGCCCAACGCGGGCTATCGCGCGGCCGCGGACATCAACGCCGACGAGCAAGTGAACGGCGCCGATCTCGCATCGATGCTTGGCAACTGGGGCGATGCGCCGCGCGTGCCGTTTCCACCGTCGGATTGCCCGCTTAATCTGATCAACCCTT
>QWPT01000049.1:0-5394 GCA_003671075.1 Planctomycetota bacterium
GGGGCAGGTCAGCGCGGCTTCATGAGGCCCCACGGCCCATCCTTGCCAACGCTGATGATGGTTTCACCGTCGTAACGGAACAGCCCCTGCCAGCCGCCGAGCCAAAGTCGTCCTGTTCGATCTTGGTATGTGCACTGAATTGCGTTGGTGGTCAGGCCTTGGGCTTCCCCGAAGTTCGTGAAGGTCTTGCCGTTGTAGCGGTACACACCCGAGTTCTCGATAGGGAACCAGATGTTGCCGGCAGGATCTTCGTACAGATCCCACGCTTCCGTGCCGTTCACGCCGTCCTTGGCGGTGATGTGCGTGAACTTATCCCCGACGCGATAACAGATGCCGTTGTTGTGAGTCGCGAACCAGATCCGTCCCTGACGGTCTTCGAGTATGTCGTTCACCGAATTGTCGCAAAGGCCGTCCGCCTCCGAGATGTTCGTGCATGATTTGCCGTCGTGCACGAACGCTCCGCCCGGGGTGCCGAACCACATACGTCCCCCCTTGTCCTGCATGATGCACCGCACCATGCGCTCGCTTGTTACACCGACATCTCGATTCGGTTCAACCGCAGGCAGAGGGAACGCGGTGAACGTCTTCCCATCGAACCGACTCACGCCGCCGAGCGTGCCGATCCAGAGCAGCCCATCGCGGTCGATGATGATGCTCCAGATGTCGTCGTGCGCAAGACCGTTTTCGGTTGTGTATGTGGTGAACTGCAAGCCGTCATACTTGATCAATCCGTGGTCGGTGCCGAACCAAATGGCGTCGTGCTTGTCCTGAACGATTGCACGCACCGCGAGGCCGAAGAAGCCGTCCTTTACGCCGTAGAACTCCACTGATTTGCCGTCGTAGCGGGCGATGCCGTCGCCGTTGGTCCCGAACCAGAGACTGCCACTGCGGTCTTCAAAGATGCGTCGAATGAAGGCGCTGAGCGGCGTCGTTGCTGCAGCCGCTGGAGGACTGTGCGTTGCTGGCGGCGCGGATTCGGTCCGCTGCATGGCGCAACCGCACAGACACCCGCCGAGCAGCAACATGAACAGGGTAAGTTTGTGAGCGATCATGGAAATCCTACGCTCCGCCGCACGCCTACCTCAGGCGCGTTGCCACTTCTCGACCACGCCTTGCAGTTCGGAATCGATGGTTTGCGCGGCGTTCGGGCCGAAGTACTTGAGCTCGAGCTCGGTGATCTCCGCGCGCAGCGACTGCGCCTTGTCGGGCGCGAGCTGCTGCTCGAGTCGGCGCAGCGAAGTGACCACGCCCAGCGGCGTAATGCGCGAGGGTTCCCACGACGAGGTGTTGGCGACGATCTTGGGCTTGCGCCTGCGCGCGATGGCGTAACCCACGCCGAGCCCGAGCACGCTGAAGCCCGCCATTGTTGCGATGCGCGTGGTCGTCCAGTACGACAGATTGAGCGCGACTGTCGCGCCCGTTGCGGGCATGATGTCGAGCTCGTCGTAGAAGCGGCTTTCGAGCTTTCCGTCGACGCCCGCCGCAAGCGCGGGCAGCTTGAACTCGCCGCCGATCGCGCCGCCGGTCGGTGTGTAGGTGAGCTTGAAGGTGCGCTCAACGGGCAGTCGGTACATGCCGTCGGCGTCAGGCTCGGGGTAGCCTTCCTTGGGCGCAGTCGGGCCGCCGCGCATCATCATCATCGGCGAGAACGTCGCATCGCCCGACGCGAGCACCGTCGGCGGATCGGCAACGATCCCGCCCTCGGCAAGCTCGTAACCCGCGAGCGGCGCGTCGATGCCCGCGAGCGCCTCGCGCAGGTCAGGCACGACGCCCTTGCCGCGCATGCGCACTTCGAGCGTGACCGTGTTCTTTCCTGCGCCATCGGTGACGGCGCGTACATCGACGAGTTGCGAAACCTCAAGCGCCTCGCACTTGCGCGCCGCGCGCATTTCACCCGCACCAAGCAGCGGCGTGTTGCTCGGAAGCGCCAGCGTGACCGGCCCGGTTTGGTCGGTGAACTGCATGTCCATCACCACCGCAGGAACGATGTCGACCGAAGGATCCTTGCGCGTGAGCACGATGTACGCCAGTGGCTTCTCAAGCCAACCGTCGTTGCCTTCCTCGACCACGCCGCGCGGGGGCATGAACGCGTCGAAGAAGCCGATCGCGTCGACATTGAACTCCTTGGCGAACGCGTCGTTGATGGCTTTCTGCAATTCGTCGCGGTGATTGAGTTGGCGAAACTGGTTGCCTACCCGGCCAAACACGCCGTTTTGCAGGTACTTCGCAAAGCCGCCCGTTTCGCGGTCAACCGAATTGGTGAAGCGCAGCGAGAGCAGCATGCCGAACGGCTTGCCGACGCCGACCTGATCGGCGCCGTCGAGAGCGAGGCGCAACTTGATCTCATCCTTGACGAGGTCGCGATAGAGTTCTTCCATCGCACGCAGCGAAGCGCCGGCGGGGTGGTCGCCGATCACGCGCAACGCATGGCGCACCAGCCGAGGCTTGACCTCGGGCGCGGCGCGCTGCACGGCGCCCTCGATGTCGTTGGCGAAGGTGGCGAGATGTCGATCGAACGCCTCGGGCTCCATCGACAGCATCGACTTGCGAACAAGGTCGATTTGGTCGTCCTGCAGAGTGCCTTCCTTGGGAAGGTCTTCGGGGCGCAGGAAATTGAGCTCGGCGGTGCCCATCGCCGCGCCGAACCAGCGGCGGTAGACGCCGGGATCGTCGCGGGTTTCACCGCGGGTCAACGCGCCGACATAGCGCGACGCTGCGTCGGCGAACGCGTCGAACGCAGCCTTGCGGTACTCGTTTGCCTGCACGGGGTCCTGCGCGGTCTTCTGCGACTGCTTGAATTGCAGGCGGTCGTAGGTGAGCGCGGCGTTGAGAACGGCGAGGTTCCACGCCTCGGGGCGTTGGCGTACTGCGCTGTCGATGAGCTCGATCGCCACGCCGTAGCCGCGGTCGACGAGTTGGGCGATTTCGCTGTCGGAGCGCTTGGTTCCGGTCGCCTTCATCGCGTCGCGGCTGCGCCAGTCGCCGTTGAGACTGCCGCCCATGGTCATGGCGAGTCCAGCGGCGGTCGCGGGCGGCATCTTGTTGAACGCGCCGAACACGCGCTCGATGTCCGCGCGCTCGTAGACCTCGGTGCGCGCGTGGCAAGCCTGAAACGCGGGCACGATTGAGGGCAGCGCGCGCGGCTCGATGCCGCCGGCGCGCAGGCTGGCGACGAGCGTGTCGAGGCGGTCGAGGTTGCGGCGTTGGCGGCCGCGCGTGAGCGGCGCCATCGGCATCGCGTCGCGATAAACGCTGAAGAACATCATCATCTCCTCGGGATACTCCGAGGTTGGGCGCAGGCGGCCGACCCACTTGGCGAGGAAATGATCGGCGAACGCAGCGGCTTCGGATGGTGAACTTGCAATGGCGGCGTCGAGGAGTGCGAGCGCCTGATCGGTTTCGTCGGCGATGGTGGCAATGGCGATGCAGGCCTTGCGCGCTCGGGTGGCGAGGGAAGGCTCCAGCGATTTCAGCCATTTTTCCGAGGGAATCGCGCGATAGAGCAGTTGGGCGTTGCGGCCGATGAACTGCTGCTGTCCGCGGGCTTCGATGGCGCGTTCCATTTCGGCGACCAGCGCGGTGGTGACCATGCGCAACGGCACTCGCAGCGCGGCGGAGTCGATGCCCGTTTGCACATCGACGCGCGCAAGCAGCACATCGATCGACTCCTTGAGGTTGAGCGTGACTTTGGCGCGCTGATCCTCGGTGGCCTGCATGTTGCCGATTTGCGCGGCGCTGAGCGCGAGTTGCTCGAGCGCGGCCGGGCCGAGCGCGGGGCTGGCAAAAACCTCGGCGAGCCAGGGCGCGACCGTGGTCCTAGGAACGCTGTTCATCTGCGCGATGGCCAACTTGAGCGCTTCGCGGCGGCGGTCGGTGCTTTCGTTGGTGAGCAGCGATGCTTCGGCAAGAATGCGAAACGCCTCGAGCGTGAGTGCTTCGCCTTCGGGACCGTCTCCGGCCTTGGCGGCGAGGTCGAGCTTGTAGCGTGCATGCACGGTGAGCAGCGCGCCGTCAGACTTCGCGCGCGCGTCTTCGAGCGATGGAAGAAATCGATACGCCTCGGCGAGCAGGCCGCCGCCCGCAAGAAAATCGACAGTGCGGCGACGAGTTTGGTCGCTGCTGGTGCCGAAATAGCGCGAGCCTGCGCCGATGGCGTCGATCATCGCGCCGGTCGAATACTTCGACGCGGCCTGTTGCAACATGCGGCCGAGCGCTTGCAACTGCCACGGCTTGAAGTCGCTGGGTGAAGCCTCGGCGAGCGCGAGGACTTCTTCGGGAAGTAGGCCGATTTCGCCGCGATTCATCGACTGCAAGATCGCGCCGTACACCGGCTCGGCTTCGGCCAGCGGCCGCGCGTGCATGAAGTTTGCGAAGGTCGTCCATTCACCGGCCATTACTTGCAGCTGAATCCAGCGCGCGACTTCCTGCGGCTGCGCAGTTTCGGCGTTGGGTTGCGCAACTTGGCCGAAGCCGAGCTTGGCGCGAGCGGCGAGCACGGCCTCGGGCTTGCGGGTGAAGTCCATTTCGCGCATCGCGTTGGAAATCATCTGCCCGCGCTGCACGACGGTGTTCTTCTCGGCGGCGAGGCCGAGCACCGCATCGAGATCGATGACCACTCCTCCACCGATGTCGGCGTAAAACGCGCGCATCTCCGCTTGCTCAGGCTCATCAAGCGAAGCGAGGAGCTTCTTAAGTTCTTCGATTTCAGCGGGAGTAAACGGCGCATCAATGCCCTGCGCCGCAACGGCGATGGGCATGGCGGGCTGCATGCCGGTGAGGCCGTTCATATCTGCGCCGTCGGTTTCATCGGGAGGAATCTCGATGGGCGCGATCGTCTGCGCGGGAGTGGCCGGCATCGCCGAGCCGCGGATCTTGATCGGAGCCGTCATGCGCACCGCAGGAATCGCCTGCGCGTGCGCATGCGATGCCGACGCAAGCGCGACCGCCGCAGTGAGCGTGGTGAGGAGTGCGCCGTGGCGGGTTGGTTGGAGAATTGTCAGCGTGTGCTTCGAGTTCATCGCGTTGTGTACCTTCATGTTCTGCTCACCAACCATTGCCGATTTCGCCGTTCATTCCCGCACCTTTGGCTGGTTTTTCGCCATCGTTGCGGCCCTTGCGTCCAGGCCGGGGCGGGCCGAGTCCGTTGGCTTTGCCCGTGGGCGAATCCTTGGGACGCGCCTTCGCGTAGAGCTCGTCGAGGGAGCTCTGCTCGAGATTGAGCACGAGCTCGCTGTTCTTCTGGTGGTTGGCGACATCCGCGTCCGGCGCGCCGCGGGCCTTCGCATCTTCGGCGAGGTAGCGGTAGTTTTGTCGCGCGCGGCCAGCGACCTCGCGCCATTGGGCAGCGGGTTTGCCAGCGAGGCGCATGAGGCGCGCACCGTAGTAGTACGCCGT
>QWPT01000049.1:5491-21447 GCA_003671075.1 Planctomycetota bacterium
ATCAGCAGATCCTCAAGTTCGTTGGCGCCAGCGGCGATGTCGCCGGAGCGGACGAGGGCGCGCGCTTTGGCTAGGCGGATTTCATCGCGCACGACGCCGCCGTTTTCATCGACTGCGGTTTGCGCCTCGGTGAGCGCCTCTGCGGTTTGTCGCCACGCGGCGCTCGCGAGCGCGTAGGCCGATTCCTCGTGGGCGTTGGCTTCGAGGGCACTCTTGCGCAGCGCGGCGTCGTCCTTTGCGAAGGCCGCCATGCGCGCGTCGATGGCGGCGAGATGCGCTTGATAGGCGATTCCCTGCAGCCGCAGCGCTTCTTGCTGCAAATCATTGGCGCGGGTCACGAGTACGGCGGCGCGATCTTCGCGATACATCGCCTGCCCAGGGCCGAAGTGAAACGCAACCAGCGCAACGGGCACGAGCGCCCACAGGCTCCAGAGCGCGCGAGATGCAACGATGCCACGGCGCGTCATGCGAGTGTTCCTTGCGGAGAAGCGGGTTCGCCCACGGCGCGCAGATACGAACGCGGCGCGCCGAACATCATCAGCAGCGGGCCGATGAGTCCAAGCAGCGCGCAGCCGACGCCGAGCGCGATCAAGCCGGCCTCGCGCAGTCCGATCGCATCGGACACGCGCGGCGCAATCATGGTGAGTTTGTCGAGCACCGCGCGCGGAAGATGTTTGCTGTTGCCTTCGTGGTAGTAGCCATCGAGTTTGCCCGCGAGGCTCTTGAGCACCCAAGCGTCTTGCCGCGAAGCGTGGCCTGAGATCGCGGTTGCGCGATTGGGATCGCCCACGCCGATCACAATGCAGTCGGCGATCGAAGCGGGGCGCGCGGGCGGATTCACTGGCTTGGAAAGATCGCCGTCGGTGATCACAACCAGCGTGGTGGAGTTGCGCGCCCATCCCTTGGCCATGTCGAACGCGGCCTGCAGCCCGGCCTGCAAATCGGTTTCGCCCGGCTTAAATGCGGTGTACAGCGGAAGTCCATCCATGAGATTCGACAGCACATTCTTGTCGGTCGAATCTTGCAGCATCGGTATGGCCGTGGAGTAGAACGCAACCATCGACACGCGGGTGTCCTTCATGTCGAGGCGATCAAGAATGCCTTGCAGCACCTTGCCCGCCCAAACGCCGCGCATTTGCTTCTCGGTGGCGGGGCCGGCATCGGAGAGGTTCATGCTCGGCGACACATCAAGAACGACGAGCAGTTGCCGCGACGCGCGCGGATCGGGTGCGTCATCGGATTCGATGGGATCGTTGCGAAGCAGAACCGTTGCGCCGAACGCCGCGAGGGTGAGGCCGACGATGCGCGCGATCGGCGCGGCGCGGGCGAAGAGCGCGGGCTTTGCGCTGGGGCCGAAGGCGAGGCGAGCGATGCGCGCGGTGCGCTGAGCGTGGAAATGCTCGGCGATTGCAGCGACCGCGAGAGCCGCGATGGCGGCGAGCGAAGACACCATGAGCGTGCTCATCACCAAGGCGTGTACCTCGCGAAGAGCAGGCCGAATCCATGAAGGCCCAAGAGCGCGAGCGCGACCACGGCGAACGGCCCGAACTCGTCGAGCGGCACGGTTCCAACGGGCGCAAACTTCGCCGGCTTCATCTTGTCGATGTGGTTGAAGATCGCCTTGAGGCTTCCCGTGTCAGTTCCCGCAAAGGCGTCGCCGCCGGTCACCGCCACGAGGTCGCGCACTTCGGCGGGCACATCGCTTTCATCGATATGGATGTGAAACACGGTGATTCCCGCGTCTTTGAGTTCCTGTCCAACTTTCTCCGCCTCGCCGCCGCCGAGATCCCCGCTCATGCCGTCGGAAACAAGCACGATCAGGCGATCGCCGGTTTGCGCTTCGGCAACCATGTTTTGCAAGCAGAAGCGCAGCGCGGATCCGATCATTGTTCCGCCCATGTGCGACGGTTGATTCTCGGGATTCGCGAAGGGCAGCGCGTTGCGGATGGCGTTGAGATCCTTGGTGAGCGGCATCCAGCGGATCTGTTGCACGCCAAAGAGCGTGAGCCCGAACGCATCGCCTTCGCGGGCGCGGGTGAAGTCCTCGATCGCGGTCTTGGAGAGTTCGTGGTTGCGTCCAGTCATGCTGCCCGAGACATCGAGGCAGATTTGGATGTTGGTGAGCGAGCGTTCGCGGCGGGGATGTTGGAGCGTTTGCGGTCCGGCGAGGATGGCAATGGCCACAACAAGAAGCAGCAGGGGAACCGCGTCAAAAAAGCCGAGCGTGCGCGCAAGCCACGGGCGCGCGCGCTGACGGGTGTGATCCGCCGGACTCACCACGCCAGGCGCGCGGGCAATGACGGTCCAAGCAAGCAGCACGGGAATCGCCATGAACACGAGCACCCACGGATGCGCGAAGGTGAGCTGGGTCATGTTGCGGCTCCCGTTGCGCGGCGAGAAATCACGGGGTCGACACTTTCGCTGCGGAGCGCGTCGATTTGCGCGAGTGCGCGCGATCGGTCGCCGGCGGTGGGCGCGTGCAGCCACGACTCGACTGCGCGCACGACCTGCGCGCAACGCTGATCATTGCGCAGCGCAGCGGTGGCGTCAGCGAGACTTGCAGAACTTGCGCTGGCGGCGCGGAGTTCTTGCAGAAGGAGCAGCTCGAGTCGGCCGCGCTCATCGGCATCGAGTTCGCGCGCGCGCGCTTGATCGACGATCGCGAAGAGGCGTTGGGAAACGGTCGGCTCGGGCGGCGGCAACGGCGCGGGGATCGGCTTTGCGCGTAAGACGCGGCGAGCGATGAAGTACGCGGGCACCGCACACCACGCCGCAATCGCCGTCCACAAGAAAGTGGTGTAGTGGGCGGCCAGCGAAAAACCAGGCGCGCTGAGGCCGAAGACATCGGTGCCGTGGTTGGGCGGAAGTTGGGTGTAAACCTCGACGCGCAGATCAGGCAGCGCATCAGCGGCGCGGCCGTCGGTTTGCTCGATAAGCGGAGCGAGGTCGAAGGTGCCCTCGAGCGCGCCGATGTACTCGATGCGATAGCGACCGGCCTCGAGCGCGTTGACCCGCACCAGTATTGGTGTGGCGGAGTCGCGCACCGCTTTGGCGCGCAGCGGTTGGGCGCTGGCCACATCGATCGCGCCCGTGGTTCCACGCGCGGTGCGCGGCGGCTGGGCGTGAGCGAGCGTGGTGGCAAGAAACAACGCTAGAAACGCAGCAATTCCCATCCGTGTAGCAGCGCGCGTGCGTGCATGAACTTCAACAACTGCTGCGTTCGACGGGTGCCTCATCCGCGCCCCCGTGCGAGAAGTCCGCGCGCGCCGAGGTAATGGCGCAGCGGCGCAAGGAACGCCTGATCGGTTTCGAGGCGCAAGTAGTCGGCGCCCGAGCGGAGAAGTTCGGCGCGGGTTTCGTCTGGATTTCCAAACTGGGTGCGACTGGTGCCGAGAAACGAGCGACCAGTTTCAGCTTCGCGGCCGCGGAAAAATCCTGCGCGCACCGGCTTGGTCTCGCTTGGGTCGAGCAGGTGCATCACCGCAACATCGTGCTTCTGCGCGGCGTGGCGGATGGCGGAAACTGCATCGGGGTCGTGGAGATCGCTGAGCACGACGAACAGACTGGCGCGAGTTGCGCGCGCGGCGATCTGGCGAATGCGGGCGGCGAGCTCGGTGCCCTCGGTGAAATCATGCGCGCGCAGCGGCTCGAGTGATTGCCAGAGATCGTTGCGGGAAAGGCTCGCAACCAACGCAACCGTGCGCTCGCCGGCACCGACCAGCGCAACCGGACTCATGCGCCGTTGCGCGACCAGTCCGAGTGCGGAAGCGATCCAGATGGCGAGGTCGTGTTTGCTGCGCGCCACCGAGCGCACCGCCATCGACGCCGAGGTGTCGATGAAGATGTAGACGCTGGTGCGCTTGAGCGCCTCGTACTCGCGCACATAAGCTCGGCCGGTGCGGGCGGTGAGTCGCCAGTTGAGCAGACGCACCGAATCGCCTGGAATGTACGGCCGCGAACTGGCGTACTCGAGTCCGCTGCCGAGCAGTCGCGAGGTGTCGCTGCCGAAAGCGAGGTCATCGGCAAGTCGACGAATGACGATGTCGAAGTCCCCGCGCGCGAGTGATTCGGGCGCGGGGAGATTGAGGTCGGTGCTGGATGCAGCGGTGGGCAACGGTGTTCGCGTGGTTTGCTCAGGCCATCGTCGCAAGAAGTCCACTGAGCACTCCCGCCGCGCTCTTGCCGTGGGCGAGCGCTTCGTAGGTCAGGCGCATGCGGTGCAGCATCACATCGTCGGCGAGCGCAAACAGATCTTCGGGAATGGTGTAGGCGCGGCCGTGCACAAAGGCACGCGCGCGCGATGCATGCACCAAAGCGAGCGCGGCGCGCGGGCTGCAACCGAGCTCGATGTCTTTGTGTCGGCGCGTGAGGTTCACCAACTCAACGACATCGCGGATGAACACATCGCTCACATGCACCTGCTGCACCGCGGCCATTGCCGTGGTGAGATCGCGCACATGCATGCGCTGCGAACCGTCGATCGCATCGAACGCCGACATCGGCACCGCGCCTTCGCCCTGGCGCTTGAGCTTGAGGGCAACGCTGCGGCGCACGACTTCGGCTTCGTCGGCGGGTGTTGGGTAGGTGAGCCGATGGCGCAGCATGAATCGATCGAGCTGCGCCTCGGGAAGTTCGAAGGTTCCCGCTTGTTCAACGGGGTTCTGTGTTGCGATCACGAGGAATGGCGCGGGCAGGTCGTGCGTGGTGTCGCCAATCGACACGCGCCGCTCCTGCATCGCCTCGAGGAGCGCAGACTGCACCTTGGGGCTCGCGCGATTGATTTCATCGGCAAGCAGCAGGTTGGTAAAGATCGGTCCCTTGTGAATGCGGAACTCGCCGGTCTTCTGCTCGAGGATCTCACTGCCCACGATGTCGCTGGGCAGAAGGTCGATGGTGAACTGCACGCGCGCGAACTTGAGGTCGATCGCCTTGGCGACCGACTGCACCAGCAGCGTTTTGGCGGTTCCGGGCACGCCCTCGAGTAGGAGATGTCCGCCAGTGAGCAGCGCGATCATCACGCGCTCGACGACGGCGTCTTGGCCGACGACGGTGCGCGCGACTTGCGTGCGCACATGGTCGACGAATGGCGAATGGCCGGTGAGTGTGGTTGCGGTTGTCATGATGGGTGTCGGGCTTTCAGTGCGCCGCTTCGGCGAGGAACTTTTCGATGAGCTCCTTGGTCTTGTCGAGCTTGACCCCGGCGGCGCGCACGACGCCATTGCGGTCGATGATGATGGTGGTGGGGATGAAGTGCACTCCAAACGCCTGCGCGGATTCGCCGTGTTTTTGCGGCTTTTTTGCATCCTGCTCTGGCTCGGCCTGCGCTTGGTCGTGCGCAATCGGCATCGTGCATTTCAGCGCGGCGAGCGCGTCCTGCGTCTTCTTCGGATCGGCGTTGGCATCGCACATCGCAATGAACACCACGCCTTGGCTTGCAAACTCCTTCTCGATCTTCGCAAACGCCTCGAGCTGCTTGCCCGCGAGTGCGCCGCCAGTTTTGGTGAAGTGGATTGCGACGACCGAACCCTTCATCTGTTCAGCGGTGACGGGAGTTCCCAACCACGACTGCACTTTGAGTTGCGCAGCGGGCTTGCCTTCAACTGCGCGCAGCGATGCCGGACGCTTGGCGCCGCCCGCGTAGAACTCGGCAGCAAGTCCAGTTGCTCCAACAGTCTCGACCGCGCCCCCAGCTTCTTTCAGCAGCATTTCGACGACCTTGCCGACATTCGACGGGATCAGCCCAGCGGCGCGCACGATTCCGGTGCGGTCGATTACGACATAGGTCGGCCAAAACTGGAGGTTGTAGGCCTTGGTACTCGCGCCACTCTTGTCCTTGGCAACGGGGTAGTTGATCTTCTTGTCCTTGACGACCTGCGCTGCTTTGTCGAAGCCGTTGTTGGAGTCGTGCACGCCGATGAACACGAGGCCGTCGTTCTTGTGCTTGCTCATGAGCTCGACATTCTCGGGAATCGACGCAATGCACGGCCCGCACCAGGTCGCCCAGAAATCGACGACCACAACTTTGCCGCGCTGGTCGCTGAGTTTGGTCTCGGTGCCGATCCACGAGTCGAGCGAGAGCTCGGGCGCGGGCTTGCCTTCGAGACTCTTGAGGCCCGCGGGGCGGTTTGCGCCTTCGAAGAACCAGTCGTCGGGAATCGAGGGTGGCGCCGCGAGTGCGGCGAGGTTGATGGAGGAGAGAATCGCGGTGGCGACGAAAGCGAGCGCGCGGCGCAGGATCATGGGGCGAATGTACCCGTGCACGCGCCGGTGCATTCGGCGTGGCTCGCGAAAATCACGATTCAGCGGCGCGGAAATCGAGTTTGGCCCCGAGCTGGTTGGCGAGTCGCTCGCAGGCCAGGCGGGTCGCGCGCATCGTGCGCTTGGCGGGATGGCCCGTCGCGGTCCTATCCTCGAGCCACGCGCGATCGACGCGCAGTGTGCCCGCATCGCGGTCGCTCGCGAGGTCGACGCGCGCCACCAGCCGCTCGCCGACGAGGACGGGCATCGTGTAGTAGCCATGCACGCGCTTGGCCGCGGGCACGAAGGCCTCGAAGCGGTAGCCGAAGCCGAAGAGTTCGGCCAGGCGCGCGCGCTCGCGGATGAGCGGGTCGAACGGCGCGAGGAGGCGGGGGGTGTCGTCGTCGATCTCGATCGCGCTAGCGGCGCGCTTCCAGTCGAGCCGTGCGAAGCCGGGTCGCGGGGCGCGGCCTGTCCCGTCGAGCGGCCGCTCAAGCGCGACCTGCGCGATTTCGCCTTGTTTCGCGGCCTTTGCGCACCAGGCGTTGGCTTCGGCCGGCGTGACTGCCCACACGAAATGCGCGATCTCGCGCGGCGTGGCGGCGCCGAGCCGCTCGATCGCCGCGCGGCACGCCCACGCGATCAGCTCCTCGCGCGCGGGTTGCTCGGGCAGCGGGCCGTGCACGCGATCGGCGATGTCGTAGACCTTCTCGAAGCCGCGCCGCGAGTGGATCGCGACCTCGCCGCTGCGCCAGAGGAACTCGAGCGCAGCTTTGTGCGGCGACCAGTCCCACCAGCCCTTGCCTCCAGCCTCGCCCTTGCTTGCATCCTCGCTCTTACCCACGCGCGCCGGCCGCGGAAACTCGCGCGTCGCCAGCGGTCCGCGCGACTCGAGTGCGCGGCGAACCTCGGCGATCGTCTTCTTCCAGTTGCGACCGAGGCGTTCGCGCATCCACGCGCTCTGCGTGAGTCGCGCGCGGCTCCGCTCGAAGCGATGCGTCCACCACGGCAGCCAGTCGCTGCGGATCACGCTCGCATCGTGCGTCCAATGTTCGAACGCGTGGCGCGAGGTTTCGGTGTGGTGCGTGAGCTGCGCGGGCTGGTAGCCGTCGAGCCGCGCGTGGAGGATCAGGTGATGCGCGCGCTCGACCGAGTTGATGCTGTCGACCTGCACGAAACCGAGTTCGCGCACAAGCGCGATCACGCGCGCCTTGGTCGCACGCGCGGGCGCACGGTCGAGCGCGCAGCCAGCGAGCAGCAGGCGCCGCGCGGCAGCGGCGGGGAGGATTTCGGGGCCGTCGGTGGAGCGTCGAACGGTCATGGTGTCACCCGTTGGCTCGACGGCGCGACCCGTCGCGTAGACGAGCCAGTGACGCGATTTCGCCGAGGAATCGCTCGATTCCGCACGACAGCCGCCGCTTGTCGCCCGCATCGGTCGCCACCTGCGAGACCAGGATCGCGCGCGTAGCCGAGACCATCGACGCGCACTTCTCGAGCCGCGCGAGGTCGTGCGGCGACGGGTCCGATGTCAACTTGATGTCGATGGCCCAGCGTTCGCGCCCCGACTCGATCACGAGGTCGAGTTTGTAGCCATCGCCCGTGCGGAAGTGGAACGCGGAATGCGGCACGCCGAGGGCCGCGAGCGTGCCGAGCGCCTGCTCGACCACGAACGACTCCCAGCTCGCGCCGACCGCAGGGTGGTGGCGCAGGGCATCGTCGCTGTCGATGCCGAGGGTCGCGTGCAGCAGACCAGTGTCGCACCAGTGGATCTTGGGCGCTTTCACGAGACGCTTCGAGAGATTGACATGGAACGCGGGCAGTCGCCGCAGGAGGAACGCGCCCTCGATGAAGTCGACGTAGCGCGTGACCGTCTGGTAGTTCACGCCCATGCTGCGACCGAGTTCAGAGGCGTTCCATTGCTGCCCGTTGAGGGCGGCCATCATGCGCAGAAGCTTCTGCGTCACCTGCGGTTTGCAGGGGATTCCGAGCGCAGGTAGGTCTCGCTCAGTGATCAGCCGCAGGTAGCTGTTGGCCCACTGAGGGAATGAAGCGGGCCGTCGCACGCCGCCATCTGGGAATCCGCCCATCAGCCACAGGCGGGATCGCATGGGGCGCGCGGTGAGCTCGGTCCACAGGAATGGCGTGAGTTCGATCACGGCCATGCGGCCAGCGAGCGACTCGCTGACTGAATGCATGAGCGCCGGAGAGACCGAGCCGAGGAGGATGAACCGACCGTTGCGCGAGCGGTCGGCGTCGATCGCAGCGCGCAGTCGCGGGAACACCGCTGGATAGGTCTGGGCCTCGTCGAGGATGACCCGGGTGCGGCCGGCGATGAGCCGTGTCCACTCGAGGTCGAGCCGCACGCGGTCGGACTCCTGCTCGAGGTCGAAGTACTCCCCGCCGATCTCGCGTGCGAGCGTGGTCTTGCCGCACTGACGCGGCCCGACGATGGTCGCCGCGGGAAATCGGCGAAGCGTCGATCGCAGGAGGGGGGCGGAGGCACGGCGAAGCATCCTTGCAGATTAACAATGAAATGTTCATTTGCAAGACAGGCTTGGCAGGTGCCGCAATTCCCTGGAATATCGCGATCCCGATTGATGGCTTCGCGGCGAATTCCTCTCCGCAGTAGACTCGGCGCATGCGTATCCGCCTGCTCCTCCCAGTCCTGGTCCTCTCGGTCCTGCTTGCCATACTGTCCTCTGCGCATGCGAGCGCGATCGCGCACGACGCGTCGCCCTCGCCGCGCGCTTCGCCCTCGCCGCGCGCTTCGCTCCCCGCCCGCATCCGCGCGTGTGTGCCGCAGGCCGTGGCCGCCGACCCTGATCGCGCGCGCGAGCTTGTCGTTGAGATGCACTGGGACGGCGATGAGGCCGCGCCGATCGTGCGCAACGATTCCGCCGCGCCCGTCGCGGTCAAGGAGATCGTCCTCTTCGACATCGCGCACGAGCTCGCGCCCGACACGCGCATGTACGGCGAGGGGTTGCAGATGCTCGCGCAGACCGCGGGCACCATCGCGGCGCCTGAGGATGTCGGCGACTATCCCGATCGCTCGCACTACCGGTTGCCCGAGCCTGCGGGATTCCGCCGCGTGTACGGCGTGCTCGCGCTTGAGCCCGTGGGGGCGCCGCAGTTCATCGCGGCGTTCACGACTTGCTCACGCTTTGTCGGCGCGTTCGACATCTCGCCCACGCGCGTGCGCTGCACGATCGACTGCGAAGGGCTCGTGATTCCCGCAAAAAGCGCGTGGAGCCTCGAGTCGCTTGTTGTGCGCGAAGGCGGGTCGCGCGGCGAACTGCTCGGCGACCTGGCAACTCGCATCGCGCGCGTCCATCCGCGCACCGCGTATCCCGCGCCGCCCGCGGGCTGGTGCTCGTGGTACTGCTTCGGCCCCGCGGTTACCGCCAAGAATGTGCTCGACAACCTCAGCGCGATGGAGCGCGACTACCCCGATCTCAAGTTCGTGCAGATCGACGATGGCTACCAGCCGAGCATGGGCGACTGGCTCGACACCGGCCCTGGTTTCGGCGGCAAGCCCGTGCAGGACATCCTGCGCGAGATCAAGTCGCGCGGCCGCGAGCCCGCGATCTGGGTCGCGCCGTTCGTTGCGAGCCCCGATTCGAAGGTGTTGCGCGAGCATCCCGACTGGTTCGTCAAGGGCGACGACGGCAAGCCGATGCCGAGCGACCGCGTGATGTTCGGCGGCTGGCGGCTCGGACCGTGGTATGTCCTCGACGCCACGCATCCCGAGGTGCAGGCGCATTTCGAGAAGCTCTTCCGCACGATGAAGGACGAATGGAAGGTCGAATACTTCAAGCTCGATGCGATCTTCTGGGGCATGATGCGCGGCGGGCGATTCCACGATCCAAAGGCGACGCGCGTCGAGGCCTACCGCCTGGGCATGCAGGCGATCCGCCGCGGAGCAGGCGACAAGTCGTACATCCTCGGCTGCAACCATCCGATGTGGCCGAGCCTCGGGCTGATCGACGGTTCGCGCAGTTCGCTCGACATCGGCCGCAACTGGACGAGCGTCTGGCGCACCGGCCGCGAAAATCTCCTGCGCGGCTGGCAGAACGGCACGCTCTGGTGGAACGATCCCGACACGCTCGTGCAGACGGGGCTTCCCGAGAACGAGGCGCGCTTCCACGCGACGCTGGTGTACGCGACCGGCGGCGCGATGCTCGCGGGCGACGATCTCGCCACGCTCCCGCGCGACAAGATGCCGATTGTGCGCGCGCTTTCGCGGCCAACGGGCGTGGCGGCGGCGTTCAACGACCTCACGCTTTCGGTCGGCGCGGTGGCGCTGGCCAACGGCGTCACGCGGTTCGCGCTCTTCAACTGGTCCGACGCGCCGTGCGAGCGCAGCGTGGTGTTCGCGGGCAAGTGCCGCGTGAGCGACGCGTGGACCGGCGAGGATCTGGGCGTGCACGACGGCGGGTTCACGATGCGCGCGATTGCCGCGCATGACGCGCGTTTGATCGAGGTTGTGCCCGCGACGAACACCGCGCGCTGATCGCGCGCCGTTACTTGCCCGCAGGCTGCTACTGCGGCTTGCGACTGCGGCCGACGAGCGCAATGCCGGTGACCGCGAGCACCCACGACGGAAACAGTCCCACGCCCGGAATGCACTCGAGCACCAGCGCCGCCGCGAGCGGCCAGCTCCAGCCGAGGATGAGCGCCAGCACGACCGCCACCGCGAGGTCGGCAAAGATCACGATCAGCTCGCCCACCGGCGCAAGAACGGTGTCGGCGCCGACCGCAACAAGCATCGCGAGTGCGATACGCAGCGCAGAGACTGCTTGACGCGCGGAGTTGGCGCTGGAATCGGCATCGGCATCGGCATCGACACCGACACCGACACCGACACCGACACCGACACCGACACCGACACGGGTATCGACACCGCCATCGCCAACTGCGCCGCCGCTCGGCTCGAGTTCCTTCGCGCTGTTTGTTGGCGTCTGTGGATTCATGCAGGTCACTCGTTCTCCGCCGATCGGCACTCGGCGGAGCATCGCATGAATCGGCGCTTCCCGTCGCCACTGATGAGGCACGCGCCCCCATTTTGCGGCGAGTCGACGATGGGGCTTCCGCGCGCATGCAATTTCCGTCGAGCACGGGATAGTTCCCTGAAGGCGTTCTGCGGTGGCGCTGCTCTGATCTCGTCAATCACCGCATGAACCCGCGCGGAGTTCGGGCGGGATCAGTGCTTTCATGGAAGGCGCCGGGAACCACACGCATGCCACTCGATTCAACCCCTGTTCTCTTGCCGCGCCGCAAGTTTCGCGCACTCTGGCGCACAAGCGATTTCTGAGTGGCAGCGTCGAAGTTTCGACATCGTCATCAGCGATGTCAACATGCCCGGTGGCGACGGCGTCGCGCTCGCGGACACGCTGCAGCGTTCAGAGGCGGTGCCGGTGATCTTCATCACTGGATTCAAGCATGAGTTCGCCAAGCGGCTGAAGCATGTGAAAAATGTGACCGTGCTGGAGAAGCCGTTCGACTACGCGATTCTGCTTGCGTTGGTAGAGGCGACCCTCGCGGGCAGCGCGGTCGGTGACGACGGGCTTCGGCATCCCGAAATCGAGAGCGAGGATGATGACGAGAGTGAGCGCGTTCACTGTGCATTGCACGGCGTTTCGCATCCTGTCATGATCCTCGCCGCCGAAGAGGCTGGAGGACAGCATGCAGGACCGTGAACTGATCGATTCCGCCAAAAAGCTTGTCGCGCGCCACCGCGTGTCCGATGGCCGTGGATTTCGCCTCGCCAAACGCGACCCGCGCGACACTTCGCCGTTCAACGGCGACGAGCGGGCGGCGATGAAAGAATCGATGAAGGATTCGTCCGGCGGAATTCTGGCCGATGGATTGCGCTTGCTTTCCTCGATGCAGGAAGTGCTTTACGCACAGGATCGCTGGTCGCTGCTGCTGGTGTTTCAGGCGATGGACGCCGCGGGCAAAGACGGCGTGATCAAGCATGTCATGAGCGGCGTCAACCCGCAGGGCTGCGAAGTGCACTCATTTAAGGCGCCGAGCAGCGAAGAGATCGATCACGATTTCATGTGGCGTTGCTCGCGGGTCGCGCCGCGCCGAGGAATGATCGGCATCTTCAATCGCTCGTACTACGAGGAGGTTCTCGTGGTGCGCGTGCATCCGGAATACCTAGGAAAGCAGCAACTTCCTGCTGAGCTCATCACCAAGGATCTCTGGAGCGATCGCTTCCAGGACATCTGCAAGTACGAGCGCTACCTCAGCCGTAACGGCACCATCGTTCGAAAGTTTTTCCTGAATGTGTCGAAGGACGAGCAAAAGAAGCGCTTCCTCGAGCGGATCGATGATCCCGAAAAGAACTGGAAGTTCAATGCCGCCGATGTTGCCGAGCGCGCGCACTGGGACAAGTACATGGACGCGTATGAGGACATGATTCAGAACACCGCGACCGAAGCAGCGCCCTGGATCGTGGTGCCCGCCGACAACAAGTGGTACACGCGGATGGTGGTGGGCGCAGCGATCGTCGACGCGCTTTCCTCGGTGGATTTGCACATGCCCAAGCTCGACGCCGCGGCTCTGGCCAAGCTGGCGGAAAGCCGCGCTCGATTGATGGCGGAGTGAGTACGGGGGTGGATTGGTAGGTCTGTGCGGGTTGGTCCGTTCTTTATATGGGGCGGTCACGGGGGAAGTGGCTGAGTTGCCTTCGGCGCGAACCGATGTTCCAAGAGTTCCGCTCGAGGAAAAGGACTCCGCCATGACCACGCTTCCAATTGCCCGTTTCGCTCGTCTCTCGATGATTTCATTTGTTTGTCCGATGTTGTTCACGCTGTCGGCGCACGGCTTTGACGGCCGCCGCGATCCAACCGAAGTGAGCACGTTGGCCGCGCAGGGCGACCGCGACGCGATGTTCGTGCTCGGCTCGATGTATGCCAACGGACGCGGCGTGGTCGAGAACGACACGCTGGCCGGCGAGTGGTACCGCAAGGCCGCTGCGCTTGGCGAGCCGAGGGCGATGGCCAATCTCGGCGCGATGTACGCGCGCGGCGAGGGCGTGCGCGAGAACGACGACGATGCGATGCGTTGGTATCGCCAGGCTGCTGAAGCTGGAAGTCTCCGCGCCATGACCACGATTGGCGCACGCTACGCAAGCGGCGCTGCGGTGGTGCGCGATGACGCCGAGGCGGTGCGTTGGTACCGAAAGGCTGCCGATGGCGGCGATGCCGATGCGATGTTCCTGTTGGGTTCGATGTATGCACGCGGCCGCGGCGTTGAGCACAGCGCCAACGAGGCGTTCGCCTGGAGGCGCAAGGCCGCCGAAGCCGGTTCCGCGCGTGCGATGACAAGTGTTGGCTCGTCATACGCAACCGCAATGGGCGTTTCACTCGATCATGCCGAGGCGGTGCGCTGGTTCAAGAAGGGCGTCGATGCGGGTGATTACACCGCAATGGCCAACCTCGCGGTCGCGTACCTCGATGGACTCGGTGTGGAGAAGGACCGCGCGCAAGCGATGCACTGGCTCAAACTCGCGGCCGAATGCGGCGATGTCGCTGCGATGGTCACGCTCGGCGATATGAACTCGCGCGGCGCCACTTCGACGCGCAACTACGACAAGGCGATCCGTTGGTACGCGCGCGCCGTCGAAATGGGTCACACCAGTGCGATGACTTCTCTCGGCGTGTTGTTCTCCGAAGGCAAGGGCACCGAGGCAAAGCCAGCGGAGGCCGCACGCCTCTTCTTGATGGCGTCGAAGGCAGGCGTTCCTCAGGCGATGCTCAATCTTTCCATGCTCTACCGCGAGGGTCGTGGCGTCGAACAAAATGAGGCAGAGGCGTACTTCTGGGCAAAAAACGGCGCAAATTCGCTGACCGATGACATGCGGGAGAATGCCCTCGCCATGAGTATGCGCCTTGGCGCGAAGCTCGATCCCGAGATGCGCGCACAGATCGACGCGCGACACACCGAATGGCTCGCGCGCGAGATTTTGCCGGAAGACCGCGCCGCCAACGGCCGCGCGTCGGCCAACGAAGACACGCGCTGATTCAATCAATGGTCATGGTGCTGGTCATGGCGCTGGTCATGACGCTCAGCGCAGCAGGCCGCGGCTTTTGAGCGTGCAGCCGAGCAGCTTGTAGAGCACGCGCGCGCCCACATTCGCATCCCACTCGCCAGCTTCCTCGCGGCTCTTGTTGCCGGGCGAGACTTCGCACAGATCGAAGCCGATCACGCGGCGTCCGCTCTTTGCAAGCGTTTCCAGCAGATGGCAGACCTCGGCGAAGGTGAGTCCGCCGGGCACGGGCGTGCCTGTGTTGGTGCAGTGGTCGCTGGTCAGGCCGTCGATGTCAAAGCTGACATAGACCTCTTTCGGCAGCGCCTTGACGATGTCCTTGCAGATTGCGCTCCAGCTTCCCTTTGCGCCGCCCTTGAACTGGCGGTCGCGCAGGTGCTGGTCGTAGAAGCAGTGGACGCGCCCCTTCGAGGTCTCGACGAACGCGCGCTCGCGCATGCCGAAGTCGCGGATGCCGACCTGCACCAAGCGGCCGATATCGGGCAGCCGCGTCATCACATTGTGGAAGATGCTCGCGTGCGACCAGCGGAAACCCTCGAATTCCTCGCGTAAATCCGCGTGCGCGTCGATCTGCAGGATTCCCATGCCGCGATGACGCTGCGAAAGTTCGGCGATGAGCGCGAACGGGCTCGCGTGGTCGCCACCGAGCAGCGCGGGAATCGCGCCGCGGTCGAGGATGCGCTCGGTCTCGCGCGCGACATAGCCGTGGACGCGCTCGCTCGCAGCGTTCACGATGTCGATCGCCTTCGCATGCGCGCGGTTGCCAGGCGTTGCGCCGCCGGCCTGAATGATCGGCTCGGCCGTGCGGCGCGCCGACTTCGACAGCGCTGCGATGTCCTTCGGAATCGGCAGCATCGCGAAGCCCGCCTTCCAAATCGGCCCGTACTGCAGGTCTTCGAGGTCGACCTGCTTGCTCGCCTCGAGCACCGCCGCGGGACCAACCGCGGTGCCCGCGAGGTAGCTGGTGGTCGCGTCGAACGGCACGGGGATCACGACAAGTTTGGCATCTTCGACACGCGTGTCGAGGCCGAACAAGCCGTCGCCAGTCGCCGCCGCGTCGGGGTCGAAGTGGGGGGCGGGGGCGTTTGTCGAGCGGGTGGGCTTCGTCGAGCGGGCGGGCTTCTTGGTCGTCTTGTGCTTCAGGTTCGAGGGCATCGCCGCAATGTACGGCGGAGAGATGGGGCGCGCTACGGTGTGGTTTGAGCGAGAGGAAGTGGGCGGTGCGGGCAGCGCGTGAGCTGTGCGCGGTGGCACGCAATGCATCGCATCGCGCGCTGGACGCCGCGCGTCAGCCGCGCGCAATACATCCCATCCCACGCTCGACGCCGCGCGTCAGCCGCGCGCAACACATCGCATCGCGCGCTCGACGCCGCGCGTCAGCCGCACGCAACGCATCTCATCCCACGCGGACGCCGCACGTCAGCCGCACGCAACACATCCCATCCCACGCTCGACGCCGCGCGTCAGCCGCACGCAACACATCCTCATCCCACGCTCGACGCCGCGCGTCAGCCGCACGCGTCAGCCGCACACAACACATCCCATCCCACGCTCGACGCCGCGCGTCAGCCGCACGCGTCAGCCGCACACAACACATCCCATCCCACGCTCGACGCCGCGCATCAGCCGCACACAACACATCCCATCCCACGCTCGACCCCGCGCG
>QWPT01000005.1:0-31002 GCA_003671075.1 Planctomycetota bacterium
CTCATCGAAAGGGCAAATCTGTTCCTCAGCGTGCGCGCTATTGCTTGCGTCGCCCGTCGTCGCGGCGGACCACGACCTTGCGACCACGCAGCGTTGCGCCGCGCAGCGCGGTAACCACGCGATCGGCATCCGACTCGGGCAGCTCGACGAGGGAGAACGCGTCGGCGATCTCGATGTCACCGATGCCGCGCGGATTCACATTCGCTTCGTTGGCAATTGCGCCGACGAGGTCCGCAGGACGCATGCCCATGAGACGACCCGCCGCGATGTAGACCCGCACCATTTTGCTCGCGTTGAAGTCGCCACCACTTCCGCCGTTGCCGCCACCACCGCGCTGCTGACCGCCACCCTGATGGGGCATGAAGTCACGCGGCTTCTGATAGACGGGGCGCTCATCTGGTCCACCACGGGGCATGCTGCCGCCGCTGCCCTGATGCATGGCACCGGGCTGACGCGTCATGCCCCCTCCACCTTGCATACCGCCGCCTTGCATACCGCCACCTTGCATTCCGCCGCCTTGCATTCCACCACCTTGCATCGACGCGCCGTACCGTCCGCCGCCGTATTGCGGTCGATCGGTGTAGGGCCGCTGCGGCGGATACTCGGGGCGAGAGAAACTCTCGTAGGTCGGGATCTGCAAATCGTCTTCGGATGCAGCGGATCCCGCCAACGCTTCATGCGCCAGCTTCACCGCAGCCGCCGCGACATCCATCAGGTCGTACTCGCTCGAAAGCGTCTCGACGACCGTGCGGAAACCATCGAGTTCGCCCGCAATAACCGCCTCGCGCAGCGTTCCCTTGGTGAGATCGAGCCGGCGCGCCTTCACATCGAGCGGCGTCGGCACGGTTGCGATCTCGATCTTCTGCTTCGTGCTCCACTCGATGTTGCGCACCAGACGGTGCTCGCGCGGTTCGGCAAGCGTGATCGCCACGCCTTCGCGTCCTGCGCGGCCGGTGCGGCCGATGCGATGCACATACGCCTCGGGCGATGACGGCACATCGAAGTTCACAACATGGGAAATGTGTTCGATGTCGATGCCGCGCGCCGCGACATCGGTCGCGACCAGCAGGTCGACGGTGGCGGCGCGCGCCTTCTTCATCACGCGATCGCGCTCGTTCTGCGACATGCCGCCGTGCAAGGCCTCGACGGTGTAACCGCGGCCAACCAGCCGCTCCGCCAGTTCGTCGACCTCAAGCCGGGTGCGGCAGAAGATGATCGCCAGCGTTGGACTCTCAAGGTCGAGCACGCGACCGAGCGCGGCGATCTTGTGCGCTCGCGGAACGATGTAGGCGGTTTGGCGCACCTTGGGCATCGAGCCCTTCTTGGAGGTGTCGCGCGGAATGAGAACGCGGACGGGATCCTTGAGGTGGCGCTCGGCGATTCCGGCGATGCGCGGCGGAAGGGTCGCGGAGAACAGCGCGGTCTGGCGCGTTTCAGGCGCGGCTTCGAGAATGAGTTCGAGATCCTCTGCGAATCCCATGTCGAGCATCTCATCCGCTTCGTCGAGCACAACGGAAACGACGCCACTCAAGTCGATGGTGCCGCGACGCATGTGGTCGAGCACGCGGCCTGGAGTCGCGATCACCACATGGGCGCCGCGCCTGAGCGCCATGGTCTGGCGATGAAAGTCTTGTCCGCCGTAGATCGGCGCAACTGCAATTCCAAGTCCGCGGCCATAGCGATGGAAAGCCTCGGAAACCTGCACTGCCAGCTCGCGAGTGGGAACAAGCACAAGAATGAGCGGCTTGTTCGGCGCGGGGCGCATCTTGCTCACGCGCTGCAGGAGCGGTAGTGCAAACGCGGCGGTCTTGCCGGTGCCGGTGGCGGCTTGCCCGAGCAGATCCTTGCCCTCGAGAAGCGGCGGAGCGGCGGCCGTTTGAATGGGCGTGGGCTCCTCGTAACCGAGCGCTGCCAGCTCAGCGAGAATTTCCGGCCCGAAACCAAGTTCCGCAAAAGTGTCCTTCATCGTCGCAGGATACACGAGAAGCGCTCCTCACACCCAACGCGGGAGTTGAGGCGCGAACGCGCGTTGACGGAGTTGGCGCGAATGGTCGCGCGAAGGTCCGCATTGCATGCAGCGTCGATCGATCCGATGGACCGGCATCGGGCCAAATGCTCGGACATCGCCAGACCGATCGAGGCTATCTTCGCCAACTCATCGGATCGTCTTTCCTCAATATCCACCCCGCATCCTCCCCGCCATGCCCACCCTGCTTTCACCAATCACCGTCGGTTCCCTCCAACTGGCGAACCGCGTCATCATGGCGCCGCTCACCCGGGCGCGTTGCGAAGCAGGCGATGTTCCCAGCGAACTCATGGCCACCCACTACGCGCAGCGGGCAAGCGCGGGCCTGATCATTGCCGAGGCGACCATGGCGATCGCCAACAATTGCGCGTTCATCGGCGCGCCCGGCATCCATAACAACGCGCAGATCGACGGATGGCGCACCACCACCAACGCGGTGCACGCAGCGGGCGGCCGCATTTTCCTGCAGGTTTGGCATGGCGGCCGCGCGTGCCACTCGCTGCTCAACGGCGGCGCGCAGCCAGTTGCTCCCAGCGCCATCGCCATTACCGAGGGTGAAACCTACACGCCCGAGGGCATGCAGCCTTATGAAGTGCCGCGCGCGCTGCGCGATGACGAAATCCCCGAGATCATCGCGGGATTCCGCCAAGCGGCTGTGAACGCCAAGCGCGCCGGCTTCGACGGCGTCGAATTGCACGGCGCCAATGGTTACTTGCTCGACCAGTTTCTACGCGATAGCAGCAACATCCGCAGCGGCCCTTACGGCGGCAGCTTTGAAAACCGCGCACGACTCATGCTCGAAGTCATCGAAGCAACGGCGTCGGTCTTCGGCGCCGATCGAGTGGGACTGCGCATTTCACCGCTCAACAGTTACAACAGCATGATCGATAGCGACCCGGTCGGCCTGACCACCTACCTCGCCAATCGCTTGAATCCGCTGGGAATCGCCTATCTTCATGTGATGCGCAGCGACTTCTTGGGCCATCAGCAAGGAGACATCCTCAGTCCTGCGCGCGCCGCCTACAAGGGATGCATCATTGCCAACATGGGCTACAGCATCGCCGAGGCCGAGCAGGCAGTCGCCAGCGGCGCGGTCGATGCGATCGCGTTTGGCACGGCGTTTCTTGCTAATCCCGATCTGCCCGCGCGCATCAAGGCGAAAGCGCCGCTCAATGCGCCTGATCCCGCGACCTTCTATGCACAGGGCGCGAAGGGCTACACCGACTATCCAACGATGAAGGAAGCCGGACTCGCCGAGGCCTTCTCCACATGATTCCGCTGATCACCGGCATTCATCATGTGACGGCGTTTGCGGGAAACGCCGCGGGAAATCGGCGCTTCTACACGCAAACTCTCGGCATGGACCTCGTCAAGCGCACAGTGAATTTCGATGCGCCGTCAATGTGGCACCTGTATTACGGATGCGATGGCGGCGCGCCGGGCACGCTCCTAACTCACTTCGCCGAGCCCAACGCCCCACGCGCGCGCCACGGTGGTCAGGAGATCGCGCTGGTCACGCTGTCGGTTCCCGTGGGCATGCTCGCGTCGATCGAAGCGCGTCTCGCAGACAAGGGCACTGCGACCACTCGCGCGATGGAGTTCGGAAACGATGGACTCATGCTCGTCGATCCCGACGGGATGCGCCTGCGCATTGAGGAGTCGCCCGCGCGACAAACCACTGCGGCGTTTGAGATCGCGCGCGTGAGTCTGATGGTGGTCGACGCAGAAGCAACCAGTCATTTTCTCGTGCAAGCGCTGGGATTTCATCGATGCGCCCGCGACGCGCACAGCCGCACCATTCGGCTTGCGCTTGGCGGCAACAGCGGGAGCGACGGCGAGAGCAACGGCGGAAGTGGACGCGAGATCGATGTCGTGCACGCGCCCGATCGCGCCGCGGAGGCGATGGGCGCTGGAACGATTCACCATGTTGCCTGGCGTGTGCCCGACGACGCCACCCAAGCGCGGGCGCGGCTCGCGGTCACGCACTCCGACATTGCCGTCACCAGCGTTCGCGACCGCCAATACTTTCGATCGGTCTACTTCCGAATCCCCGGCGGCATTCTGTTTGAGATCGCCACCGATGTGCCTGGCTTTGCCATCGATGAACCAGCCGACGCGCTCGGCCGCGAACTTCGCCTGCCGCCGCAATATGAGTCGCGCCGAGGCGCAATCATGGCGACGCTTCCGTCACTGGACGAAAGCTGATGCCGACGCCACCGCGCTTCGACACCTCTGCCGCGCCGGCGCCGCATGGAGGCGGGTTGGTGCTCGTTGCGCCGCGTGCGCATGGCAACCAAGGCGAATCAGCGGTGGCCGCAGCGATCTATCTGCATGGACGCGGCGCCTCCGCGCAAGACATTCTTTCGCTGCACGATGAATTCGCCACCCCGCGCTTGCTCGGTTTCGCGCCCGAAGCCGCGGGAAACTCGTGGTATCCGTATTCGTTCCTCGCACCGATTCATGAGAACGCCGCTGGCATTGACTCCGCGCACGCCGTGATCGAGTTGCTCATAAAGCAATGTGCGGCGCGCGGAATTCCCGCCGAGCGTGTTGCTCTCGTCGGATTCTCCCAAGGCGCGTGCCTTGCGCTCGATCATGCATGGCGATTTCCGCGCCGCTACGGAGCGATCATCGCGTTCACTGGCGCGATCATCGTCGACCACCGCGACGATATCGGTGACGATATCGTCGACAAGATCGGCGAAACTCCAGCATCCAACGCGCTCGCGGGAACGCCTGTCTTTCTCGGCGCCAACGACCCCGATCCGTACATCCCTTGGCAACGAGTGGAATCAAGCGCGCGCGCACTCACCCGCGCGGGATCGCTCGTCACCCTTCGCCGCTATCCGGGCCGTCCGCACGGGGTATTCGCTGATGAAATTGCCGAAGCGCGCCCGCTGCTCGATGCGCTCAGTTGAACCACGCCGAGAGAAACAGCGAAAGGTCGGGCGCGTTCACCACGGCGTCGCTGTTCAAATCCGCGCGATGACCCGCCTCGCCCCACGCGCCGAGCAACACAGCAAGATCCATCGCGTCGATGAACCCGTCGTTGTTGAAATCCTCGCGACCGGCGGGCGGGCACTGATCGCTGTAGCCGTCGCCATCGCCATCTGCGCAGGTGGTGCCCGCGCCTTGCCAAGTCAATCCGTGGGCAATGACTTCCATGTCGGTCTCGAGTCGACAACCGCCCTGCTCGCATGACGCGCCCCAGGTTCGCACGCAATCGGCCCAATTCGCCGCGGCACACGCAGGATCCGCGATTGCCAGCGCGCGCGTGAGCTCGCCGACGAATGCCTCCGAGAGCGCGGTTTGCGCATACGGATGAAAGTGCGCGGTGTCGGCCATGTAGCGCTTGGACGGCCCCCAGCCGTACTCTTCCTGGGTGATCCGACGCAGATTCAGCGCCAACACGCGCGAATCGGCCAATGCGATCTCGTGTGCCACAACCGGCATTGCGTCAATGATCGGCGACAACTCGGTGCTGTGCAGGGTGTCCAACTCGCTCGCGATGATGATGGGATACGCGGGATCACTCATCTGCGTGCGCAGCCAGCTGATGGTCTCCAGCAGTTGCGTGCGCCATTGCGCAACTCCAGTGATGTTGCCCGCGTCGTTGGCGCCGTAATGCAGAACGATCACGCTCGGCGCGAGCGCGCGCAACATCGCCCCGCTCTCGCCATGCTCGGCGAGCAGATGCACAATCCGCATGCCGCCGCGGGCAAACGATTGCACCACCACTCCGCGCGGCGTGCCATCGTTTGAAGCAGGCGCGCCGATATTGCGAAAGCGCACACCCACGACATCGGTTCCCGACTTTGCCTGATCGCCCTCAACTAACAACTGCAAGTGCCGACGCCCACCCAGCGAAAGCGCCGGCGTGGTGTTCCAGATGAAAGTGCCAGGCGCTGTCTTCGCCTTCGCGGGAAACGCGCCGCTTTGAATCGAGGGCGCGGTTGTGTCCGGCACATCCGCATCGGTCGGCGCGTTGCGCCAACGCAAACCACCCGATCCAGTGCGCGCGATCGTCAGCACATCGGCGACGAACGGGCCGTTGCGTTCAAACCAAGGGCCTCCCTCGATCGCATCCGATGCGCAATAGGACGCGTCCTGAAGAAAGACGGTGCGCGCGCAACCGAGGGTTGATCCTGCGCCGTCGATCAGCGAACTCACGGTGATGGCCGGAAGCGCGCGGTTGTCGGCCACCGTAGTCGGCGTGATCGCCGCGCTCTCCAGCGTGGTCGCAAGCCACATCGGCCGTGCAATCGAAGTGTGGTTGGTGAAGAGTTGCGATTCACTGCTTGGCCCATAGACCTTGGCAAAACGCACATTCAAACCAGCAAGGTAATGCTCTCCCCAACCCCAGGGCCCCGTCTCCTGCGAGTCGCCGAAGACGGCGATCCGCACAACACCAGTGCGCGCGGCCTCGAAACGAGCTCGAAAAAAGGCGGGATCCTGCACGCTCACCCGAGGCACGGTGAGATAGTTCGGATCGCCAGCTTGCGCGAGGCAAGTGGGCGCTGACGCCAGAAGGATGCAAGCAAGGACCATGCGCACGGCATGAGGCTACCTCCGCAACCGCGCCGATCAAGTCTCGTCTGGAAAATCTCCACCGCGGAGGCTGCAAGGCCCGCGCAGGCTCACTAGGTGAACCCGAGTTTTCTTGCAGCCTCCCCGATTGAGTCCGATTTGGCGAGCCGAGCGCACGCCTGGTTCGCCGCACGCGGCATCGCATGGATCGCCCTGGCCACCGCCATCGGGGCGGCCGGTCTCGGGTTCGTGTTCTACGGGGTTTATCTTGAGGGCGCAGCGTTGGGCCGGCCGAGCATCGGCGCGTTGATTTCCCGAGCGATGCCTTGGCTGCGCGCCGATTTTTGCGAATGGCGCTGTTTAAACCCGCGAAATCACCGGCTCGGTCTCCTGCCAAGGATGCCGAGCCGGTTCGCTAGCAATGCGCAACGCGGTGGACATGTCGGGCGCGCTGTTGTTTGAATGCAGCAGATCGCTGCGCGAGAGCGCGTTGATCGTTGCGACCTCGCCGCTGTCGAGGCCGGCCACGATCACTCGATGATCGGTGCGTGCCGCGGCAAGAAACATCGAATGCAGCGCGCTGGCCGCGAGCGGTCCGAACGCCTGCGTGCGCGAGAGATCGAGCACGATGATGCGCTTGGCCTTGGGCAATCGATCGACCCAAGCAGCTAGGTCAGGCAGATGCGCCTCGCGCGCGTCGCCGCCACGCGGAATCGCCTTAAACACAGCAATATCAGTGCGGTAAGCAAGGTGGCCCGCCATCTCGGCGAGCAACGCCTCCTCGAGCTCACAGATCGGAGTGCGGATGTCCTGCAACATCACCACGCCGAGCAGAGCGATCGGAGCAACCATGCTCCAGTGCGGAAACACAAGATAGATGAACGCGCCGCAAGCACTGCCGAAGATGAACGAGCCCAGGATCGATGCGAGCAGAAACAACCGTTGAAAGCTCGGACCATGTGAGTCGGTCGTCACTTGACCCACACCGCGTCCGAACATCCAGCGCACGATCGCAAGCTGCGCCGACTCATGTCCGAGATCGGTCACGATTCCGGTGAGATGAGTGGTGCGAACGACGCCGCTGGAGATACGCGTGATCGTCGCGTTCTGCACACCCATGGAAAGGGTCGCAACGATCGTCATCCACCAGAGGGTGGTGCCGTGCTCAGGCGAACTCGGGTCATGCAAACGCACACCGATGGCGAACGCGCTCAGGAGAGCAAGCTCCAACGCGGCAGGCATCACATAGATGGAAGCCCAGTTGCGTTGACGCGCGAATTCAATGGCGAAGCCCGAGATAAACGCGCCCACAAAGAAGGCCAGCAGCAGCACCGCCATCAACAGCGCCGCGCTCCACCGCTCCTGAGCGAGATCGCTGCCGAGGGTGGTCGCGTTGCCAGTGATGTGGCTGACCACAAACCCGCAGGTCAGCACCGCCACCACATTCACATACCCAGCCACCCACGCCAGCGAAATCGCCAGTCGAGCCTGCAGGATGAATGAGTGAGCGCGGTCGACGATCATGCCATGGTTCGATCCGAAGGAAGATCGTCCGAAGTATGTCCATTCTTGACCGAGACATCGGCGAAGGACAGGCGCTTTGACAATTCCCCGACACTCGTCCATGCCGATTGACAGGAAGGACTGGTACAAGTCCCGAATGTCCACGCCCGACCCCCGCAACGACCGAGACTATGTGCTCGGAACCCACGACGCCGAGGTTGAGCGGCTCGGCTTTCAGCACTCGATTTGGCGTGAAGAGGTGCTCCGCGCATGGATGGAGGCGGGAATCGGACTGGGATCCCGCGTGGTCGACATCGGGGCGGGCCCTGGCTTCGCCTCGCTCGACCTCGCCGAACTGGTCGGACCGACGGGGAGCGTGCTTGCGACCGAACGGAGCGGCCGATTCCTGAAGCTCCTGACCGCCGAGGCGCGGCGGCGCGGATTGCCAACGATCGAAACTTGTGAAATCGACCTGATGCACGACGCGATTCCGCTGCAAGGCGTCCATGGAAGCCCCATCGATGGCGCTCGCCGTGGTTCAACGGGATTCGACGCCGCCTGGTGCCGCTGGGTCGCGTGCTTCGTGAGCGACCCCGCCCTGCTGGTCAAGCGGATCTCGGCCGCCCTACGACCTGGTGGCGCGGCGATCTTCCATGAATATGTGGAGTACGGCTCGTATCAACTGCTTCCGCCCCGCCACGAGGCCAAGGAGTTCATCGAAGCGGTCTCCGAGAGTTGGCGGGCCGGGGGTGGCGAGCCCAACATCGCCCGCGTCCTGCCGAAAATGCTCGTAGATGCTGGATTTGAGCTGAAATCACTACGACCGATCGCGCGCGCCGCCCGCACCACCGACCCGCTGTGGAACTGGCCGGCTGGCTTCATGCGCATCAATGTGCCGCGCATGGTGGAACTCGGCGTCCGCAGCGAGGCCTGGGGTCGCTCAGTCCTCGGCGCCCTCGACGAAGCGGAGCGCGATCCCGCGTCGATCTTCATCACGCCGACGGTGCTTGAGATCATCGCGATCAAGCGACCGACACTTCCAATTCAGAGATAACTTCGCATACTCTGCAGGCTCGCACCCTTCACGGACCCCGACCCGTGCCAGTCACAGCATCTCTCTCTTCCGCAACTTCCCCGTCCGCACCCGCATCGAACTCGAACTCGACGAATCCCACCGGCGATTCGTTTGCGGTCCTCGACCTCGACTACGGCGTGGGTCTCTTCGCAACCCGCGATATTGCACGCGGATCGCGCATCTTCACCATCTCGGGAAGATTGCAGTCGAGCCCGACGCGCTACTCCATTCAGCTCGATGAATCCGTGCATATCGAGGCCGATGACGCGCTGCCTGACGAAGAGATGCGCCGCCGACATCCGTGGCGCTTCCTGAACCACTCGTGCGATCCCAATGCGCGCATTCAGGGTCGATCGCTGCTGGCCCGTCGCGCGATCGCTGCCGGTGAGCAGATTCGCTTCGACTACACCACGACCGAGGCCCACATGGCCGAGCCGTTTCGCTGCCGATGCGCGTCGGATCGCTGCGTGGGTGAGGTTCGCGGATTCGCGCATCTGTCGCCCGAAGAACAGAGCGCGCGCGCATCGCGACTGGCGCCGCACCTGAAGTCGCTCCGCAAAGTCCTTGCGCACGACGCCAAGCACGACGCCAAGCAAGGCGCTCAGCAAAACGCTTGAAACGCCGAGTTTCATGGGCGAAACCGCTCCGTGTGGCGGGTAACCCGCAACGGTGATCGAACGCCGACCATTCTCGACAATGGATCTTCACGGCTGCAATGCATGAAGCCGTGTCGTCGTTTACGCGGCGAATTCGCCATGAAAAACCATCCGCACGACGCTCAACCTTCCGACCCCGAGTTGCTTCCAGCCGACTCAATCGAAGTGCGCCACTCGAAGGACAGTTCGAGCCTCCACGCACTAGCGGCGATCCCCGCCGGTGCCAACATCCTCCAACTCGAGGGCGATGTAAGCGCGACACGCACGCGCCATTCTGTGCAAATCGGCGAAGGCCTTTACATCGACGCGCCGGCGCGTGAAGGCGCGCGTGAACTTGCGCGTGAACTTGCCCATGAAATTGCGCATGAACTTGCGCATAAAACTCCATTCACCTCGTATCGCTTTCGCGCGCTGAACCACGCATGCGACCCGAATGCGCGTTTCGTGGGACGGGTGTTACAAGCGCGACGCGACATTGCGGTAGGCCAAGAGATTTTTTTCGACTACACCACAACGGAACTTTCGATGGTCCATCCCTTCCGCTGCACATGCGCCGCTGCGAACTGCATCGGCATGGTGCAGGGATTCGCGTATCTTTCTACTACTCAACAGCGTGAACGATCGAGCGACCTTCAGCCGCATCTGCTTCGATTGATCTCGCTTCAGCCTTGAGCGGCAGCAGGTATGACGCGTACACCGATTGCAACCTCGATCATCGATCTGTTCGCACGGACCTGCGCAGCGCATCCTCACGCCGTGGCGCTTGAGATCCCACCAAACGACGAGCGCGCGCGCACGCTGAGGACCTACGCAGAGCTTGATCGCGCCTCGAGTGCGATTGCGCGACTGCTCTCGCCGTCCTCTCTGAGTCCGGACTCGCACGGCGAATCCGTCGTGATCCTTGCGCTTGCCCGCAGCGACCCTCGGCTCTACGCGGCGATGCTCGGCGTGATGCGAGCCGGCTACGCCTACTGCGCCGTCGACCCACTGTTCCCTGCGCGCCAGGCCGCGGACATCGTGGCCGATTGCACCGCGATCGCGATCATTGCCGACCCAGCACGCGGCGCGGAAATCGCGACTGCCGGCGTGCCTCCCGTGATCACTCCAGCCATCATCGATCGCGCCATTGCCGACCATCTCGACGGCGCCGAATCCCTCGCTTTACCGACGATTTCGCCCACATCGCTCGCCTACGTCATCTACACCTCCGGCACCACCGGCCGACCCAAGGGCGTCGAGATCGAGCATCATTCGATCCTCAACCTTGTCTCCAGCGATGTCAGCGAGTTTGGCCTCGGCGTTGGTGACCGCATCGCTCAGGGCTCCTCCGCGAGTTACGACTCCAGCCTCGAGGAGATCTGGATGGCGTGGGCCGTCGGCGCAACCGTCCTGGTGATGGACGACGAAACCGCGCGCCTCGGGCCCGACTTGCTCGCGTGGCTGCAACGCGAGCGCGTGACCGTGCTGTGCCCGCCACCGACCTTGCTGCGCACGCTCGATTGCGACGACCCGCAACGCGCGCTGCCCGAGATTCGCCTGCTCTATGTCGGAGGCGAAGCGCTGCCACCCGATCTCGCCGACCTCTGGTCACGCGGACGCAGGTTGGAAAACGGATACGGCCCCACCGAATGCACGGTGACTTGCCTGCGGACAACAGTGCGCCCAGGCGAAGAAGTCACGATTGGCCGCTCGATTCCTGGCACGACCGCATTCGTGATCGATCCTGACCACGCGCAGTTGTGCGAAATCACCGACCAATTGCGGGGTGAACTCGTGATCGGCGGCGCGTCGCTTGCGCGTGGCTACCGCGGTCAGCCCGAGACCACGGCCGCGCGGTTCATCGCGCATCCATCGCTCGGACGCGTGTACCGCACCGGCGACCTCGTGCATCGCGACTCCAGCGGCACGTTTCACTACCACGGCCGCATCGACGCGCAAGTGAAGCTGCGCGGATACCGCATTGAGCTCGGCGCCATCGAGGCTCGCCTCGCTGCGCACCCGAGCGTTCTCGAGTCGGCGTGCACCGTCGAAGGCGAAGACGCGCAGCGACGGCTGGTCGCGCATGTGGTGATGCGTGAGGAATGCATCATCGACGCCGATGCGCTGCGCAGCTTCATCGGCGAGACGCTAGCGCACTACATGGTGCCGACGGCGATCGCGGCCATCGACCATATTCCTCGGACAATCAGCGGTAAAATCGACCGCAAGCGACTTCCAATCATCGCGGCATCGACGATTGCCACCAACCATGTAGCGCCCGTCACCGACACCCAACGCATCGTCGCGCGCGCCTTCGCCAGCGCGCTCGGTCAGAGCGGCGATGTTTCCATCGAAGCCGATCTTTTCGATGAACTCGGTCTTGACTCGCTCACCATCGCCCTCGCCATTTCGCGCATGCGCGCCAGCCTGTCCACGCGCGCCGCAACCGTTCGAATGGCCTATCGCCATCGCACCGCCCGCTCGATTGCCGATGCACTCGATGAAATCGGCCGCGCCGAGAAAAACAATCCAGCGCGTCAACCCAGCGCGCCACTTCCCGCCATCGGAACTTCGCGGCCGATCCTCGCCACCACGCTGCAAGCATTATTTCTCCTAACCTTGCTACTGGGCGCGTCGCAAATCCTCTGGATTCCGCACGCGGGCGAACGCATGGCGAGTGCGTTGTACGGTCCATTCGCAACCGGACTCGCGCTTGCCTCGATCGCAGCGCTTTTGGTCGCTGGATTCGCCGTCGCCACGCTCACGCTTGCCGTTGCGTCGAAGTGGATTCTCATCGGCCGCTACCGCCCGATGCGCGTGCGCGCGTGGAGCATGATGCATGTCCGCCACTGGATCGTGGTGCGCTTTGCCGCGCTGGCTCCATGGGATCTCTTCGAGTCGGTTGGCCTCGGCCCCGCGGTGCTCAGCCTCTTCGGCGCCAAGATCGGTCGACGCGTCCACATTCACCGCGGCGTTCGTCTCAACGGCGGTGGCTGGGATCTCATCACCCTCGAAGACGATGCGACCGTTGGCCAGGACGCATCGCTGCGTGTTGTTGAATTCAGCGGGGGAACGCTGGTGTTTGGAAAGATCACCGTCGGTCGCGGCGCCACCCTCGAAACGCGCGCGGGCATGTCGGCGGGCGCGGAACTTGGCGAAGGCTGCGTGGTGCGGCCTCTGTCGAACCTCGTGCCCGGACCAGTGCACACGCACACCATGCTTGACGGAGTTCCCGCCGAACCGGTTGGTGCGGCGATGGCGGCGCCGATGGTCGCGTTGCCTGGGTCAAGAGCACGCCAAATCATCGTCGCGATTGGCCTCTTCCTCATGCTCGTTGGCGCCCTGCTGCTGCCGTGGCTGCTCGCCTTCGCAGTATTTGGAATTAGCGCCGACGAATCAATGCACGACACGCTCTTCGGCGAGAGTTCATTGCTGCCTACGATTTCTGGATTTGCGCGCCTCGCGGGCGCAGTGGTATCGGCGGGAGTCATCACGGTTTTGCTGCAGGCCGTTCTTGTGCGCATGCTTGGAAAAGTGCCGACGGGATCTTTCTCACTCGGTTCATTCGCCGCCTCCAAGATGTCGCTGCAATCCGCGCTGGTTGAGGCCGCAGGAAAGTGGTTGAGCGGCACGATCATGTGGCCGATGTGGCTGAATCTCGCTGGTGCGCGCATCGGACCTGGCTGCGAAATCTCGACGGTCACCGATGTGATTCCGTCGACCGTTTCAATTGGTCGAGAGACTTTTTTTGCCGACGGCATCTATCTCGGCGGCCCACGCCTGCGCGCCGGAACCGCGACGGTAGAACGCGTCGAGCTCGGCGAGTCGTGTTTCATCGGCAACCACGCGGTCCTTCCCGCGGGCACCACGCTCGCGTCAGGAACACTGGTGGGAATCTCCACGCGCGGCGACAATCTTCCCCATGAGCCCGGCTTGTCGTGGTTCGGGCATCCTGCCTTTCGCCTTCCCCGACGCGAAATCGTGCACATGCCGCGCGAACTCACCCACGAGCCAACGCTGATTCGCCGCGTAAATCGATGGATTTGGGAACTCGCGCGCTTTGCACTTCCCATCGGCCCCGTCCTCGTCGGACTCACCTGGTTCCGCGCGATGGAGTTGGCATCAACGCAACTGTCGCCCGCGCTGTTTCGTCTGGTCGCGCTGCCGCTTGGCGTACTGGCCGCGCTCGCAACGCTGATCTTCGGAATCGTCGCCATGAAATGGCTGCTGATCGGCCGCGTGAAGCCGGGCACCCACGCGCTCTGGAGTTGCTGGTGCAGCCGATGGGACTTCCTCTATGTGGCCTGGGGCATGTGGGCCAGCGTTCCGCTCACATTCCTCGACGGAACGCTGCTGCTGGTGGCCTACCTCCGGCTGATGGGCTGCAAGATCGGCCGCCGCGCGCTCCTCGGCGGCGGGTTCTCGCAGGTGGTCGATCCCGACATGCTGCACTTCGGTGACGATGTGACGGTCGACGCGCTCTTTCAGGCGCATACCTTTGAGGACCGCGTGCTCAAGGTCGATCATGTGCATCTGCGCGATGGCTGCACCATCGGCGCCAACACCGTGATTCTCTACGGCGCCGACATCGGTCCCCGCGCCACGGTCGCGCCGCATTCGGTCGTCATGAAGCGCGAGACGCTGCTGGCGGATACGCGTTACCAGGGCGCGCCGACGCAGCCCGCGTGAATCGCCCATCGAGCCGCAGACTGTTTGCAACCACGCTCACGCTTGAGATCGCCATTGCGGCGCTCGCTGCGATCGGCGGCAGCATCCAACCTGTCCACGGCCACGCCGCGCCTGCCGCCAGCGGAATCAGCACGATGTTGTAGCCAAACGCCCACGCGAGGTTCTGGCGAATGACCGCCAGCGTGCGCCGCGAAAGCGCAATTGCCTGCGGAATACGCAACAAATCCTCGGTCACCAACAAGATGTCCGCGCTTGACTTCGCCACATCGGTGCCGCGTGACATCGCAATTCCCGGCCGCGCCGCTGCCAGCGCAGGCGCGTCATTGATGCCATCGCCAACGAACGCCGTTCCACCAGGCTCACCGGCGAGGCTGGTGAGAAATGCTGATTTTTCCGCAGGATCAAGCCCACCGCGCGCGCGCGCACCATCGATCTCCAGCGCGCGCGCAACGCCATCGACGGCCGCCGCCGCGTCACCGCTGGCAATCAACACCTCGATACCAAGCGCGCGCAACGCATCGACCGCCGCGCGCGCATCGGCGCGCAAAGTGTCCTCAAGCTCGATCGATCCAATGAACACGCCATCGGCCGCAACCAACACCGTGGTTGCGCGCGTATCGATCGCCTGCGCATCGTCGGCGCTCGCGCTTACGAGCACGCCGCATGCGCGCATCCAGGCAAGGTTTCCCGCCTCGACCCGCACGCCGTCCACCCGCGCGCGCACGCCTCGACCAGCGATCGCCTCGAACCCATCGCACGATGCGCGGACAATTGCGCGCGCATCGGCGCAAGCCACGATTCCGCGCGCGACCGGATGCTCGCTCGGCGTTTCCGCCGCCGCCGCCAGCGCGAGCAGCCTGCGTCCATCGCCGCCATCAGCGGGAATCGCCCGAGAAACCTGCGGATTTCCCATCGTCAGCGTTCCAGTCTTGTCCAACACCACCCGCCGCACATCGGCGAGCAACTCGAACGCCGCCGCACGCCTGAACAGCACGCCCATGCGCGCAGCGCGCCCTGATGCCACCATCACCGCGACCGGCGTCGCCAGCCCGAGCGCGCACGGACAAGCAACCACGAGCACGCCGACCAGCGCCTGCAGCGCGCGCGCCTCGCGTATGTCCGCCGAGGCGAACACCATCCACGCCGTCCACGCGCACGCCGCGATCACGAGCACGCACGGCACAAACACCGCAGCAACGCGATCGGCCGTCCGCGCAATTCCCGCCTTGGTTGCCTGCGCTTCGTCGACCATCGCCAACACGCGCGCCAACACTGTTTCGCCCGCGCCGCACGAAGCAACAACCTCAAGCGCGCCCATCGTGTTCATCGTTCCCGCAACCACTCGGTCGCCCACGCGCCGCACGCGCGGAATCGGTTCGCCGGTCAGCATCGACTCGTCGACTTCGCTTTCGCCCGCGACCACGACGCCATCGACAGGTACGCGCTCGCCTGGCCGCACGCGCACACGCATGCCGGGCTCGACGCAATCTGCCTCGATATCAGCCTCGATATCAGCCTCGATCTCGCGCTCGCCATCAGCGCGGATCACCCGCACCCGCGCCACCGTCAACGCCGACAACGCGCGTAAAGCGTCGCCCGCCCGCGCAGTTGCGCGCGCTTCCAGCAGCCGACCAACCAGCACAAACACGATGATCACGGCCGCCGCTTCGAAGGTAAGCGCGTGTCCACTTGCATGATCAAGCCCATGATCAAGCGCATGCTCGAACACATACTCCGTCATCAGCGCCCACAAACTCGACACGAACGCCACTGATGTTCCGAGCGTGACCAGAGTGTTCATGTCGCTCGAAAACGCCTTCGCCCGCGCCCACGCCGCCCGATGGATCGGCCAGCCGCACCAGAAAAATACGGGACAGGCAAGACACAGTTGAACCCACGCCATCGCCGGACCATCAAGCGCCGCAATCGAGCCATGCGACATCGCGATCGTCACCAACGGAAGCGACAACGCCGCGCCCAATACCACCCGCAACCGCAATCCGCGCTGCTCTGCGCGTTCGCGCGCCGCCCGCGCCAAAGGGTCGCGCGACAAGTCGAGGTGAAACCCCGCGCGCGCAACGCTGCGCCCAACATTGCGCGTAATGCTCGTGAAATCAGCGTCAGTACCGTCGAGATCAATGCGCATCTTGCGCGTCGCAAACGACACGCTCACGCCGCGCACGCCGCGCACCGCGCGCGCCGCCGCTTCGACCTTCGACGCGCACGCCGCACAGTGCATCCCCTCAACGGGAATCACCCGCGTTGCCGCCACGCCGTCACGGCCGACTTCGCGTCGATCAGGTGCCGATCTTTCCAACATGCTGCTCCAAGCGCTGCTTCACGGCAGCACGCGGCGTGAAGCCGGTCCACGAATCCACCACCTCGCCGTCCTTCATCAGGAAGAGCGCGGGAATGCCGCGAACCTGAAACGCCTCGGCGATTTCCGGCTGCGCGTCGACATCGACAAACGCCACCCGGACCTTTCCCGCCAGCTCGGGCGCCAACGCCGCCAGTTCGGGCTTCAGCATCCGGCACGGCGGGCACCAAGATGCCCAGAAATCCAGCAGCACGGGAACGGCCGACTGCACGACCTCGCGGTCGAAGTTGTCGGAGGTGGCGTCGAAAGTGTTTGTGGTGAGCTCAGCCATGGCAGTCTCCTAGTAAACTCGTAAATCCTGATCCCGTGACGCGATGACCCCGTGACGCGATGCCAAGGGTCGCCTCGGAGCGCGGGAGTCTCGCAGAAGGTTCAATCCGCCGTTGGCCACCTCGGCGTCCGAGAAGTCCGCCGCGCCCAACCGACTTGCATCTTGGCGCTTGTTTTGTAGACTCCTCGACCCTCGCCCGCCGGACAACGAATCGGCGAAACGATCAAAGGGGCCAACAGGCGATAGAAGCGACGAAGGATCGAACATGAAGAGCGAAATTCACCCCAAGTACTTCCCTGAGTGCAAGATCATCTTCCGCGGCGAGGTCGTCATGACCGTCGGCGCGACTGTTCCGGAGATGAATGTCGAAATCTGGTCGGGCTCGCACCCGTTCTTCACCGGACAGAAGACCTTCGTCGACACTCTCGGCCGCGTCGAGCGGTTCCAGAAGAAGTTCGCCGGCAAGTACTTCGAGCCCAAGAAGAAGTAAGGCGCGAAGCGCCCCGAATGACACGCAACATCCAACCGCCCCGCTTTCGTGGGGCGGTTGTTTTTTTCGATCCTCCGTTTCTGAGAGACTCCACCCGTGGCCAGCGACCCCACCAATCCCGAGTCCATCGAGGCAGCGCTTCTCCCGGAGAACCTTCGTCGCATCCTCGCCGCGCAATCCGCGGAGGACAACGGTATCGCCGCGCAACTCGAAGACATCGAGATCGCTTCGAATCATCGAAAGTCGATGGAGTTTTCCCGCCGCCGCGCCTTGCTCGCTCGCACGCTCGAGCCGTTGGTTGAACTGCGCCGTTGCGCGCGCGAACTCGCGGGCATCGCTGAGCTGATGTCTGCGGGCGATGCGGAAATGGCCGCAATCGCCCGCGCCGAGCGTCCTGCGCTCGAAGCCCAAGCCCGCGCGCTTTCGCAACAAATCGTGAAGGCGCTCGTCACTGGCGACGAAGCGCGGGTCGCGAGTTTCGTGCTTGAGGTGCGCATGGGTGTTGGCGGCGACGAGGCCGCGCTCTGGGCGGGCGAAGTCTTTGACATGTACCGCGCGCTCGTGCTTCGGCGCGGTTGGCGCTTCGAGATCGTCGAAACCAAACCAGGCGACGCCGGTGGACTCACCCACGCCATCGCCACCGTCGAAGGACTCGGCGCCTTCGCTGCGCTGCAATTCGAAGGCGGAACCCATCAAGTCAAGCGCGTGCCTGCGACCGAAGCGCAGGGCCGCATCCACACCTCAACCGCGACCGTTGCCATCATGCCTGAGCCCGAGGAGGTCGACGCGGTGGTCGATCCCGAAGAGGTGAAGGAGATGGTCACCACCGCGCAGGGACCGGGCGGGCAGAATGTGAACAAGGTCGCCACCGCCGTTCACCTGATTCACTTGCCGACCGGTATCGAGGTTCGCATGCAGGAAACCCGCAGCCAGGGGCAGAATCGCGAGAAGGCGTGGCGACTGCTGCGCGCGCGCGTCTACGAAATCCGCAAGCGCGAGATCGATGCGCGCCGCAGCGCCGAGCGCCGCACCATGATCGGCTCCGGCGACCGTGCCGAGAAGATCCGAACCTATCGCTTCAAGGAAGCCATCTGCGTCGATCACCGCGTCGAGCAGTCGTTCGCGCTGCAAAAACTTCTTGCCGGCGAAATGGACACGCTGCTCGACGCCCTCGCCGAAAAAGATGTGGCCGAGCGACTCGCGGGAATGTAAGCGTTACGGCTGGCGCGCCACACGAAACCCCGTGTCCGACAGCACGCCGCTCGATGCAAACGCGCCACGAAACGGCGAGCGCACATTCGAAGTTGGCGCGTACCACGAACCGCCGCGAATGATTCGAAGTTGCCCAAACGCTGGCCCCTGTGGATCGATGCTCACCAAGTCGGAGTAGCCGCCGTACCAATCGGCGCACCACTCCCACACATTGCCGAGCATGTCGTGAAATCCCAGCGGATTGGCGGCCTTCTGGCCAACCGGGTGCGTCACCCAATCCGAGTTCGGGCTGTACCACGCGAGCTCGCCGAGATCCTGCCCAACCTGCGCGTACGTTGGCGTGGTGGTACCCGCGCGGCACGCATACTCCCACTGCGCTTCGGTTGGAAGACTGAAGCCAGTGATCTCCAGGAAACTTCCGATCAGGTCATACGATGTCGATTCAACTGGCCGCAGCGCGTTGATCGACTGATCCTCATCAACATTCCAACTCGGGTTGAAGCCCATCGTCGCCTCGAACTGCCCTTGGGTCACTTCGCAGCGGCCGAGGTAAAAGTGGTTGGCGAACTTCACCAGATGAACTGGAGATTCGTCGGGAAATCCCCACGAATCGATCGGGTTCGCGCCCATCATGAATGTTCCCGCAGGCACAAGCAGCATCTCGATTCCTGATGCGCGATCGCGCACGCGCCAGGCAAGTCCCGACGCATCGATCGCAGCGCGCAGCGTGGGATCGGTCACCACCTTCGAATTCGGGCGCGCCTCCAGCAGCGTGGCCCACGATGGAACCTGCACACAGGAATTCCAACTCGCGAGTAACAGCGCAAGGTCGCCACCATCCACCCGACCGCTTCCATCAATATCGCTCGCTATGCCATTGGACGATGCGCCGCCCCAATCCGAGAGCACCGCCGTGATGTCGGAACCACCGACGACACCGTCGCCGTCCACATCACTCGCGCAATCACCCGCGTAGGCGTTCATCGAAATCATTGCGCTCAATGCGAGCAACACCACACGGCAGTAAGCCGCGAGTTCATTTCCAGTAATCCGATACATGTCGAGCCCTTCGCGAAATTTCGGCCGCCCTCGCAGCCCATCGAACCGCGACTCTCGTCCCTAAGAGTCACGCATCGCCTCCCCTCGCGCCGCAACTACAACGCTGCGCGACGGGCGCTCTTTCGATGTTTCGCTGACCGTTCTTGCCAATGAGCAACCAGCCGCCCGCAACGGATCTGTAGTGCTTGGGCGAAAGCCCCAACTGGTCTACGCCAACATCGCAGCAACGAGGCAACGCTCGCAATAACCGCTGTGGACTCTTCGAGATGGGCACCGCGCGAGAGCTCGACGCTTCAGGCAATGGGCGTGGGCGCGCCAAAACGCGCGTGCATCCACATCAATGCACTCACGCTTCCACCGACTCCTCGCTGCGCTTCTTCGCACCCCACTGCTTGGGCTTGCGTCGTTCGGGCGTCCAGCCTCCGCGCACATGCACGGCGCCAGCGCCCACCAAACTGCGCAGTGACTCAAGCAACATGCGATCGGGAACCACGCGCAGACGATGCGATTGCAGCGTCACGCGGCGCGCATCGTTGTCGAGATGCATCACGACATCCACGGCGCGACCCTGCGCAAGCGCGGACGAGTTGGCCGCCTGCTTGAGCAACCCCGCCACCATCTCAATGGTTCCGCTCGCCGCCGTTGCCAACTCGCCACCGCATTCGACGGCAATCTCCAGCATGGTTCCGAGGTGCTTCTCCGCGTCCTCAAGCGCAATCACCCGCTCGACGATGATGTTGGGTTCACCGCGCTCGCGATCAACCGCGCCGATGATCACCACCGGCCGATCGTTCACAATCAATTCACCGAACTTGGCGAATGCGTCGGTAAAGAGCACCGCGTCCATCGTCGCGTTCTTGTCGGCCAATCCCAGAATCATCATCTTTGACCCAGGATTCTTGCCCTTTTGCGTAACCACGATGCGGCTGCGCGCAACCAATCCCGCCACCACGCACGGCGTGTCTTGCGGCGCGTCCATCAACTTCTTCACATCGGCGGTGCAAAGCGTTCGAATCTGCTCCCGCCAACCATCGAGCGGGTGTCCGGAAACATGGAAGCCGAGCGCCTCCTTCTCAAAGCGCAACGCCTCCATGCGATCCCAGGGCGCAACGCTCCGCAGCAACACCGTGGGAGTGGCCGCTTCTTTGGGCGCCGCCGCCTCGAACATGCCGAAAAAGTTTTCCTGTCCGCCCGCACGATCGCGCGCCAGCGACTGACCTGCGGAAATCGCGCTCTCGATACTTGCGGTCACCGACGCGCGCGCCTCCGATCCGTGCAGCGAATCGAAGCAGCCCGCCTTCACCAAACCCTCGATTCCCGCGCGATTGGCGCACTTTGAATCAACGCGCTCGCAGAAATCAAACACGCTCTTGAACGGCCCGCCCTTGCGGCGTTCCTCGATCAATGCGCGCATCGCGCCACCGCTGATTCCCTTGATCGCCTTCAGACCAAAGCGAATGTGACCGCCGCTGGCCGTCGGCTTCTCGCCACCAGCAAACACGACGGCGAAATCCTCCTCGGACAAATTCACATCGGGAGGACGAACCTCGACGCCCACGCGGCGCTGCTTCCCAGTGCTTAAACTTGGGCTAGAACTTGCGCTCAAACTTGGGCTAGAACTTGCGCTCGTGCCACCCTGCTCCGGATACACCAACCTGCGGCAATCGTCGAGATAAATCGACCACTCTTCAATCTTGCGCGCCTGGCTTTCGAAGCTGAGCACCGCCGACATGTAGTGCGCGGGAAAGTAAGTCTTGAGATACGCCGTCTGGTAGGCAATGATTGCGTAGCCCGTGGAATGGCTCTTATTGAAGCCGTAACCAGCGAACTTCAGGATGAGCTCGTACAACTCTTCCGCTCTCGCCGACGCAAGCCCCTTCTCCGCCGCGCCCTTCACGAACGCCTCGCGCGTCTTGTTGATTTCGTCGTGCTTCTTCTTGGAGATCGCCTTGATGAGCGAGTATGCCTGCCGCAGCGGAATGCCGCCGAGGTGATGCACCACCTGCATCACCTGCTCCTGATAGACCATGATTCCATAGGTGTCGGCGGTCCAGCACTCGACCACTTCATGCACCTTGGGAACCTCTTGACGACCGTGCTTGCGCGCGTTGTAGTCAGGAATAAGTTCCATCGGCCCCGGACGAAACAGCGCGTTGGCCGCGATGAGATCCTCGAGTCGATCAGGCTGCATTCCCATCAGCAGCTTCTTCATGCCGCCGGATTCAAACTGGAACACGCCATTGGTATCGGCGCGACGAAACAGCGCCAGCACCTGCTGATCGTCCAGCGCAATGCGATCGAGATCGAGCGGATCAACGGCGATTTCGCCATGTTTCACCGTCGGCGCCATCCCAACCGCGCGGCGAATTTCTTCAGCGGGCAGCGTGTCGCGAATCATCTTCTTGGCAAGCTCAATCGTCGAGAGCGTGCGCAGCCCGAGAAAGTCCATCTTCAGCAACCCAGCCAACTCGCAAGTCGGCCCATCCCATTGGGTCACCGCATCCTCAGATCCACCAACGGCGCGGCAAAGCGGCACGATCTCGTCAAGCGGACGAGTGGCAACAATCACACCCGCCGCGTGAACGCCCTGATTGCGCGCGTGATCCTCGAGTCCCTTGGCGTGATCAAACACACGCTTGATACGCGCGTCCGACAGAATCAACTTCGCCAGCGCTGGTTCCTTCGCCACCGCTTCATCGAGCGTGATCTTGAGTTCAGCAGGAACGAGGTTCGTGAGCTGCTGCCCCTCCGCCGCCGTGAGTCCCATCACTCGCGCAACATCCTTCACCGCCGCCTTCGCCTTCAAGCGACCGAAGGTGATGATCTGCGCCACATGGCCGTACTTCTTTCGAACATAGTCGATGACCGCGGCGCGCCCATCCTGACAGATATCGATGTCGATGTCGGGATACTCCGCACGATCAGGATCGGTGAATCGCTCGAAGAGCAGGCCGTACTTCTCCGGACACGCGTTGGAAAGTCCGAGCACAAAGCCCGCCATCGTCCCAACGCCCGAGCCACGCGCGCAAGCAGGAATCCCGCGTTGACGCGCCCAATTCACGAAGTCCCAAACGATAAGGAAGTACGCGCTGATCGACTTGTCGGCCAGAATCCTGAGCTCGCGATCGAGACGCGCGCGAATCTGCGGCGTCACGCCGTCGTGGCCATAGCGCCAGATGAGCCCGGCCTCGCAGAGATCCTTGAGCGCGACATCGCAGTTGGCCTTGAGATCAGCGGCAGTTTCGATGTCCTTGGTCGCATCGAAGGGCAGCGTCTCGAACAGACGGCAATAGGCCTTGAACCACTCGGTCAAATCGCCATCGATTCCCGGCGTGTACTTCGGACTAAAACCAGGATGCTTGACCTTCACCACCGGCGCGTGATTTTCCTTGGTCGGAAGCGTCACATTGCATCGCTCGGCAATCCGGCCAGCGTTGCGCACCGCCTCGGGCGCCTCGGGAAACATCGCAAACATTTCCTCGGGGCTCTTCACATACAACGACTCTGGATACTTCAGTCGCGTCGGATCGTCTTTCGACTTCTGCATGGAAATGCAGCACAGCGTGTCGTGGATGTCGTGATCTTCGGCGCGGAGAAAGTGCGCATCGTTGTCGGCGACCAGCGGAATACCCAACTCGTCCGCCAACTTACGCAGATAAGGATTGATCTCCTCCTGCTCGGGGACATGCCTTTGCAACTCGATGAAAAATCGTGGTTCGCCCTTTTCGTTGGGCTTGAAGTTCGCCGCGTGCCACTTGGCTTCCGCGACGGCGCGCGCCCACACCACCGGATCCTTACCCGACTTGACGAAGTCCTCGAGGTGCGACGCTAGCGACGAACCGAGGTGACCATTGATCGCAATGATGCCGTCCGCCCACTGCGCGAGCGTCGACTTGTCCATGCGCGGCTTGTAGTAAAAGCCGTTGAGAAACGCGTCCGACGAAAGCTTGAGCAGATTGCGGTAACCCTGGATGTTCTCAGCGAGCAACACCAGATGCCAACCGCCGTCCTTCTCGCCAGTGTGGGTCTTGTCACGACGATCGCCGATCTTGCCTTCACGGTCTACGGCAACATAGCCCTCGATGCCGAGGATCGGCTTCACGCCAATGTCCCTCGCCTTCAGGTAGAACTCCATCGTGCCGAACATGTTGCCGTGGTCGGTGACGGCGACGGCGTTCATGCCGAGCTCCTTCACCCGCTTGAGCAAGCGCTCAATGCGATTGGCGCCGTCAAGCAGCGAGTACTCCGAGTGCAAATGGAGATGTGCGAACACAGGCGTGTCGCTCGCGGCAGGCGCGGTGGCTTCAGGCATCTTTCATCAACCTCGCATCGACTCGGGAAGGGCTGGCAGACGCCGCATCGTACGGAAAGCGCGCGCGGCGTTCGCGCTCCAAAACCACGCAGAATTCATGGGTGTGGGTCTTGACGAGGCAGCACGCGGACATTCTCGCGCTCGTCGGGAACTGAGGCTCGACCGCGAAAAACACTGTTGCGGGAACTACCGACGCCGAAGATCCTTCGCACCAACCACATGGCCAACGCGAAGGCAACGAACACCGCCGCGCAACCGAGGAATAGCACCAACAGCAGCACGCCCAAGCCAAGCAGCAACAGTGCCACTGGTAGCGCCAGCAGAAATGTGAGCGTTCCCACCAGCGCACGCTCAAACGAACCCGCGCCCTCGCGCACCCGCCACGGAGCGCGCACGCGAAACCGCTGCGCCGCATCGCGACCCACGCTGAACACGCGGAATCCTCCTGGAAACGGCGCGCCTTGCTCGCTCATTTCAGCCACTTCTCCCGCATCGCCCGCGCAATCGGCCCAGGAACGCCGGCGCCAATCTGACGGGTGGCGATGCGCACCACTGGCATCACGCCCCAACTTGAATTGGTCAGGAAGATCTCGTCGGCAGCGACCACTTCGTCGATGCCGATCTGCGCGCGATCGACGGAAATCCCCGAGCCTTCAGCCCACAGAATCACCGCTGCGCGCGTGCAACCAGGCAGAACGGGCGCCTGTAGTCGCTCGAGCGAATCGCCGTTGTCCGCGCTTGGCTCAGGCTCCTCGCCGCGCGCAAACGGCACGCGAATCCGCCCATTCTTCACCACAAACACGCTCGACACGCTGCCGCTGGCGAGGTGATTTTCAATGCTGAACCACAGCGCCTCCGCGCAACCCGACTCGCCCGCGCGCTGCAAAGCCGCGATACGCGGCCAGTACATGAGCGTCTTGTGTCCGGCGAACTGATCGTGCGGATTCACTCGATCCTGCGCGATGGTCACGCCGACGCCGTTGTCAAACAGTGCATCGGGATAACGCGTCGGCGGCTGCACATGCACCGCCACCGTGGGCTGCGGCTGCGGCGGCCGCTCGCTTGCGGCATTGGCGCCCACGAACGGCTTACCCATGTCGCCCGCAGTCAGCGTGATGCGCACGCGCGCGTCGGTGAGCTCATTGTGCTCGAGGCACATCTGCACCGCTTCGGCCAGCGGCTCAATGCGCAACGGATCGAACAACCGCAATTCACGCGCACTCTTGGCCAGGCGCTCGAGATGCTCTTCGATCCGCAAGACCGCGCCGTTGCGCGCCAGCATCGTCTCGAAGAGGCCGATGCCATGCTGAAAACCAGCGTCGAAGAAACCGACCTTGGCTTCGGCGATCTCGACGAAATGCCCGTTGATCCATGCTGCCATGGGCTTGGTGGAATTGGTGGGCTTCGTGGAATTGCTGGGCTTGGTGGACTGGGTGGAACTCTTGTCTTTCATTGCTTGCCAACCTCCTGCGCAACCACCGCGCGCGCGACCTTCGACACCCCGACGACTTCCGGACGACCGCCCAGGATCGATATCGAAAGTCCGACCCCCTCGCCGTCAGGAGCACGCACCACCACCGACTGAATGTGCGGCATGCCCGCCGCCGGATCCGCCGCACCAACGACTTCGAAAGTGAGCGCGCCGCCGTCGGCTCCACGCACGCTCGCCGGCGCCAACGATGCGAACACCTGCTCGATCACCGGATCGATCGCCTTGGGAATCTGCCGTCCCGCGCGGACCTCAACCATCACTTCGCGCGCAAACGACTGGTAGTCCGTGGGCGTCGCTGGCACCGTCGTCGCGATCTTCCCCTCGGAGTAGAAATAGATCACTCCCGCAGCGCAAAGCGTGATGAGCGGATAGGCGAGTTTTCGTCGATAGATGCTGGAGTCGCGCAAGGGGCGGATAGTGTACGCGCGGTTATGCTTGACGACCATGCTGTCCCACTGCTGTTCTTCATGCGGAAAACCGCTCGGCGCAGCGTCCCGCACCTACGCGCGCGCGTTGGCGATGTGGGTCGCGGTTTGCCCGCGCTGCGGCTTCGCGGTGCGGTGGAATCCCCGAGGTTCGCGCGCGCCATTGCGCATTTGGGCGCGCACGCGCACGCTCAATGTGCGACTCGGGATCGCGATGTCGGGCGCAATGGCGGCGGGGCTGATCTCGTTCGCGGTCATGGCGCTGTTGCTGGATCGGCGGCGAGACCTCGCCATACTTGAGACCCTCTCCGCCCCACGGCGGCGCGAACTCCTCTCGATCTACGCCATGTTCGCAGTGAGCGCCGCGGTCTGTGCCGCAGTGTCCGCGATCGCGTTCGCGCCGCATCGCTCGATGGCCGTTCGCATCGCCTGCGCATGGCTGCTTGGCGCGGCGCCCATGACGCTCTCCGTTTCACTGTTCCCGCTCATGGTCGGCGGACGCTCGACCGTCGGCGAGGTCTTCGACGCACTTCGACTCGGCGGCGACCGCATCTTCCTCGCCCGCATCTTCCTTGCCTGCGCGGCCATCCCGCTGGCCAGTGCGCTGCTCGCCTACGCGCTCGCGCCGCTGCAATCGCGCCTCACCCGCTTCGCCGCGCGCAGCTTCCGCCGCGCGCAGACTCTCAACAACACTGGCCTCCAGCAAGTTTGAACTGCATGAGCACTGAGCAATCGACAACCTCAAATCCGACTTCGAACCCGATCGCGAATCCGGTCGCGAATACGACGCTTCCGCGCGAAACTCTGCAAGGCGACCGCCTCTGCATGCAGTGCCTGCATCCATTGCGGGGTCGCGCGATCGAGCGCGACGCAGGCACCGGGCTGCTCTATGTCCGCTGCGGCGAATGCGCCACCGCAAGCGCGCTGTTTGAATATCCAACCGCAACGCCGTGGCTCAACCGCGCGAAGTCGGTGATCGCGTCGACGCTCGCAGTCACCGCGATCATCACGATGCTCGCACTCGGCGGCATCACCGGTGGTTTCATGGCTGGTGCGAGCTCCGAGGCGTGCGACGTGGCGGGCGGCGAGCTTTCGATTGCTTTCCGCAGTTCGCTCGACGAGCAAACCAAGGCCGACCTGCAAATCCAATCGGGAAACTGGACGGCGACAAACAATCAGTGGCTCGCTTCGCCAGCGGGCCAGGACGCGCTCGCGAACGCGCGGTTCAGCGTGACAACACTCGTGCCGTTCGTCCTGCTCACCGCACTCGGCACGGCGATCGCCACGCCGTTTGCGCTGTTCGCGGGCATCGCGCTCACGCGGCAAGGTCTGCTCCGACGCATGGTGTACGCCGCGCTCCCGGTCGCGCTCGCCGCCATTGTTGTCTGGTCGCTGTACTCCGCGCTCGGCTTCCGCTTCCCAATGAACTCGTGGCAGCAGGTCGCGATCGATCACTACCTGGCGGGCTACACGGCACTGAGCACGGCGTGGTTCCTCGCTTTCGTCGCGGCGACCTCTGCTGCCGCGCCCTCGATCGCCGCGTTCATCGCCCGCACGATTCTGCCGCCGCGCGATCGCCGCCTCGTAGCGTGGCTGTGGGAATGGCGGGGAAAAACCGTCCCGCGCGACTGAGCGCACCTGCGATCCTGCTACCCTTCGCCCCCTTCGCAGCCGCGCTGGGCGTGCGCCTCGCATGTCTTTCGCATGTCCATTGCATGTCCCTCGTCACCCTCGCCAACCTCACTTTCGGCCACGGAACCCGCCTTCTTCTCGACGGCGTGAGCGGTTCAATTCACGAGGGTGAGCGCATTGGCCTGGTCGGTCGCAATGGTTGCGGCAAGAGCACGCTGTTCAAACTCATCGCCGGCACGATCAAGCCTGACGACGGCGAAGTTCAGATCGCGCGCACCGTCCGCATCGGCTACCTCGAGCAGGATCCTCGGCTTCCACCAGACAAAACTCTGCGTGGCGCCGCTGCCGAAGCATTCGCCACCATCGACCAACTCAAGCAGGAACTCGAAGGCGTCTACGAGCGCATGGGCACCGCTGAGCCCGATGAACTCGAAAAGCTCATGGGCCGTCAAGTGGCGCTCGATGGCGCAATCGAGGCCGCGGGCGGCTATGCGGTTGATCACAAGATCGACGCCGCGCTGCACGGCCTCGGCTTCACCGACAACGACTTCGACCTCCCGGTTACGGCGCTTTCGGGCGGACAAAAGGCGCGCCTCGGCCTCGCGCGGCTGCTGCTTTCCAGCCCCGACCTGCTTCTTCTCGACGAGCCCACCAACCACCTCGACATCGTCGGCCGCCGCTGGCTCGAGGACTTCCTCGCCGACGAATTCAGCGGCAGCGTTGTCCTCATCTCCCACGATCGCTGGCTGCTCGACCGCGTGGTCAACCGCATCATCGAAATCGATCGCGGAGTTCTCCACGAGTACCCAGGAAACTACGCCGCCTTCCGCGCGCAACGCGTCGAGCGCATGCTCGCCGTCGAGCGACAGCATGGAAAGCAGCAAGACAAGATTCGCCAGGAGCAGGCGTTCATCGATCGCTACAAGGCCGGCCAGCGCGCCAAGCAGGCACGCGGACGAGAGACTCGGCTTGAGCGCTTCAAGGAAGGCTCGCTTGTCGAAAAGCACGCTGAGTTGGGCGTGATGAACCTCGACCTGCCCGAGCCACCACCGATGGGCGACTTCGCGTTCGTCGCCGACAATATTTCCAAGTCGTTCGGCGACCGAATCTGCTTCAAAAACCTCTCGCTCTCCGCGCGTCCCGGCGATCGCATCGGCATCATCGGCCCCAATGGCGCGGGCAAGACTACGCTGGTTCGAACCCTCCTCGGCGATCTCGAGCCCGATCCAGGATCGGGTGAAATCAAGCGTTCTCCGCGGCTTTCCATGGGTTGGTTCCGCCAGTCCCATGACCACATCGACAAGAAGCAGGTCGCTTGGGAGTTCCTACAGAGCACTATCCGCTCGCTCGAGGGATCTCCCCGCGCCAGCGAACAGGAAGCCCGCAACCTCGCCGGCGCCTTCCTCTTCACCGGTGAAGAGCAGGACAAAGCGGTCGGCGATCTTTCCGGCGGTGAACGCGGGCGTCTGGTGTTGGCGTCGCTCATCGCCAGCGCCAAGAACATGCTCATCCTCGACGAGCCCACCAATCACCTCGACATTCCTAGCGCCGAACGGCTCGAGGAAGCGTTGCAGAAATTCGGTGGCGTCGACAAGACCCGCGTCGGCGGTCGAGGCGGGCTCGGCGGAGTGCTGCTGCTGATCTCGCACGATCGCGCGCTGCTCGATGATGTCTGCGAAAAGCTCGTGATCCTTGACGGCGACGGCAATACCCGCGTGTTCGAAGGAACCTACCGCGAGTGGGAACTCAAGGAAAAAGCTGAGCGCGCGGCCGCGGCGGCACGAAGCAAGAAACCAACAGCCAAGGTTTCACCCGTGAAGCCTTTCCCACCCAAGCCCTCGCCAGCAAACTCCGCCAACAGCGCCGTCGCCGGTTCGCGCACGCCCAACAACCCCCGCGCAACTGCCGTCACGCCAAACACCGCGAAGACGAAGAACCGTTTCTCCAACCTTCCGCTCGAAAAACTCGAGTCGCGCATCGCCGACATCGGCCGCGAGTTTGCCAGGATCGACATCGATCTCAGCAACCCGAGAACCGCCTCTGATGCGACCAAGACAAAGAAGCTCCTCGCAACCCGCGGAGAGCTTCAGAAGGAACAGTCGGAGCTTGAAGAGGAATGGCTCAGGAAGAGCGGCTGAGGAGGGCGAGCCTGTTGCGACAAGAATGCCGCGACAAGACTGCCGCGGGCAACGACCTCGATCGCTTAAACGACGATGGTCAGCTCACTGGCACCAAGTCGAAGAGTGAGTTCGCCCTTTGCGGCAGGTGCGTCGAATAGTACGCAGAATCCGCGGTGTTCCACGACGCCGGCGACAAGCGTCAGCGCCTTCTGCTCATCGTCCTTAGTAACACTCACCCGCTTGCCCCACTCGGACACGCCGAATCCGACGACGCAAATCTGTTTGCTCGACTCGTCGAAGTACGCATGCACGAGCTTCGATTCGTTGGCGGGGTCCACAAGAAGGGATCCGCCACCTGATCCGCCACCTGGTCCAGCACCTGATCCAACACGGAGCGCGATCCCAGTCGCACCCGCGTTGTCAGGTACATTTTTCTCGTATACCTTCAGTTGACGCGCGTTCGCGAAGTCGAAGCCCGCGGTCGCGCGCCCGATCGCCCACACGGCGTCTGCAGACATCCGACCGTCGACGAAATTCATCATCCGCTCGGAGATAGCGCGCTGCTCGGAATGGAAGTAGAGGGCGACCACCAGCGCCGCGAACAGGAACAACGCTGCAGCGCGCCAGAGATGCTGGGGCGGCCGTCGCTCCATCGCCGATCGCTCGAGAATCTCCCGAACGATCGCTTCACGCGACTCGTGATCGATGAACTCCCGTGGCGAGCTGTCGCTGACGGCTACCGCACCCGCGACCGCACGGTCGGCCGTATATCCGCGCGCGGGACCAATCATCGCAATCGGCGCGGCACCAGCCGCCTCAAGCTCGATCGCCGCAGCAACGCGGGCGAGAGTCTTCAGCCGCAAAGACGCCGGCGGCTGCTCGTCGACCAGAAGCATGCGATCCAATGCCACGCGATCCTGCGCCACCCGCACCTCAGCCTGAAGGCTCGGTGCAGCGGACGAGAATGCCCGCTCGAATCGAGCGGTATCAACCTCGTCAAGCACCCCGATCGCATCAGCGACGGCGAGCTCAAGCAGTTCCTCACGGGAGATGGAAAGTCCTTCGCTCATGCAATCAACTTTTCGACACTGATTTCGTATTCGACACGACCGAATGCATGCATCCAATCGAATCAGCACATATTCGCACCATGGCAA